>NZ_CP163444.1:2492000-3115000 GCF_041053105.1 Streptomyces sp. R44 | reverse complement strand
CGGCGACGGTGACGTCGTCGAGGGCGTCGCGAGCGTCGACGAGTCGGCGATCACCGGCGAGTCCGCCCCCGTCATCCGCGAGTCCGGCGGCGACCGGTGCGCGGTCACCGGCGGTACGAAGGTGCTCTCGGACCGGGTCGTCATCAAGATCACGACGAAGCCGGGCGAGACGTTCATCGACCGGATGATCAACCTGGTCGAGGGCGCGGCACGGCAGAAGACGCCGAACGAGATCGCGCTCAACATCCTCCTCGCCTCGCTGACGATCGTCTTCCTGCTCGCCGTCGTCACCCTGAAGCCGTTCGCGATCTACGCGGGCGCCGACAAGCAGACCTCGATGATCGTGCTGACGGCCCTGCTGGTCTGTCTGATCCCGACCACGATCGGGGCGCTGCTCTCCGCGATCGGCATCGCCGGCATGGACCGGCTCGTGCAGCGCAACGTGCTCGCGATGTCCGGCCGGGCGGTCGAAGCCGCCGGCGACGTGTCGACCCTGCTGCTCGACAAGACGGGCACCATCACGCTCGGCAACCGGCAGGCCTCCGAGTTCGTCCCGGCCTCCGGGACGACGGCCGCCGAGGTCGCCGACGCCGCCCAGCTGTCCTCGCTCGCCGACGAGACGCCCGAGGGCCGCTCGATCGTCGTCCTCGCCAAGGAGAAGTACGGCCTGCGCGAGCGTCACCGGGGCGAGCTGGCGGGCGCGGAGTGGGTCGCCTTCACCGCCCAGACCCGCATGTCGGGCGTGGACGTGGACGGGCGCAAGGTCCGCAAGGGAGCGACCGGTTCGGTCGTGGCATGGGTGGAGGAACGCGGTGGCGAGGTCACCCAGGACGCCCGGGAACTCACCGACGCCATTGCGCAGGCTGGTGGCACGCCACTGCTTGTGGCGGTGGAGGACGCTGACGGGGCTCGGGTCCTCGGTGTCGTCCACCTGAAGGACGTGGTGAAGGAGGGCATGCGGGAGCGGTTCGACGAGCTGCGCCGCATGGGCATCAGGACGGTCATGATCACGGGTGACAACCCGCTGACCGCGAAGGCGATCGCCGAGGAGGCGGGTGTCGACGACTTCCTCGCCGAGGCCACGCCCGAGGACAAGATGGCCCTCATCAAGCGCGAGCAGGCCGGCGGCAAGCTCGTCGCGATGACCGGTGACGGCACGAACGACGCGCCCGCGCTCGCACAGGCCGACGTCGGTGTCGCGATGAACACGGGCACGTCGGCCGCGAAGGAGGCCGGCAACATGGTCGACCTCGACTCCAACCCGACCAAGCTCATCGAGATCGTCGAGATCGGCAAGCAACTCCTCATCACCCGCGGTGCGTTGACGACCTTCTCGATCGCCAACGACGTCGCGAAGTACTTCGCGATCATCCCCGCGATGTTCGCCGTCGCCTACCCGTCGCTCGACAGGCTCAACGTCATGGGCCTGGCCTCGCCGGAGTCCGCGATCCTCTCCGCCGTCGTCTTCAACGCGCTGATCATCGTGGCCCTGGTCCCGCTCGCCCTCAGGGGCGTGCGCTACCGGCCCTCCAGCGCCGACTCGATGCTGCGACGCAACCTCGGGATCTACGGCCTCGGCGGCCTGATCGCCCCGTTCGTCGGCATCAAGATCATCGACCTCCTCCTCTCCCTCGTCCCCGGAATCGGCTGATCACGATGAACAACTCCGTAGGAAACACCGGCCGTGTGCTCTGGGCGGGGCTGCGCGCCCTCCTCGTCCTGACCGTGATCTGCGGCGTCCTCTACCCGCTCGCCGTCACCGGCATCGCCCAGGCTGCCTTCCCGGGCAAGGCGAACGGTTCCGAGGTCAAGGACGCGAGCGGGAGGGTCGTCGGCTCGGAGCTGATCGGCCAGAGCTATCTCGCCGGCGACAAGCCGGACCTGAAGTGGTTCCAGCCCCGCCCCTCCAACGGTCTGGGCGCCAACAGCGTCAACACCCGGTACAAGCTGATCCTCTCCGGCGCCACCAACCGCTCCGGCGACAACGAGGACCTGATCACCTGGGTCAAGGACGCCAAGGCGGCCGTCGTCAAGGACAACTCCGTCCCCGGATACACGGTGAAGCCCTCCGACGTCCCCGCCGACGCCGTCACCTCCTCCGGCTCCGGCCTGGACCCGCACATCTCCCCGGCCTACGCCGAGCTCCAGGTCCACCGGGTCGCCGAGAAGAACCACCTCGCCGTCGCCCGGGTCGACAGGCTCGTCGCCGACCACACCGACGACCGCATCCTCGGCTTCATCGGCGAACCCCGCGTCAACGTCCTGGAACTCAACATCGCACTCAAGGAACTGATCGAGGGTCAATAGCTCAGGACCCGGGACTCGACCGTCGGAAGCCCCTTGACCCACCAGTGGTCGTAGCGGCGGTAGACGTGCGGGTCCCGGGCCGCGATCAGCCGGCCGAACGACTCGGCCTCGGCGGCGAGGGCCTCCCACACCCCGGCCGGGAGCGGGTGGAAGGCCGAGGCCTCGATCCCGCCCTCGACCGGCCGCCAGACCCCGGCCACGTACCCGTCGACGAGGAGCGTCGGGAGCGTGTCGCCGTTCACGCGGATGACGTGCTTGCGGTACTCGGGCGGGATGACCCGGCTGCGGTCCGCGTAGGCCAGCAGGACGTTGTCCCACATCGCCATCAGCCGGGGCGGCGCCGGGACGTCCTCGTCGGGCCGGACCGCTCCCGGTACGTCGTACAGCACGGTCCCGTCGGGCCCCACCAGGCGGTCGAGCCCGCCCTCCAGGGCCTTCACCGCCTCCCGTACCAGGCCGCGCGGGGCCGTCGTGAACTGCGCCATGTCGGGTACGGACGCGGGCCCGAAGCCCTCCAGATAGCGCCGGACCAGGGCCGCCAGGCCGGCGGCGGACGCCTCCGGGTCGCGGAGCACCGGCAGTTCGCTCGCCGTGACGAAGGCCTGCGCGGTGCCGAACGACCACGGCGGGCCGGTCGGCGCGTGCCACAGCGGGGCGTACTGCCGGACCATCCGCCAGACGACGTTCTCCACGGGCCCGCCCCGGCCCGCCTCGATGTGCTCCTTCAGCTCGGCCCCGGTCCGCGCGCTCCCGGCGTACGCCAGGAGGCCCGGCAGCAGCGCGTCGGCGTCGGCCGCCGTGAACCCCGCCTTCGTGAACCGGGGATCGTGCAGCCGCGAACCGCGCAGCGTCGGCTCCATGCCCTCCCGGAAGGCCCGGTAGTCCTCGGCGTGCACCAGGTGCAGCGTGAGCCGCATCAGCGTCGACCTGACCAGCTCGAAGCCGCTCACGGCCCCGTCGAGACGGTCCGGGTCGAAGCCGGCGACCCTGTTCCACAGCGCCACGTACGGCGAGCCGGGATGCTGCGCCTGGAGGCCCACCACCCGCCGTACCGCGTCCGCGACGCCGACCGGCGCCCGCTCCAGGAGCGACTGCCGATGGAGGGTGGAGCGGTTGAGGGCTCGCGCGGTGATGACCATGGCGCGATTCTCCCTCCCCGCCCCCATGGGTACGCAACGTAATGTCATGGCCATGGGATCTGCGTCGCCGTACCTGCCGACCGCCCGCGCCCGTCCGGGGAACGGGACACGGCGACGGCTCCCTCAAGGCCCCTGGGCGGCCGGAACCGGGGCGCGGCCCTCACCGCCCTCTGCTTCCTCGTCTGCGCCGCCCTCTCCCCGGACCGACACCCCCTCGCCACGGCCGCCGCACTCATCCCCGACGGCGCCACGGTCGAGGCCGACAACACCATCGCGCCCCGCCTGACCGCCCGTACGGACGTGGTCATCGCCGACCGGACACCGCGCGGCGCCGATTGGGTGCTCCTGCGGACGAACGACCGCACCTTCCCCTTCGCCTCCACCGACGAACAGCGACAGCGGATCGACCTCCTCCTCGCCCACGGCTACACGGAGGTCTGGCACCGGGACGGCACGGTCCTCCTCCACCGCACCACCCCCACCCCCGTCCCCGGCGCACACCGTCCGGGCCCCGACAGCACCCCGGTCCGCGAGGCCGTCCCGGAGGACGTGGGCGCGAACCTGCTGCTGCGGTAGGGGGACCCGCCGAGGAGCAGGAGGAGACAATCGTGGCCATGTGGAGACGGAGCAAACGGCACCAGGCCCAACAGCCCACCCCGGCCGCGCGGATGACCGCCGCGCTCACCGAGAACATGCCGAAGGCCGGGGACTTCGGCCACGAGGCCGTCCAGCGGCTCGGCCATCCCGTTCCGCTGCTCGTGCAGAACGACGGCGACGCGCTCCTCGAACTCTGGCTGGAGCCCTTCGGGCAGGACTACTGGCTGCGCCCCGGGGAGGCCGTCAGGGTGACCTCGTACGGGCGCTGGGACGACCACCCCTTCGAGACCGCGCACGAGCCGGGACGCATCACGGTCTGGGCCACGTCCTTCTTCGCCACGGTCACCGACGCCGACGGCAACGAAGTTCCCGGCGCCCATCAGCGGCCCGAGGGGAAGTACGTGCCGTAGCGCGGCCCGGTTTCCCGACGCCGCCGGTTCACCCGGGCCACGTCCGCGGGTCACGCGGTCCTCACCCGCGCTCGTGAGCATCGGCGCATGACCTTCCTGCCTCGGGCCACGCGCCCGGCCACCGTCGGCTCCGCCGTCGCCCTCGCCGCCGCCGCCGCCCTGCTCGCCCCGACCACGCCGGCGTACGCCGCGGCCAACGCCGTCCCGACGTACGAGGTGAAGATCAACCTCACCGCGGCGGCCCTCGACGCGAGCTTCGCCCCGAGCACGGCGGTCAAGTCGGCCTTCGGCATCACCGGTTCGGCCAAGGCCCGCTCGTACAGCTACTACGACACCGACGCGCTCGCGCTCGACGCCCAGGGCTGGAGCGTCCGCCTGCGCCACAAGAGCGGCTCGTCGTTCGAGGAGACGTACAAGAAGCGCTTCCCGGTGACGAACGGCGACATCGACGCCGCCCTCACCACGGCCAACGCCGCCGGCTTCGACAGCGGCGACACCAACTACGACGCCGAGGTCGACTGGGGATACGCCAAGCAGACCCTCAGCTTCTCCACCGAGAAGTCCCACAGCTCCAGCGGCTACTCCGGCACCGCCATGCCGACGAGCACCACCGGCCGCACCTGGCTCGTCAACGACATCCCCGGCAAGCTGGAGAACTGGAACAGCACCGGCTGGGGCAGGACCACCCTCCAGGCCTCCCGCGCCCACGGGCCGGTCACCGCCAAGGTGTACGGGGGCGCCTGGGGCCCCTCCGACGACGCGAGCATCGAGGTGCTGCCCGTCGTCGGCGCGAACGGGACGGGCACGGAGTACGTCGTCGAGCTGTCCTTCAAGACCGACTCGTACGCCGACGCGGCCGACCTGCACGCGGACGCCGTCGCCGTCGCCGAGGCCAACGGCTGGCTGCACCACGGCGACATCCTCAAGACGCAGCTCATCCTCGACCGGTACTGAGTGAGGTGCGGGGAGGCGCGCGTTCACCCAGGACTCGCCCGGACGTCGCGAACACGTCGCTCCGTGTTGCGCGAAGGACTGGACCATGAGGCCGCCCTCACCGGCGACTTTCCATGTCATCCAGGGAGTTCAGATGAATCCGCGCCTCCTGCGCCGGCCCGCCCTCGTCGTCCTGCCGCTGTCCGCCGCGCTCGCGTGCTCGGTGGTCGTGGGGACGGCCGACGCCACGCCGGCGCACCACGACGACCCCGCCGCCCGGGTCGTCTCCACCTCGACCCTCCCCGACATCCCGCTGGCCGGCTTCAGCAACGGCCTGCTGCCGGGCAGCGTCGCCGACGACCGGAGCGTCGACCTCGGCGGCATCGGCAGCGACCTCTACCCGGCCGGCCGTCGCGGCGAGTACTGGACCGTCACCGACCGGGGCCCCAACGGCCAGATCACCGTCGGCAAGGACAAGCGGCGCACCTTCCCCGTGCCCGGCTTCGACCCGGCCATCGTGAAGATCCGCACCGTCGGCGACCGGATCCAGGTCCTGAAGTCCATCCCGCTCACCACCGCCTCCGGCGCCCCCGTGACGGGCCTGCCGAACCAGCCCGGCCGCGACGAGGCCCCGTACACCTACGACGCCTCCACCCCGCTCCCGTACAACCCGAACGGCCTGGACACCGAGGGCCTCGTCCGGGACCGGGACGGCAGCTTCTGGCTGGTCGACGAGTACGGGCCCTCGCTCGTGCACGTCTCCGCGAAGGGCCGGGTCCTCGCCCGCCACGTCCCCCAGGGCCTCCACCTCGCCGGCACCGACTACCCGGTCGTCGAGTCGCTGCCGTCGATCTTCCTCCAGCGCAAGGTCAACCGCGGCTTCGAGGGCCTCGCGCTGCTGCCCGACGGCGATCTCGTCCTCGGCCTGCAGAGCCCGCTGCTCAACCCCGACAAGGTCTCCGGGGAGAACTCCCGCACCACCCGGCTGCTGCGCTTCTCGCCCCGCGAGAACCGGGTCACCGCCGAGTACGCCTACCGCTTCGACGCCGTCGGCGTCGTCGAGCCCGGCCAGACGAAGACCTCCGAGCTGAAGCTCTCCGCGCTCGTCGCCGTCGGCGGCGACCGCCTCCTCGTGCAGGAGCGCACCGACAAGGCCGCCCGCCTCTACGAGGTCCGCCTCCGCCGCGGCTCCGACATCCTCGGCTCGAACTGGGACACGGCCGCCGGACCCACCCTGGAGCAGCTCGACGACGCGGCGGCCGCCGAGGTGCCGGTGCTCGACAAGCGGCTCGTGATCGACCTCAACACCGTCGAGGGCGTGCCCGGCAAGATCGAGGGCGTCGCCGTCGAAGGCTCCTCGACCCTCGTCCTCCTGAACGACAACGACTTCGGGATGACGGACGGCCCGGAGGCCTTCGACACCGACGGCCGGCTCGTCGACAGCGGCGTGGAGACCACGCTCGTACGGGTCAGGCTGAACCGCCCGGTCCGCTGACGGCCGTCCTCAGCGGATTGGCCAGGGGGACGTAGCGGGCGTCGGCGCCGTCCACGTCGAGCCAGCGCAGGAGCAGGTTGGTCTTGGCGGGCACGTGGGGCGAGCCGAGCAGCCCGGTGATCTCCGCCGGACCTCCGTGCTCCGCCGCGTACCCGGCGAACACCGCCCGCGCCCGGGGCCACAGCTCGGCGGCGAGCTCCGGGTGGCGGTCGGTGAGGGCGCCGGCGATCTCGGAGAGGTTGTTCGTCACCAGGCAGTACACGAGCCGCTCCCAGCCGTGCGCCGCGTCCAGGACCGGTGCGGGCCCGCGGGACGCGTACCGGTCCAGGAGCGCCCGGTGCCGCTCGGCGACGATCCGTATCCCCTCGTGGTCGCGGAAGACCACCTGCGCGGGGAGACCGGCGGCGTCCACGCCGACCAGGACGTTCTGCAGATGGCATTCCAGGACCAGGCCGTGCGCCCGCCAGGCGTGCAGGACCGGCGGCACCAGCTGGTCGAGGTAGCGCTGCCACCACAGGAGCGCCCGCTCGGGGGTGAGCCCGTCGAGCGGGTTGCCGGGGAAGCCCTCGCCGATGCCCGCCGCGAGCAGCGGTGTCACCCCGGGCAGCAGATGCGGCCGCAGACCCTCGCGGGCGATCACCGCGAAGCCCTCGTAGGCGTGCTGCCCGCCGAGGTCGGCGGTGCGGTAGCCCCGGTCGGCGAGGAAGCTCGCGGTGGGGAGGGGTTCGAAGGCGGGCGCGAGGAGCTCGCCGACCGTCCGCAGCCAGAGGAGGTCGCGCAGCTCCAGACGGCGGTTCCCGTTGGTGATCTGCACGTCGAGGCTGAACTTGCAGAAGGTGTCGATCCCCGGCAGGTACACGGTCCGCACCGAGGAGGTCGCGACGGCGTGCCCCGCGCGCGGGGCGCCGGGCCCGAGCCGGAGCAGCCGCCCGTCGCGGAAGGCGGGCAGGTCGCCGAGGAGATCGAGCTCCCAGGGGTGGATGGGAAGAGGGACGTAACCGTCGGGGCACGCGGTCAGGAGCGGGTCGAGGAGCGACAGGTCACCGTCCTCCGCGACGACGTCCGCACGGACGCCGAGGAGCTCCAGCGGGAAGCGGGCGTAGGCCTCGGGCGCGTAGGGCAGCCAGCTCTCCGGGGCGCCGGTGCCGCGGGCCTTGGGGGCGGGGTGGTACCGGTGCCCGGCGAGCAGGGCCTGCTCGGACCGCAGGTACGGGTCCTCCGGGGGGCGGGCGCACGCGCGCGCGTGCTGGAGCGCGGCGACGACGTCCCGGCTGTCCGTCATCTCGCGGAGGACGGTCCTGTTGGTGACGCCGGTGCGGCGGCCGAGCTCGTCGGCGGTCAGGGCCACGAGGGCGTCGAAGGTCAGCGGGAGCCAGCCGCCGTCGGTACGGACGCAGGGCTCGGTGGGCCGGCGGCCGGCCCGCACCCGCAGCAGCCGGCCGGTCGCGGGGAGCCGGTGGACG
The DNA here is from genome assembly GCF_041053105.1 of Streptomyces sp. R44. Classification (NCBI taxonomy): domain Bacteria; kingdom Bacillati; phylum Actinomycetota; class Actinomycetes; order Kitasatosporales; family Streptomycetaceae; genus Streptomyces; species Streptomyces sp. R44. The sequence continues at coordinate 3,106,656 of NZ_CP163444.1, read as the reverse complement.
ACGTGGCCGGCGCCGGGGCGCGGCCCGGTCTCGGCGACCTCCCGGATCAGGCAGTTGAGGAGGGCGGTGGCCGACAGGGCGTCGGCCCGGCCCTTGGCTTCACTCACGACAGCGCCTTCCACCCGTGCCCCGGCAGGTCGTCCACCGGTAGGGACATCCTGCGCAGGGTAGTGAGCCTTCATGCACTCCGCTCCGGATCACGATACGAGCGCCCGCGACGAACCGCGCGCCCCCGAGGCGGCGGCGGGCGCGGACCCGCCGGGCGCCGCCGAGGCCGCCTTCGCCGCCTTTGCCGCCTTCGCCGACGAGCTCGCGGACCTCGCTCCCCGGCTCCTCGCCCCCGGGCTTCTCGCCGCCTGGCGGCAGGAGCTGGTTCCGGCCCGGGCGGCGGTCCTCGGGCGGCTCTGGCGCGCGCTGCTCCACGAGCCGCTGCCCGGCGTCGCGGCGCGCGACGCGGACACCGGGCGCGTGGAGCTCGCCGACGGCCGGGTCCTGAGCGGGCCGCCCCGGCTCCCGTACGACCTGGTGGTCCCCGGCGAGGACCTGACCGTACGGCTCGACGGCCGCGCCCACGAGCACCCGGCCGCCCTCCTCGCCGCTCTTCGCCTGCCGGGCGCCGAGCCCCTCGTCGCCGAACTCGCCCACAGCGTGGCCTCCCTGGCGCTGTCCCGGGCGGGGGCGGCACGGGCGGCGGGATCGGCCCCCGGGCCACTCTCTCTGGCGTCGTCCCGGGCGGGGGCGGCACGGGCGGCGCCGTCGGCCCCCGGGCCACTCCTCGTCGACCCTCTGGCCTCCGCCGAGCAGAGCGTCGTCGACGGGCACCCGTACCACCCCTGCTGCCGCAGCCGTCCCGGGCTCTCCGTCGCCGAGCAGCTGGCGTACGCGCCCGAGCACCGCCCCGTCGTCCGCCTCGACCTCGTGGCCGTGCCCGCCGACCGGTGCCGCGTCGCGGGGGAGTGGCCCGACCGGCTGCGGGACGGCGACCGGCTGTTGCTGCCCGTGCACCCCTGGCAGACCGCGCACGTCCTGCCCAGCCTCGGACACGAGCCGTACGTCACCGGAGCGATCCCCGCCCGGCCGCTGATGAGCGTACGGACCCTCGCCCCGCTCGATGGCGGCCCGCACCTGAAGACGGCGCTGAGCACCCGGATGACCAGCGCGATCCGCGACATCTCGGCGAGCGGCGTGGAGAACAGCGCGCCCCTCTCGGCCCTGCTGTCGAGCGTCGTGGCCGACCTGGCCGACACCCTCCGCATCACCCGCAACCTCGCCGGCGCCTCCGCGCTCGTCCGCGGGGAGCCCAGCGCCGACCTCGCCGTCCTGCTCCGCGAGTCACCGTCCGCCGCCGCGCGCCCGCGCAAGGGGGAGACGGTCCTGCCGGTGGCGGCGCTCGCCGCCCGCCCCGCCGGCGACGGACCGCCCCTGATCCACACCCTCCTGGAGTCCGCGGGCGCATCCGGCGCCGACTGGCTGGCCGCCTTCGCCGACCTCGCCGTCCCGCCGCTCGTCCGCCTCCTGAGCCGGGGCGTCGCGCCCGCCGCCCACGGCCAGAACCTCCTGGTCGTGCTCGACGCGCACGCCCGTCCCCGCCGGCTCGTCTACCGGGACCTCGCCGACGTCCGGCTGAGCCCGAGCCGCCTCGCCCGGCACGGTTTCGACGCCACACCCGTGGGCGGGAAGGTGATCGACGACGACCCGGACGTCCTCCGCACGATGCTTTTCGGCCACCTCTTCGGCACGACCTTCGGCACCCTCGTCTCCGCCCTCGCCGACCGCGACCGGGCCGCCGGGACCCACCTCTGGTCGCTCGTCGCGGCCGCCGCCGAGCGCGCGTACGACGCCCTTCCCGCCACTTCCGAGAACCGGGCCGACCGAGCGGCCCTCTTCGCCCCGGAACTCCGGGTCAAGGCCCTCACCCTGATGCGCCTGCGGGGCGTGGACCGCGACGCGTGGATCCCGCTCCCGAACCCCCTGACCCGTACGCCTCACACGAAGTGCACGTCGTAGCGGTCCTGTTCGGACGCGGGCAGAAGGTCGTCGAAGGTCCCCAGGCCGTGCTGGATGCGCCCGAGCGCCCGGAAGTAGCCGAAGCGGTCGACGCCCGGGGTCAGGACCACGAGCAGCTCCGCCGCCGAGCCGGGGGCCGCGCCGAAGGAATGCGGCGTCCCGGGCGGCACGGAGACCAGGCCTCCGGCGGCCACGATCGAGGTCACGCCGTCCAGGGTGAACCGCACGACCCCGTCCAGTACATGGAACAGCTCGGTCGACAGCGCGTGGAAATGCGGGCGGGCTCCGGCCGCGCCCTCACCGAGCGAGAGCCGGTTGGCCCCGAGCGCGCCTCCGGTGTCGCGGCCGTCGGCGAGCAGGCGGAACCCGCCGCCGTGGGGGAGGCCGATCCGCTCGGCCTCCTCGGCGTGCACGACCAGCGCCTTCTGGATCTCGGACATCGTCGGTCCTTCCTTCTCGGGAGTCGGCATCCATTCGATCCGGGGAAGCGAGGCCGTACCACAGGCGGTTGGGGACGACAGAGATCACCGTTCGTGATGAATGACAGACCAAGGGGGGCCGTGATGGAGCTGCGGCAGCTGCGCTACTTCGTGGCCGTGGCCGAGGAGGGCGGTTTCGGCCGGGCCGCCGAGCGGCTCGGCATCGTGCAGTCGGCGGTCAGCCAGCAGATCCGCCGGCTCGAACGCGCCTGGGGCGTCGAGCTCTTCGAGCGCACCACCCGGCACGTGCGGCTCTCCGGCGCCGGCGAGCGGCTGCTCCCCGAGGCACGCGCCGTCCTCGCGGCCGCCGACCACACCGCGCGCGTGGCCGCCGACATCGCGGCCGGCGCCGACGGAGTGCTCCGCCTGGGCGGCATCCACGGCCCGGGAGACCGCATCAACCGCGTCCTCGCCGCACTCGCCTCCGCAGCACCCCGGTTGCAGGTGCGCCTGCACCGGCTCCCGGTCGCCCGCCGACTGGAGGCCGTACGCACCGGAGAGCTGGACGCGGCTCTCGTACGAGCGCTGCCGGACGAGCCGGGGGCCGCTCCCGGACTCGAACTGCTCCCGCTGTGGAGCGACCCGCTGTACGCCGCCCTGCCCGAGCAGCACCCCCTCTCCGCCGCACCGGAGCCGCACCTGGAGCAACTGGCCCGGCTCCCGCTGCGGCTCGCGCCCCGGGAGGCGAATCCGCCCTTCCACGCCCTGGTCACCGGGGCGTTCCGGGCGGCCGGGCTCCAGCCGGTCCAGGGCCCGGAGTTCAGCGACCTCCAGGCCACGCTGACCGAGATCGGCACGGCCCTGGAGCCTTCGTGGACCCTCTTCTACGAGGTGCGCGGACTGCCGACGGTCCCCCGGGTCGCGGTGCGCCCGCTCGCCGGCCTCACGGTCGCCACCTCGCTGGCCGTACGACCGGGCCCGCCGGGCCCGGCGCTGCGGCACCTGCTGGGGTCCCTGCACGCGGTCGCGCCGGATCAGCTCCCGGGGAAGGGTGCCGCCCAGGTCTCCTCCTCCAGGAGCAGCCCGTTGGCGAGGTAGCTGATGGTCCGGTACCAGCCGGCCAGGACGAGGAGTTCGAGGAGCTGCTCGTCCTCGTAGTGGCCGCGCAGGGCGGTCCAGGCGGACTCGGAGAGGCGGGCGGTGTCGTGCAGCTCGTCGACGGCGGCGAGGAGCGCGGCCTGGCGCTCGGACACCACGGGGGTCGGGTCCGTGGTGGCGGTGGCCCGGAGCAGCTCGGGGCCGAGCCCGGCCCGCGGGGCGAGGGTCGCGGCGTGGACGCCCCACTCGTACGCGCAGCCGCTGCGGGCGGTGACGCGGGCGATGACGAGCTCACGGTCGGCGGCCGGCAGCAGCCCGTGGCCGAGGAGCCCGGCACCCAGGGCGAACATGCGGGACGCGAGCTCGGGGCTGCGGTGCAGGACCCGGAAGAGCAGGAGCGGTTCGTGGGGGACGCCGGGCGGCATCCAGCGGCGCAGGTCCTGGTCGACGGCGGGGGAGTAAGGGGGGACGAGCGGTTCGATGCGCGGCATGTGAAGCACCTCCTGCTTCGTTTTCAGAAGCGCCACTATGCTGCTTCTGAAAACGAAGCGCAAGGAGGGGGAGAGCCATGGCGACGGGATCGGCGCCACGCCCTGGTCGACCAGTACAGGGATCGGCACCACGTCCCGGTGGGCCGGTGCGGGGATCGGCACCACGTCCCGGTGGGCCGGTGCGGGGATCGGCCTCCGGCCGTCCGGTCATGGCCGCGCTCGACCTGCTGGGACGCCGCTGGGCCCTGCGCGTCCTGTGGGAGCTGAGCCAGGCGCCGGCCGGCTTCCGCGAACTCCAGCGCCGCTGCGAGCGGATGTCGTCCAGCGTGCTCAGCACCCGCCTGGACGAACTGACGGAGGCTCGTCTGCTCGCCCGCCGGGACGACGAGTACCGGCTCACCCCCCTGGGGGCGGAACTCGTCACGGCGCTGGCGCCCCTGGAGGCCTGGAGCGAACGATGGGCGGAGGAGACGGCAGGCCCTACGGAAAGGGACGCGTGACGACGACGTCCCCGCCCAACTGCAGCACCCCCGAGTCGGACACCCCGGCCCGGATGGTGGCGGGGCTGCCGAGGGAGTCCCCCATGTCCACGGCGATGCGGGGGAAGCCGTGACCGGCCAGGTGGGCGGCGAGGCAGGCGGTGCTGTTGGCGTTGGCGATGTCCTCGGGGACGCCGATCGACGGGGCGAACATCCGGGCGGCGGCCCGCCCCGAGGGCGACGGTGCGGAGTGCACGTAACAGCCAAGGAGCCCGAGGCGGTCGCAGGCCTCGCGAAGCCGCTCCATGTCCGGGGCGAGGGCGGCGAGTTCGGACCGTGAGGTGACCGGGACCAGCAGCCGGGGGCGCCCGACGGAGGCGACCCGGACCCCCGGCCCGAGGGCGTCGGGGCGGATGCCGAGCGCCGGCAGGACGAGTTCGGACTCGCCCGGGGCCGGCTCGCGCAGCTCCACGGACCCGTAGGCGAAGCCGGCTTCGACGTGGCTCTCTCTCCGTACGGCCCAGGCGGGGAAGGTGCGGCCCGCGACCCGGAGGGACACCCGGGTGGAGTCGGTGTCCGCGCGTGCGGCGAGGTGCCCGAGGGCGGCGATCGTCCCGTGCCCGCAGGAGGGCAACTCCCCGGCGGAGGTGAAGAACCGGAGGGAGAAGAGAGGAAGCCCGTCCTGCTCGGGTCCGGGCGAGACGAAGACGGCGTGGGAGGCGCCGGCCTCCCCGGGCAGGCGCCGCCGCTCGGCCTCGCCGAACGGCCCGTCGTCCAGGACGAGTGTGGGGCTGCCGCCCCGGCCGTCCCGCACACAGGCGCGGACGACGGTCGGGGACGGCTCTCCGAAGAACATCACACGGCCCTCCCTACCCACTGTCGGCCGGATGCTCGCACGAACATCGCGTCGGGCTCAGAGGCTGCGCGCGGTGATGTCGCCGTAGGAGGTGGTGGCGCGGATGCTGAGCCCGGCGCCGGCGCCGTCGGCGTTCCGGAGGGAGTTGCGGATCCGGCCGTAGGCGGTGCCGGCGTCGAGGGAGGCGGAGACGCCACGGGCGGCGCCGACGCTGATCTCGCCGGCCTCGGTCCGCAGCACGACCGTGCCGCGCATGGCCTCGTCGATCCGCAGGTCGCCCTTCCGGGTCCTGATCTCGGCGTCGCCGCCGAGGCGCCCGACCGCGATGTCGCCGGCCTGGAGGGTGAGGCGGGCGCTCGCGGTCTCGTCGAGCTTGACGGTGGCCTGGGCGCCCTCGAAGGTGACGTCGCCGAGCCGCCCGACCCCGCGCAGCTCGGCGGCGGCCGCCTTCGCGTCGACCCGGGAGCCGGCGGGCAGCTGGACGGTGACCTCGACGGCCCCGGACGGACCGAAGTACTGGTTCTTCGCCGGGGGGACGGAGATCCGCAGGACACCGTCCGAGAAGGAGACCCCGGTCTGCTCGGCCGCCTTCACGTCCCGGCTCTTGGAGGCGTCGGCGGGCAGGACCTCGACCGTGGTGTCGGTCCGGTCGGCGGCGATGAAGCGGATGCGGCCGGAGGGGATGTCGAGGACGGCGGAGACGGGGGCGGTGGTGGCGAAGGTCTGCATGGTGCGTTCTCCTTGGAGTCGTTGTTTCCGATGAAGGAAAAGCTACGTTGCATTCACGAGTCTGGCAACGCACGTGTTGCGCGAATTGGCGATAATTGCAGGTCAAGGCGGAGATTTCATTGCAATGGGAGTAAGGCTAATGCAACGCTCATGGGCTCTCTCGTTGCAATGAATGAAAGTGAACGCTATGGCGGGCGACTGAAGGGCGACGAGCCGGCCGCTCCGGGTGATCCGGCGGACGCGCACTGGGCCAGGCGGGTCTACGAGGTCGTGGCCCGGCCGCGGGCCTGCCTAGCCTGTGGGCAGGCGGCCGAGCGGGCGGGCGGCTGCCGTCTGACCTCGACCGTCGGCGTTCGGCGACTCACGTCCCGGGAGGCCCCTCGTGGCGCTGTGGATGCTCAACCACCTGAGTACGTTCGTACTGACCCTGCTCATGGTCGGTTCGATCGTGCTGATCGCCGTCGCGGGCAGCGCGCTCGCCCGCCGTCGGTTCCCCCGCCTGGCCGAGGGCGAACACAACGAGATGGTCGGCGTCGTGCTGGGCATGTTCGGCGCGATCTACGGGATCATCCTCGCGTTCGTCGTCGTCACCCTGTGGACCCAGCTGGACCACACCCAGACGGTCGTCTCCCAGGAGGCCACCGACGTCTCCCTGGTGGTCCGCGCCACCCGGTCCTTCCCGCCCGAAGAACGGGCGCGGGTCGACAAGGCGGTGGGAGAGTACGTACACGCCGTCGTCGAGGTGCAGTGGCCGAAGATGCGCGAGGGCCGACCGAGCTTCGCGGCCACCTCCCGACAGCTCGGCGAGATGTACGACGCACTGCAGGCCTACGACCCGCCCACCCCGCGCGACCAGGCCTTCTACGGGGAGGCCGTCACCCGGCTCAACGACGCGGCCGCCATGCGGAGGGAACGGATCAACATCGCCACGAACGAGCTGCCGGTCCTGCTCCAGGTCCTGGTCTACGGCGGGGCGGTGGTCATCATCCTGCTGACCTTCCTCTACGGCCTGCGCAGTCTGAAGATGCAGTTCCTCTTCGTGGCCACCGTCGCCGGCCTGATCGGCTTCAGCCTGCTCCTGGTCCTGGTCCTCGACCGCCCCTTCGCGGGCGACCTCACCGTCAGCTCCCAGCCGTTCAAGGAGTCGTCCCTGTCCCGGTTCTGGCCACAGGGCGCACTCGGCTCACCGTGACGACGCGGCCGGGCGCGACTCCTCGGTGGCGTCCGTGGCGTGAACTCCCCCGGCCTTTGCGTGACCGCATTCCGCCAGTCACCCGAAACCGGCCCCGACCGACAAGAAGGACCCTCCCGAAGGAGGGTCCTGGTGGTGCGCCCCCGGCAGGACTCGAACCTGCGGCCAAGTGCTTAGAAGGCACCTGCTCTATCCACTGAGCTACGGGGGCCGGGTGGTGGCCGTGTGGCCAGGAGCCCCTGGTGGGTGGGGTGTGCCTGCCGGGACAAGGATAGGGCTCCGATCGCCTTGACCCGGTTGCTTCACCTGCGTGGCACGATGTGGAGGTTCGGTGAAGCGAACCGATAATCGCAGGCAGGTGCGATTCGCGCAGCGCTTTTCGCGCCACTCGCGGCGGGTGTTGTGCACTCGTTATGCCCGACCTTGCGGGCGCCACCCTTCTCTTCGGCGCGCAGGGTCGCAATAGGCTTCAAAAACACTCATAAATTGGGCATTCTTCGCATGTGGTGACCTTGGACGAACGGCCTCAGCTGATCGACGCACTCTCCGCCCTGCGCGACCGAGTCGCCGCCGTGCGTCTCCCACTGCCCCTCCCCGACACGCCCCGCGCCCGCCAGACCCGGGCCGAGTTGCTCGCCCAGCTCGACGACTACCTGGTGCCCCGGCTGAAGGACCCCGACGCCCCGCTCCTCGCCGTCGTCGGCGGATCCACCGGGGCCGGGAAGTCCACCCTCGTCAACTCCCTTGTCGGGCGCCGCGTCAGCGAGTCCGGGGTGCTCAGGCCCACCACCCGGACCCCCGTGCTCGTCTGCCACCCCGAGGACCACCACTGGTTCGCCGGCATGCGCGTCCTCCCGCAGCTCACCCGCGTCTGGCTGCCCCAGGCCGACGAGGACCACCCCGTCGACGAGCCCGCCCCCGAGGAGAACGCGCTCCGCGTCGAGACCGCCGCCTCCCTGCCCCGCGGGCTCGCCCTCCTCGACGCCCCCGACATCGACTCCCTCGTCGTCGAGAACCGGCTCCTCGCCGCCGAGTTGATCTGCGCCGCCGACATCTGGGTGATGGTCACCACCGCCTCGCGGTACGCCGACGCCGTGCCCTGGCACCTGCTCCGTACCGCCAAGGAGTACGACGCCACCCTCGTCACCGTCCTCGACCGCGTCCCCCATCAGGTCATCGGCGAGGTCTCCCGGCAGTACGAGGCGCTGCTCGACAAGGCCGGCCTCGGCGACGTCCCCCGTTTCACCATCCCCGAGCTGCCCGAGTCCGCCGGCGGCGGCAGCGGACTGCTGCCCGACAGTGCCGTCGCCGCTCTGCGCGGCTGGCTCGCCCACCGCGCCCAGGACCCCGCCGCCCGCCAGCAGGCCGCCGACCGGACAGCCTCCGGCGTCATCGACTCCCTCGACGCCCGGCTGCCCGAGCTGGCCGCCGCCGTCGCCGCCCAGTACGCGGCCGCGGGCCGCCTCGGCGGCGTCGTCGAGGCCGCGTACGGCGAGCAGGGCAAGCGGGTGCGCAAGGAACTCGGCCGCGGCGCCGTCCTCGCCGGCGACGCCCGCACCCGCTGGCGCGGCTACCCCCGCGACAGCACCGCCGACGAGCTCCTGGACGCCCTCGCCGAGTCCCTCGCCGCCCTCCTGCACTGCGCGGTCTCCGCCGCCGAGGAGCGCGTCCGGGACACCTGGCGCCGCGAACCCGCCTCCGAGCCCCTCGGCCCGCTCCGTACCGGCGGCGACCGGGAGACCGCCGAACGCATCGGCGTGGAGGTACGCCGCTGGCGCCGCGTGCTCGAAGAGCTCGCCGAGGACGAGGTGCGGAACGTGGAGCGCCCCTCGGGATCCCGCAGCCCCGTCCCGGAGCCCGACACCGTCGCCGCGCTCCTGGCCGCCTCCCTCCTCGGCGGCCGCCGCGCCCGCGCCGCCGGCGAACGCCTCGCCGAACTCCTGGGCGCCCAGGCCGCCCTGCGGCTGCGCGACAAGGGCGGCGAACTCGTCCTCTCGTACGTCGACCGCGTCCTGCACGCCGAGCGCGACCGCCGCCTCGCGCCCCTCGACGCCCTCGACGTCACCCCCGAGCCGCAGGCGGAGCTGATCGCCGCGCTCTCCGTACTGCAGAAGGAGAAGTGACGTGGTGGACGACGACCGAGACCGCGACCGAGACCGAGACCGAGACCGCGGCCGCGGGCCGGCCCCGGAGCGCGGCGCTGAGCCCGGCCCGGAGGGCAGCCGCGCGGGAGGCCGGGAACGAGGGCGTGAGCGCGCGGGGGAGAGCGGCCGTGAGCGTGCCCCGGAGGGTGGCCTCGCGTTCGGCGGTCCGGAGCGGGGGCGCGAGCCCGACCCGGCGGACGGTCGGCAGCGGTGGGACGACGGGCTGATCGCTCGGCGGGTGGCCGAGCGGGCCGCCACCGTCGCCGAGGAGAAGCCGCGCGAGCCGCAGGAGCAGGACACCCTGCCGCCCCTCGGCGGCAGCTACGGCGGGCCGTTGCGCAGCCGCCTCGACGCCCTCCACGAGCTCGTCGGGCTCTCCCGTACCCGCGTCGAGAGCGAGGCCCTCGCCGAGGCCGGGCGCGTCCTCGACGAGGCCGCCGCCCGCCAGCGGCTCTCCTCCCGGCACACCGTGATCGCCCTCGCCGGAGCCACCGGAAGCGGCAAGTCCACGCTCTTCAACGCCCTCGCCGGCGTCCCCGTCTCCGAGACGGGACTGCGCCGCCCCACCACCTCCGCGCCCATCGCGCTCAGCTGGTCCGAGGGCGCCGCCGGGCTGCTCGACCGGCTCGCGGTCCCCAGCCGGCTGCGCCGCCGCCCCCTCGCGGGCGGCGCCGGCGACACCGAGCTCCAGGGGCTCGTCCTCGTCGACCTGCCCGACCACGACTCGGCGGTCACCGCCCACCGCGACCAGGTCGACCGGGTCCTCGGCCTCGTCGACGCGGTGATCTGGGTCGTCGACCCCGAGAAGTACGCCGACGCCGCCCTCCACGAGCGCTACCTGCGCCCGCTCGCCGGGCACGCCGAGGTCACCTTCGTCGTCCTCAACCAGATCGACCGGCTCGGCACCGAGGCCGCCGACCTCGTCCTCGACGACCTGCGCCGCCTCCTCGACGAGGACGGCGTGGCGCTCGGCGAGCACGGCGAGCCCGGCGCGACGGTCCTCGCGGTCTCCGCGCTGACCGGCGAGGGCGTCCCCGAACTGCGGGAGCTCGTCGCCCGGTTCGTCCAGGAACGCACCGCTCCCGAACGCCGTCTCGCCGCCGACGTCGACGCCGCCGCGGCCCGGCTGCGCCAGGCGTACGTCGCCGACGGGCGGCCCGGGCTCGACGAGCGGGCCCGGGACGCCTTCACGGACCGGCTCGCCGTCGCCGTCGGCGCCCAGGCCGCGGGCGAGGCCGCCGAACGGGTCTGGCGCCGGGGCGCCATCCGCGCCTGCGGCACCCCCTGGCTGCGGCTCTACCGCTGGTACGAGCGACTGCGCGCGCACGGCTCCACCGACCCGCACCTCGCCAGCCCCGTCGAGGACGAACTGACGGCCCGCCAACGCGTCGAGCAGGCCGTACGGATCGTCGCCGACGAGGCCTCGCGCGGACTCCCGGCGCCCTGGGCGCAGGCGGTGCGCGAGGCGGCGGCGCGCGGGGCCGAGGGGCTGCCGGAGGCGCTGGACGAGCTGACGGTCTCCATGGGGGACCCGGCGGCCCGGCCGCCCCGGCCCGCCTGGTGGCCGGCGGCCGTCCTCGCCCAGGCGGTCATGACGCTCCTGCAGATCTTCGGCGCCCTCTGGCTGGTGGCGCAGATCGTCGGCGTCGTCCAGCCGGGCCTGCTGCCGCCGGTCCTGGTGATGCTCGGCGGGATCATCGGCGGCCCGCTCGTCGAATGGGCCTGCGAGAGCGCCGTGAAGGGGCCGGCACGGCGGTACGGGCAGGAGGCCGAGCGCCGTCTGCGGGAGGCGACCGCCGCCTGCGGCCGGGCCCGGGTCCTCGACCCGGTGGCGGCGGAGCTGATGCGCTACCGGGAGGTCCGCGAGCAGTACGCGACGGTGGTCGGCTCACGGCCGTCGGCGGCGGCCCGGGTGGTGGGCGGCGGCCGCGCGGGGGCGATGCGGCTGGGCGCGACTAGGGCGGGGGTACGGGGGAGGTAGGGGGCCTTCAGAGGTCCCGGTTTCACCCTTCCGGGTGGGGGAGTTGTCCCCAGGCCTCCGCTCCTCCACAGGCCCGAGCGAGATTCTCGCGACCGTCCGAGCATGGTCCCCACGAGGTGTCCACACCGGGGACACCGGAACAGCAGGACAACAGGGACAGTGGGGGCGGAACCATGAACGACACGACCGTGACGCTCGTCGGCAACGTGGCGACGGCGGTGGAGTACCGGGAGACGGTGGCCGGCGGCGTGGCCCGCTTCCGGTTCGCGGTGACCGCGCGTCGCTGGGACCGGGAGCGGGGCCTCTGGTCCGACGGGAACACCAGCTTCTACACGGTGTCGGCCTGGCGCTCGCTCGGCGCCAATCTCGCGGCCTCGGTCTCGGTCGGCGAACCGCTCGTGGTGCACGGCCGCTTGAAGGTCCGTGAGGAGGACCGCGACGGGCAGCGCAAGACCTTCGTGGACGTCGACGCGGTCGCCGTGGGACACGACCTGAGCCGGGGCACGGCGGCCTTCCGGCGCGCCCCGAAGGCCGAGCGGACGGCGCCCGAACCGCAGCCGGAGCAGGACCTGTGGACGACGGCGGCGGAGGAGGTGGCGGCGGTGACTCCGCAGCTGGTAACCGCTCCCTGACCTTGCGTCATGGCGATTTGTCGACCAACTCGCGCGGGTGATAACGATTCCGAGTCGGAATGGTTATGTGACCGTACGACAGGGCACCGCGGCGTTCGGCGTCCCTAGGATTCCGGATACTCGTGTGGCACGTGAGCCCATCGAGTCTGTGAGTTCTGCTGGCGTGCGCTCCCCCCACGCGAATCGACCAAGTTCGCGGAGCGGCTCGCCCGGAGGGGAATCCAATGTTTTCAGTTCGTGGGCGTGGCGTTGCCCGCCTGGCAGCCACGATCCTGGCCTCCGGCCTCGTCGCGACCGGTGCGATAGCGACCGCCGGTCCGGCCCTGGCCGATGACGGCGCCCCGGGCGCCGGCGGCGTCAAGGCGAAGCTGGTCAGCGGTCATGTCACCGAGGGTGACGATGTCGTGATCAAGGAGAAGGACGGCAAGGCCTGGCCGGTCGGCGGCGGTCTCTTCACGATGCAGGTCGAGGGCGGGGGAACCCTTCAGACCTACTGCATCGACCTCCGCACCCCGACCAAGAACGAAGCCACCTACAAGGAGGTCGGCTGGGGCGAGTCCTCCCTGCACAACAACGAGAACGCGGGCAAGATCCTCTGGATCCTCGAGAACGCCTACCCGAAGTTCTCCGCCGAGGCCCTCGGCGCGAAGCTCGACGTCGACCTCTCCAAGAACGAGGCCGCCGCCGGCACCCAGGCCGCGATCTGGACCTTCTCGGACGACGTGACGGCGACGCCGACGAGCCCCGACGCCAAGAAGCTGACGGAGTACCTCCTGAAGGAGGCCGTGAAGCTCGAAGAGCCGAAGGCCTCCCTGAGCCTCTCCCCGGCCACCATCTCCGGCAAGGCCGGTGAGAAGCTCGGCCCGATCACCGTCACCACCAACGCCACGGCCAAGCTCACGACCGCCGCCGGCACCCCCGCCGGCGTCAAGATCGTCGATGGGGCCGGCAAGCCGGTGACCGAGGCCAAGAACGGCGACAAGCTCTTCTTCGACGTTCCGGCCGGCACCGCCGACGGCACCGCCGAGCTGACCGCCGAGGCCACCACCAAGGTCTCGCTCGGCCGCGCCTTCGTCTCGATCGACGGCCCCTCGCAGACCCTGATCCTGGCCGGCTCCAGCGACTCCACCGTCACCGCCAAGGCCTCCGCCTCCTGGGCGAAGAAGGGTGCCCTTCCGGCCGTCACGGTCGCCAAGGACTGCGCCAAGGGCGGCCTGGAGGTCATCGCCTCCAACAAGGGCGACGAGGCCTGGACCTTCGACCTGAAGGGCACCTCGTACACGATCGCCGCCGGTGAGACGAAGACCCTCACGGTCCCGCTCGCCGAGGACGAGGCGTACAAGTTCACGATCACCGGCCCGAACGACTTCGAGGAGACCTTCGAGGGCGTCCTGGACTGCAAGACGGCCACCCCCGGCCCGAAGCCGTCGGAGACCCCCTCCACGACCCCCTCGGCCACGCCTTCCACCCCGTCCACCACGGGCGGCACCACCGGCACCACGACCGGTGGCGGCGACCTCGCCGAGACCGGCAGCTCCAACGCCACCCCGATGATCGCCGGCATCGCCGCCGCGCTCGTCGTGATCGGCGGCGGCGCGGTGTTCTTCCTCCGCAAGAAGAAGACCGCCGGCCAGTGAGCCCGCAGGGAGTGAGCCGCTGACTCCGCGGAGTGATCCGCGTCACACGCGCCCCACCCCGTGACACCCGCACGACCCCGGCCCGCACCTGCGGCCGGGGTCGTCGCACGTCCACGCCCCGAAACGGCCCCCTCGCGCCCCCGGCCCCCCCCCCGCCCCCCCGCCCCGCGCCTTACCGGTTTCCGCCTGGGGCTGGCGGTCAGGCAAGATGGGGTGTATCTGCCCACTCACTCTTTGCCGGACGGTTTCTCTTGGCTGAGTACATCTACACGATGCGCAAGACGCGCAAGGCGCACGGCGACAAGGTCATCCTGGATGACGTGACGCTGAGCTTCCTGCCGGGTGCGAAGATCGGTGTGGTCGGCCCGAACGGTGCCGGTAAGTCCACCGTTCTGAAGATCATGGCGGGCCTTGAGCAGCCGTCCAACGGTGACGCGTTCCTGTCGCCCGGCTTCTCCGTCGGCATCCTCATGCAGGAGCCGAAGCTCGACGAGACCAAGACCGTCCTGGAGAACGTCGAGGACGGCGTCGCCGAGATCAAGGGCAAGCTCAACCGGTTCAATGCGATCGCCGAAGAGATGGCGACCAACTACACCGATGAGCTCATGGAGGAGATGGGCAAGCTCCAGGACGACCTGGACCACTCCAACGCCTGGGACCTCGACGCGCAGCTGGAGCAGGCCATGGACGCGCTGGGCTGCCCGCCCGGCGACTGGCCGGTGAACAACCTCTCCGGTGGCGAGAAGCGCCGTGTCGCGCTCTGCAAGCTGCTCCTGGAGGCCCCCGACCTGCTGCTCCTCGACGAGCCCACCAACCACCTCGACGCCGAGTCGGTGAACTGGCTGGAGCAGCACCTCGCCCAGTACAAGGGCACCGTCGTGGCCATCACCCACGACCGGTACTTCCTCGACAACGTGGCCGAGTGGATCCTGGAGCTCGACCGCGGTCGCGCCCACCCGTACGAGGGCAACTACTCCACCTACCTGACCAAGAAGTCCGAGCGGCTCAAGGTCGAGGGCCAGAAGGACGCCAAGCGCGCGAAGCGGCTCCGGGAGGAGCTGGAGTGGGTGCGGTCGAACGCCAAGGGGCGTCAGGCCAAGTCCAAGGCCCGTCTCGCGCGCTACGAGGAGATGGCGGCCGAGGCCGACAAGATGCGGAAGCTGGACTTCGAGGAGATCCAGATCCCGCCGGGCCCCCGTCTGGGCTCCATCGTCGTCGAGGTCGAGAACCTCTCGAAGGCCTTCGGCGACAAGGTCCTCATCGACGACCTCAGCTTCACCCTGCCCCGTAACGGCATCGTCGGTGTCATCGGCCCGAACGGCGCCGGCAAGACCACGCTCTTCAAGATGCTCCAGGGTCTGGAGACCCCGGACTCCGGCACCGTCAAGGTCGGCGAGACCGTCAAGATCTCGTACGTCGACCAGAGCCGCGCCAACATCGACCCGAAGAAGACGCTGTGGGCCGTCGTCTCCGACGAGCTCGACTACATCAACGTCGGCCACGTCGAGATGCCCTCCCGCGCCTACGTCTCCGCGTTCGGCTTCAAGGGCCCGGACCAGCAGAAGCCGGCCGGCGTGCTCTCCGGTGGTGAGCGCAACCGTCTGAACCTCGCGCTCACCCTCAAGCAGGGCGGCAACCTGCTGCTCCTCGACGAGCCCACCAACGACCTCGACGTCGAGACCCTGTCCTCCCTGGAGAACGCGCTCCTCGAGTTCCCGGGTGCGGCCGTGGTCATCTCCCACGACCGCTGGTTCCTCGACCGAGTCGCGACGCACATCCTCGCCTACGAGGGTGAGTCGAAGTGGTTCTGGTTCGAGGGCAACTTCGAGTCGTACGAGAAGAACAAGATCGAGCGCCTCGGCCCGGACGCGGCCCGTCCGCACCGCGCCACCTACAAGAAGCTGACCCGAGGCTGAGGTCAGTGACCAGGCACATCTACAGCTGTCCCCTGCGCTGGTCGGACATGGACGCCTTCGGGCACGTCAACAACGTCGTCTTCCTGCGGTACCTGGAAGAGGCGCGGATCGACTTCATGTTCCGGCTGGCGCCGGGGGACGGTTCCCCCTCGTTCTCCGGCGGGTCCGTCGTGGCCCGGCACGAGATCGACTACAAGCGGCCGCTGGTCCACCGGCACGAGCCGGTGACCATCGAGTCGTGGGTCACGAAGATAGGCGCGGCGTCGCTGACGATCGCGTACGAGGTCAAGGACGCGGACGTCGTGTACGTCCGGGCCTCGACCGTCGTCGTGCCCTTCGACCTGGAGGCGCAGCGTCCGCGGCGGATCACCGCCGAGGAGCGC
This sequence comes from Streptomyces sp. R44, assembly GCF_041053105.1. Classification (NCBI taxonomy): domain Bacteria; kingdom Bacillati; phylum Actinomycetota; class Actinomycetes; order Kitasatosporales; family Streptomycetaceae; genus Streptomyces; species Streptomyces sp. R44. The sequence continues at coordinate 3,090,692 of NZ_CP163444.1, read as the reverse complement.
GAGTTCCTCCAGGAGTACGTCGACGACGGGATGTCGTCCGCCGCATGACCGTGCTCGCTCCCCTGCACTTCGCCGACCCGAGGGAGGCGGCGGCACTCGCCGCCTTCCTGGGCCGGCTGGTGCACTACGACCGCGCCGCCGCCGTCCGCCTCCAGGCCGCCCGCGGGGCGCTCGCCGTCTTCGGGCGGCCGCCGTCGTTCGAGGTGCTCGCGATCCGCACGGCCCGCCTCGTCGACGCCGTCGAACTCGACGTCACCGTCTCCGCCGGTGAACTCCTCGACGGCATCGAGGAGTCGGCCGGCAAGGCCGTCGTCCCGGACTCCGTGACCGGCCCCCCGTGGGCCGGGGTCCTCCCGCCGCGCGGCGGCTGGGCGCCGGTCCCCGGCCTCCCCGACGTCGCCGGGATGCGGGGCGCCGTCGCGGCCGCCGTCCGTGAGTTCCGCGCGCGGGACGAGGAGCTGCCGGAGGAGCGGCGCACCCGCACCGAGCGCGACGCCCTCGGCCGCGAGATCTGGTCCCGGACCCTCGGCACCACCGGGCTCCCGTTGCGCGCCGTCCACGCGGCCCAGTCGCTGGGCTTCCTGCCCCCGGGGGACGCGCCGGTGACCCTGTTCGCCTCCGGGCCGTGGCTGCGGCTGCGTACCCCGTACGGCTCGATCGCGCTGCGCACCGGATCGTCGATCTCGCTGGGCGTCGCCCCCCGATGAGCGATGCCGAGCGTGCCGGGCATCCGGTCGACGGCGTCGACGTCCAGGTCGACGCGCCCCTCTCCGGCGACGAGCTCAACACCCTCTTCCGCGCCGCCTGGCCCGGGCACCGGGACACCGACTTCGGGCCCGTCCTCGCGCGCAGTCTCCTCCGTGTCACCGCCCGCCGGGCCGGGCGGCTCGTCGGGTACGTGAACGTCGTCGGCGACGGCGGCGTCCACGCGTTCCTCCTCGACACCACCGTCCACCCCGACGAGCGCCGCCGGGGCCTCGGCGTCACCCTCGTACGGACCGCCGCCGAGGCCGCCCGCGCGCGGGGCGCGCACTGGCTGCACGTGGACTACGAGCCGCACCTCACCGCCTTCCACGAGCGGTGCGGCTTCCGTCCCACCGCGGCCGGGCTCATGGCGCTCGACGACCCCACCGGCTGAACCGCCGCGCCCCCGCCGTGGCGGCGGCCAGCAGCAGTACGGCGAGCACCGCCTGCCGCCACGGCGAGGTGGAACCCTCCAGGGCCGGGGCCACCCGCCGGCGCGGATCGTAGGCCACACGCACCTCCCCGCCGTCCGGTGCGGCCCGGTGGCCCTCCGTGACGGTCGAGGGATAGCCGCCCGGGCAGCGCAGGGTGTGGTGGTACAGCACCCTGGTGGCGCCGCCCTCGCCGACCGAGGACTGCTCCTCCTCGCGGACCTTCACGACGACGCAGTCGGCGACCGCCCCGCGCACGGCCGCCCGGTCGGCGGCGGCCACCGTGAGCAGCAGCGCGCCGACCAGCGCGAGTGCGCCGAAGAAGCCCATGACGCCGTCGACGAGCAGGAAGTACGCCACTCCGGCGGCCAGGACGACCGCCCCGCCGACCGCGACCGCGACGGTGGTGGACGGCGCGGATGAGCCGCCGAAGCACCAGGCCGACCACGCGTACACCGCGACCGCGCAGACCGCGGGCAGGGCTGCGGTGGCCCAACTCCCCCTGCCCGACGACGAATCCGACGAGGACTCCGACGACGAATCCGACGCTTCTGTCGATGACATGGACATCACCCCCGGTTGAGGGACGCCCGGCCGCCGAGGAGGGGTTCCTCAGCCCTCCGCGTCGTCCGGCCACACCCCGATGTGGTCCTGCTCCAGCTCCAGCGCCACCCGGTGCTCCATGCCGAGCGCCTGGGTGTACTCCGCCGGGAGCTGGAGTCGGCCGGCGCGGTCGAGCATCGCGTACTCCCGCGCCACCAGCGACTCCTGGCCCTGCTCGTCGACCTCCGTGCGGCGCAGCACCTCCGAGGAGGTCCGGCCGTCGCGGATGGCGACCGTGCGGCGCACCTCGGAGGCGACCGCCTGGTCGTGGGTGACGATCACGATCGTCGTGCCCAGCTCCTCGTTGGCGCGGCGGAAGGCCGCGAAGACCTGCTCGCCGGTGGCCGAGTCCAGCTCGCCCGTCGGCTCGTCGGCGAGGAGCACGGCCGGGTTGTTGGCGAGGGCGACCGCGATGGCCACCCGCTGCTGCTGGCCGCCGGAGAGCTGGTGCGGGCGCCGGTCGCGGATCTCCGGGATGCCCAGCATGGCGAGCAGCTCCTCGGCCCGCTCCGCCTTCTGCTTCGAGCGGCCCCGCAACTGCATGGGCAGCGCCACGTTCTGAGCGGCCGTCAGGTACGGCAGGAGGTTGCGGGCGGTCTGCTGCCAGACGAAGCCGACGACGTCGCGGCGGTAGCGCAGCCGCGCCTTGCCGTCCATGCCGAGCAGGTCGCAGCCGGCGACCCGGGCCGCGCCGGCGGTCGGCACGTCCAGGCCCGCCAGGATGTTCATCAGGGTCGACTTGCCGGAACCGGAGGCGCCGACGAGGGCCATCAACTCGCCCTCCTTCACGAGGAGATCGAGCCCCTGGAGCGCCTGCACCTCCACCCCGTCCGTGGTGAAGATGCGGACGAGCCGGTCGCAGGCGATGAGCGCGTCATGACCGTACGAGGGCCGGTCGCGGCGCGCCGTGGCCTGCCGCTCCAGCTCTTCCAGCGTCGTGTCGGACGGGGCCGTGTCGGTCTTGGTCATCGTGCGTCTCCTGCCCTGAGTTCCTTGATCGAGCCCCTGCGTCCCGCCCACCACGCCTGTCCGACCGCCGCGAGCGCCGTGAGGACGACGACGGCGAGCGCGGGCAGCACCAGCGACCACGGGTCCGCCCGCAGCGGGGCGCTGTCCAGCGGGGCGAACCCCGGTGCCGCCGCGAGCGCGAGGCGGAACAGGTCGATGCCCGGGGCGAGCAGCGGCACCGTCGCCCAGCCGACCAGGATGCCGCCGAGCGCGGCGAGCACCGCCTGCGGCAGCGCCTCCAGGGCGAGCAGCCGGCGACCCTGCTTCCGGGTGAGGCCCATCGTCCGCAGCCGTGCGAGGAGCGTGTTCCGCTCGGGTGCGCTCTGCATGAGGGAGAGCAGCAGGGCCACCACGGCGAAGGCGGCGCCCGCGCCGATCGCGCCCAGGTAGATCTGCTCGGCACCGGACTGGAGCGGCGAGTCGACGTACGTGGCCCGTTCCTCGCTCCGGAGCGCGACGTCGAGCCGGGACGACTTCGCCTTCACCGCGGCGCGCAGCGCCGTGCCGTCCACGGCCCCCGTGACGAGCAGCTGGGTGTCGGCCCGGTGGGTGAGGTCGGCGCCGTTGACGAGGAGGAAGTCGGCGTCGTCGAGGGCCGGGGTGGTGGAGCGGACGGCGACGACCTGCACGCGGAAGGCGCCGGCCGCGGCGATGATGTCCATCGGCTGCTTGCCGAGCCGTTCGGCGACCTTCGGCGAGGCGATCGCGGGCAGCACCCGCTGGGTGTCACCGACGGCGCCCTCGCCGCCCTTCCCCGTGGAGGCGAGCAGTCCGGCGGGGAACGGCCCGAAGCCGGTCCGGTTCGCGAGCCGGGTGTACGAGTCGGGCTCGACGCCCACGATCGGCGCGCTCATCGGCTCGGCGGTCGTCCCCTGGTAGGACGGCAGGTCGACCCCGTACTCGATCTGCACCGCGGCCACGTCCCGTACCCCCGGCAGACCGCGCACCGACTCGGTGAGCCCGGCGGGCAGCGGGGTCCATTCGACGTAGCCGCCGATCCGGGCGTCCGCGCCGGTCGCCAGGAGCGCCGCCCGGTCGCGGGCGTCGGCGACGCCGGCGAGGACGGAGCCGCCGAAGGCCGCGGTGGTCAGCGCGAGGACGAGGGCGAGGAGCGGGAGGGTGCCCGAGGAGGAGGCGCGTCCGGCGCGGGCGAGGGCCAGCGGTCCGACGGCCCCGCGCAGCCGACGGGCGGGGCGGGCCAGCCAGCGCAGCGGCAGCGGGTAGATCCGTACGAGGACGGAGGCGGCGATCAGGCCGACGAGCACGGGCGCGGCGCTCACCAGCGGGTCGCCGGAGTCGCCGGAGCCGTCGGTGCCGCGCAGCCGCAGCGAGGCGACGGCGCCCACGGCGAGGACGAGCAGGGTGAGTTCGAGGACCGTGCGGCGCCGGGAGGGGCGTGCGGTGAGCACGTCGTCGCGTGCGCCGTGCAGACGCGGGCGCCGGTGCAGGACGACCGCGCGGACGGGCAGCACGAGGATCGCGACCAGGGCGACGAGCACGGTGCCGAGGACGGAGGGGCCGAGGGGGATCCCGCCGGAGCCTCCGTCGGGCTGCCGGACGGTCGCCACGGCGAGGCCGAGGGCGAGCGCGGCGGCCGGTACGGCGACGGCCGAGGTCTCGCCGAGCAGCCGCAGGCCGATGCCGGTGAGCGAGGCGCCGCGGGAGCGGAGCAGGGCGAGTTCGCTGTCGCGGCGGGCGACGAAGAGGCCGCCGGTCATCGCGAGGACGACCGCGGCGACCGCGCCGATCCCGAAGACGGCGACGGCCACGACCGGGTTGATGGCCTCGCGCATCGAGCGGTACGAGTCGACGATCGTGTCGAGGTCGGTGGTGAGGGCGGCGTTGCCGCCGACGGCCCGCCGGAGCTTGACCAGGTCGGGGCCGCTCGTCGTCGCGTCGAGGGCGGCGGCGAGCCGGTCGGTGTCCCGGCCGGTGAGGTGGCCGGCGGTGGGCATGAACCGGAAGAAGAGCTCCGGCTCGCTGTTGGTGGAGAGGACGACGGGTGCGGAGGCGGGGGAGAGGAGCAGCGCCCCCTGCCAGTAGTACTTCACCTCGTCGCCGACCATCGGGGCGAGCGCCGGGGTGCGCAGCAGCGGCTCGACGGCCCAGTACGGGGATTCGGGGCCGCGGGGTTCCACGATCCCGGTGATCGTGACGGCGAGCGGTTCCGGGCTGGTCTTGCTCGGCACGTGCACGACGGAGCCGGGCTTCAGGTGGAGGGACTCGGCGGTCTTGACGGTCACGACGGCCTCGGGGGCGTCGGCCGTGCCCGCGGCGAGCCGTCCCTTCCGCAGCGTCGCGTGCTCGGTGAGACGGGACGGGGAGGACAGGACGAACTCGGGCGGGAGCCCGTCGGGCCGCGGCAGCCACGGGTCGGTTCCCTCGACGCGCTTGACCGTGCGGACGCCGTGGACGGTCTGCTCCGGGTCGGTGAGGATCGGCTCGGGCAGCTCCTCGCGTGCCCGGTCGCTCTTGCTCTGCAGGACGCGGGGGTCCAGGCCCTTCCCGTGTTCGTTGACGGGGATCGGGGTGGTCAGTTCGAGGACGGAGTTGCGCGGCGCGGCGGTCCGGATGTCGTGCCGCAGACCCTCCGTCTCGTACCGGTCGACGGCCCGCGGCAGCGCGGCCGCGAGGTACGCGGTGACCAGGACGAGCAGGGCGAGGGCGGCGGCGGCCCAGGGCGCGGTCCGCAGCCGGGTCCGCACCCAGGGCGCCACCGCGCGGGCGGGCTTGTCGGACCGGGACCGGGGCATGTCGGGGGCCTTCCTGCGTACGGCGGGCGCGTCGGTGCGGTCGTTGTCGTCGCTGTACGGATCGGTGGGCGCCATCAGTTCTCCCCCTGGTGGCGCAGGGTCACGGCCGGGTCGGCGCGGCGCAGGGCGATCGCGGCGACGATGGCGAGCGGCAGGGTGGCCACGCCGGCGAGCAGCAGCGCCACCTGGCCGAGGGGCAGTTCGACGAGGACCGGCGGGACGGGCCGGGCCGCCTGGCCGGTGAGGACCACGAGCGGGACGACGGCCCGGGCCAGGACGGCGCCGAGCCCGATGCCGACGAGCAGGCCGATGCCGATGAGCAGCCCCTGTTCGGCGGCGACGAGCCGGGCGAGCTTGCGGCGGGGTGCGCCGAGCGCCCGCAGGACGCCGAACTCGGCGGACCGTTCCCGCATCGCGCCGGCCGAGCCGACCGCGAAGCCGACGGCGGCGAGCGCGGCGGCGGCCGCGGCGACCGCCATCAGGGCGGCGTTGGGGCCGGCGCCGAGCGGGTCGCCGAGGAGTTCGTCGGCGACCTCGTCCCGTACGAGGACCTGGGCGGGGTCGGTGTCGGCACGGGTGCGCAGGGCGGCGGCGACCTCGTCGGCCCGGCCGGGGGCCGTCGTCAGCCACCACTCGGTGGGCGGCAGGCTCGCGAGCCCGTCGGGGTCGGCCGCCAGGTACCGGTTGACCGAGGCCAGGTCGAGGAGGATCGCGCCGCCCTCCTCGGGGGTGGTGACGGTGGAGGCGACGGAGTCGGTCCGTGCGCCCGGACCGGTGGTGGGGAGCTCCTTGACCACCTGGTCGACGGTGACGTCGATCTGCAGGCCGGCGATGCCGATCTGGATCAGGTCGCCGGTCTTGGCGCCGGCGGCCGTCATGAAGGCCTCGGTGGCCACGGCGGTGAGCCGCCTGGGGGCCTTCGGGGCGGGGGAGTTCATCCGCAGGGTGAACTCCGGGGCCTCCACGGGGACGCCGATCCTGGCGCCGACGACGGGGAACGCGAAGGAGTACGGGGCGGGGTGGCCGCCCGGCCCGGCGGACCCGGCGCGGGCGATCGCCCTGCCGTCGGTCGTGCCGCCCCCGGGCATGGTCTGCTCGTAGGCGGAGGCCCAGGTGCCGAGGACCTGTGCGGGGGAGTGCGTCGTGGTGCCGCCGGTTCCGATCGTGGTGAAGGCCTCGACGTGAAGCGTCTGCGTGGCCTTCGCGCCGTCGGCGACCGTGCCGGTGAGTTCGAGGCCGGTGAGGGTGAGCAGGCCGCCGGTGCCGGGGACGTTCTCGGAACCGGGCACGGCGGACTCGGCCCCGAGGTCGAGGCTCAGCCGGTGCGTGCGCCCGTCGGAGGGCAGCTGTCCCAGGTCCCGCCGGTACGGGACGCCGCTCGGGTCCTCCAGGACGGCGCCGACCCGGGTCTCGGGCGTGCCGGCGGGCGCGGAGGTCCGCAGGTCGACCGCGAGCGTGCGGGTGCCGGTGGGCAGCGCCAGACCGGGGCGGCCGCCGGCCTTGGGGGTCAGCGGGGCGAGCAGGGCCGGGGCCGGCACGCCGGCGAGGTCGGAGCGGAGGAGCAGTCCGCCGGCGTTGCGGGTGTCGACGGCCAGGACGGTGGCGTTCTTCCCGGACACGTCCAGGGAGGTGCGGTGCACCGGGGCCACGGTCTTGACGCCCGGCACGGCGGCGAGGCGTTCGGTCTGTGTCGGCTCGCCGGGGCCCGCGCCGAGGACTCGGACGTCCGTGCCGACCCGGAAGTCGGCCTGGTCGCGCTGCGAGCGCTGCCACGAGCCGCTCTGCCCGATGGCCAGCATGCCCATCGCCACGGCGAGGACGAGGAGGAGGACGGGGCCCGCGCCGCGCAGCGGCCGGCGGCTGAACTGCCAGCCCGCGAGGGCGGCGGAGAGCCCGCGCCCGCCGGCCGCGCGCCGCTCGGCCAGCTTGGCGGCGGGCGGCAGCAGACGGAGCGTCAGGACGGTGCCGGCGAGCAGGGCGAGGGCGGGCGCGGCGACGAGCACCGGGTCGACGGAGCCGCCGCCGGCCTCGTCCGCGCCGAGGGTGCCGCCGGCGGCGGCCGGCCGCTGGAGCTGCCAGTACGCCACGGCCGCGATCGCGAGGAGGCCGAGGTCGGCCCCGGCCCGTACCGGAGCGGGCAGCGCCGCCGAGCGGGCCTTGCGCAGCGAGACGACGGAGCCGTCCCCGGCGGCGAGCGCGGGGGCCACGACGGCCGCGGCGCAGCACAGCGCGACCACGGCGGCGACCAGCCACACCTGCGGCGAGGGCGAGGTGTCCAGGCGCACCCCGAGCTCGGAGAGCGCGGACCGCTCGGCGAAGAGCCGGGTCAGCGGGCCGGAGAGCAGCGGGGCGGCGAGCGCGGCGGGCAGGGCGAGCAGCAGCGCCTCGGCGGCGGCGAGCCCGGCGATCCGGCGCCGTGAACCGCCGCGGGCCCGCAGCAGGGCCGTCTCGCCGGAGCGCTCGGTGCTGAGCAGCCGGGCGACGAGCAGCAGCGCGTACGCGGCGAGGAGCACCAGCTGGACGGCGACGATGAGCAGCGTGGAGCGGGAGACGAGGAGGGCCCGCTCGGTCTGGTCGAGGACGGTGGGGAGCGCGGTCGACGCGGAGATCGTCGTCCCGAAGGCGTCCGTGGACGCGGCCAGCTTCTTCGGGCCCTCGGTGGCCGTGGCGCGCAGGGCGTCCATCCGGTCCGTGGTGAAGCCGGTGAAGTCGGCGGAGCCGAGCCAGGAGGTGTCGCCGGAGCTCAGCGCCCCGGAGCTGAGGACGGCCGGGTCGACGAGCAGCGGCCCGTACGTCGTGAAGGCGACGGTCCGCACGCCGCGGCCGCCCGCCGGGTCCAGCTGCCAGTAGAGGCCGGCGGTGTCGACGGGCTTGTAGACGCCGGTGATCCGGGCCTTCACCTTGCGGTTCTCGAGCCGGTCGGTGAGGTCGAGCACGGTGCCGGGGCCGACCTTGAGCCGCCGGGCGGCCTCTTCGGGCAGCGCCGTCTCGACCACGCCGCCGGCGCGGGCGGCCGAGGGCCAGGAGCCCTTGACGAGCGAGAGTTGCGAGCGGTCGAGCGCGGCGAACTGTGTCAGGTCGGGGTCGCCCTTGCGGGCGGCGGGCGGCTGGAGGCTCCGGGGGAGTGCGTACGGTCCCGAGCGTTCGAGGCGCCATACCGTCACCGGCAGCCCGTCGAAGCTCTTCCGCATGCCGTCCTCGACGGCGGCCTCGGCACTGGCCCGCTTTTCGGCCGGTACCTGGCCGCCGACGAGCAGCGAGGCGGCGGCCGCGGACCGGCCGCGCAGTCCTGCCTGGAGCGCGGCGTCCCCGATCGCGCCGGAGAAGGCGGAGAGGGTGGCGAGCACCGAGGTCGTCAGGAGTACGGCGAGGAGCGCCGCGGCGAGCAGCAGCCGGTGTGCCCTGACGCGCAGAAATACGAACCCCGTCACCCATCCCCCTGGACCCGCTGAAGTTTCCTCGGATGCTTTCAGAGGGCACGCGTCGCTGGTAACCGCTTCCACACGGACCTTGATGGGATCGTGACCGTTATTCGGCGTTCCGTGTCCGGAACGTTTCAGTCCGTGGAGGGGGCAGGGGGATCCTTCAGCTCGCGCTGTTCACCATCGACGCCGCCGCGTACGTCAGATAGCGCCACAGCTCCGTCTCGTGCTCCGGGGCGAGGCCGAGCGAGTCGAGGGCGTCGCGCATATGACGGAGCCAGGCGTCGTGGGCGGCCTGGTCCACGGTGAACGGCGCGTGGCGCATCCGGAGCCGGGGGTGGCCGCGGTGGTCGCTGTAGGTGCGGGGGCCGCCCCAGTACTGCATCAGGAAGAGGGCCAGGCGCTCCTCGGCCGGGCCGAGGTCCTCCTCGGGGTACATCGGGCGCAGCAGCGGGTCCGCCGCGACGCCCTCGTAGAAGCGGTGGACCAGACGGCGGAACGTCTCCTCGCCGCCGACCTGCTCGTAGAAGGTCTGCTCCTGCACTGTTTCCCCGGGAATCTCGTTCACCGTTCCATCGTCTCAGATGCCCCGGCGGAGGACCGGAGCCCTAGGACCACCTGTACGGGCGGTCGCCCCGGGGGCCCGGAGGGCGGGAGAGTGGACCCATGGACGAGTTCGCCGGGGCCGGGGCGCGGGAGCGGCGCGCGCTCGTGCGGGAGCTGGAGGCGGACGGTCTGCTGACCGACCCCGCCTGGCGGGCCGCCTTCGCCGAGGTGCCGCGCCATCTCTTCGTCCCGTACTACTACGTCTCCGCGCCCGGCGGCTACGAGCGGCTCTGGGCCGGCGACCCCGAGCCGGAGCGGCGGGAGCGCTGGCTGCGCGGGGCGTACGACGACACGGCGATCGCCACCCGGGTACGGGACGGGGACCTGGTCTCCTCCGCCAGCCAGCCCTCCTTGATGGCGCTGATGCTCGACGCCCTGGAGGTACGCGACGGGGACGACGTCCTGGAGATCGGCGCCGGCAGCGGCTACCACGCGGCCCTGCTCTGCCACCGCCTCGGCGCGGAGCACGTCACCACCGTCGACCTCGACGAGGAGATCGCCGAATCGGCCCGCACCCATCTCGCCGCCGCCGGGTACCGGCCCGCGGTGCTCGCCGCCGACGGCGCCCGGGGCTGCCCCGAGCACGCCCCGTACGACCGGATCGTGGCCACCTGCGAGGTGCCCGCCGTGCCGTACCCCTGGCTCGCCCAGTGCCGGCCCGGCGCGCTCGTCCTCGCCCCGCTCTCCACCGGGCTGATCCTGCTGCGGGTGCGCGACGCCACGCACGCCGAGGGTCGCTTCCTCGCGACCTCCGCGTACTTCGTGGCGCTGCGGGGCGTCGCCGCCCAGACCGTCTCCCCGGCCGTCCCGCGCCACGGACCCGCCGGGGACGAGCGCTTCCTCTTCCTGTGGGGACTGGTTGCGGGGAGCCTCGACAGACGCGAAGCGCTCTCGCTCTGGCTGCGCGAGCGGCGGCCGGAGCGGGAGCGCTTCGGGGTGACGGTCAGCGGCGACCGGCAGTGGGCCTGGCTGGACGACCCGGCGGGGCCGTACGCCTGGCCCCTGCGCTGAGGCCGCCCGTCAGACGCAGCGGATGGTGATCGTGGTCCAGGCGCCGACGTGCACCCGGTCGCCGTCCTGGAGCTGGACGGGGACGTAGGGCTGGATCGGCTCCTCGCCGCCGTTGACCGTGGTGCCGTTGGTGGAGTTCTGGTCCACCACCGCCCACGAGCCGTCCGGCTGCTGCACCAGCACGGCGTGCTGGTGCGAGACGCCCGGGTCCTCCGGCGGCACCGACAGGTCGATGTCGGGGGACTCCCCGGTGGAGTGCCGGCGGCGGCCGATGGACACCTGGTTGCCCTGCAGCGGCACGTGCTTGTCCGGCGAGTACGCGGGCAGGTTCAGGCCCGTGGCCTCCGGACCGCTGCGCTGCATCATCGCCATGAAGTACTCGCGGTCGGGACCGATGACCGCGGTCCAGACGAGCGGCTGCTGCGGCTGCGGGGGCGTCTGCGGCGGCTGGAACTGCTGAGGAGGCTGCGGCGCCTGGTGCGGCGGGGGCCCCTGGTGCTGCGGAGGCTGCGGCTGGTGCTGCTGCGGGGGCGCCTGGTGGGGCGGGGCCTGCGGCGCCTGGTGCTGCGGCGGGGCCGGCGGGGCCTGCGGCGGCTGGTGCTGCGACGGCGGCGACAGGACCCAGTCGTCGTCCGCGCGCGGCTGCGGCGGCGCCGGCGGGGCCGGGGCCTGGGCCGGGGCCTGGAGGTACGCGGGCGGGGCGGGCGGCTGCTGCTGGGCCTGCGGGCGCTGCGGCGGAGCCTGGTGGTGGGTGGGCTCGGCGCCCAGCGGCTCGGCCGGCCGGTTCACCTGCGAGGGCCGCGAGCCCTGGTAGCCGAAGGGGTCCGGCTGCTGCGGGGGCTGCTGCTGCGGCGGCGCGGGGGGCGGGGACTGGAAGCCCGGCGGCAGGTTGAGGCCGGGCGGCGGCCCGGGCTGCTGCGGCGGGGCGTTGTGCGGGGCCAGCGGCGTGTACGAGGTCGCCGTGTTCGTGAGGAAGTTCCAGCGGCACTCCTCGCAGAACGGCGCCATGTGCTCGCGCGGCGTACGGCACTGCGGGCAGAGCTCCGCCTGGGCCGTCGCGTTCGGGTCGCCACCGGGGCCGAAGCCACCGGGGGCGGCGGGGGCGCCGAAGGGGCCGGGAGCGCCGGGAGCCGGGGAGGGTCCGGGACCGAAGTTTCCCGGGGCGCCCGGCGGGGGGCCCTGCGGCGGGCCCGGTGGGGCCTGGCCGGGGCCGGCGGGGCCGGGGTATCCGTACGCGGGGGGCGGCGGCGGGGGAGGCGGCGGTACGGCACCCGTCGGCGCACCCGCCCCGGCCATGCGATGGCCGCAGACCTCGCACCAGTCGTCGGAGACCGACTGGTGTCCGTTCGGGCAGGTCGGCATGTCGGTGCTTCCCCCTCTCGTCGTCCGGCCCGGTGGCCGGGCTACCTCTTGACGCGAACGGTCTTGGTGGAGCGGGTCTCGAGTGTCATCTCGTCCGCTTCCGCGACCTTCGCCTTCAAACGCACAGTACCGGTCGCCGCGTCGACGACGTCGACCACCTTCGAAAGCAGTTTCGCCGTATCCGCGTTGCCGGAGGCCGCCGCGAGCTGCACGGCACGGCCCAGCTTGGCCGTCGCGCCGTCGCGATCGCCCGATTTGCGGGCATCGAGACCCTGCTGGATGACGTCCGCCAGCTCGGCCTGGCCCGTGTAGTGCGCGACCTGCGGGTTGATCGACGTCGACATCGCGAGGTCGTCCGTCCACACCGCCCGTACCAGTCCTTGAGACAGCGGGCGCGGATCGCCGCCCGCCGGGTCCGGCGCGAGCAGGGAGACCCGGGCGGCGAGCATCTCCTGGCCGACCGCCGCGCGCGGGACCCGCACGCTCACGTGGTAGTCGCGGGACTCGTCGCCCCACGAGCCCGTCGGGTAGTCCCCGGCGCGCGGCCCGGCCTCGGTGCGCCGGCCGGTGAGGTCCTCGACCGCGGGCGCGACCTGCTTCACGAACATGATCTCGACCCCCACCGGGGTCCACAGGCGCAGGGCGACGTCCGCGACGCCCTTGCCCATCGCGTGCTCCATCATCGCCGTGAAGTCGGCGGCGAGTCCGGCCGGGTCGGCGACGATGTCGGCGGTGCCGAGGAGCGCCGAGGCGATCCCGGTGACCTCCTTGACCTCCCAGTCGGTGCCGACCCCGCGCGCGTCGCAGGTGAACCGGCCCGCGCAGGCGTCGAGCGCGTCCCGCAGCTCGGCCGGCGACTCGTGCTCGTTGCGGCCGTCGGTGAGCAGGATGCCGTGCCGGATGGTGAGCTCGGCGGAGGAGAGAAGCCGGTCCGCGAGGCGCAGCCAGGTGCCGATCGCGGTGCCGCCGCTCGCGGAGAGCCGGCGCAGCGCCTCCTTGGCCTCGGCGCGGGTCCGGGAGTCGGCGACGGCGAGGCCGCCGTCGGCCGGGTAGACCTCCTTCGCCACGTGCGTCCCGGCGACGACGGCGAAGCGGGTGCCGTCGCGCAGGGTGTCGATGGCGGCGGCGGTCGCCTCGCGCGCGCCGCGCATCTTGGTGGCGGGGTAGTCCATCGAGCCGGAGCAGTCGAGCATGATCACGACACCGGTCGCGGCCGGGTCGCCGCCCGCGAAGCCTCCGGTCGTGCCGCCGCCGGTCGAGGTGACGGTGACGATCGCGCTGACGTCCCGGCCGCCCTCCGGCAGGAACTCGTTCTGGTAGACGTCCACCGAGAACTGGGGCACGGTCGGCTTGGAGAAGTTCGCCATCTGTTTTCGGCTCCTACGCGACTGACGCGACGACGGTGAAGGGGACGGGGATCGGCGACCGCTCTCAGGCGGATCCTGCCCCTTGAGGTGTGACGGTGAACGGGACGAGGGCGACCGTGATGTTGTCGTGGCCTCCGCCGTCCAGGGCGTGGCCGACGAGGACCTGGGCGCTGTGCAGCGGGCGGTCCGCGGCGTCGGCCGGGACGACCCGGGCCATGTCCTCGGCGGCCTCCGCGTAGTTCCACAGGCCGTCCGTGCAGACCACCACCACGCCGGAGCGGTCCGGCTTGAACGCCGCCGTGTGCGGGTCGAGTTCGTACGAGTCGGCGCCGAGCCAGCCGGTGATCGCGTGGGCGCGCTCGTCCGCGTACGCCTCGGCCTCGTTCATCAGGCCCGCCGCGACCATCTGCGCGGCCCACGAGTCGTCCTCGGTGAGCCGGGCGGGCGGGGTGCTGCGGTCGTCCGGCACCCAGTAGGCGCGGCTGTCGCCGACCCAGCCCACGACGAGCAGGCCCGCGGCGACGACGGAGCCGACGATGGTGCAGGCCGGGGCGTTGCGGTGGCGGTGCGGGTCGTGCTCCGAGCCGCCCTGACCGGGCTCCTCCGCAAGGGAGTTGACGGCCTCGGCGGCGGCCACGATCGCCTCGTGCATCGCCTGCTGCGGGTGCGTGCCCCGGGGGAGCGCGGCGAGCAGCGAGGCACCGGCCGCCTCCGCGGCGGCGGCGGAGGCCTCGTCGGGGCGGGTCGCCGAGGAGACGCCGTCGCAGACGATCGCGAGGGTGGCGGGGGAGCCGTCGGGCAGCGTGGTCGCCGAGACGGCGAACGCGTCCTCGTTGCGGTGGTGGCGCAGTCCGCGGTCGCTGACGGCGGCGACGCCGGTGAGCTCCCGCTCCATGTGGTCGCGCTCGCGCGGCTGGGCGTGCCCGCAGTTCTCGCAGTACCCGTCGGTGTCCACCCGTCCGGCGCGGCAGGCCACGCAGAGGACGGCGGCGGGCGCGGGAGCGGGAGCCGCGGCGGGCTCGGGGGCGGCGGGCGCGGGAGCGGGAGTCGCGGTGGCCGGGGCGGGCGCGGCGGCGGGGGCCGGATCCGCTCTCACAGCGGTACGGGGATCGGGCGCGGCCAGCTCGAAGTCCCCCTCGGCCGTGGGGGACACGGATGCCGGGGCCAGGCCGGGAGCAGGGGTCGGCCCGTCCGTGCGGACCTCCATCGTCGGGAGGTCGTGGCCGCCGGAGTCGGTGCCCGGCAGGTCGCCCGGGTGCTGGGTCGCGGTCGAGAGCGAACCGGGGTCGCGGGGCGGGGCTTCCGGCCAGGCCACGGGCATGCCGATCGCCACGGTCGGGCGATCCGGCTCGGCCTCGGCGGCGGGCGCGGCCGACAGGTCGTAGCCGCACGCCCCGCAGAACCGGTCACCCGAGTCCAGCGGCTCCGCGCAGCCCGGGCAGGCGGTAAGTCCGTGCGACGGCTTCGGCTTCTGGGACATCTTCACACCCACGTCCGGGGGCGGAAGCGGTTGGCCCGCTCCACCAGTTCGATCCTCTCCTCGCCCCGCTGGGCGAGCCGGGCCAGCACCCGGTACGAGCGTTCGAGGCCGAAGCGCAGTCCGCGCTCGTCCAGTTCACTGCCGAGCAGCAGCGCGCCGCCGCCCGGTGCCGCACCGGGACTCCCGGAGAGTACCCAGTCGAGCGCCGTCCCGAGCACCTCCGTCGACAGGCGCTCCCGGCGCACCGCGTCCAGACCGAAACCCTGGAGCGCGGAGACCTGCGCCGCGGCGGCCGTCAGATCGGTGCCGAGCGGCTCGTGCGCCGGACGCCGCCGCAGCCGCGCCCGCACGGCCGCGACCCGCGCCGCCGTGTAGTGGATCGACGCCTCCGGTACGGACTCCAGGGCCTGTACGGCTCCGGTGCGGTCGCCCGCCGCGAGCCGGACCCGGGCGAGCCCGAAGGCGGCGCTGACGAAGCTGGGGTCCGTGGCCCACACGAGGCGGTAGTACTCCGCGGCGTTGTCCAGCTGTCCCAGGACCTCGGCGCAGATCCCGAGGGCCAGCTTCGGCGCGGGCTCGCCGGGGAAGGCGTCGTACACCGCGTCGAAGGCGAGGGCCGCGTGCTCGTGGTCCCCGGTCACCAGGGAGGCGACGCCTCGGCACCAGACGACCCGCCAGTCGTCCGGGTCCCGCTCCTCCAGGCCGGCGAGGGTCCGCGCGGCGGCGGGCAGGTCGCCCAGCTCCAGCTGGGCCCGCAGGGTGCGCAGCCGCAGCTCGGCGGAGGGCGCGGGCGCGCCCTGGAGCGCCCCGAGGAGCTCCGCGGGGGCGGCGGCCGCGAGACCGGCGAGGAAACCGGCGTTGGGGTCGCTCGTGTCGACGCGCGGCACGGGCAGCGCGAGCGCGGTGGCGGGCGCGTCGAGCGGCGCGAGCAGCTCCGCGAGCCCGGAGCCCGCGCCGGAGCCGGTCGGCCCGGCGGGGCCGGTCTGCTGCGGAACCCCGGCCGCCGGGGGGAGTTCGGCCCGCTTCCGCCCGGCCTTCCGCGCGCCGAGCAGCGACACGTCCTCCGTCAGTTCGGCGAACAGCGCGGTGTCCGTGACCCGCACCTCCGTGCCGAACAGCGTCGACAGCGCCGGCCGGGGCCGCCCCGACTGGAGCGCCACGACCTCGCGCAGCACACCCGTCAGCTGCTCCGCCATCTCCTGCGCGGAGGAGAACCGGCGGGCCGGGTCCGGGTCGGTGGCGCGGACCAGGAAGCGGTAGTACGACTCGTACGTCCGGAAGACCTCGATGTGCTCCGGGTCGGGCAGCGAGTCCACGAAGACGTTCGTGTAGCCCTGGAAGTCGAAGGTCATCACGGCGAGCGTGCGCGCCACCGTGTACAGGTCGCTGGCGACCGAGGGGCCGACCTCGGCCACCTCCGGCGCCTGGTAGCCGACCGTGCCGTAGATCGCGGACTCGTCGTCGTCCATCCGCCGGACCGCGCCCATGTCGATGAGCTTCAGCTGGTCCTCGGTCTGGATGGCGTTGTCGACCTTGAAGTCGCAGTACAGCAGGTTGCGGCTGTGCAGGTGCCCGAGCGCCTCCAGCGCCTCGATGCCGTACGCGCAGGCCTGCTCCACCGGCAGCGGATCGCGCCGGCCGTCGGGGGTGCGCCGGTCGTTGGCGATCTCCTTGAGCGACTTGCCGCCGACGTACTCCATGACGATGTAGCCGTCCAGGGAGCCGGTGCGCGGGTCGAGGTGCTCGACGAAGTTGTAGATGCGGACGATGTTGGAGTGCTCGATCTCGGCGAGGAAGCGGCGCTCGGAGATCGCCGCGGCCATGGCGTCCTGGTCGCCGGTGTCGAGGAGGCCCTTGAGGACCACCCACCGGTCGGAGACGGCCCGGTCGACCGCGAGGTAGATCCAGCCGAGCCCGCCGTGCGCGAGGCAGCCCGCGACCTCGTACTGGCCGTGGACGATGTCCCCGGCGCGTAGCTTCGGCACGAAGGAGTACGGGTGCCCGCAGTTGGTGCAGAAGCCCTCCGTGCGGCCCGGCCGGTCGCCCCGCGCGCGGCCCACCGGAGCCCCGCAGTCCGAACGGGAGCAGAAACGCTTCCGCTCGGGAACCTCGGCGTTCTCCATCACCGCCGCCCGCGGGTCGGGACGCGGCACCTCGGGGATCGTCACCAGACCCGCGCCCAGCCGGCTACGGGCGGACTGCCCGGTCGACGAGCCCGAGCTGCGCACCGACACCGAGCGGCCCGTCGAGGCGCCGGAGGCCCCGGAGAGCGAGCGCGAGAGCCGGCCGGAGACCGAACGGCGCGAGGTCGAGGACCGGGACGAGGCACGCGAGGACGCACGCGAACTGCTCCGTGAGGAGGCCGAGTCAGGCCCCCCGACGCCCGTCCCCTTCCCCGGCACCGCCATTCCGGTCGGCGTCGACCCGATCAGGCCCCCGGGCGCGACGACCGGCGCGAGACCGCAGGTGTCGCAGTACAGCTCGCCGCCTCCCATGTCCTCGTACGAACCCTCGCACGAAGGACGCTGACAGCTGCCCACACCCGTCTCCCCGCTCACCACTGTCGTCCTCCCGCGTCCCTCGTGTCCCGCGGACCGGACAGCACGTCCGCCACCGCCTGCTGATAGCGCAGCACCGCCTGCTCCGCGACCCGCAGGTCGCAGGGCGCGCTCCACAGCATCCGGCGCGCCGCGTCGTACCGCTCGACGAGCAGCGGATCCTCCGCCCCGCCGAGCCGCGCCACCTTCGCCTTGTACGCGTCGAGCCGGCCGCGCAGCTCGGCCCGGACCGCGAGCGGCGCGGTGACCGCCGTCAACGACTCGCGGGCCCGCAGCAGTTCGTCCTCCGCCTCCCGCTCCAGCGACTCCAGGAGCGGGGAGAGCCGGTGCCACTGGGCGTGCCTGCGGTACTCGGCGGCGGCCGCGAGCCGCTCCTGGAGCACGATCGGCGGCCCGCTGACCGCCGGCACCTCGGAGGCGGCGATCTTCGCGAGGACCTCGCCGCGCGCCGACCGCGCCTCGGCGAGCGTCCGGTCCGCCCGCGAGAGCACGTCCCGCAGCCGCAGCAGCCGGTCCTCGGAGTCCTGCCGGACCGCGAGGACCGCCTCGATCTCCCGCCTCACGTCCTCCAGGGCCAGGGCCGCCCGGTCGTACCGCTCGGTGTCGGGACGGCCCCCGCCGGGCGCCGAACTCCCCGCCGCAGGCCGCCAGAACGCCAGCGGGTCGGTCACCACCTGGGAGCGCAGCGCGGTCAGCTCGGCCGTGATCGCCTCCAGCTCGTCGCCCGCCGGATGCTCCCCGGGCCGGACGCCGACCGAGTGCGCGAGCGAACGCGTCCGGCCCAGTTCGGCGGCGAGCAGGTCTATCCGGGCCGGCAGCGCCGACCAGACCGCGTCGGCGGTGACGACCAGGTCGAGCGAGGAGGCGTACAGCTCGTTCATCCGCCGGACGAGCCCCTCCAGGCTGAACCGCTCGGTGAGCAGGGCGCCCTCGCCGGCCCCGCCCGGGACGAGCACGGTGTCGCCGCGCAGCCGGTCGGTCAGCTCCACGAGCTCCTCCCGGCCGGGCCAGCGGCGCCGCGCGCGCAGCTCACGGGCGTCCCGCAGGGCGCCGGTGTACACGTCGAAGCAGGTCCAGAGCAGGGTGATGGTCCGCTCGGCGGCCGCCCACCGCTCCCGGGTCGTGCCGGTCAGCTCGGCCCCTTCGAGCAGCCTGCGGCCCGCGTGGTCCTGGAGCGCGAGGAGCGAGTCCTCGATCGCCTTGTGCTCGGCGCCGAGCCGCGCCAGCGCACGGTCCACCTCGTCCCGGTCCATCACCGGCCCGGGGGGTCCCGTGACGCCCATCGGTCACCTCTTCCGCTTCGTGTACAGGGTTACTCCTTCGGGGGCGCGCACCGGGCTACTTGTACAGCGGGGCGGGCGGCCCCGATATCCCCGGCAGGTCCTTGGCCAGCCACTCCTGGTACGCCTGCTGCCAGGGGCCCTGCCGGTAGCCCACCAGGACCTGGTTGACCCGGCGCACCAGGTCGTCGTTGCCCAGCTTGGCCGCCACCCCGTAGTACTCCTCCGTGAACGGCCGGCCCTTGAGCTCGACCGCCGGGTCCTGCGCGGCCTGGCCGGCCGCGAGGGCGTTGTCCGTGACGACGGCGTCGACCTCGCCCATCTGGAGCCGGGCCAGGCAGTCCAGCTGGTTGGGGACGGTCAGCAGGTCCTTGTCGTCCTTGGTGCCGTCGGCCTCGTCCTTGAACACGGCGCCGAAGGAGTTCTCCTCCAGGGCGTCGTAGGCCGTGGAGCCCTCGGCGGTGCAGACCCGCTTGCCGCGCAGCGAGGAGTCGTAGCCGGTGATCTCCGTAGCGAGCTTGGGCGCCAGGACCTGCTGCCCGGCCTGGAAGTAGGCGGTGGAGAAGGCGACCTGCCCGATCCGCTTGCAGTTGATCGTCATGGTGCGCACGACGAGGTCGACCTTGCCGCTGTTCAGCGCGGCGATCCGCTGGTTGGTCGGGATCGTCCGGAAGATGATCGCCTGCGGGTCGCCGAGGATGTCCTTGGCGATGGCCCGGGCCAGGTCGATGTCGAAGCCCTCCAGGACGCCCTTCTCCGGGTTCCGGTAGCCCCAGCGGTAGCTGGACTGGTCCACGCCGACGATCAGCTTCCCGCGCTCCTTGATCGCCAGGATCGACGGGCCGTCCGCCGAGGAGGGCGTGAGGGAGGCCTCGGGGTGCTCGCAGGTGTCGGCCTTGACCTGGACGCCGGTGCCCACGCCGGGGCCCGCCGTCAGGGGCGCGGCCGCCGCGCCGCTCCCGTCGTGGGCGAGGGGCAGCAGGGTGAGCGAGGCGGTGAGCCCGCAGGCCACGGCCATGGCGGCCACCCCGCCCCAGCCGCGCAGCCGCTTCGCCGTCCGCCGCACCAGCGGGTCCGTGCCGCTCGCTGTCCGCCGCACCAGCGGGTCCGTGCCGTTCGGCATCCCGCCCCCTCTCACCGGTACTCCGACAGTCTGCGGTTGATGCCGAGCACGGCGCCCGCCGCACCCAGGATCCCGAGGGCCGCCGCGCCGAGCGGCAGCGCCGTCAGCGCGTCCCTGGCGTCCCCGGCGGAGCGGGTGAACTCGGTCTGCTCGTGCGCGAGGGCCCGCTCCAGGGCCGCGTCGACCTCGTCGAAGGACCGGCCCGTGGACTCCTTGGCGCCGACGACCCGGCCGAGGGCGCCCTCGTAGTCACCGGCCTCGTCCTTGGCACGGGCGTCCTTGTGGCGCTCCCGCCACTCGGCGGCGTGCTCGGAGGACTCGTCGACGGGGCCGCGCCCGGCGTCGTCGTCGGCGAGCTCCCGCGCCTCGGCGAGCGCCGTCGTCAGGGCGCTCATGCTCGCCGTGTAGTCCGCCTCGTACTTGTCGCTCTTGCCGTCCTCGGTGAGGACGGCGCCCCGGGCGACCAGGGTCAGGTTCTCGTTGGCGCGGGCCGTGAGCGAGCTGATCCGGGCCGTGTTGAGCACCTGGAGGGACTCCTGCCCGTGCGCCCGCGCGCTGTTCAGCTCGGCCCGCGTCACGGTGTGCGCGGCGAGCAGCCAGAGCAGGACAGCGACGGTGGCGGCGGTGGCCGCGAGCAGCCCGTGGTTGAAGACCCGGTTGGTCCGGGCGTAGCTGCGGCGCTGGGCCCAGAGGAGGACGCCGAGGGCGAGCAGGCCGAGCGCGAGCGACAGATACGGCCAGGCGCGGGCCGAGTCGTCGTCCCGGTGCAGCCGCTCCGTCTCCGCCGCGTACAGCCGCTCGGCGGCCGGGAGCAGGGCGCTGGACATCTGCTGGTTGGCGTACCGCAGATAGGCGCCGCCGAGCGGCAGGCCCTGCCGGTTGGCGGCCCGGGCGCGCTCGATGAGGCCCGTGTAGCGCGGGAGCTGTTCGTTGAGGGTGGCGATCTCGCGGGCCGAGGCGGACGAACCGTCCGTGTTCGCCGCGGCCTTGACGAGCAGCCGGGAGGCGGTGGTGATGTCCCGGGTGTACCGGGCGCGGGACTCCGCGGGCTCCAGGGTGCCGGCCAGGAATCCGCTCGCGGCGGTGGTGTCGGCGTCCGCGAGGGAGCGGTAGATGGCGGCCGCGTCGGCGCTCAGCGGCTGGCTGCGGCTGACGACGTCGTCGGCGGCGGAGGACCGGCCGGTGACCTCCAGGGCGGTGACGGCCCCGAACGCGACGACGAGCAGCGCCAGTACGGCCCCGAGGATCTGGAGCCGGCCCGGCTCGGTCGTCGCGGCCTCCCGCAGCCGCTCCCGGCCCACGGCCCAGGCGCCGCGCGCGGCGGGCGGGCCGGCGGCGGGCACGGGCCGCGGCTGCGCGGGCACGGTGCCCGGGCGTGCGGGCGCCTGAGCCGTGCCCGGCGCCGCCGAGGCGGCGGGCGCGTTCGGCGGGTGTGTCACTTGACCTCCCCCTCGGTCGCTGACGTCGGCCCGCCCGGCCGGGTCCCGGTGGGACCGGTTCCGGTGGAGGACCACCCGGCCAGCAGTATGGCCTCAGGGGGCCGTCCGCACACCGGGATTGACTGGATCTTGTCGCCTATGGTGCCCCATGCCTCCCACGCATCAGCGGGCGAACCCCTCACTCTGAATACGTCGACCGGCCGAGAACGGTTCCCTGTCGGCCATCGCTCGAACAGGTGAACATGCGTGCGGGGCGCCCCGTCGTCACGACGAGACGCCCCGCGTTCCCCAGCCCTCAGGCCTCGTACCGCTCCCGCAGCCGGGCCTTCGCCTCCGGAGCCGCGGCCACCGCGTCCAGGGCGAGCAGCCCCGCCCCCAGGACCGGCGGCGCGGTCACGAAGCCGATCACGGCCTTCGGCGCCCGCGCGGCCAGGAGTTCACGGATCCGCGCCTCAAGCCGCGGGTGGCGGGCGGCGAGCACGCTGCCGCCCAGCAGCACCGGGGCCTCCTCGCGGTCGAGCCCCAGCCGGCGGAGCGCGACCGCCGCCATGGCGACGACCTCGTCGGCGAGCCGGTCCACGAGCGACTCCGCCATCGGATCGCCCTGGGACGCGACGCGGAAGAGCACCGGCGTCAGTTCGAGCCGCCGCCCCATCGGGATCCGGCCCAGGTGCAGCGCCTCGATCAGCGCGGACATCGAGTCCAGGCCGAAGTGCGCGGGCAGCGCGTGGGCGAGGGCGGTGGGCAGGCCACGCCCGTCCTCGGCCCGCGCCGCGAACCAGAGCGCCTCGTCGGCGAGTCCGCCGCCCCCGCCCCAGTCCCCGGAGATCTTCCCGATCGCCGGGAACCGCGCGGTCCGCCCGTCCGGGGTCATCCCGACGCAGTTGATCCCCGCCCCGCACACCACGGCCACGCCCCGCGGCTCGTCGACCCCGGCCCGCAGGATCGCGAAGGTGTCGTTGTGCACCCGTACCGAAGGGCTCCAGCTCCGGCCGAGCAGCTCGGCCCGGAGGGCGTCCTCCTCCACCGGCAGATCGGCATTGGCGAGACAGGCCGTGACATGCGCGAACCCCACCGGGACACCGGCCTCGGCGCACGCCCGCCCGACGATCTCCGCGAGCCCGTCGACCGCCGTCTCCACCCCCACCACCGGCGGCTGGAACCCGCCGCCGCGCGCCGACCCCAGGACGTTCCCGCCCTGCGAGACCACCGCGACGTCGGTCTTGCTGTTCCCCGCGTCGATCGCGAGGAGGACGCCGTTCAGGTTCACGCCCACGCGAGGTGCTCCCGGTTGTGCGCGATCAGCCGGTCGGTGAGCCCCTCGGCGTACGCGTACTGCCCGACCAGCGGGTGCGCGAGCAGCGCCTTGAACACCCGGTCGCGGCCGCCGCGCAGCGCCGCCTCCAGGGCCAGGTCCTCATAGGCCGTGACGTTCGCGATCAGACCCGCGTAGAGCGGGTCCACCGGCGCGACCGGCAGCGGAGTGGCCCCGTGCGCGCCGACCGCCGCCTGGGTCTCGATGACGGCGTCGTCCGGCAGGAACGGCAGCGTGCCGTTGTTGTACGTGTTCACCACCTGGTACGGCGAACCCCCGCCGCCCAGGAGGGACGCCGCCAGGTCCACGGCCGCCTCCGAATAGAAGGCGCCGCCCCGCTTGGCGAGCAGGGCCGGCTTCTCGTCGAGCGCCGGGTCCCCGTACATCTCCAGGAGCTCCCGCTCCATCGCCGCGACCTCGGCGGCCCGCGAGGGCTTCGTGCCGAGCTCCCGCACCACCTCGTCGTGCGCGTAGAAGTACCGCAGGTAGTACGAGGGGACGACGCCGAGCCGGTCCAGGACCGGGCGCGGCAGGCGCAGGTCGCCGGCGATCGCCTCGCCGTGTGCGGCGAGCAGCCGGGGCAGCACGTCCTCGCCCTCGGGGCCCCCGATCCGTACCGCCCGCTCCCAGGTCAGGTGGTTGAGCCCGACGTGGTCGAGGTGGACCTCGGCCGGCGTCACGTCGAGGAGCTTCGCGAACTTCCGCTGGAAGCCGATGGCGACGTTGCACAGGCCGACGGCCTTGTGCCCGGCCCGGAGCAGCGCGCGCGTGACGATGCCGACGGGGTTGGTGAAGTCGATGATCCAGGCGTCCGGGTTGGTGCGCCGGACCCGCTCGGCGATGTCCAGGACCACCGGGACCGTGCGCAGCGCCTTGGCGAGGCCGCCGGCGCCGGTGGTCTCCTGGCCGACGCAGCCGCACTCCAGCGGCCAGGTCTCGTCCTGCTCGCGGGCGGCCTGCCCGCCGACCCGCAGCTGGAGCAGGACGGCGTCGGCGCCCTCGACCCCGGCGTCGAGGTCGGTGGTGGTGACGACCTTCCCGTCGTGGTCCTGCTTGGCGAAGATCCGCCGGGCCAGACCGCCGACGAGCTCCAGGCGCTCGGCGGCCGGGTCGACGAGGACGAGTTCGGTGATGGGCAGGGTGTCGCGCAGCCGCGCGAATCCGTCGATCAGTTCGGGGGTGTAGGTGGACCCGCCCCCCACGACAGCGAGCTTCATAGGTGACTCAGCCCTTCACTCCGGTCAGTGTGACTCCCTCGACGAACGCCTTCTGCGCGAAGAAGAACACGAGGATCACGGGGGCCATGACCAGCACGGTCGCGGCCATGGTCAGGTTCCAGTCGGTGTGGTGCGCGCCCTTGAAGGACTCCAGGCCGTAACTGAGCGTCCAGGCGGCCGGGTTCTCGGAGGCGTAGATCTGCGGCCCGAAGTAGTCGTTCCAGCAGTAGAAGAACTGGAAGAGGGCGACGGCGGCGATGCCGGGCTTCGCCATCGGGAGCACGACCCGTATCAGCGTGCGGAATTCGCCGCAGCCGTCGATCCGCGCGGCCTCGACGTACTCGTTCGGGATGGTCAGCAGGAACTGGCGCAGCAGGAAGACGGCGAAGGCGTCGCCGAACGCCATCGGGACGATCAGCGGCCACAGCGTGCCGGAGAGGTCCATCTGCTTGGCCCAGAACAGGTACATCGGGATGATCACGACCTGCGGCGGCAGCATCATCATCGAGATGACGAGCAGCAGCGACAGATGCCGGCCGCGGAAGCGGAACTTCGCGAGCGCGTAGGCCACGGGGATCGAGGACACCACGACGAGGACGGTGCCGAGACCCGCGTACAGCAGGGAGTTCTTCCACCAGGTGAGGAAGCCCTCGGTCTGGAAGACCCTGACGTAGTTGTCCCAGTGCCAGGAGTTCGGCGTCAGGTCCCGGGTGAGCGCCTGGTCGTCGCTCATCAGGGACGTCAGGAGGACGAAGACGAACGGGAGGACGAAGAACAGGGCGGCGGCGATGCCGAGCGAGTGCACGGCGATCCAGTGCAGCAGCGATCTGCGGCGGGCCCGCTTCTCGGCGGGGCTCGCCTCGGTCCGTACGGAAGCGGGAGCGGGGGCGGTTGCGGTCGTCATGGTTCAGTCACCCGAGCCGATCAGGCCGCCGCGCCGCCGCATGAGGAGCGCGGTGAAGGCCATGGAGAGTGCGAAGAGCACGAGCGCCACCACGCAGGCCGCGCCGTAGTTGAACTGGTTGAAGCCGAGGCTGTAGACCAGCTGCGGGAGGGTCAGGGTGGAGTTGTCCGGGTAGCCGGGCTGGAAGGGCGCGCCGGAGCCGCCCATCACGCCCGAGGCGACCTTGGCGGCCACGATCGGCTGGGTGTAGTACTGCATCGCGCCGATGATCCCGGTCACGACCGCGAAGAGCACGATCGGCGAGATGTTCGGCAGGGTGATGTAGCGGAACCGCTGCCACGGGGACGCGCCGTCCAGCTGGGCGGCCTCGTACTGCTCCTTCGGCACGTCGAGCAGGGCGGCCATGAAGATGACCATGAGGTCGCCGACGCCCCACACGGCGAGGACCGTGAGGGCCGGCTTGGCCCAGTCCGCGTCGTTGAACCAGGAGGGGGCGGGGATGCCGACCGCCTCCAGGAACGAGTTGACCGGCCCGGTGCCGGGGTTGAGCAGGAAGACGAAGGCGAGCGTGGCGGCCACCGGCGGGGCCAGGTACGGCAGGTAGAAGAGGGTGCGGTAGATCCCGGCGCCCGTCTTGATCTTGGTGATCAGCATGCCGACGCCGAGGCCGAAGACGACCCGGCAGGTCACCATGACGACCGCCAGCCAGAGGGTGTTCTGCATCGCCGGCCAGAACTTCGGCAGGTCGGAGAAGACGTACGTCCAGTTCTCCAGGCCCCGCCAGGTCGGCGCGTTGAGGCCGTCGTAGCGCATGAACGAGAAGTACAGCGTGGAGATCAGCGGATAGGCGAAGAAGAAGCCGAACCCGATCAGCCAGGGCGACATGAACAGTGCGGTGCGCAGCGCGTTGCGCCGGTGCTTCGATCGGAGCGTGTACGTGGTCATGGCGGGTTACTTCGTCGCTGCGATGTCGCGGTCGATCTGGGCCGCGGTGTCCGCGAGGCCCTTCTTGAGGTCCGTGATCTGGCCGTTCTCGTACTTGTGGGCGAGTTCGGAGAGGGTCTCCTGGTAGGTGGGGCCGTTCACCGCGCCGTCCATGGTGGTGGACTCGGGGTGCCGGGCGATGTCCAGGAAGACCTTGAAGCGGTCGTCGAACTTCAGGTTCGGGGACTTCAGCGCCTCGAAGGTGGAGGGCACGTTCCCGATGGCGTTGGCGAACTGCACGACGGCGTCGGTGTCCGTGGTCAGGTACTTGACCAGCTCCCAGGCCGCGTTCTGCTTCTTGCTCTGCGGCGCGATGCCCATGATCGTGCCGGACAGGTAGCCCTTGCCGTACTCGGCCGCCTCGTCGTCCGCGACGGGGAGCGGCGCGACGCCGACCTCGAAGCCGACCTTGGCGCCCTTGATGAAGTTCAGCCGCCACTCGCCGTCCAGCTGCATGGCGACCTGGCCGGTGTGGAAGGGGTGCTTGGCGCCCCACTCGTCACCGAAGGTGGTGCGGTACTTGTCGAGCTTCTTGAACCCGCCGAGGGAGTCCGCCAGGGACTTCTGGTACGTCATCATCTCGGCGAAGGCCGGGTCCTTGGCGACGTTCGACTTGCCGTTCTCGTCGAAGTACCGGTGGTCCCACTGGGACATGTAGTGCTCGACGACGGTCTCGTAGCCGAGGTAGTTCGGCATGAAGCCGAGCTGCTCGTACGAGTCGCCCTTGGCCTTCGTCAGCCGCTTGGCGACCTCGGCGAACTGGGACCAGGTCTTCGGCGGGGCCTCGGGGTCGAGGCCGGCCTTCTTGAACGCGTCCTTGTTGTAGTAGAGCCCGTACGCGTCGGAGAGCAGCGGCAGGGCGCAGCGCTTGCCCTCGAACTGGGTGTACTGCTGGAGGACCTTCGGGAAGGTCTTGTCCAGGTCCACCTTCGACTTCTCTATGAACGGCTTGAGGTCCGCGAGCGCGCCCGAGGCGCAGAATTTGCCGACGTTGGAGGTCGTGAACGAGGAGACGACGTCCGGCCCGTTCGAGCCGCCGGCCCGCAGCGCCTGGCCGAGCTTCTCGTCGTTGATGTCGCCGACGAGCTTCACCTTGATGTTCGGGTGGCTCTTCTCGAAGCGGGCGACGCTGTCCTCGATCGCCTTGACCTCGGCGGGTGCCGACCAGCCGTGCCAGAACGTGATGGTGGTCTCGGCCTTGGGGTCGTCGGAGGCCGCGTTGTTCGCGGAGCCGGTACAGGCGGAGGCGAACAGGGCGATCGAGGCGGTGGCGGCGAGCGCTGCGGCGGCTCTGCGCGGACGTACGGGCATGGCGGGGTCTCCCTGGGCGGGTTCGGGGCTTGGCGAGGGGCGGGGACGGTCAGCGCGAGGTGTCGAAGACCTCGTCACGCGTGGTGGCGAGGGCGCTTTCGAGGGCCCCGCGCAGGACGGGGCTGCGGCGCACGGCGGAGAGGACGAGCCGCGGCCGGGAGGGGGCGAGGTCGGCGAGCTCGGACTGCACGCGCGCGCGGAGGGGTTCGCCGCCGGGGACGAGGGCGTCTCCGGAGAGCACGATCAGTTCGGGGTCGAGGACGGTCACGAGGGAGGCGAGTCCGACGGCGAGGCGCTCGGCGTAGCGGTCCAGCAGCTCGGCGTACCGGGGGTCCTCGGTGTGCGCCTCGGCGGCGCGGGCGAGGAGGCCGGTCACCACGGGGACGTACGGATGGTCGGGGGTCTCGATCCCGGCCTCGCGGGCGATCCGGGGCACGGCCTGGATGCCGGCGAGCTCCTGGAAGCCGCCGGAGTTGGCCTTGGTGACCTGCCGTACGAGCGGGGTGCCGGGCACGGGCAGGAAGCCGAGCTCGCCGGCGCCGCCGGTGAAGCCGCGGTGCAGCCGCCCGCCGAGGACGAGGGCGGCGCCGAGACCCCCCTCGTTCCACAGCACGGCGAAGTCGGAGTGGCCCCGGGCGGCGCCCAGGCGCTGTTCGGCGACGGCGACGAGGTTGACGTCGTTCTCGTACTCGAACGGCATCGGCAGGGCGGCGGCCAGCTCCTCCAGGAGGGTGGGGGAGTGCCAGCCGGGCAGGTGGGAGGCGTACCGCAGGCGTCCGGTGGCCGGGTCGAAGGCGCCGGGGGTGCCGATGACCAGGCGCCGTACGTCCTCACGCGTGATGCCGGCCGCCTTGACGGCCCCGTCGAGGGCGTCGGTGACCTGGCGGACGACGCCGGAGGCGGAGCGGCCGGGGGTGCGGAGCTCGAACGCGCCGATGATCTCGCCCGTGATGTCGGCGACGGCGGCGTGGATGCGGTGCTGGTCGACGTCGAGCCCGGCGGCGTACGCGGCCCGCGCGTTGACCGCGTACAGCTGGGCGTTGGGCCCGGGCAGGCCTTCGGTGGTGCCGGTGGCCACGACGAGCCCGGCCGCTTCGAGACGGGCGAGCAGCTGGGACGCGGTCGGCTTGGACAGGCCGGTGAGCTTGCCGATCCGGGTCCGCGAGAGGGGGCCGTGCTCCAGGAGCAGGTCCAGGGCGGCGCGGTCGTTCATGGCCCGCAGTACGCGCGGGGTACCGGGGGTTGCCATGGGACTCGCACCTGCCCTCGTACGGTGGCTGCAGTACCTGTGAGGGGCACTGTTAGGAAAGTTTCCTATTGGGTTGGGAGGAAGGTAAGGCGGCCGTCACTCGGGCGTCAAGACCCGGGAACGCGACACACCCCCGAAGGCAACGAAAGCGTTACCGCGGGGGCGTGAGGGACAGCAGGGACTACTTCGAGAGGTCCGGCTTCGGCAGGGGCGTCGCCGCCGCCGACTGCGGTGAGGTCGTCGAGGCGAACGCCGAAGGTGCCGCCATGCCGGCCGTCGGGTCGGCCTTCGTCTCCTCGGCCTGCGGCGGAATCCCGCCCACGATCCGGATCCCGGCCTCGTCAAGACCCCGCTTGATGCGCCAGCGCAGCTCGCGCTCCACGCCCAGCTTCTTGCCCGGCATCGTCTTCACCGAGACCCGGACCGTCATCGAGTCCAGCAGCACCTCGCTCAGACCGAGCACCTCCACCGGACCCCAGAGGCGCTCGTTCCAGGGCTCCTCCTTCGCCATGGCCTCGCCCGCCTCGGTGATCACGGCCCGCACCTGCTCCAGGTCCTCCGTCGGCCGGACGGTGACGTCCACCCCGGCCGTCGCCCAGCCCTGGCTGAGGTTCCCTATCCGCTTGATCTCGCCGTTGCGCACGTACCAGATCTCGCCGTCCACCCCGCGCAGCTTGGTCACCCGCAGGCCCACCTCGACGACCTCCCCGGAGGCCACGCCCGCGTCGACCGAGTCGCCGACGCCGTACTGGTCCTCCAGGATCATGAAGACCCCGGACAGGAAGTCCGTCACCAGGTTCCGCGCGCCGAAACCGATCGCCACACCGGCCACACCGGCCGAAGCGAGCAGCGGCGCCAGGTCGATCTTGAAGGCGCCCAGGATCATCAGCCCGGCCGTGCCCAGGATCAGGAAGGACGTCACGGAGCGGAGCACCGAGCCGATGGCCTCGGAGCGC
Source organism: Streptomyces sp. R44 (assembly GCF_041053105.1). NCBI lineage: Bacteria > Bacillati > Actinomycetota > Actinomycetes > Kitasatosporales > Streptomycetaceae > Streptomyces > Streptomyces sp. R44. Next base: position 3,061,569 of record NZ_CP163444.1, on the reverse strand, counting down.
TGCCGCCGCCGCTCGGCGTTGACCAGCAGACCGCCGAGGGCGGTCCCCTCCACCGCCTGGGCGGAGCGGTTCATCCGGTCGATCAGCTTGGTCAGGGCCCGGCGGACGGCCCAGCGCAGCACCAGCGCCACGACCAGGATCAGCAGGATGCGCAGACCCGTGTTCAGCCAGGTGGACCAGTTCTCCTCCACCCAGCTCGCGGCGTTCGTCGCCTTCTCCGCGGCCTCGTCCAGAGTCACCGGCATCGGTTCGGGTTCGGTGGCAGCCGCCAGGGCGGACCAGGACACGGGACAACCTCCAGGCATCGCGTACGCAGGCCATCCACACTAACGGGGCGTCGGACGTGCTCCCGTTGCCCTGTTCGAGGGAGAGACCGACCTCACCTGGGCACATACCGGGGAGAGATGCCGATGTGGTCGAGAACACCCCGGGCCCGTCACCCCGATCCCGATACGTGGTGGCGCCGCGACCAGGCATGAGGAGAGACTGAGAGCAGTTCGTCCCGGCGCGAGCCACGCGCCGCCGGCGTCATAGGAGGCATCCGTGCCGCATGTCCTGGTCCTCAACGCGTCGTACGAGCCGCTCGGCGTCGTACCGCTCCGCCGCGCACTCGTCCTCGTACTGGAGAACAAGGCTCTCTGTCTCGAGGAGTCCGGCGCCTTCCTGCACAGCGAGACCCAAGTCCTCCCCGCTCCCAGTGTGGTGCGACTGAAGCGCTTCGTGCGGGTCCCCTACCGGGGGCCCGTTCCCTTGACCCGCCGAGCGCTCTTCGCGCGCGACGGCGGGCGCTGCGCGTACTGCGGGGCCGTCGCGACCAGCGTCGACCACGTCATCCCGCGCAGCCGCGGGGGCACGCACGCCTGGGAGAACGTCGTGGCGGCCTGCCGCCGCTGCAACCACGTCAAGGCCGACCGGCACCTGCGCGAGCTGGGCTGGCGGCTGCGGCACCAACCCGCCCCGCCGACCGGCCTGGCCTGGCGGATCATCGGGACCGGACACCGGGACCCCCGCTGGCTGCCCTACTTGGAGCCGTACGGCGCCGAGGACGCCATGGCCCGGATCGACTCCGTCGCAGAGACCCCCGTGAGGGCGCTGACGACGGGTTGAGCCGGGCCTTTCGCGTACGCGGGGCTTCCGGCGAGGAGCGGTTCACCCCTCAGGGGGCGGGCCGCTCCTCCGGCGTGCCCTCGGCCGGCGCCTCGGGCTTCGGCGACGGGGCCACCGCGTAGGTCTCCACCGACCAGAGCGAGTAGCCGAAGCGGGTCGCCCGCGTCTCCCCCTGGACCCGCAGGAAGCGGGTGTCCGCCGCGTCCATCCGGACCGACTCCCGGCCGCCCCTGCCGTCCGCGACGGTCGCCGCCGTCCGCCAGACCCGCCCGTCGGCCGAGACCTGCACCCGGTAGCGGGAGGCGTACGCGTCCTGCCAGTGCAGCACCACCTGCCCTATCCGGGCCGGCTCGGCCAGCTCCATCTGCCACCAGGCGCCGTCCTCCGCCGGGGAGGACCAGCGGGTCGCCGGATCGCCGTCCACCGCCGAGGCGGCCGGGAAGTCCGGGGTCTCGTCGCCCGAGGAGGAGGCCGTCGCCGCCCGCGCCAGGTCGGGGCCCGCCGTCCGGGGGAACGCCCGCACCGTCAGGACCCGCTCCTCGCCAGCGAAGGACACCGGCACCCGGTACGAACCGGCCGACACGCCCGCCGCCACCGACACCTCCAGCGGGACGCTGGTCCGCGCACCGCGCTCCACCACGGCCTGCCCCGGCAGCCGCACCGCGATGCCCTTCGGGGCCTTCGCCGTCAGCGCCCCGCGCACCTCGCCGGCGCGCCGGCCCGTCAACTCCACGTCCACCCGCTGCGCCGGGCCGCCGATCTCCGCGTCCGTCTCCGTGCGGGCGAGTTCGAGACCGGCACGCGGCCCGTCCGCGAACCACGGCACGAGCGAGCGCACCTCGGGCGCCGGACCGTCGCCGCTCCACACGACCCGCAGCGCGTCCGCCGTCAGCCCCTTCAGCTCGGTCTGCGTCCATCCGGACGCCGACAGCGGGCCGAGCGGCCGCCAGCCCTCGCCGGGGACGTACGCCTCCACGCGCGCGTCCCCCTCGCCGCCCGCCTCGCCGGGTTCGGTCATGACCGTCAGGGCCTCCACGGGCCGCGCCCGGTCGAGCCGCACGGTGTACGAACCGGGGGCACGGTCCGCCCGCGCCGGCGGGGTCCGGTCGGCGCCCGTCCAGGCCGCCGACTCGGTCACCGCGCGCGTGAGGAACGGATCGAGGACCCCGGAGCCGACCGTCACCCGGCCGGCCTTCAGGGCCTGCCGCTGCCGCTCCAGGTCCAGCTGCGCCCGCCAGGCCGCCGCGCCGTCGCCGCGGGCCTGGGCGAGGAGCATGTCGACCGCCGTCTCGCCCGCCCGCCCGTACCGGGAGAGCTGCTCCAGCCAGGGGCCCGTCTCGTCGTCGAAGGTGCCGTCGGCGGTGGCCGACAGCCGCTCGGGCGCGTGGCGCATCACGGTGAACGCGCCCCGCAGCTCGCGCGCAGCCTTCTCCCGGGCGGCCGTGCCGGCCGTGCCGGTGCTCGTGCGGGAGGCCCAGAAGGCCGTCAGGAGCGGCTTCAGATAGGCCGATTCGCCGCCCGGGTCGAGGATCGACGAGGAGCCGTTCCCGGCGAGCGCGCGCAGCGCCTCGCGGGCGGCGGGGTCGGGGCCCGCGAGGTCGTCCACGGCCGCCTGCCAGGACTCGCGGGGCCGGTAGCCCTTCGGGTTCCAGGCGTAGTCGGCGGTGGTGAAGAGCGGGACGCGGGAGGCCGCGGGCTGCTCCATGGCGTGCGCGAGGAAGGCGGCGGAACCCGCGGCCACGGCCGGCTCCCGGCCGGTGGCCGGGCCGAGGAACAGCCGGTCCTGCGCGTAGTCGTTGACCGGGTAGTTGTCCATGGTGACCAGCGGGTGGCCGCCGAGCGCCTCGCGCGTCCCCGCCAGTTCGCCGCCGGTGATCGTGCGCGGCACGACGCCGACGCCCGTCCAGGCCACCCGCACGTCCGTGTCGAGCTCCGCGGCGAGCTTCGTGCGGTACGCGGTCGCGCCCTCCTGGTAGTACTCCGTCGGCATCACCGTCAGCGGCTCCGCGCCCGGGTGCCGCTCGGCGAGCTGCCGGGCGACGGCGTTCGCCACGCGCGCGTGGGCGCCGGCCGCGGCCTCCGGTCCGCGCCCGAAGGTGTCGGCGTCCTTGTCGCAGTGCCACTCGTCGTAGGAGGAATCCTGGAACTGGAGCTGGAAGGAGCGCACCCCCAGCTCCCACATCGCGTCCAGCTTCCGCGTCAGCGCCGTCACGTCGCCGGCCGAGGCCAGGCACATGGACTGGGCGGGCGCCACGGCCCAGCCGAGCGTCACGTGGTTGGCGCGGGCCCGCGCGGCGAGCGCCCGGAACTCGTCCTGCTGCGCTGCCGGATAGGGCTCGCGCCACTGCGCCTGGCGGTACGGGTCGTCCCCGGGCGCGTACAGATAGCGGTTCTGCTTGGTCCGGCCCAGGAAGTCCAGCTGGGCGAGCCGCTGCTCCAGGGTCCAGGGACGGCCGTAGAAGCCCTCGGTGATGCCGCGCTCGGCCGTGCCGGGCCAGTCGCGGACGACGACGCCGGGGATCTCCCGGCCGCTGCCGAGGAGCTGACGCAGCGTCTGGACCGCGTGGAACAGGCCGTCCTCGCCGACCCCGTCCAGGACGACGGTGTCCCGCCCCTGGAAGCGGCCCGTCGCGAGCCGGTAGCCGCCGCGCGGCAGATCGAGGCGCTCGGGCACGCGCAGGGCGGCCAGGGCCTCCTCGGAGCCGGAGCCGGAGTCGGAGCCGGAGCCGGAGCCGGAGCCGGAGCCGGAGCCGGAGCCGGGGCCTTCGCCCTCGCCGGAGGGCCCGGCGACCCGCAGGACGGGGCCCCGCCCCGGCAGGCCGGTGTGGACGGTCCGTACCCCGGCGGCCCGCAGCAGCTCGCGCAGGGCGGCGAGGGCGTACGGATCGGCGTCGGCGTCCGTGAGGAGCGTCACCTCGTCCCCGAGGCGCACGGCGGGCCCGGCGGCGGTCAGGGACTGGGGGCGGGGCCAGACGGCGGGCACGCGCGCGGTGGAGGCGTTCGTGGTGCTCGCCGGAGGCGCGGCGGGGGCCGTGGGCGAAGGGACGAGCGGGGTCGTCGGAGCCGTCGGGGCAGTCGGGGCCGCCTGTGCCGAGCCCGGCACCGCGCCGCCCAGGAGGCCGCCGATGACGGCGGCGGCGACGGCCGTCGCGGTGCGCTTCCTGCGCCCGAGGTGCACGCGGGTCTCCCTTCGGCGGGCCCCGGCGGCTCTGCCGGTTGGTCACGAGTGGGTCACGAGCCCACCACCCGTCGCACGGAGGTGTCAATGCGCGTGGCCGATGTGTCGGCTTTGCCCGGCGAGCCGTCGGCGAGGTGACGTCACTTCGCCACGATCCGCCGGTAAAACGAGGTGCGGTGGGTAGGGCTCTAGTCATTGCCCAGGTCCACCTGTCGAGACGAACCGGGAGACCCCCGTGACCACGACCGCCCGTCACCTCGGACGGATACACATCCCCGAGCAGTCGGCGCCGGCCGGCGAACCGCTGACCAGCGAGCCGCCCCTGCCCGACGCGTCACCCCTCACCAGCGAGCCGCCGCTGGCCGTCGCGGCCCCCCTGACCAGCGAACCCACCGCCCCCGGCAGCGCGGGCGGCCCGGAGTCCCCCGGAGTGTGAAGTGACCCTGGCCCGTCTCGCCGCCCGTCACGGCGTCGCCACCGCCCACAGCCCCTCGGAAGGCGTCACCGTGCCGGTGCCGGACGCCACCGTGGTGGCCGTCCTCGCCGCCCTCGGCGTCGACGCGGGCACCCCGGAGGCGGTCGCCGCCGCCCTCGACGCGGCCGAACGGGCCGACCGGGAGCGCCTGATGCCCCCGACCCTGGTCCACCACCACGGCGACGGACCGGTCCGCCCGCCGGAGGACCTCCCGCCGGGCACCCGCCTGCGGGTCACCACCGAGGACGGCACCGTCGTCACCGGCCGGGACTGGTCGGGGCTTCCGCTCGGCGTCCACACGGTCGAGGCGCAGGCACCGGACGGGCGCGCGGCCACCGGCACCCTGATCGTGAGCCCCGCGCGCGTGCCCGGCCCGGGGCGGCGCGCGTACGGACTGCTCGTCCAGCTGTACTCGCTGCTCTCCACCCGCTCCTGGGGCATGGGCGACCTCGGCGACCTGCGGGAGCTCGCCGCCTGGGCGGGCCGCACGCACGGCGCCGGGTTCGTCCAGGTCAACCCGCTCCACGCGGGCGTGCCGGGGGCGCCCAGCGACCCCTCGCCGTACCGCCCGTCCTCGCGCCGCTTCCCGGACCCCGTCCATCTGCGGATCGAGGAGATCCCCGAGTACGCCCTGGTGGGCCCCGAGCGCCGCGAGGAGCTCGACCGGATCCTCGCCGAGGCCGCCGAACTGCGCGAACGGGTCCTCGGCAAGGGTGCCCTGATCGACCGGGACGCCGTCTGGGAGCTCAAGCGGCGGGCCCTGGAGCTGGTGGTCGGCTCCGTGGAGCCCGGTCCCGGCCGCCGCGCCGACTTCCACGACTTCCTCGCCGAGCGGGGCCGCGCCCTGGAGGACCACGCCACCTACCAGGCCCTCGCCGAGCGCCACGGCCACCACTGGCGGAGCTGGCCCGAGGAACTGCGCACCCCGCGCGCGGCGGAGACCGCCGTGCGCGCCGATCCCGTCCTGGCCGCCCGGGTCGACTTCCACTGCCGGCTCGCCTGGCTGACGGACCGGCAGCTCGCCGGCGCCGCCGCGGCCGCCCGCGAGGCCGGCATGGAGATCGGGATCGTCCACGACCTGGCGGTCGGCGTCCACCCCGAGGGCTCGGACGCCTGGGCCCAGCAGGAGGCCTTCGCGGCCGGCATGTCGGTCGGCGCCCCGCCCGACGCCTTCAACTCCCGGGGTCAGGACTGGGGCCTGCCGCCCTGGCGGCCCGACGCCCTCGCCGCCGCCGGCTACGCCCCGTACCGCGGACTCCTGCGCGAACTCCTGCGCCACGCGGGCGCGCTGCGCATCGACCATGTGATGGGCCTGTTCCGGCTGTGGTGGGTGCCGGAGGGCCACGAGCCCACCGAGGGCACGTACGTCCGGTACGACGCCGAGGCGATGCTCGCGGTCCTCGTCCTGGAGGCCCACCGCGCGGGCGCCCTCGTCATCGGCGAGGACCTCGGCACGGTCGAGCCGGGCGTACGCGAGGAGCTGGCCCGGCGCGGGGTGTTCGGCACCTCCGTGCTCTGGTTCGAGCGGGACTGGGCGGGCACCGGCCGCCCGCTGCCGGCGGGGGAGTGGCGGGCGGAGTGCGTCGCCACCGCCACCACCCACGACCTGCCCTCCACCGCCGCCCGGCTCTCCGGCGAGCACGTCGGCCTGCGGCACCGGCTCGGGCTGCTCGCCGGCGACCTGGAGCGCGAGCGGGCGGCGGACGCGGCGGAGACCGCCGAGTGGCTGGACGTGTTCGAGCGGAAGGGGCTGCTCCCGGAGGGTCCCGGCGACGAGGAGGCGGAGATCAGGGCCGTGCACCGGTTCCTGCTCGCGACCCCGGCCCGGATGGTGGGCGTGTGGCTGCCGGACGCGGTGGGCGACCGCAGGCCGCAGAACCTGCCGGGCACCTGGGACGAGTACCCCAACTGGAGGCTGCCGCTCGCGGGCCCGGACGGCCAGCCGCTCACCCTGGAGGAGCTCGCCGCCTCGCCCCGGGCGCACGCCCTGCTGCGCGAGCTGCACGCCCGTACGGCGACGGAGAACGCCCGTACGGCACCCCCGGGCGCGCGGCCCGTTTAGGTGTTCGCTACTTTGGGGCCGTGGACAAGAAGAACGCTCTGCGCGCCGGCTCGCTCGCGGCCGGTACGACGCTGATGATGCTGCTCATGTCGTCCCCCGCGCTCGCACTCACCCGCGACGACGGTGACGACCCGGCCCCCAAGCTGAGTGTCGTCGAGACCCTCGGCCTGTTCGTGGCGGCGCCCCTGGTGCTGTTCCTGGTGATCGCCGGCCTGGTGATGGTGCTCGACAAGTCCAAGAAGGCGTAACCGCCTCAGAGGTCTCCGCCGAGGGCGCCGCACGGTACGAGGTACCGCGCGGCGCCCTCGCGCGCGTGGAGGCCCTTCACACGGTCGTGGCCAGCAGCTTCCTGAGCAGCCCGGCCAGCTGGTCCGCCTCCTCCGCGGTGAGCGCGGACTCCAGGGCGGCCCGCTGCTCCCCGAGACCGGCCCCGACGGCCTGGTCCACCAGTTCCTTGCCGCGCTCGGTGAGCGTGACCCGTAGTCCGCGCCGGTCGTTCGGGTCGGGGCTGCGCGTGAGCAGCCCGGCCTTCTCCAGCTTGTCGAGCCGACCGGTCATACCGCCGGTGGTGATCATCAGCGTGGCGGTCAGCTCGCGCGGCGAGAGCGTGTACGGCGCTCCGGACCTGCGCAGCGTCGCGAGCACGTCGAACTCCCCGAGCGCCATGCCGTAGGGCGCGTACGCCTTGTCCACCTTGCCGCGCATGGCGTTGGCCAGCCGGTAGATCCGACCGAAGACCGCCATGGGGACGGTGTCCAGATCGGGGCGGACGGCCGCCCACTGGTCGGTGATGGCGTCGACGGCGTCGTGGCCGGGGGGCTGCGTGTTCATGTCCTCAGTGTTCCCTTCTCCGCTCCTCGATCGCAAGCAAGTCACTTACGAGAAAGTCTCTTATGAAAAAGCCTCTTGCGAGAAAGTAGCTTAGTGGTAAGTTACTCACCACGAAGCCAGTCCGGCGCCCACCGGTCCGGCACTCCGCAGCAGGGGGGAACCGTCATGTCCCGCAAGGCAGCAGTCACCGCGCTCACCGCCCTCGCCCCGATCTCCTGGGGCTCCACCTACTTCGTCACCACCGAGTTCCTGCCGCCCGACCGGCCGCTCCTCACCGGCCTCCTGCGGGCCCTCCCCGCCGGCCTCCTGCTCCTCGCCATCACCCGCAAGCTCCCGCAGGGCGCCTGGTGGTGGAAGTCCGCGGTCCTCGGAGCCCTCAACATCGGCGCCTTCTTCCCGCTGCTCTTCCTCGCCGCCTACCGGCTGCCCGGCGGAGTCGCCGCGGTCGTCGGCTCCGTCGGCCCGCTCTTCGTCGTCGGCCTCGCCGCCCTCTTCCTCGGCGAGAAGCCCACCGTGAAGACCCTGCTCACCGCCGTCACCGCCGCCTTCGGCGTCAGCCTGGTGGTCCTCAAGGCCGGAGCCGCCTTCGACCTGATCGGCGTGGGTGCCGGACTGCTCTCCTCGCTCTCGATGTCCGCCGGCATCGTCTTCACCAAGCGCTGGGGCCGCCCCGAGGGCGTCGGCGCCCTCGCGCTCACCGGCTGGCAGCTCACCGCGGGCGGCCTGGTCATCGCCCCCCTCGCCTTCCTGATCGAGGGCGCCCCGCCGGCCATGACCGGCACCAACCTGGCCGGCTACGCCTACCTCGCCTTCGGCAACACCGCGATCTCGTACTTCCTCTGGTTCCGTGGCATCGAGCGGCTGAGCGCCTCCTCGGCCACCCTCCTCGGCCCGCTCTCGCCGATCACCGCCGCCGTCATCGGCTGGGTGGCTCTCGGTCAGGCCCTCGGTCCGGTGCAGGTGCTCGGCATGGTGATCGCCTTCGGCGCCACCCTGGCCGGCCAGCTGAGCCCCCGTACGCCCAAGAAGGTCGCCCCCGAGGTCGAATCGTTCAGTGGAGCTGAAAAGAACGGTCAGGAAGTTTCGATGGACCTGGAGGTTTCCGGGGTGCGACGGTAAGGCCCATGAGCCTGAGCACCGCACGCAACCCGACCACCGCCACCGACAGCACCACCGCAGCCACCGAGAGGCCGGCACCCATCAAGGGCGCCGGCCTCGGCGTGCTCCTCGCCCTCCTCGCCACCGTCGTCTGGTCCGGCAGCTTCGTCGTCGCCCGCGCCCTCCACGACACCGTCCCCCCGGTGCAGGCCGCCTTCTGGCGCTGGATCGTCGCCCTCGTCGCCGTCGCCCCCCTCGCCGCCCGCGAGACCTGGCGGCAGCGGCACCTGATCCGCCGTCACCTCCGCTTCCTCGCCCTCGCCTCGCTGCTCGGCATCACCGTCTACAACACCCTGGTCAACCAGGCCGGGACCGCCACCTCCGCCGGCAACATGGGCATGATCATGGCCGCCTCCCCGGTCCTCATGGCCGTCTTCGCCCGGCTCGGCGGCAACCGCCTCGGCCCGCGCCGCACCACCGGCATGCTCATCGCCTGCGCCGGCGTCCTGCTCCTCGTCAGCAAGGGCTCGCTCACCCCCGACTTCGCCACCGGCGACCTCTGGGTCATGGCCGCCGCCGTCTGCTTCGCCTCCTACAGCGCCCTGCTCAAGCGCCGCCCCGCCGAACTCGGCGGCCTCGCCTTCCTCTTCACCACCTTCGCCCTCGGCGCCCTCATGCTCCTCCCGGCGTACGGGATCAGCCTCGCCGTCCAGGGCGGCTTCGAGCCCACCACCGGCACCGTCGGCCCCCTCGTCTACGTCGGCGTGCTCTCCTCCGCCGTCGCCTTCTTCGCCTGGAACAAGGCCGTCACCCTGATCGGCGCCGCCCGCTCCGGGATCGTCTACTACCTCCAGCCCGTCTGCGTCGCCCTCCTCTCGTACGCCCTCCTCGGCGAACAGCTCGGCCTCCTCGGCGGCGCGAGCATGGTCCTCATCCTCGGCGGGGTCGCCATGAGCTCGACCCGCTAGCCGCGGCCCGGTGGAGCGAGGCCCGATATGTTGCGCCCCATGACCGAGTGGGACATCAAGAAGCTCCAGATCCTCCGCACCCTCCGCGACCGCGGCACCGTCACCGCGACCGCGGAGGCGCTGCTCATGACCCCCTCGGCCGTCTCGCAGCAGCTCACCAACCTCGCCAAACAGCTCGGGGTGCGGCTCCTGGAGGCCCAGGGCCGCCGGGTCCGCCTCACCGACGCCGCCCATCTGGTGCTGCGCCACGCCGAGGTGGTCTTCGCCCAGCTGGAGCGCGCCGACGCCGAACTCGACGGCTATCTGCGGGGCGAGGCCGGCCAGGTGCGGGTCGCGGCCTTCTCGACGTCCGTGCCCGCGCTCGTCGTGCCCGCCGTCCGGCAGCTGCGGACCGCCCACCCCGGGCTCGACGTCCGGATCCGGGAGGCCGAGGCGGCGGAGGCGTACGAGCTGCTCACCGCCGGCGAGGTCGACCTCGCGCTCTCGCTCGCCGCGCACGCGCCCTCCGCGCGCGACCCCAAGTACAGCAGGGTGCCGCTGCTCGCCGACCCCCTCGACGTCGCCCTGCCCGCCGGCCACCCGCTCGCCGACGCGCCCGGCCTGCGGCTCGCCGACCTCGCCGCCGAGCCCTGGATCTTCGGCGGCTCGGGACCCTGGTCCGAGATCACCACCGCCGCCTGCGAGGCCGCCGGCTTCGTGCCCGAGCAGGCCCACAGCGCCTCCGGCTGGACCGCGATCCTCGCCATGGTCGAGGCCGGGATGGGGATCGCGCTCGTGCCCCGGATGGCCTTCGCGGACCGCCGGGGCGGCACCGGGGTCGTCATGCGCGTCCTCTCCGCCGACCAGCCGCGCCGCCACGTCGTCGCGGCGGTACGGAGCGGTGCGGAGGAGGGTCCCGCGGTGGCCCGGGTGCTCGCCGCGCTCCGGCAGGCGGCGGCGGCCCGCGAAACCGTTCAGTAGAACTGAACGGCATCGTCGAAAACATTCGATGGACCGCGGCGCGGTCGGCGCGGGAGAGTCGAAGCCATGAGCAGCCTCGACGCGAACCAGGACCCGCACGCCAACGACGCCGCCCCCTACTCCGGAGGCGACCCGTACGCCGACTACCGCACCGGTGACTTCCCCTTCACCGAGCTCGTCGACCTCGCCGACCGCCGCCTCGGCGCCGGGGTCGTCGCCGCCAACGACGAGTTCTTCGCCGAGCGGGAGAACCTCCTCGTCCGCGAGCGCGCCGTCTTCGACCCGGAGCACTTCGGGCACAAGGGCAAGATCATGGACGGCTGGGAGACCCGCCGCCGCCGCGGCGCCGACGCCGAGAACGTCTTCCCGGCCCCCGAGGACCACGACTGGGCGATCGTCCGCCTCGGCGCCCCCGGTGTGATCCGCGGGATCATCGTCGACACCGCCCACTTCCGCGGCAACTACCCGCAGAAGGTCAGCATCCAGGCCACCGCCGTCGAAGGCTCGCCCAGCCCCGCCGAGCTGCTCGACGCGAAGTGGGAGGAGCTCGTCCCGCCGACCCCCGTCCGCGGCCACGCCGCCAACGGCTTCGCGATCACCGCCGAGCGCCGCTTCACCCACGTACGGCTCTGCCAGCACCCCGACGGCGGCGTCGCCCGGCTCCGCGTCCACGGCGAGGTCGTACCGGACCCCGAGTGGCTGGAGCTCCTCGGCACCCTCGACCTGATCGCCGTGCTCAACGGCGGCTCGTACGAGGACGCCTCGGACAAGTTCTACTCCTCGCCGACCCAGATCATCCTGCCCGGCACCTCCCGCAAGATGGACGACGGCTGGGAGAACCGCCGCCGCCGGGTCCGCGACACCAACGACTGGGTCCGCTTCAAGCTCGTCGCCCAGGGCGTCGTCCGCGCCGTCGAGATCGACACCGCCTACCTCAAGGGCAACTCGGCCGGCTGGATCGCCCTCCAGGGCCGCAATGGCGAGAGCGGAGAGTGGTTCGAGATCATCCCGCGCACCCGCCTCCAGCCCGACACCCTGCACCGCTTCAAGCTCCCCGCGCAGGCAGTCGTCACCCACGTCCGGCTCGACGCCTTCCCCGACGGCGGCGTCGCCCGGATGCGTCTCCACGGGGCGCTGACGGAGCAGGGCGCGGCCGATCTGCGCGCCCGGTACGCGGCGCTCGGCGGCTGAGGCCCCTCCGAGGGAAAAGCTTCCGCCCGGCGGCGCGGCCGCGCGCCGACGCCCGCCCGCCGGGCGGACTCCAAGCACCGCCTCCGACAGACGCGGCGAAGGGGCGCCCCCACGGGGGAGGGCGCCCCTTCGCCGTTCAAGCGGGTACTACTGCGCGGCCGCCGCGTCCGCCGCACGCGCCTTCAGGGCGCGCTCCACGCCCGCGCGGCACTCCGTCACCATGCGCCGCAGCGCCGGGACCGGGTTGTGCTCGGCGATCCACGCGTCCGTCGCGTCCAGGGTCTCCTGCGAGACCTGGAGCGTCGGGTAGAGACCGACCACGATCTGCTGGACGATCTCGTGGCTGCGGGTCTCCGCGACGCCCTTGATCGCCGCGAAGTACTTCGCGGTGTACGGGGCGAGCAGCTCGCGCTGGTCGGCCTGGACGAAGCCGCCGATGACGGCCGCCTGCACGGCGTTCGCCAGCTTGTCGTCCTCGACGACCGAGGCCCAGGCCTCCGCCTTCGCCGCCTCCGTCGGACGGGCCGCGCGCGCGGTGGCCGCGTGACGCTCGCCCGCCGCCGTCCGGTCGCGCTCCAGCTCGGCGGCGATCTCCGCCTCGTCGAAGCGACCGGTGGCCGCGAGGCGCTGCACGAACGCCCAGCGCAGCTCGGTGTCGACGGCCAGGCCCTCGATGACCTCGGAGCCGTCGAGCAGCGCCGCGAGCACGTCGAGCTCCGCGTCCTCGCGGGCCGTGGCCGCGAAGGCACGCGCCCACGCCAGCTGGTGGTCGCTGCCGCCCTCGGCCGCGCGCAGCTGCTCCTGGGCGAAGGCACCCCAGCGGGCCAGGCCCGTCGCGCGCCACTCCGGCGCCGCGTACAGGTCGAGGGCCGCCTTCACCTGGCCCTGGAGCGACTGGACCACACCGATGTCGGACTCCTTGGCGATGCCGGAGAGCACCAGGTCCAGGTAGTCGCGGGTGGCCAGCTCGCCGTCGCGGGTCATGTCCCAGGCCGAGGCCCAGCACAGGGCGCGCGGCAGGGACTCGGCGAAGTCGCCGAGGTGCGCGGTGACGTTCTTCAGGGACACCTCGTCGAGGCGGACCTTCGCGTACGACAGGTCGTCGTCGTTGAGGAGGACGACCGCCGGGCGGGCCTTGCCGGCCAGCTCCGCGACCGGGGTCCGCTCGGCCGCCGCGATGTCCAGCTCCAGGCGGTCGGTGCGGACCAGCTTGCCGCTCTCGTCCAGGTCGTAGAAGCCGATCGCGATGCGGTGCGGGCGCAGCACGGCCTTGCCCTTGGCGCCGGCGGGCAGCGCCGGGGCCTCCTGGCGGACGGCGAAGGCGGTGATGACGCCGTTCTCGTCGGTCTCGATCTCCGGGCGGAGGATGTTGATGCCGGCGGTCTCCAGCCAGGCCTTCGACCAGGTCTTCAGGTCACGCCCGGAGGTCTCCTCCAGGGCGCCGAGGAGGTCGGACAGGCGGGTGTTCCCGAAGGCGTGCGCCTGGAAGTACGCCTGCACGCCCTTGAAGAACTCGTCCTGGCCGACGTACGCCACGAGCTGCTTCAGGACCGAGGCGCCCTTGGCGTACGTGATGCCGTCGAAGTTGACGAGCACGTCCTCCAGGTCGTTGATCTCGGCCATGATCGGGTGCGTCGACGGCAGCTGGTCCTGGCGGTAGGCCCAGGTCTTCTCCGAGTTGGCGAAGGTGGTCCAGGCGTTCGGCCAGCGGGTGCCCTTGACCGAGGCCTGGCAGGCGACCGAGGTGTAGGTGGCGAACGACTCGTTCAGCCACAGGTCGTTCCACCACTCCATGGTGACGAGGTCGCCGAACCACATGTGGGCGAGCTCGTGGAGGATGGTCTCGGCGCGCCGCTCGTACGCCGCGTCCGTCACCTTCGAGCGGAAGACGTACTGGTCGCGGATGGTGACCGCGCCCGCGTTCTCCATCGCGCCCGCGTTGAACTCCGGCACGAACAGCTGGTCGTACTTGGCGAAGGGGTAGTCGTACGCGAACTTCTCCTGGAACCAGTCGAAGCCCTGGCGGGTCACGTCGAAGATGTGCTCCGCGTCCAGGAACTCGGCCAGCGACGGACGGCAGTAGATGCCCAGCGGGACGACCTGCCCGTCCTTCTCGTACGTCGAGTGCACCGAGTGGTACGGGCCGACGATGAGGGCCGTGATGTACGTGGAGATGCGAGGGGTCGGCTCGAAGACCCACACGTCGTTCTCGGGCTTCGGCGTCGGCGAGTTCGAGATCACCGACCAGCCGCTGGGGGCCTTCACGGTGAACTGGAAGGTCGCCTTCAGGTCGGGCTGCTCGAACGAGGCGAAGACCCGCCGCGCGTCCGGTACCTCGAACTGGGTGTACAGATAGGCCTGCTCGTCGACCGGGTCGACGAAACGGTGCAGACCCTCACCCGTGTTGGTGTACGCGCAGTCGGCGACGACCTTCAGCTCGTTGCGGCCCGCGGCCAGGCCGGCCAGCGCGATCCGCGAGTCGCGGAAGACGGCGGCGACGTCGAGCGAGCGGCCGTTGAGCACGACCTCGTGGACGGCGGGGGCGACGAGATCGATGAAGGTCTCGGCGCCGGCCTCGGCGGAATCGAAGCGGACGGTGGTGACGGACCGGTAGGTGCCGCCCTCCTGCGCACCGGTGAGGTCGAGTTCGACCTCGTACGCGTCCACGCTCAGCAGCGCCGCCCGCTGCTGAGCCTCTTCACGGGTCAGGTTGGTCCCAGGCACCCGGTCAACTCCTCGGTTTCGTGACGTTTGGGCCATCCTTCCACGGGCCGGCTCAGCGGCGCACGGAACATTTCCACGGCCCGTCACCGCTGATCCGCAGCAGCCCCGGGCCCGGTACCGGGGCGCTCACCCGGACCTCCCCGATCTCGTTGACCAGCAGGTCCTGCTCCTCGTCGTCGTAGAGCGGGTCGAGCGGCGGGGTGTGCTGGTGGACGGTGAAGTGGGACTCCCCGAGGTGCGCGAAGTCGAGTACCCCGGCCGGCCCCTCGTAGATCACCAGATCGTGGGCGATCCCCTCGACGTGACTGTCGAAGCGGCGCGTGTGGGAGAGCGGAAGCACCCGTAGCGTCCACGGGGTGTCGGCCTCCACCCGCAGGGTCAGCGGCCGGGCGCGCGGGACGAGGGCGACGGTACGCGCGCGTACGTCGTCCTCGTACGCCGTGAGGAGGAAGTCCTCGGCCCGCCCGTACGCGTCGCAGGCCTCGATCGTCGTGGACAGCGAGTGGTACGACTCGATCTCCAGGAGCACCCAGTGCCCCGCCGGGAGCCCCGGGTCGCAGTGCACGGTCTCCTTGCCGCGGCCCTGGTACACGCAGGGCCGGAACGCCCCGCCGTACGGATCGGCCACCGGCACCGGCGGGGCGGCGGGCGCCGGGGGCGGCGGCGGGGGCACATAGCCGGGGCCCGGGATGGGCGGCGGCGGGTACTCCACCACGATGCCGAAGTCCGTCGCGAGCCCGGCGAGCCCCGAGGCGTACCCCTGGCCGACCGCCCGGAACCGCCAGCCGCCGTCCCACCGGTAGAACTCCCCGAAGACGAAGGCCGTCTCCGTCGTCGCGTCCCCGATCGCGCAGTACGCCACCGGGTTCCCGGCCGCGTCCGTGACCCGCACGTCGAGCCCCGGCACCTGCCCGAAGGCGCCGCCGTCGGCGGAGGCGGCGATCACCAGACGTCCGACATCGGGCTCCACGCGCGCGAGGTCCAGCCACAGCCAGTCCGCGGCCGGGCTCCCGGGCGCGCCGGGGGCCGACTTCCCCAGGTGCCGGACGGCCCCCGAGGGGTGCTCGGCGTGGTTGTAGAACACCAGATCGGCGTCGCCCCGCACCCGTTCCCCGGCCCCGAGGAGCAGCGCGGAGACGTCCACGTCGGGAACCCCGTGCCCGGTGCGCCAGCTGACCGCGACATGAAGGGCCTGCGGGGGCACCGCGACGTCGGCCCCCTTGGGTATCTGGGTCATGGGGGAACTCTGGCACGGGCGGGCACGCCGGAGGGGCGGCTCCCCGCAACGGGAAGCCGCCCCTCCGGAGGATCCTGGGATCAGCCCTTGAGCTCGGCCGCGACGAGCTCCGCGATCTGCACGGCGTTCAGCGCCGCGCCCTTGCGCAGGTTGTCGTTGGAGAGGAAGAGCGCGAGGCCGTTCTCGACGGTCTCGTCCACACGGATGCGGCCCACGTACGAGGCGTCCTTGCCGGCCGCCTGGAGCGGGGTGGGGATCTCGGAGAGCTCGACGCCCTCGGCGTCCTTGAGGAGCTCGTAGGCGCGCTCGACGCTGATCGGACGGTCGAAGCGGGCGTTGACCTGGAGGGAGTGGCCGGAGAAGACCGGGACGCGCACGCAGGTGCCGGAGACCTTGAGCTCGGGGATCTCCAGGATCTTGCGGGACTCGTTGCGGAGCTTCTGCTCCTCGTCGGTCTCGAAGGTGCCGTCGTCGACGATCGAGCCGGCCAGCGGGACCACGTTGAAGGCGATCGGGCGCTTGTAGACGGCGGGCTCGGGGAACTCGACGGCCTCGCCGTCGAAGGCGAGCTGGTCGGCGGTCTCGGCCACGGCGCAGGCCTGGGTGCGCAGCTCGGCGACGCCGGCCACGCCCGAGCCGGAGACGGCCTGGTAGGTGGTGGCGATCAGCGCGGTGAGGCCGGCCTCCTGGTGGAGCGGCTTGAGGACCGGCATGGCGGCCATCGTGGTGCAGTTCGGGTTGGCGATGATGCCCTTGGGGCGGTCCTTGATCGCGTGCGGGTTGACCTCGGAGACCACGAGGGGGACCTCGGGGTCGCGGCGCCAGGCGGAGGAGTTGTCGATCACGACGGCGCCCTGCGAGGCGACCTTCTCGGCGAGGGCCTTGGAGGTGGCGCCGCCGGCGGAGAAGAGCACGATGTCGAGGCCGGTGTAGTCGGCGGTGGAGGCGTCCTCGACCGTGACGCCGTCGACGACGGTGCCGGCGGAACGGGCCGAGGCGAAGAGCCGCAGCTCGTCGACCGGGAAGTTGCGCTCCGCGAGGATCTTGCGCATGACCGTGCCGACCTGACCAGTGGCTCCGACGATTCCGACCTTCACGGGGACTCCTCCGTACGTATGTGCAGGGTGCTGCCGGTCCATGATGCGTATGTCCCGGGGCGCCTTGTCCAATCCGTTTCTCTCTCTGAGAGCGCCGCTTCATACCGTGATATCTTCATTACACCCCGTGAGGGGTCGGTTCGGGCTGGACCGCAACCCTTCGGTTGGAAGCCCCTCCTTCGGGTAGGGAGCGGAGTCACTGTCCAAGGAGCGGACGTTCTTCCGATTCCCGTGGACACCCGAAAAGGGAGGGGCGGGCGCTCGGCGCCCGCCCCTAGGGAAAACGGGGCTGTTACGGGGTGACTGCGCCGATCAGGACGCTGCCGGTGCCCGCGACGGTGCCGCGCGCGTTGAGCAGCTGGACCTCGCCGAAGAACTGGCGTCCCTCGGGGGCCGCGCCGGCGACCAGGACCTCGGCCGCCACCGGGGCGGAGGCGCCGTTGGCCAGGGTGACCGGCTTCGACTCGTCCACCTTCACGGTGCCGAGCGCGGACGAGTAGTACACGTCCTTGTAGTCGTACGTGGTGCCGCCCGCGGCCTGGACCGAGTAGCCGTCGATGACGACGGTGTACGTGCCCGGGGCCGGCTTCACGAGGGAGACGGACTCCTCCGAGTCGCCGTCCGCCGACTGGCCCACGGTGGCGCCGTTCAGCGTGACGGTGAGGTCGAGGTCGGCGGCCTTGTCGGAGGTGTTGCCGATGGCGATGTCGAGCCGCTCGACGCCCTCACCGATGGTGACGGTCTTCGTCTGCTGCTCGTGGTGCTGGATGGTCGGCGTCTCGCTCTTCTGCGAGCCGAGCGAGCCGCCCTTGAGGGTGCCCGCGATGCCCGCGAAGCGGTTGGTGACCTGCCACTGGACGGCGGCCGGGGTGCCGATCTTCGCCTCGGCGACCGTCTGGACGGCCGGGGCGAAGTCGACGCCGAGGGCGCTGACGTTCAGGGTGTACGGGTTGTCCAGGTCCGGCGACGTGCGGCGGGACTCGACCTCGATCTCCCAGACGCCGGGCGTCGGGTTCGGGTAGGACCGCAGGTCCGGGCGGCAGGTGTTGGCCGGGTTGTAGTGCGGGTAGCACTGCGTGGTGGCGCTGTCCTCGATGCCGACGCCGTACGGGTGGATGGAGATGAACCGGGTCTGGCTCTTCTCCTTCAGACCGCCGAGCGCGACCTCCAGCGTCTTGGCGCCCTGGGGCACGGTGACGAAGTAGGACTTGCTGCTGTTGCGCTGCACCGAGCCCGTGGCGGAGAGGTTGTAGCCCGGGGCGACCAGGTCGTTCGAGACGATCGAGGTGGCGAGGATCTGCTTGTCGACGCCCTCGGTGAACAGGTCGTCGGCCTCCAGGATGACGCTGTGCGCACCGGCGGTGGCGGCGCGGGCCTGGAGCTTGACGGTGACCGGCTTGTTGAGCGGCAGCGCGACGAAGTCCTCACCGAGGATGCGGAAGGTGCCGTCGTTGTACTTGAGGCTCAGCTCGTGCCAGACCGGCCGGTCCGGGCCGTTCGTGCGCGTGATGGTGACGTCGTAGACGCGCTTCTGGCCGACCTTGAGGCCGCCCTCGCGGTCGTACACACCGGTGCCGGTGTGCGGGGCCGGGAAGATCACGGTGTCGACCGGGGCCTGGACCTTGTAGTCGTGGGCGGTGGCACCGTCCTTGATCGACTCCCAGGCGTCCTCGATGTCGATGAGGCCCGAGCCCTGCTCGTGCGCGGCGACACCGGGGATGCGCTTCGCGGTGGAGGTGAGCGCGGTCCGCAGGGTGAGCGGGGAGAGCGCGATGCCCTTCTGCTTCGCGGCCGAGATCAGCAGCGCGCTCGCGCCCGCCGCCTGCGGCGAGGACATCGAGGTGCCGTTGAGCATGCCGTAGCCGGCGGGCAGGGTGTAGCCCGCCTCGGCGACGCCGGCGCCCGGCTGCCAGGTCGGGATGGTGTTCACGGCCGAGCCGGGGGCGGTGATGGTCGGGGTGAAGCCGCCGTCCTCACGCGGGCCGCGCGAGGAGAAGGGGAACATGGCGTACTTCTTCTCGACGGCCGAGCCGTAGTTGGCGGCCCAGGTCGACTGGGAGACCGCCGCGCCGACCGAGAGGACCTTGTCGGCCAGACCGGGGTCGCCGATCGTGTTGATGCCGGGACCCTCGTTGCCGGCCGAGATGACCAGCTGGACGCCGTACTGGTCGATCAGGCGGGTGTAGAGGCGCGAGCGGACGTTGTCGCCGTCGTTCTGCTGCGGCAGGCCGCCGATCGACATGTTGACGATGTCGACGCCGCGGTTGACGACGAGGTCCGTCATGCCCTCGGTGAGGGCGGTGTTGGTGCAGCCGCCGGACCAGGTGCACGCGCGCGAGGAGACGATCTTCGCGCCGGGCGCGGCGCCGTTCATCCTGCCGCCGAAGAGGCTGTGGGCGGCGGTGATGCCGGCGACGTGGGTGCCGTGCGAGGACTCGACGAGACCGATGTTGACGAAGTCGCGCTTCTGGCCGACCCAGGTTCCGCCCAGCGGGTCCATCGGGACGTCCTTGCGGATCTCCACGACGAACGGAGTGCGCTCGACGACCTCGGTGGCCGGGTTGTCGGTACCGAAGTAGCCGATCTGGTACCCGTCCTTGTACGGCTTCAGCGGCGCGTTGTCCGTGAAGTCGTTGTTCTGGTCGGTGTCCACGCGGACGGTTCCGGCGGCCGGGTCGTACAGCATGCCGAAGACGTCGGTGGTGTCGCCGTCCCGGTTGATGTCGCCCTTGGGGTCGCCGCCCTTGGTGGCCGCCTCGGTGAAGCGGCTGAACTGGTAGGAGCCCGCGGGGGCCGTCCAGCTCTGGCCGGAGGCGGTGAAGACGGGGCCGGCGACGGGGGTGATCTGCGCGCGCCAGGTGGCGTCGCCCTCGGTGAGCGGGTCGGTGGCGGTGACCCAGTCGACGATCTTGCGCTCGCCGGTGGTGGTCTTCTGCAGGGCCGGGTGGCCCAGGTCGACACCCGAGTCCAGGATGCCGATGGTCACGCCGCGGCCGTCGGCCTTCGGGTGCTCCTTGACGAAGTCGACCGCGCCCGTCTCGTACGAGGGGTTGTACGGGTTCTTCGCCGGGGTGTCCTTGCCCGGGGCCGGGTAGGTCGTGGCGACGGTGGTGCCGGAGACGGCACCCGCCGCGGCGCCCGCGTCCGGCGTCGGGTCGTCCAGCGCGATCTCCGCCTGGAGGTCGATGGACTGGACGGAGGAGAGGCCGGTGGCGGCCTTGATGGCGGCGGCGGCCTTGGCGGTCGGCAGGGTGGCGCGGACGTAGCCGAGGGCGTCCTGCTGCTTGCCGACGGAGGCGCCGTCGACGGCGTCGAGCTGCGCGGCGACCTGCTCGGTGGCGCCGGGGGCGGTGGCGACGAGGACGGTGACGTTCTTCTCGCCGTTCGCCTGGGCCTCGGTGAGCCGCTGGGCGTCGATGGCGCCGAGCTTGTCGGCCGGGTTCGAGGACTTGACCGGGGGAGTGGTCGCCGGGGCTTCGGCGGCGAGCACGGGCGCGGCACCGGTCGCGACGAGGGCCGCGACGAGTCCGGCGGCGGCCGCGATGCGGGCCGCGCGTCTGGGCCCGTGCGTCGAGCTTCCGGGTATGGAGCTCCGAGTTTCGGGGGTGGTCATTTACATCCCTGTTTGTGAAAGGAGGGTGTCCGGAATCTGATGCCGGATGACCGCTCAGCCTTTCGCAAGGGACAGGGGTTTGTGGAGAGTTGCCCGGGGCCGGATTGCCGCCGCGGCACAAACCCGCCAGCGCGCCAGACGCGCCACACGGGACGAACTCACCGGAACAGGGACGAGTCGCAGCCTCGTGCGGCTCAACTCTCCTTCGTACGGGCGTAGTGGCGGGAGGCCTTGGCGCGGTTGCCGCAGACCGCCATCGAGCACCAGCGGCGGGTGCCGTTCCGCGAGGTGTCGAAGAAGTGCAGGATGCAGGCCTCGTGGGCGCAGGCCCGGATCCGGTCGGGCGCGGTGCGCAGCAGGTCGAGGTAGTCGCGCGCTGCCGTCCAGCCGGGCCCCCAGGCGGGGTCCGCGAACTCGGCCTCCTCGCCGGGGCCCTCGGTGGTGAGGGTGGCCCGGATGCGGCCGTGCCCGAGGACGGCGTCCACGCGCGTGGTGGCGGAGGGGTCGGCGGGCCGGTCGACCAGCGCGGCGAGCGCGTCCCGGGCGGCCAGGGTGTGCCGCAGGGTGACCGCGTCGGCGGCGAACCGCTGCTCCAGGCCGTTGGCGGCGAGCCAGACGGAGAGCCCCTCGACATCCGTGAGCAGGTCCTGGCGGACGCCTTCGTCGTTCCAGCGGGTGTTCAGCAGGTCCAGGGAGACGGGCTCGCCGGTGAGCGGCCGGGGATCGATGGCGGTCATGGGCGGACATCCTCCTCGATGGACTAACCCCTCAAGAGTACGTGACCGGTTGACTCCCGCTCTGGCTAACCTCTAAAGTCGAGATAGAAGGTTAGCCCGAGGGGTTGCCCGGCTGCCCCGCCCTCCGAAGGGAACTGTCATGTCCGCGATCGGCACGCTCGCCACCCATCACGTCGGCCTCAACGTCACCGACCTGACGCGCTCGCTCGCCTTCTACGGCGACGTCCTCGGCTTCGAGGTCCTCGGCGAGGGCGCGGAGAAGGACAGCCGGTACGCCTTCCTCGGCCAGGACGGCCGCCTGGTCCTCACCCTCTGGCAGCAGGCCGAGGGCACCTACGACTCCGGCCGGCCGGGCCTGCACCACCTCGCGTTCGAGGCGGAGTCCATCGAGCACGTCCGCGCCGCCGAGGCCGCGCTCACGGCGCGCGGCGCCACGTTCGCGTACGAGGGCGTCGTCGCCCACCGCGAGGGCGCGGCCTCGGGCGGCATCTTCTTCCACGACCCGGACGGCACCCGCCTGGAGATCTCGGTCCCGAAGGGCGCGGAAACCGCAGAAGCCCCCTCGGAAACGGCCCCGACCTGCGGCTTCTTCTAGTCGCGCCTGGTTGTGGGCATGCGTTCCGCATGGGGTCCCTCCAGGACGAAGTCCTAGGGGGAGGAACGGGTGGGCACAACCACGAACGCGCCGGCCGCGCCGAGGCCCGCACCCGCACCCACCGACCCCGCACTTACGGAGGCCCCCGTGAACACCGCGTACCACTCCGGCTCCCTGGCCGTCCAGGCACGCGAGGGCGTCCAGGACATCGCCGCCCACGTAGGCCGCTCCATCACCCCCGGCATCCGCCCCATCGCCGCCGCCTTCCTGGAAGCCCAGCCCATGCTGATGCTCGGCACGGCGGACGCCGAGGCCCGCGTCTGGGCGACCCTGCTGACCGGCGCGCCCGGCTTCGTCCGGGCCACCGGCCCCCACACGGTCTCGGTCGCCGCGCCCCTCCCCGAGGGCACGCCCGACGGCGCCCCCGTCGGCACCCTCGCCCTGGATCCCCGCACCCGCCGCCGTATGCGCCTGAACGGCACGGCGAGGACCAGCGCCCGGGGCTTCACGATCGAGGCCGAGCAGGTCTTCTCGAACTGCCCGAAGTACCTCCAGAAGCGGGAGTGGTACGGCTCCGAGCCCGTCGGCCCCGAGGCGGGTGCGGCCCGGCACGGCGAGGCGCTCACCCCCGACCAGGTCCGCCGGATCCGGGCGGCGGACACGTTCTTCATCGCCACCGCCGCCCCCGACGGCCTCGACACCAGCCACCGGGGCGGCAACCCCGGCTTCGTCCGGGTCGACACGCCCAGCGAGCTCAGCTGGCGCGACTACCCGGGCAACTCCATGTTCCTGACCCTGGGCAATCTGGAGGAGGACGGCCGCGCGGGACTGCTCTTCCTCGACTGGGAGACGGGCCTGACCCTCCAGCTCAGCGGCCTCGCGCACACCGTGTACGACTCCGAGGGCCGCGTCACCCGCTTCCGCGTGGACCGCACGATCGAAACCCCGGCGGGCAGCCCCCTGCGCTGGTCACCACCGGAGTACTCCCCGGCCAACCCGAAACTCTGGAGCCCCAGTTGACGACCGCCGTCACCACCCGCCGCCCGCCCCCCCCCCCCGCGCGGCGCCTCCCCGCCCCCGCCCCGCGATCGTGCTCGCCTCCACGGCCGCCGCCGTCACCGCCCTCCTCCTCCTGGTCGCGGTCGGCACCGTCCTCCACCAGCCGCTGCTCATCCCGCCCCTCGCCGCCAGCATGGCGCTCGTGGCCGGCGCCCCCGAACTGCCGCTCTCCCAGCCGCGTTCGGTCCTGGGCGGCCAGCTGCTCTCCGCCCTCACCGGCTTCGCGGTCCTCGCCCTGGCCGGGCCCGGCCTCTGGGGCGCCGCGGTGGCGGGCGGTCTGGCCCTGGGCGTGATGATGCTCGCCCGTACCCCGCACTCGCCCGCCGCGGCCACGGCCGTCATCGTCGCCCTCCAGGCCCCGCCCTTCTGGTCGTTTCTCGGCCTTCTCGTGCTCGCGTCCCTCCTCCTGGTGGCCGTCGGTCTCGCCGCCGCCCGCGTGACGGGCCGCCCATACCCGGCTTACTGGCTCTAACCTCGCTCCATGACAACCGAGTTGAGGGTGGCGGCCTACGCCGTGTGTGTCCGGGGCGACGAGATACTCCTCGCCCGCTGGGTCGCCAAGGACGGCGTCAAACGGTGGACGCTGCCGGGCGGCGGCATGGACCACGGCGAGGAGCCCGTCCGTACCGTCGTCCGCGAGGTCGAGGAGGAGACCGGCTATCTGACCGAGCCCACCGCCCTCCTCGGCATCGACTCCATCCGGCGCTCCTGGCTCCGCCGGCTCGGCGGGCCCGGCGACTGGCAGGGGCTGCGGATCATCTACGAGGCCCAGGTCACCGGGGGTGCCCTGCGCAACGAGACCGGCGGCTCCACCGACCTCGCCGCCTGGCACCCGCTCGACTCCGTGCCCTCCCTCGTCCGCGTCGAACTCGTCGACATCGGCCTCCAGCTCTGGCGCGACCGGCCGCCCCTGGGCCGCTCGCACCTCACCGACCCGGCAAACGGCTGAAAAGCACTCAACCGCCAAGATCACCCTCAACCCCCGCCCCGGGCCCGGCGGTCCCCTCCCGTGACCGATCACGTTCACGTCCGTACGTCAGGGGAGCCCCGCATGTCAGCCGCACGCACCGCACGCCGTGCCCGCACCGTCCTCGCCGCCACCGTCGTCGCGGGCCTCACGGCCACCGTCCTCGCCACCCCCGCCCTCGCGGCCGCGAAGCCGGCGCCGGCGCACCACAAGGACCACGCCGCCACCCAGCGGGCCCTCGACGCGGCCGTCGCCGACGGGGTGCCCGGTGCCGTCGCCCAGGCCCGTGACGGGCACGACCGCTGGACCGGCACCGCGGGCGAGCGCAAGGGCGACGACCGCTACCGCGTCGGCTCCATCACCAAGACCTTCACCGCCACCGTCCTCCTCCAGCTCCAGGCGGAGGGCCGCATCGACCTCGACGACCCGGTCGAGAAGTGGCTCCCCGGCGTCGTCCGGGGCAACGGCCACGACGGCTCCCGGATCACCGTCCGCCAGCTGCTCAACCACACCAGCGGCATCTACAGCTACACCGAGGACCCCGCCTTCCAGGAGCGGGTCTTCGGCCCCGGCTTCCTGGAGCACCGCTACGACACCTGGACCCCGCGGCAGCTCGTGGCCGTCGCGATGGCCCACAAGCCCGACTTCGAGCCCGGCGCCGCCTGGAACTACTCCAACACCAACTTCGTCCTCGCCGGCATGGTGATCGAGAAGGTCACCGGGCGCCCGTACGGCAAGGCCGTCGAGAACCGGATCATCAAGCCGCTCAAGCTCCGCGCCACCACCGTCCCCGGCACCCGCTCGGCCATGCCGGAGCCCAGCAGCCCGGCGTACTCCAAGCTCTCCCGGGACGTGAACGCCCCCGTCCACGAGGTCTCCGACCTCAACCCGAGCATCGCGGGCGCGGCGGGCGAGATCATCTCCGACTCCCGCGACCTGCAGACCTTCTACTCGGCCCTGCTCAAGGGACGGCTCCTCACGAAGGACGGTCTGAAGGAGATGACGACCACCGTCCCGATCTCCCCCGAGTACCCGAACGTCGGCTACGGCCTCGGGCTGATGAAGCAGAAGCTGAGCTGTGGGGAGGAGGTCTGGGGCCACGGCGGCGGCATCCACGGCTCCACCTCGCTGGCCCATGTGACCCGCGACGGCGAGCACTCCCTCGCCGGCAACTTCAACGCCGACTGGACCGGCGACACCGAGAAGGTCGTCGAGGCCGAGTTCTGCGGCACCGACCCGAAGAAGTAGCGCTCACCGCGGCAGGACGACGACGTACGCGGCGGGCTGCCGGTCCGGTGCGGCCATCAGGGCCGTACGGACCACGGTGGCCTGCTGGTCCATCGCCTCGCGCAGCTTGCGCGGGGTGAGGTGGACGACCGTGATGCCGAGCCGCTCCAGGTGCTCCCGCTTCCGGGTGTACTCGGTCCACAGCTCGTCGTCGTCCTGCCGGGGCGCCCGGGTGTCCAGCTCCACGGCGACCGCCTGGTCCGGCCAGTAGGCGTCCACCCCGCCCAGGTGCGGGCCGCCCGGCAGCCGCAGGTCCACGTTCCACAGCGGGTCCGGCAGCGCGAACTCCCGCACCATCTCGTAGAGCCGCTGCTCGGAGAGCGAGCGCCCCTCGGCGAGCAGCGCGTCCACCGCGTCCACCACGTGCGGCCGGGAGAGCAGCCGGGCCCGGCTCAACTCCCGGACCACCGCGCCCGGTTCGCAGTGCCCGCCGCGCACGGCCTCGGTGAGCAGCCGGCGTACCGTCTCCGCGTCCGTGAGGCCCGACACCGCGTCGGCGACGGCGCGGGCGACCGGGGCGACGGGGAGGCCCGTGAGCTCCACCGGCTCCGGCGACTCGGGGGCGCGCACGATCCGCACCCAGCCGGTCGAGCGCAGCCGCCGGGTGCGCGGCACGAGCACCTCGATCCGGTCCAGGGCGGTGAGCGGGGGAGCGGAGGAGAAGCGGTGCAGGGTGAGCGCGGCGAGTCCGGTGATCATCGCGTCCGGGCCCTGCGCGGGGAGGGTGCCGGTCCTGCGGGCGTAGAGCAGGGCGGCGCGCAGCCGGTCCTCGCTGGTGGGCGGCCCGGGGTGGAGCAGGAAGACGCCGGGGAGGAGCTGCTGCCAGCCGCCGGGCCGGCAGTGCGCGGCGACCTCGGCGGCGGGGACGCCCTGCGCCCTCAACTGGTCGGCGGACGCGACGCGAGCTTGCGCACAGCCGGTGGGGGGGGAGAGGGGGAGGGGGCGGGGGGTGATGGGGGTGTTGTGGTTCATGCCGGGGGTCTTCCGCTCCCGAAGGCTCCCCTAACCCCTGTTACACGCTCGTCGACATTTAGGGACAACCTCGCCCTAAAGTACGCACGTTCGAGTGCCGATGGGGGCGGCGCCCGGAAGGGTGCCGCCCCCATCGACGTACCGACTACTCCGCGACGCGCCCATCGCAGTCCTGCGCCCGCAGCGCCCGCGCCAGGTCGTCCCGGGCCTCGAGGACCAGACGGCGCAGCGCCGGAGCGGCCGAGGCGTGCTCCGACAGCCACGCGTCCGTCGCGGCCAGCGTCTCCGGGCGGTCCTGGAGTCCCGGGAACAGGCCCCGGACCACGTCGATGCCGATCTGGATCGACCGCTCGCCCCACAGCCGCTCGATCGCCGCGAAGTACTTCTCCGCGTACGGCGCGATCAGCTCGCGCTGCGAGGGCTGGACGAAGCCCGCGATGGTCGCCTCGACCAGTGCGTTCGACAGGGCGTCCGACTCGACGACCTGCGCCCAGGCCTGCGCCTTGACCGCCGCCGAGGGCCGCGAGGCGAGCAGCCGGGTCTGGTGCCGCTTGCCCGTCGCCGTGTCGTCGAGGGCCAGCTCCGCACCGATCCGGGCCTCGTCCGCGCGGCCGTGCACGGCCAGCGGGGAGAGCAGCGCCCAACGCAGTTCCTGGTCGACGTCGAGGCCGTCGATCTTCGCCGTGCCGTCGAGCAGCCCCTCCAGGAGCTGGAAGTCGGCCTCGGCGGAGGCGGTCGCCGCGAAGAACCGCGCCCAGGTCAGCTGGTGCTCGCTGCCCGGCTCGGCCACCCGCAGCTCGCGCAGCCCGCCCTCGGCGAGCAGCCGCCCGCCCTCCTCGCGCCACGCGGGCGCCGCGTACAGGGTGACGGCCGACTTCGCCCAGCCGTGCACCATCTGGAGGACGCCGATGTCGGTCTCGCGGCCCGCGAAGGCGAGCGCGACGGAGACGAAGTCCCGGGCGGGCATCAGCCCGTCGCGGGTCAGGTTCCACAGCGCCGACCAGCACAGGGCGCGGGCCAGCGGGTCGGTGATGTCGCCGAGGTGCGCCCGCAGCGTCGCGAGCGAGCCCTCGTCGAAGCGGATCTTGCAGTAGGTGAGGTCGTCGTCGTTGACGAGCACCAGGTCGGGCTTCTCCTCGCCGGCGAGCTCGGTGACGACCGTCCGGGCGCCGGTGATGTCGGCCTCGGCCCGCGCGTACCGCACGAGCTCCCCGCCGGAGAGCCGGTAGAGGCCGACGGCGGCGCGGTGCGGACGGAGCTCGTCGCCCTCCTGGAGGACGGCGAGCTCGGTGATCCGGCCCTCCGCGTCGTAGGTGACGGACGGGGTCAGGCTGTTGACGCCGGAGGTCTGCAGCCAGGACTTCGCCCAGGCCTTCATGTCCCGCCCGGAGGTCTCCTCCAGGATCGCGAGGAGGTCGGCAAGGCGCGTGTTCCCGTAGGCGTGGCGCTTGAAGTAGCGGCGCGCGCCCTCCAGGAACGCGTCCCGCCCGGCGTACGCGACGAGCTGCTTGAGGACCGAGGCGCCCTTGGCGTAGGTGATGCCGTCGAAGTTGAGCTTGGCGTCCTCCAGGTCACGGATGTCGGCCGTGACCGGGTGCGTGGACGGCAGCTGGTCGGCGCGGTACGCCCAGGCCTTGCGGTTGTTGGCGAACGTCACCCAGCTGTTGGTGAAGCGGGTGGCCTCGGCGTTCGCGAAGGAGCCCATGAAGTCCGCGAAGGACTCCTTCAGCCACAGGTCGTCCCACCACACCATGGTGACCAGGTCGCCGAACCACATGTGCGCCATCTCGTGCAGGATGACGTTGGCCCGGCTCTCGTACGCGGCCTGGGTGACCTTGCCCCGGTAGATGTACTCCTCGCGGAAGGTCACCATGCCCGGGTTCTCCATCGCGCCGAGGTTGTACTCGGGGACGAAGGCCTGGTCGTACTTCCCGAAGGGGTACGGGTAGTCGAAGTTGTCGTGGAAGAAGTCGAAGCCCTGCTTGGTGACGAGGAAGACGTCGTCGGCGTCGAAGTGCTTCGCCAGCGACTTCCGGCACATCGCGCCGAGCGGGATCTCCAGGTCGCCACGGGTGTAGTTGTCGGTGACGTAGTGGTACGGGCCGGCCACGACACAGGTGATGTACGTGGAGATCGGCGCCGTCTCCGCGAACCGCCACACGCCCTCGGCGTCCTGCTCCCCGGCGCCGTTCGACCAGACCGTCCAGCCCTCCGGCGCGGTCACCGCGAAGCGGTACGGGGCCTTGAGGTCGGGCTGCTCGAAGTTGGCGTACACCCGGCGGGCGTCGGCCGGCTCGTACTGCGTGTAGAGGTAGACCTCGCCGTCCTCCGGGTCGACGAAGCGGTGCATGCCCTCGCCGGTCCGGCTGTAGGCGCACTGGGCGTCCACCACGAGCTCGTTCTCGTCGGCGAGGCCGTCGAGCGTGATCCGCGCGCCGTCGAAGACCACCGCCGGGTCGAGGGAGCGGCCGTTGAGCGTGACCGCGTTCACCGAGGGGGCGATCAGGTCGGCGAACGTGCTCGTGCCCTCGCCGGTCCGGCGGAACCGGATCGTCGTCACCGAGCGGAAGGTGCGCACCGGCTCGTCGGAGTCGCCGACCGCCGACCGCAGGTCGAGGACGACCTCGTACCCGTCGACGGACAGCAGCGCGGCCCGCTCGTGGGCCTCGTCGCGGGACAGATTCTCACCGGGCACGGTCACTCCTTCGTGGCGCGTTCGAAACAGCACCGATCCTCCCATGTGCGACTGTCACCCGGGACACGGGAATGCGTCAGCGCGTCCGGGGGTTCCCTTCTTTCGGCGCACCACCCGCTGCTTTCCGAGGCCTCACCGAGGAGTGACATGTCCGAGACCAGGACCACCGCCGACTTCTACTTCGACCCGCTGTGCCCCTGGGCCTGGATGACCTCCCGCTGGATGCTGGAGGTCGAGCAGGTCCGCCCGGTCGACGTGCGCTGGAAGGTCATGAGCCTGGCCGTGCTCAACGAGAACAAGCTGGACGAGGTGCCGGAGGAGTACCGCGAGCTGCTCGCCACCACGGCCTGGGGCCCGGTCCGCGTGGTGACCGCCGCCAAGGAGCTGCACGGCGAGGAGTACGTCGGCAAGCTCTACACGGCGCTCGGCACCCGCTTCCACAACAACGGCGAGACCCCGACCCGCGAGGCGATCGTCGGCGCCCTGGAGGAGGTCGGCCTGCCGGCCGAGCTCGCCGACTTCGCCGACAAGGACACGTACGACACCGAGCTGCGCGCCTCCCACAAGGAGGGCATAGAGAAGGTCGGCCAGGACGTCGGCACCCCGGTCATCGCGGTGCCGGGCCCGACGGGCGACGAGGTCGCCTTCTTCGGCCCGGTCGTCACCCCGACCCCGCGCGGCGACGCGGCGGCCCGGCTGTGGGACGGCACGCTGCTCGTGGCGTCGACGCCGGGCTTCTACGAGATCAAGCGCACCCGCACGGCGGCGCCCAGCTTCGAGTAGTCCCCACAGGTACGGAAGAACCCCCGCGATTCACGTCATCGCGGGGGTTCTTCTTTCATCCGCCTGCCCGGTGAAGGTGGAGAAGACGATCACGAGCAGGACGATCTCAGATGCCGATGAGCGGGGTGCGCCCCTTGGCGTCGGCGTAGCGCCTGTTCACGTCCTGCCAGTTGACGACCTGCCACATGGCCTCGATGAAGTCGACCTTCTGGTTCTTGTACTGCAGGTAGAAGGCGTGCTCCCAGGCGTCGAAGACCAGGATCGGGACCGAACCCTGCCCGACGTTGCCCTGGTGGTCGTAGACCTGCTCGACGATGAGCCGGCCGCTGATCGGCTCGTACGCGAGGACGCCCCAGCCGGAGCCCTGGGTGGTCGCGGAGGCCTTGGTCAGCTGGGCCTTGAACTTCGCGAAGGAGCCGAAGGACTCGGTGATCGCGTCCGCGAGCTCACCGACGCCGTCGGCGGCGAGCGGCTCGCCGCCGCCGCCGTCCTTCGGGCTGTTCATGTTGTTCCAGTAGATCGAGTGCAGGATGTGGCCGGAGAGATGGAACGCGAGGTTCTTCTCCAGGCCGTTGATCGCGCCCCACTGGTCCTTCTCGCGCGCCTCTTCCAGCTGCTCCAGGGTGTCGTTCGCACCCTTGACGTACGCGGCGTGGTGCTTGTCGTGGTGCAGCTCGATGATCTGCGGATTGATCACCGGCTCCAGTGCCGCGTAGTCGTACGGCAGCTCCGGAAGTGTGTAGATCGCCATGTGCCCGAGCCCTTCGACGGCTTATTGCAACCTCTATGCAAGTGCAGGCTAGCAGCAGGTGCGGGAGAAGTTGATCAGCCCTTCGTCCTAGGTCCCCCCGGGTTCCGCGCCCGGACATGACGAAACCCCCGGACCGAGCGGTGGTCCGGGGGTTTCGTCCAAGGGTCGGTCAGGAGGCCCGTCCGGCCGCCGCCTTCTGGCGTACGAAGCCGATGACGGCCAGCACGAGGGTCAGCGCGCCCGTCCAGTACAGCTGCACGCGGGTGCCCTCCTCGCGCGCCATCAGGACGAAGATCGCCGCCATGCCGGCCAGCGCCACCCAGGTCAGCACCGGGAAGGCCCACATGCGCACGACCAGCTTCTCGGGCGCCTCGCGCTCGGTGCGGCGGCGCAGCACCAGCTGCGCGGCGGCGATGAAGAACCAGACGACCAGGATGATCGCGCCGATGGTGTTGAGCAGCCAGATGAAGGCCTTGTCCGGCGACCAGTAGCTCAGCAGCACACAGCCGAAGCCGACGACGCAGGAGACGAGCACGGCCGGGCGCGGGACCCCGCCGTACAGCTTGCCGAGCGCCTTCGGGCCCTGGCCGCGGGCGACCAGCGAGCCGGCCATCCGGGAGGCGCCGTAGATGTTGGCGTTCATCGCGGAGAGCAGGGCGACGAGGACGACCACGTTCATGATCTGGCCGGCCGCCGGGATGCCCAGGTGGTCGAGGGCGGCGACGTACGGGCCCTTCTCGACGACCGCCTTGTCGTCCCAGGGGACGAGGGTGACGATGACCGCCATCGAGCCGATGTAGAAGAGCGCGATCCGCCACATCGCCGTACGGACGGCCTTGGCGACGCCCTGCACCGGGTGCTCCGACTCGGCCGCCGCGATGGTGACCGTCTCCAGGCCGCCGTACGCGAAGACGGAGGCCAGCAGACCCACGATGAGGCCCTCGGAGCCGTGCGGGAAGAAGCCGCCCGCGCCGCTGAGGTTCGCGGTGCCGGGGGAGTCCGTGCCGGGCAGGACGCCGACGATCGCGAGGACGCCGATGCCGAGGAAGAGGACGATCGCGCCGACCTTGAGCGCGGCGAACCAGAACTCGAACTCGCCGAAGTTCTTCACGGCCGCCAGGTTGCTGACGCAGAAGACCAGCATGAAGAGCGCGACCCAGGCCCACTCGGGGCTGCCGGGGAACCAGCCGGTCATGATCTTCGCGGCGCCGATGCCCTCCAGGCCGACGGCGACGCAGAGCAGGAACCAGAAGGCCCAGCCCGAGGTGAAGCCGGCCCAGGAGCCGAAGGCGCGCTCGGCGTGGACGGAGAAGGAGCCGGAGGCGGGGTTCGCGGCCGACATCTCGCCGAGCATCCGCATCACGAGCATCACGAGGACGCCGGATATCGCGTAGGCGATCACGATCGACGGCCCGGCGGCGGCGATGCCGGCGCCGGAGCCGACGAAGAGCCCGGCGCCGATGACCCCGCCGAGGGCGATCATCGAGAGATGGCGCTGCTTGAGGCCGCGTGAGAGGCCCTCGGCAGGTGCGGTCGCGCCGTCCTTGCGGTCGGCCGGCGCGGGCGCGGTGGTCCGAGACATGGGCGAGCCCTGTTCACTAGCTGAGACGGGGAGGGAAGCCCACAGTCTGGGTGGGCGCACCGCTCAGAGGGAACCGGAGTCCGCTATACGGTCACGACCTTCACACAAGGTGAAGAATCAGTTCCGCTTTGTTGAGGACATGCGGAGCTCCCGCACCCACGCCACGAGCAGCACCACGCCGGTCGCCCCCGCCGACCACAGCACCTGCGGCCGCGCCCCGTCGTCGTTGAGCATCAGGACGAGCACCGCGCCCATCGCGGCCAGCGCCACCCAGGTCAGCCACGGGAAGCCCCACATCCTCAGCGTCAGGGTCTCGGGCGCCTCCCGCTCGATCCGGCGCCGCAGCCGCAGCTGGGAGACCGCGATCAGCGCCCAGACGAAGAGGAGCACCGCCCCGACCGCGTTCAGCATGTAGAGGAAGACGGAATCCGGCCACTTCAGATTGAGCAGGACGGAGACGAAGCCGAAGGCCACCGAGGCGAGCACCGCCCGGCGCGGCACCCCGCCGCCGGTGATCCTGAGCAGCCCCTTCGGCGCCTCCCCGCGCTCCGCGAGCGAGAACACCATCCGGGACGAGCCGTACAGGTTGGCGTTGAGCGCCGAGAGCAGCGCCACGAACACCACCACGTTCATGATCTGGCCCGCCGCCGGCACCCCGATCGAGTCCAGGACCGCCACGTACGGCGACTCGCCCGGCTTCATCGAGGTCCACGGCAGGAGGGTCACGATGGCGAGCATCGAGCCCACGTAGAAGAGGAGGATCCGCCAGACCGCGCTGCGCACCGCCCGCGCCACGTTCCGCGCCGGGTCGTCGGACTCGGCCGCCGCGATCGTGACGACCTCGAGACCGCCGAAGGCGAAGACGACGGCGAGCACGCCCGAGACCACGCCGGACCAGCCGTTGGGCAGGAAACCGCCCTGCCCGGTCAGGTTCGCGAGACCCACGGGGTCCGTGTCGGGCAGCCACCCGACGATCGCGAGCACACCCAGGACGAGGAAGAGCACGATCGCGCCGACCTTGAGCGCCGCGAACCAGAACTCGAACTCGCCGAAGTTCTTCACCGCCGCCAGGTTGGCGAGGGTGAACACGATCATGAAGATCAGCACCCAGCCCCACTGCGGCACCCCCGGCACCCAGCCGTGCGCGATCCGCGCCGCGCCCGTCGCCTCCACGGCGAGGACCACGACGAGCAGGAACCAGTACAGCCAGCCCACCGAGAACCCCGCCCAGCGGCCGAGCGCCCGCTCCGCGTGCACCGAGAACGCGCCCGAGGCGGGCATCGCCGCCGACATCTCGCCGAGCATCCGCATGACCAGCATCGCCAGCGCGCCGGCGATCAGATACGAGACCACGATGCCCGGCCCGGCGACGGCGATGCCGGCGCCCGAGCCGACGAAGAGCCCGGCGCCGATGACCCCGCCGAGCCCCAGCATCGTCAGATGACGCTGCTTCAGGCCGTGGGAGAGGGGCTCCGGTTCGGGGGCGAGGGAGTCGTGCATAGGGGGGCTCGTGCTCTCTGACAGTTTATGGAGACTCCACAGTCTCTCCGCTGACCTTCCTCTGACGCAAAAGGGACGTCTGCCAGGGAGTTCCCAGTGACAAGGGTCACGTGGCGCGAGGCATGAAATCCCTCCTTTGTCGAAACCCCATGAAGCGCTCGCCTCACGCTTTGTCGGCGGCTGACGGTGATCGGTCGTTCACTCCTGGCATACCGTCAACCTGTCCCTCCCACCCTCACCCCCGCGGAGTACCGATGAGCACCGCCGCCGCCCCCGTCCGCTCCCTCCGGGCGGGCACCGTCCTCGCCGACCTCATCCCGGCGAGTCGCGCCCGCGACATCGCCCTGGTCGTCGGCGGCGCCGCCCTCACCGGCCTCGCCGCGCAGATCTCGGTCCCGGTCCCCGGCTCCCCGGTCCCGGTCTCCGGCCAGACCTTCGCCGCCCTGCTCGTCGGCACCGCGCTCGGCGCCCGCCGCGGCTTCCTCGCCCTCGCCCTGTACGCGGTCGCGGGCATGGCGGGCGTCCCGTGGTTCGCGCAGGCCTCCTCGGGCTACGGCATGCCCTCCTTCGGCTACATCCTCGGCATGCTCCTCGCCTCGACCGTCGTCGGCGCCCTCGCCCGCCGCGGCGCCGACCGCTCCGTGCTCCGCACCGCCGGCGCGATGGTGCTCGGCTCGGCCCTCATCTACGCGGTCGGCGTGCCGTACCTGGCCCTCGCCACCGGCATGACCCTCGGCCAGGCCGTCGCCGCCGGCCTCACGCCGTTCCTCATCGGCGACGCCCTCAAGGCCGCGCTCGCCATGGGCGCCCTGCCGGCCGCCTGGAAGCTCGTCGGCCGCAAGGGCTGAGCCCCGGAGCCGTACGCGAAGGGCCCCGCCGCTCCCTGGGGAGTGGCGGGGCCCTTTCGTACCCCTGAGGAGGGCGAGCGGACTACACGCGCTCGAGCTCCTCGGCGGGGGTGGTGTTCTTGCCGAGCCGCTGGCGGACCAGCGCGATCGCGATCACGAGCGCGGCGACGAGCAGGGACAGCACGACCTGCTCCCGGTTGCTGCCGCCGTCGTAGACCATGTAGCCGAGCACCGAGACGATCATGGCGATCGTCGCCCACGTCAGGTACGGGAACAGCCACATCTTCACGACCAGCTTCTCCGGCGACTCGCGCAGGATGATGCCGCGCATCCGCAGCTGGGTCACGCAGATGACCAGCCAGACGAAGAGCGCGACCGCGCCGGAGGAGTTCAGCAGGAAGGCGAAGACGGTGTCGGGCCACTTGTAGTTGAAGAAGACCGCGACGAAGCCGAAGACGACCGAGCCGAGGATCGCGGCGGTCGGCACGCCCCGCTTGTTGGTCCGCGCGAAGGCCTTCGGCGCGTCACCGCGCCGGCCGAGCGAGAACGCCATGCGGGAGGCGGTGTAGAGGCCCGAGTTCAGGCAGGACAGGACGGCCGTCAGGACGATCACGTTCATGATCTGGCCGGCGTGCGGGATGCCGATGGAGTCGAGGGCGGCGACGTACGAGCCCTTGTCGACGATCGACTTGTCGTTCCACGGCAGCAGCGTCAGGACGACGAAGATCGAGCCCAGGTAGAAGACGCCGATGCGCCAGATCACGCTGTTGGTGGCCTTGGTGACGGCCTTCTGCGGGTCCTCCGACTCGCCGGCGGCGAGCGTGACGATCTCGCTGCCCATGAACGAGAAGACGACCATCAGCACACCGGTGAGGACCGCGCCCGCACCCATCGGGAAGAAGCCCCCGCTGTCGGTGAGGTGCGCGAATCCGGCGCCCGGGTTGTCCGAGCCGGGCAGCACGCCGAAGACCGCGAGCAGACCGATGACGACGAAGGCGCCGATGGCGACGACCTTGATGCCGGCGAACCAGAACTCGAACTCGCCGTACGAGGCGACGGAGCCCAGGTTGGTGGCGGTGAGCACCACCATCACGATGAGCGCCCAGCCCCACTGCGGAACGGCCGGGATCCAGCTCTCCAGGATCTTGGCGCCCGCGGTGGCCTCGACGGCGAGGACGACGACCCAGAAGAACCAGTACAGCCAGCCGATGCTGAAACCGGCCCAGCGGCCCAGGGCCTGGTCCGCGTAGGTGGAGAAGGAGCCGGAGGCAGGCCGGGCGGCGGCCATCTCGCCGAGCATCCGCATCACGAAGACGACCATGGCGCCGACGAGCGCGTACGAGAGGAGGATGGCGGGGCCGGCCGCGGCGATGCCGGAACCGGAGCCGACGAAGAGACCGGCGCCGATGACGCCGCCGATCGCGATCATCGACAGATGGCGGTTCTTGAGCCCGGCCTTGAGGCCGTCGGAGGACTGCGCGGGCCCGGTGGTACCGGTCTCCTGGCCGTCCTTCGTCAGGGTCGGTTGCGTGTTCATCGACGCTTCCTTGTGTGTGGGGGCTGCTCGGGTCGCGAGCCCGAGCATTCAACACTGTGGACAGGGATGATCGGAAGACCTCATTCCGGATCGTTGTACGGGCGACCTCGCGAGAGTCGAAGGTCCGTACCAGGTCGGGTGAAGCTCCCGACCCCGCTGCCTGCTACCCGGGCCCTGACGTGCCACACTCGGCATCATGCGCGTCTATATCGGTTCCGACCACGCCGGCTTTGAACTAAAGAACCACCTCGTCGAGTGGCTCACGGCACACGGCCACGAGCCCGTCGACTGCGGTCCCCACATCTACGACGCCCTCGACGACTACCCGCCGTTCTGCCTGCGTGCCGCCGAGAAGACGGCCGCGGACCCGGACAGCCTGGGCATCGTCATCGGCGGCTCCGGCAACGGCGAGCAGATCGCCGCGAACAAGGTGAAGGGGGTGCGCGCCGCCCTCGCCTGGAGCGAGCAGACCGCCGCCCTCGGCCGCGAGCACAACAACGCCAACGTGATCTCCGTCGGTGGCCGGATGCACACCCAGGAAGAGGCGACCAAGTTCGTCGAGATCTTCCTGAACACCCCGTACTCCGGTGACGAGCGTCACACCCGCCGGATCGACATGCTGTCGAAGTACGAGACCACCGGCGAGCTCCCCCCGATCCCCGCGCACCACCCGCAGGAGCCGACCGCCTGATGCCCGAGGGGCACACCATCCACCGGCTGGCCGCCGACCACCGCGAGCGGTTCGGCGGCCGGCCCGTGCGCGTCTCCAGCCCCCAGGGCAAGTTCGCCGACTCGGCGGCCCTGCTCGACGGGACGACCCTGGAGACGACGGAGGCCCACGGAAAGCACCTCTTCCTGGGCTTCCCCGGCGAGGAATGGATCCACATCCACCTGGGCCTCTTCGGGAAGGTGAACTTCGGCGACGCCCCGGTCCCGCCGCCCACGGACACCGTCCGGCTGCGCCTCGCGAACCCCGACTCGTACGTGGACCTGCGCGGACCCACCACCTGCGCCCTGATCACGGACGCCGAGAAGCAGGCGATACACGCCCGCCTCGGCCCGGACCCGCTCCGCGAGGACGACGACCGGACGAGGGCCTGGCACCGGATCTCGAAGTCCCGCACGACCGTCGCCGCCCTCCTCATGGACCAGAAGGTCATCGCCGGCGTCGGCAACGTCTACCGCGCCGAGGTCCTCTTCCGGCACGGCATCGACCCGTACCGCGCGGGCAGGGACCTCGCGGCGGGGGAGTGGAACGCGATCTGGGAGGACCTGGCGGTCCTCATGCGCGAAGGCGTCCGCCTCAACCGCATCGACACGGTCCGCCCCGAACACACCCCCGAGGCCATGGGCCGCCCGCCCCGCGTGGACGACCACGGCGGCGAGGTCTACGTCTACCGCCGAGCCCAGATGCCCTGCCACATCTGCGGCGACGAGATCCGCACGGCCGACCTCGCCGGCCGCAACCTCTTCTGGTGCCCGCGCTGCCAGAGCGCCTAGCTCCTGGCTCCTAGAACCCGTGCGGCAACCACGGCGCGACGGGGGACCCGAAAGCCACGGACGCCTCGACCAGCGCCCCCTCGCGCAGCTCCCGCACCCGCCCGGCCGCCGCCAGCGACACCAGCGAGGTCCCGCCCAGGTACGCCGCCCCCAACTCTCGCACGGTCAGCGCGAGATCGGGCGCGTCTCCGGTACGGACACAGACCGCCCCCTTCGCGTCCCCCGTGAGCCGCCACCGCCCCGCGTTCCACGGACAGAACGCGTCCTCCACCTCGAACACCACGTCCACCGGCGCCTGATACGTGCGCGCCTCCAGCGCCGCGCCCACCTCCACGAGCCGCACGTGCAGCACGTCCCGGAGCGTCGGCTCGCACCGCCGTACGTCGCTCACCAGGTGCTGCCAGCCGTCGTCCACGGGCCGGCTGTGGACCCGTACCGACGAGGTCAGGTCCACCGAGCAGAGGAACCGCCACAGCGCCGCCTCGGCCACCGGATCGAGTCCCATCACCTGGTGCACGCCCACGGACCCGTCGGCCCCCGCGGAGGACCAGTCCACCTTGACCGCGTAGTGCGCGAAGCCCACGACGTCCCCGTCCCGCTCCGCGAGCACGCAGAGCCGCGGCGACGCGCCCTCCCGGTCGCCCGCCGGGTCGAGCAGCGGCAGCCGCTCCCATCCGGGCCGCCGCGCGAGCATCCCGGGCCGCGCCGGCACGAGCTTCGCGTACACCGCCTCGCAGGCCGCGGAGGACTCCCTCAGGTCGGCCCGGCGCAGGGAGACCCCTTCCACACCCTCCGGCACGGCGAGCCGCACCCGGTTCGTGTCGATGGTGGCCTTCGTCGCGTACGAGCCGACGCCGTAGCCGAACCGCCCGTAGATCGCCGGCTCCGAGGCCGTGAGCACCGCCAGGCACTCGCCCGCCGCCCGCAGGTCGTCCAGCTGCCGCCGCATCATCGAGGTCAGGATCCCGCGCCGCCGGTGCGTCCCCGCCACGCTCACCATCGTGACCCCGGCCGCCGGGACCGACGCCCCGCCCGGCACCGTGAGCAGAAAGCTGAACGCCCCCGCCGTACCCACGCACAGCTCACCGTCCCAAGCACCCAGGGAACGGTCGAACTCGGTCAGATCACGCCACAGCTGCCGCTCCTCCGGCGCCTCCGGCACGCCTCCGAACGCGAGCTCCAGCACCCCGTACCAGCGGTCCCACTCCGACGGGTCGAGAACCCGCAGTTCAGTCGTCATATGCCATCGATATCAGCGGCACGCGCCCGGGGCGACCCGATTTCACGCACATTGTCACCTGGGGTACCCCTGCACGATGTCCGACGAGATGGATAGGGTCCAGGCCAATGGGACAGCGCGCCGGAGTGAACACGTACGCGGCCCGGACACGCAGGCGCGTGCGCCGGGCCCGCGTCGCGCTGCGCAGATCCGCCGTCGACTACTTCCGCGGCGACGGCGCCGACTGGCTCGCCTTCGCCGGACTCCTCCTGATGATCCCCGCCATCGCGTGCGGGACCCTCCTCGACCCCGTCTGGTGCGCCCCCGCCGCCCTCGTCCTGCCCATCGTGGCCGGCGGCCTGCTGCTCCGCCCCGCCAGCCTGCTCGGTCTGTACGCGGCGGCCGCCGGCGCCCTCATCGTCGAGTCCGTCGTCCTCGGCCCGTACACCCAGGGCCCCGCCAGGGTCACCCCCGGCACCGTCCTGGTCGTCGCCGCCTGCGGACTCTTCGGGCTGCTCATCGCCCAGTTCCGGGCCCGGGTCGGCGTGCCCTGGCGGCGCGGCGGCACCATGCTCTTCGACCTGCGCGAGCGCATCCGCGTCCAGAGCGCCCTGCCCCGGCTCCCCCAGGGCTGGCACCGCGAGATGGCACTGCGCCCGGCCGGCGGCCAGTCCTTCTCGGGCGACTTCGTCGTCGCCGCCCGCACCCACGGCGGACGCACCCTGGAGGTCGTCCTCACCGACGTGTCCGGCAAGGGCATGGACGCGGCCTCCCGCTCCCTGCTGCTCTCCGGCGCCTTCGGCGGCCTCCTCGGCTCCCTCCCGCCGCACGGCTTCCTCCCGGCGGCCAACGGCTACCTCCTCCGCCAGAACTGGGACGAGGGCTTCGCCACCTCGATCCACCTCGTCCTCGACCTGGAGTCCGGCGACTACGAGCTCTTCTCCGCCGGCCATCTGCCCGCCCTCCAGCTCCACGCGGGCAGCGGCCGCTGGGAGGAGAAGGCCGCCGACGGGCCCCTCCTCGGCGTCTACGACGGGGCGGAGTTCCACCCGGTCAAGGGCTCGCTGCGGCCCGGCGACGTCCTGATGCTCTTCACCGACGGCCTGGTGGAGGCCGCCGACCGGGACATCGCCGAGGGCATCGACCGCCTGACCGGCGAGGCCGACCGCTGCGTCGCCGAGGGCTTCGAGGGCGTCGCCTGGCACCTGATCGAAGCCGTCGCCAAGGACGTCAACGACGACCGGGCCCTGCTGCTCCTCTCCCGCCCCGCCTGACGTGATCTTCTGCACGACGATTCGTCACCCGGCAGCCAGGGCAGGGGGGTTGGTGGCACGATGGAGACAGCGGGGGGTGTTCCGAGACAGGGGCTCCCTGGTGGGCAAGGTGGGACCGACCAAGGGTGTGATCAGTTGTGGCCATTTCACTGTCTGTGGTGTTGCTGTTGGCAATCATCCTGGTGGTGCTGATCCGCGGGGGGAACCTCAAGGGCGGCCCGGCCGTGGTCGCGGTCCTCTTCGGCTTCTTCCTCGCCTCCACCGGCATGGCCGACGACATCCAGCGCTTCCTGGACTCGATAACGCAGACGATCGCCGCCATAAAGTTCTGAGCGGGCGTGCCGCGCGTACGACGAAGGGCCCCCGCCGAGACCGGCGGGGGCCCTTCGCGTGAGACCGGTCGGGTCAGAACAGCCGCGTCCCGGCCGGCACCGCGCCCTGGACGGCCTGGGCGGCGCCCGGAGCCCCGTCCTCGCCCACCGGTCGCAGCGCGAGCGCGCCCTGCCGGTCACCGGTGACCAGGTCGATCCGCCCGTCCTCGGTCAGGTCCCCGACGGCGACCAGCGAGGGCACCTGCCGGGCACTGAAGCCCGAGGCAGCGACCGTCACGGGTGCGACCAGCTGCTGTGGAGCGTCCGTGCCGTAGTCGACGCCGAAGTACTCCAGCGCGCCGCTGCGGGTGTCACGCGCCCAGAACGCACCCAGGAGGGCGTTCGGGGTGGTGTCCGAGGCGACGAGCTCCTTCGTTCCCCAGCCGCTCGCGGCGAGGACCGTCGGCTCGGAGACGTGGATGCCCTGCCAGCTGGAGTACACGGTGAAGTAGAGCAACCGGCCGTTCTGCACGGCGACCAGGCCCGGGGAACCGTAGTCCTGGCGGCTGACCGCGAACCGGGTGACACCGGACCAGTCGAACCCGGTGATCTCCACCGGCTCCCCGAAGCCGCCCTCGCCGTCGCCCGGGTACGCGAACAGCTTCCCGTCCCGCAGCGCCACGAGGTCGTTGCGGACGTCGTTCGCCTGCTGCGGCCCGTACCGGTTGAGCAGCCAGCCGGCCCGCGCCACACGGGTGTTCGTCCAGTCCCGGGCGTCGGCCGCGGTCGGCGCCGCGAAGCCGCCGCCCTCCCGGCCCGCGAGCAGCGTCAGGCGGCCCGCCGCGTCGACGCCGAGCAGATCGGGGCGACCGTCACTGTCGTAGTCGCCGAACGGCTCGATGAAGGGGTACGCGACCTTGTAGTACCCGTATGCCGTCGGGGAGATGTTGCCCGCCCGGTCCACCGTCCGGGCATAGAGCGTCGCGGGTCCGGTGCGCTCGGGCGAGACGAAGGTGGCGGTCGCGGTCCCGTCCGCCTCCACGGGCACCCACTGGCTGTCGCAGCCGTTCTCGGACACCCCGATCTCCCGCTCGGGGTTGAAGCAGAAGCCCTTGGCCTCGGTGCCCGGAGGCAGGCTGAACCGCACCGTCCGGGTGACCCCGGAAGGCGCCCCCTGCGGGTACTGCTCGGAGTCCGTGAACGTGACCGCGGGAGTCTCGGGAGCCATCTGGTCGGTCCTGAATCCACAGGGCGCGGTCCACGCCGAGGCCCCCGTGGCCCCCTCGATACGGGCCTGCCACCAGTAGGGCCCCTCCTGCGGGACCTGCGCCCGCAGCACCTGGAGCCGCGCCGTCGACCCGGGGACCGTGGCGACGAGCACGTCGACCGCGGGAGCCGCCTCCTCGCCCTGCTTCCACAGCTGGAAACGGGTGTTCACGAGCGCCCCGTCGCCGTCGCCCGCCGCCTTCACGGACAGGCTCAGGTCGTTGTTCCCCACCCACGGCAGCTCGCCGGCCGTCGCGCACCCGCCCGGCCAGAGCGTCGGCTCGGCCGGCGTGTACGGGAATTCCGCCGCCCGCGCGGTCCCGCCGCCCAGCAGCCCGGCCGCACAGGCCAGCGCCAGCGCGGCCACCACGGCGGGTCTTCTCTTCTTCTCCATGTGTTCCCTCCCCGGATCCGTTGATCAACGGCGGGAACGTATCCCCGGGCAGGGCGCGTGCGCGCGGAAATAACGGCGGAACAGAGGGGTCCGCGCCAGACGTGACCGGGAAACGACCACGGCCCGGTCCGCGAGAAGCGGACCGGGCCGTGGGCCTGTTGGAGCGGGTGACGGGAATCGAACCCGCGTAGCTAGTTTGGAAGACTAGTGCTCTACCATTGAGCTACACCCGCACAGCATCGCGCCGCAGGTCCCGAGGACCGCGGCACGAGGAGCATGGTAGCCGGTCAGGGGCGTATCGCGCACACCCGGAAAACAGGGGGCGCCGCACAGTCCCCGTCCATGTACCCTACGTGTCGCACCGACGGGGTGTGGCGCAGCTTGGTAGCGCGTCCGCTTTGGGAGCGGAAGGCCGTGGGTTCAAATCCCGCCACCCCGACCATGACGATCACGCGCCCACCTCGCGCGTTCTTGATCACGTTGTGGGCGTCATCCCGCTTGCGGTTACTATGCAAGCTGCGTGCCCGTGTGTCTTTCTGACCGGGCCGACCCGCCGGAACCGCCACACGCGGCCCCGGCGGATTCCAGGAATCAGCCACAAGGAGACCGAACCGTGAAGAGCGCCGTGGAGACCCTGAACCCGACCCGGGTTCGGCTCACTGTCGAGGTGCCCTTCGAGGAGCTCAAGGACAGCCTCGACGCGGCGTACAAGAAGATCAACCAGCAGGTCACGGTCAAGGGCTTCCGTAAGGGCAAGATCCCGGCTCGCGTGATCGACCAGCGGTTCGGCCGCGGCGC
Organism: Streptomyces sp. R44; assembly: GCF_041053105.1. Lineage (NCBI taxonomy): Bacteria > Bacillati > Actinomycetota > Actinomycetes > Kitasatosporales > Streptomycetaceae > Streptomyces > Streptomyces sp. R44. Next base: position 3,018,953 of record NZ_CP163444.1, on the reverse strand, counting down.
CGTGCTGGAGGAGGCCGTCAACGACGCGCTCCCGAAGTTCTACACCGAGGCCGTCAACGAGGCCGAGGTCAACCCGCTCGGCCAGCCCGAGGTCGACATCACCGAGCTGAAGGACGGCGAGCTGCTGGCCTTCACCGCCGAGGTCGACATCCGCCCGACGATCGAGATCCCGGACTACTCCGGCATCGAGGTCACCGTCGACGCGGTCGAGGTCACCGACGAGGACGTCGAGAAGTCCGTGGAGCAGCTCCGCGAGCGCTTCGCCTCGACCTCCCCGGTCGAGCGCGCCGCCCAGGACGGCGACGTCGTCACCATCGACCTCGAGGCCAAGGTCGACGGCGAGGTCCTGCCCGACGGTGTCGCCTCGGACGTCTCGTACACCATCGGGTCCGGCGAGCTCCTCGACGGCATCGACGAGGCCGTCAAGGGCCTGGAGGCCGGCGGCGAGGCCACCTTCACCTCGCAGCTGAAGGGCGGCTCCGCCGAGGGCAAGGATGCGGAGGTCACCGTCAAGGTCACCACCGTCGCCGCCCGTGAGCTCCCCGAGCTCGACGACGAGTTCGCGCAGCTGGCGTCGGAGTTCGACACCCTCGACGAGCTCAAGGCCGACAGCCGCAAGCGCCTCGAGAACATGAAGCAGTTCGACCAGGCCACCCAGGCCCAGGAGCGCGTCCTCGACGAGCTCCTCAAGCTGGTCGAGGTCCCGATGCCCGAGAAGCTTCTCGAGGACGAGATCAACACCCGCAAGCACAACCTGGAGCACCACCAGCTCGGCCAGATGGGCCTCGACCTCGCGAAGTACCTGGAGATCCAGGGCAAGACCGAGGAAGAGTTCCTGGCCGAGACCAAGGAGCAGGCCGAGAAGGGCATCAAGACGCAGTTCATCCTCGATGAGCTCGTCAACAAGGAGAAGCTCGACGTCTCCCGCGAGGAGCTCACCGAGCACCTGTTCCGCCGTGCCGCCTCCTCCGGCATGAGCCCCGACCAGTTCGCCCAGGCCGTGGCCCAGCAGGGCCAGGTGCCGATGCTCGTCGGCGAGGTCGCCCGCGGCAAGGCCCTCGCGGTCGTCGTCGAGGCCGCCACGGTCAAGGACACCAACGGTGAGGTCGTCGACCTCTCGGACGACGAGGACGAGGTCGTCGAGGCCGCCGCCGAGGCCGTCGAGGCCGTCACCGGCGAGGCCGAGGTCTCCGAGGACAAGTAAGGGCCCCCGCCCCCGGCGGACCCTGCTCCACGGGCCCGTACGCACTCCTGTGCGTACGGGCCCGTGGACGTACGCGGATCCCCTTACACACCCCCAACTACCTTGCGCTCCCAGCGAACAGTTCGGGAACCGGGATGGCGTTGTCCGACCTGCGCGTTAGGGTCCATGAATACGAGGGCACTGCCCTCAGAACAAGACGCTGAGACGGCTTGGGGCCGTCGGAGACGAGCAGGTGGATACGTGACGAATCTGAAGCCTTACGCCGCGGGTGAGCCGTCCATCGGTGGCGGCCTCGGCGACCATGTCTACAACCGGCTGCTCGGCGAGCGGATCATCTTCCTCGGCCAGCAGGTCGACGACGAGATCGCCAACAAGATCACCGCGCAGATGCTCCTCCTGGCCGCCGAGCCGGAGAAGGACATCTTCCTGTACATCAACAGCCCCGGCGGCTCGGTGACGGCCGGCATGGCGGTCTACGACACCATGCAGTTCATCCCGAACGACGTCGTCACCATCGGCATGGGCATGGCGGCCTCCATGGGCCAGTTCCTGCTCACCGCCGGCACCCCCGGCAAGCGCTTCGCGCTGCCGAACACCGACATCCTGATGCACCAGGGCTCCGCCGGCATCGGCGGCACCGCCTCCGACATCAAGATCCAGGCCGAGTACCTCCTGCGCACCAAGAAGCGCATGGCCGAGATCACCGCGCACCACTCCGGCCAGACCGTCGAGGCGATCATCCGCGACGGCGACCGCGACCGCTGGTTCACCGCGGAGGAGGCCAAGGAGTACGGCCTCATCGACGACATCATCACGCACGCCGCGGGTGTTCCGGGCGGCGGCGGCACGGGCGCCTGAGCGCCGGCAGCCCGCCGAAGAGCCCCCAGCCCCCTCTGAACGCCACCAGGACGGTGAACACCCAGATGCAGAACAACCTCTCCCCGAGCGGCCTCTACACCGGCGCGCCGATGGACAACCGCTACGTCGTGCCGCGCTTCGTCGAGCGCACCTCGCAGGGCGTGCGCGAGTACGACCCGTACGCGAAGCTGTTCGAGGAGCGCGTGATCTTCCTCGGCGTGCAGATCGACGACGCCTCCGCCAACGACGTCATGGCGCAGCTGCTGTGCCTGGAGTCGATGGACCCGGACCGCGACATCTCGATCTACATCAACAGCCCCGGCGGCTCCTTCACCGCCCTCACGGCCATCTACGACACGATGCAGTTCGTGAAGCCCGACATCCAGACGGTCTGCATGGGCCAGGCGGCCTCCGCCGCGGCCGTGCTGCTCGCCGCCGGCACCCCCGGCAAGCGGATGGCCCTGCCGAACGCCCGTGTGCTGATCCACCAGCCCTCCGGCGGCACCGGCCGTGAGCAGCTCTCCGACCTGGAGATCGCGGCCAACGAGATCCTGCGCATGCGCAGCCAGCTCGAAGAGATGCTGGCCAAGCACTCCTCGACGCCGATCGAGAAGATCCGCGACGACATCGAGCGCGACAAGATCCTGACGGCCGAGGACGCCCTGGCGTACGGCCTGATCGACCAGATCGTCTCCACCCGCAAGAGCACGGCCTCCGCCGAGCGCTGACGCCCGACCTTCTCTCGGCACGGTTCGCAGGGCCTTCGCGGCCCTCGTGGCCGAATCGCGACCATGTGAACCGTGCCAAGGGGGGCCCGAACGGGGGGCCCGGCAAGGTACCGTCGAATATGAGGCACCAGGAGTCGCTGAACCAAGCGCTCCCAGGCGAAGGGGAAGCACCTCGTGGCACGCATCGGTGATGGCGGCGATCTGCTCAAGTGCTCGTTCTGCGGAAAGAGCCAGAAGCAGGTGAAGAAGCTCATCGCGGGACCCGGTGTGTACATCTGCGACGAGTGCATCGACCTCTGCAACGAGATCATCGAGGAAGAACTCGCGGAGACGAGCGAGGTGCGGTGGGAGGAACTCCCCAAGCCCCGCGAGATCTACGAGTTCCTCGAGGGGTACGTCGTCGGGCAGGAGCCCGCGAAGAAGGCCCTCTCGGTCGCGGTGTACAACCACTACAAGCGCGTCCAGGCCGGCGAGAACGGCGGCGCGCAGGGCCGTGACGACGCCATCGAACTGGCGAAGTCCAACATTCTGCTGCTGGGTCCCACGGGTTCGGGCAAGACGCTCCTGGCCCAGACCCTGGCCCGCATGCTCAACGTCCCGTTCGCCATCGCCGACGCGACGGCGCTGACGGAGGCCGGCTATGTCGGCGAGGACGTCGAGAACATCCTGCTCAAGCTGATCCAGGCGGCCGACTACGACGTCAAGAAGGCCGAGACCGGGATCATCTACATCGACGAGATCGACAAGGTCGCCCGTAAGAGCGAAAACCCGTCGATCACGCGTGACGTGAGCGGTGAGGGCGTGCAGCAGGCCCTCCTGAAGATCCTGGAGGGCACGACCGCCTCCGTCCCGCCGCAGGGCGGCCGGAAGCACCCGCACCAGGAGTTCATCCAGATCGACACGACGAACGTGCTCTTCATCGTGGGCGGCGCGTTCGCCGGCCTGGAGAAGATCATCGAGTCGCGGGCGGGCGCCAAGGGCATCGGCTTCGGGGCGACCATCCGCTCCAAGCGCGAGATCGAGGCGAGCGACCAGTTCCAGGAGGTCATGCCGGAGGACCTGGTGAAGTTCGGGATGATCCCCGAGTTCATCGGCCGTCTCCCCGTGCTCACCTCCGTCCACAACCTGGACCGCGAGGCGCTCCTCCAGATCCTGGTCGAGCCGCGCAACGCGCTGGTGAAGCAGTACCAGCGCCTCTTCGAACTCGACGGCGTGGAACTGGACTTCGACCGCCCGGCCCTGGAGGCCATCGCCGACCAGGCGATCCTCCGCGGCACCGGCGCGCGCGGCCTGCGCGCCATCATGGAGGAGGTCCTCCAGTCGGTCATGTACGAGGTCCCGTCCCGCAAGGACGTGGCCCGCGTGGTCATCACGGCCGACGTCGTCCGCAACAACGTCAACCCGACGCTGGTCCCGCGGATCGTGAAGAACGACGGCAGGCACGAGAAGTCGGCCTGAGCCGCCCGGACATGGAAGGGGCGCCCCGCCGACCGGCGGGGCGCCCCTTCTCCGTGTGCGGGCCTCGGATCAGGCCTTGACGCGGACTTCCTTGCGGAGCTTGGCGGTGGTGGCCGCGGCGTCCTCGAGGGAGCCGCCCTTGCCCGACATCATCGAGGCCATGTCGACCGGGACGACGAAGCCCACGGTGCTGTGGTCGGCCCACACGCACATCGGGATGGTGAACGCGGGCGCGCCGGTGGACGCGTCGGCCTTCGTCTTGGCCTGCTGGCACTTCAGGACCGCGCCGTCGAGGTCGGCGGGCGTGTACGCCTGGGGGCTGCCCTCCAGCTGCGGCGCGTCGCCCTTGCCGGCGTCCTTGTCGGCCTCGACCTTGGCGCTGGTGAAGATGGCGTCGACGACCTTCTCGGGGTCCTCGATCTCGCCGTACAGTCCGTTGAAGGAGAGCATCTTGGCCGCGAGCGGGTTGGCCTTGTTCTCCACCTGGTAGGAGGCCTTGACCTGCTGGGCGTTCTTGACGCCGTTCTGCTCGGCCTCCTTGAGGGAGTCGTCACCGCTCGACTTGCCCTTGTCCGGGCCCTTCTTGTACTCGCCGAGCACCGTCTCCGGGGTGATCAGCTTGTGCGGGCCGTCGTCCGCGACCGAGGCGCCGCCACCGCCGCCGATCACGAAGTACGCGGCCACGCCGATCGCCGCGACCGCCGCGACCGCGCCGATGATCCAGCCGGCCTTGGACTTCTTCGGGGCCGGCGGGTGGGGGACGTAGCCGCCGGGGCCCTGCGGGGCGCCGTACTGGGGCTGCTGGCCGTAGGGGCCGGGCTGCTGGGGCTGCTGCGGGTAGCCGTAGGGGGGCTGCTGCGGCGGAACGCCCTGCGGGGCCTGCTGGGGGTATCCGTAACCGGGCTGCGGAGCCTGCGGCTGGCCGTACGGGCCGGGCTGCTGCGGCTGCTGGCCGTAGGGGCCCGGCTGACCGTAAGGACCGGGCTGCTGGCCGCCGTACGGACCCGGCTGGTTGTAGCTCATCGACAGGTTCCCCTCACAGGATGTTTATGTCTGCCGAACATCCTGGCGGAACCCGTGGCCGGTAAGTGCGGCGGGGGCCACACCGTTACCGAACCAAAGCGTTTCAGGACAGCACCGGGACACCCCTAAACTGGCCCCGTGACCGAGAACACTCAGCAGCAGACAGCGCCCACCACCGAATTGCCGACCCAGTACGCGCCGGCCGAGGTAGAGGGGCCGCTGTACGAGCGCTGGGTAGAGCGCGGGTACTTCGAGGCGGACGCGAAGAGCGAGAAGCCGGCGTACACCATCGTCATCCCGCCGCCGAACGTCACGGGCTCGCTCCACCTGGGCCACGCCTTCGAGCACACGCTGATCGACGCCCTCACCCGCCGCAAGCGCATGCAGGGCTTCGAGACGCTGTGGCAGCCGGGCATGGACCACGCCGGCATCGCCACCCAGAACGTCGTCGAGCGTGAGCTCGCCAAGGAGGGCAAGTCCCGCCACGACCTGGGCCGCGAGGCCTTCGTCGAGCGTGTCTGGGAGTGGAAGGCCGAGTCCGGCGGCCAGATCGCCGGCCAGATGCGGCGCCTCGGTGAGGGCCTCGCCTGGAGCCGGGACCGCTTCACCATGGACGAGGGCCTGTCCCGCGCCGTCCAGACCATCTTCAAGAAGCTCTACGACGACGAGCTGATCTACCGCGCCGAGCGCATCATCAACTGGTGCCCGCGCTGTCTGACGGCCATCTCCGACATCGAGGTGGACTACCAGGAGGACGACGGCGAGCTCGTCTCCATGACGTACGGCGAGGGCGAGGAGACCATCGTCGTCGCCACGACCCGTGCCGAGACGATGCTCGGTGACACCGCCGTCGCCGTCCACCCGGACGACGAGCGCTACGCCCACCTGATCGGCAAGCGGATCAAGCTGCCGCTGACGGACCGTACGATCCCGGTCGTCGCCGACACGCACGTCGACCCCGAGTTCGGCACCGGCGCCGTCAAGGTGACCCCGGCGCACGACCCGAACGACTTCGCCATCGGCCAGCGTCACGACCTCGAATCCATCGAGGTCCTCGACGAGCGCGGTGTGATCACCACCCACGGCCCCTTCCAGGGTCTGGACCGCTTCGAGGCCCGCTCCGCGATCGTCGCCGCCCTGCGCGCCGAGGGCCGGATCGTCGCCGAGAAGCGCCCGTACGTCCACTCCGTGGGCCACTGCTCGCGCTGCAAGACGACGCTGGAGCCGCGTCTGTCCCTGCAGTGGTGGGTCAAGGTCGAGACCCTCGCCAAGGCCGCCGGCGACGCGGTCCGCGACGGTCGCGTCAACATCCACCCGGCCGACATGTCGCAGCGCTACTTCGACTGGGTCGACAACCTCAACGACTGGTGCATCTCGCGCCAGCTGTGGTGGGGCCACCGCATCCCGGTCTGGCACGGCCCGAACGGCGAGCTGGTCTGCGTCGGCCCGGACGAGGAGCCGCCGACGGGCGAGGGCTGGACGCAGGACACCGACGTCCTCGACACGTGGTTCTCCTCCGGCCTGTGGCCGTTCTCCACGCTCGGCTGGCCGGAGCAGACCCCGGACCTGGAGAAGTTCTACCCGAACTCCGTCCTGGTCACGGGCTACGACCTGATGTTCTTCTGGGTCGCCCGGATGATGATGTTCGGCCTGTACGCGATGGACGGGCAGCCGCCGTTCCACACGATCGCGTTCCACGGCATGGTCCGCGACGAGTTCGGCAAGAAGATGTCGAAGTCGTTCGGGAACACGGTCAACCCGCTGGACTGGATGGACAAGTACGGCTCCGACGCCCTGCGTTTCACCCTGGCCAAGGGCGCCAACCCGGGCGTCGACGTCCCGATCGGCGAGGACTGGGTCCAGGCGTCCCGGAACTTCGCCAACAAGATCTGGAACGCGACCCGCTTCGCGATGATGAACGGCGCCACGATCGAGGGCCCGCTGCCGGACGCCTCCGAGATGTCGGCGACCGACCGCTGGATCCTGTCCCGCCTGAACAACGTCGTCGCCGAGGTGGACGCCTACTACGACGACTACCAGTTCGCCAAGCTCGCCGACGCCCTCTACCACTTCGCGTGGGACGAGGTCTTCGCCTGGTACGTCGAGCTGTCGAAGACCACGTTCTTCGCGGGCGGCGAGGGTGCCAAGGTCTCCGGCCGGGTCCTCGGCGAGGTCCTGGACGTCATGCTGCGGCTGCTCCACCCGATCGTCCCGTTCGTCACCGACACCCTGTGGACGACGCTCACCGGCGGTGAGTCCCTCGTGATCGCCGACTGGCCGAAGGACAGTGGCTTCCGCGACGAGGCCGCCGAGAAGGAGATCGAGCTCGTCCAGCGGGTCGTCACCGAGGTCCGCCGCTTCCGCAAGGAGCAGGGCCTCCAGGACGCCCAGAAGGTGCCGGCCCGCCTCGCGCTCGACGGCACCCCGCTCGTCGCGCACGAGGCCGCCATCCGCCAGATCCTGCGGCTCCAGCCGGAGGGCGAGGGCTTCTCGGCCACCGCCACCCTGCCGGTCGCCGGTGCCACCGTCGCGCTCGACCTCTCGGGCACGATCGACGTCGCCGCCGAGCGCAAGCGTCTCGCGAAGGACCTCGCGGCGGCCGAGAAGGAGAAGGCGCAGGCCGAGGCCAAGCTCGGCAACGAGGCCTTCCTGGCCAAGGCGCCCGACAACGTCGTGGACAAGATCAAGGGCCGTCTCGCCAAGGCGGACGAGGACATCGCCCGCATCCAGACCCAGTTGGCGAACCTGCCGCAGGCCTGATCCGGACAGCCGAAGGGGCCCGGAACCGCTTCCCGCGGTTCCGGGCCCCTTCGGCTTTGTCCGTTTGTGGGTGACATCACGCGACTTGTGACCGAAGTCCATGGGCCCGGGACGAAAGACCCGGGATGATGGAAGGCATGCTCCGCCTCCCCACCGTCCCCGCGCTCCGCCGTTGCGTGGACCGGTGGGCCGCCTCGCCCCGCGCCCTCGACGTCGTCGCCGCGCTCAGCGCCTTCGGCCTGATGGTCCTGGACGTGCCGGGGCTCGCCCGCGCCGACAACTCCCTCACCGGCGTCACCGCGACCCTCGTCCTCGCCGCCGGCGCGGCCACCCTCGTCCTGCGCCGCCGACTGCCCTGGCTGCCGTACGCGGTGGCGCTCGGCCTGATGGGCTGGCTCCACGAGCTGACCATGATCCAGTTCGCGCTGTACTCGATCGGCCGGTTCCGCGGGCGGCGCGCCGCGACCGCCGCGACCCTGCTGTACGTCGCCGTCGCGTACGCCTACTTCCTCATGCCCGGCTGGCCCGCCGAGCACGGCGAGACCCTCAGCGACTTCCTCAGCCTGGTCGTCCCGATCGGCGTCCTCGCGGCGGGCGTCGGCATCGCCGCGTACCGCCAGGACCTCGTCCGCGCCCTGGAGGTCCAGCGCCGCGACGCCGCCGCCCGGCAGGCCGTGCAGGAGGAGCGGATCTCCGTCGGCCGGGACGTCCACGACCTGGTCGGCCGCGAGCTCACCGTCCTCGCGGTGCGGGCCGAGGTGCTCGCCGTACGGGCCAGGGGAGAGACCCACCAGAAGGACTTCGAGGAGCTCGCGGACACCGCCCGGCGCGCCCACCTCATGCTCAACGAGACGATCGTGCGCCGCGCCGACCGGGACGCCGCCACCCCCGGCCTCGAAGGGCTCACCGAACTCGCGGGGGAGAGCGAGCGGATGGGCAGCCCCGTCGAACTGACGGTCGCCGAGGAGGCCAAGGCGCTGTCCCCGCTCCGGCAGGCCGCCGTCCACCGCGTCGTCCGGGAGTGCCTGACGAACGCCGCCAAGCACGCGCCCGGCCTGCCCGTGACGGTCGCGATCACCGTGGCGGGACCCGATCTGCGGATCGAGGTGCGCAACCCGCTGCCGAAGAGCCCGCCGGACCCGGCGCCCGTCTCGACCGGCACGGGCCTGTTCTCGATGGAGGAGCGCGTCACGAGCATGGGCGGCACGCTGAAGGCCCGCCGGGAGGACGGCGCCTATGTGGTGACGGCACTGCTCCCGACGGGTCTCTAGCTGAACGCACCGTCTCCGCCTTCCCCAGCACCCGCTGGAGCCCGTCGAAGTCCTCCACGCACCGCCCCTAGCCCAGCGCGACACAGTCCAGCGGCTCGTCCGCGACGAAGACCGGGATGCCGGTCGCCGAGGCCATCCGCAGGTCCAGGCCCGGCAGCAGCGCCCCGCCGCCGGTCAGCACGATGCCGTGCTCCATCACGTCGCCGGACAGCTCCGGCGGGCACTCCTCGAGCGTCACCCGTACGGCCGCGATGACCGCCTCCACCGGCTCGTCGAGCGCCGCCCGCACCTCCGGCACCGTCAGCTCCACCGTCCTCGGCAGCCCGCTGACCTTCTCCCGCCCCCGCACCGTGAACGTCCGCCGCTCGAAGTCCTCGCCGCCCGGCACGGGCCAGGCCGAGCCGATCGCGACCTTCACGTCCTCCGCCGTCCGCTCGCCGATCAGCAGCGAGTGCTCCTTGCGGACGAAGTCGGTGATCGCCGAGTCGAGCCGGTCGCCGCCCACCCGCAGCGACTGGGCCGTGACGATGCCGCCGAGCGAGATCACCGCCACCTCGGTCGTGCCGCCGCCGATGTCGACGACCATCGAGCCGCGCGGGGAGGAGACGGGGAGCCCGGCGCCGATCGCCGCCGCCATCGGCTCCTCGATGAGGTGGACCGCCCGCGCCCCCGCCGAGAGGGAGGCGTGCACGATGGCCCGCCGCTCGACCTGGGTCACCCCGCTGGGCACGCACACCACCATCCGGGTGCGGGGCCGCCGGCGGCCCGGGACAGCCTTGCGGACGAAGTGCCGGATCATCTCCTCGGCGGCCTCGTAGTCGCTGATCACGCCGTCCCTCAGGGGCCGGATCGCGGTGATCGAGCCGGGTGTGCGGCTGGGGGTCCCCCCAGGCCCCGGGGCCTAGGGGGAGGTCTCCTTCGCCTCCGTGCCGACCGCGAGGGCCTGCCGGGAGCCCTCCTGGACCGCCACCGCGGACGGTTCGTTGAGCACGATGCCCTGGCCCCGGGCGTAGAGGAGCGTGTTGGCCGTGCCGAGGTCGATCCCTATGTCCATGATCGCCAAGTTTGCCGGGGTGATCGCGCCGACGGTGGACCGAAAGTCCCGAAAGGGGTGGGTCCATCGTCCTGTCGGTGCCCCTCCGTAGACTGGGCCCGTGAGCGAGCCGAGCGACCAGAGCGACGACCAGTTCGACGACATCGTCGACACCGAGACCCAGCGTGACCCCGACCTGGCGGTGATCGAGGCCGGCAGCCGTACCCTGCGCACGCAGGGCGGGCCGCCGCAGGGCGACCCCGTGCCCAGCCGTCCCGAGGACCCCGAGCTGGACAAGGCGCTGCGCGAGGTCGAGACCGAGCTGTCCACCCGTTGGGGCGAGACCAAGCTGGAGCCCTCCGTCACCCGGATCGCGGCCCTGATGGACGTCCTCGGCGAGCCGCAGCGCGCATACCCCTCGATCCACATCACCGGCACCAACGGCAAGACGTCGACGGCCCGCATGATCGAGGCCCTGCTCGGCGCCTTCGAGCTGCGCACCGGGCGCTACACCTCGCCGCACGTGCAGACCATCACCGAGCGGATCAGCCTGGACGGCGCCCCGATCTCCGCCGAGCGGTTCATCGAGACGTACCAGGACGTCAAGCCGTACGTGGAGCTGGTCGACGCCCGCGAGGAGTACCGGCTCTCCTTCTTCGAGGTCCTCACCGGCATGGCGTACGCGGCCTTCGCGGACGCCCCGGTCGACGCGGCCGTCGTCGAGGTCGGCATGGGCGGCACCTGGGACGCGACGAACGTCATCGACGCCTCCGTCGCAGTCGTCACCCCCATCGACCTCGACCACACCGACCGGCTCGGCGGGACGACCGCCGAGATCGCGGCCGAGAAGTCGGGGATCATCAAGCCGGGCGCGACCGTCATCCTGGCCCAGCAGCCGGTCGACGCGGCCCAGGTCCTGCTGAAGAAGGCCGTCGAGGCGGACGCGACCGTGGCCCGTGAGGGCATGGAGTTCGGCGTGGTAGCCCGCGAGGTCGCGGTCGGCGGCCAGCTCCTCACCCTGCGCGGCCTCGGCGGCGAGTACGACAACGTCTTCCTGCCGCTGCACGGCGCCTACCAGGCGCACAACGCCGCGGTGGCGCTCGCGGCGGTCGAGGCCTTCTTCGGGATCGGCGCCGAGCACGCCAGGACCCTGGACATCGACACGGTCCGCCGGGCCTTCGCCCAGGTGGCCTCGCCCGGCCGCCTGGAGATCGTCCGCTCCTCGCCGACCGTCATCCTGGACGCCGCGCACAACCCGCACGGCGCGCGGGCGACGGCGGAGGGCATCAGCGAGGCCTTCGGCTTCTCCCGGCTCATCGGCGTGGTCTCCACGAGCGGCGACAAGGACGCCAAGGGGCTCCTGGAGGCCTTCGAGCCGATCTTCGCGGAGGTCGTGATCACCGCGAACTCCAACCCGCGGGCCACCGACGTCGACGCGCTCGCCGCGATCGCGGTCGAGGTCTTCGGCGAGGACCGGGTCGTCGTCGAGCCGCGGCTGCCCGACGCCATCGAGGCGGCCATCACCCTCGCGGAGGAAGAGGCCGAGTACGGCGGCGCGGGGGTCCTCGTGACCGGTTCGATCTTCACGGTCGGCGACGCCCGGCTGCTGCTGCGAAGGGGCTGAACCCGATGCGTGTGCTCTGTTCCTCGACGCTCATCGGCGAGTTCTTCGTGATCGGCTTCGCCGGTCTCGTCGCCATGAAGGACGACAGCCTCGCCACGTCCACCGTCTGGTGGGTCTGCGGCGTGGCCATGGCCGTCTCGGTGCTGCTGTGCGGGATGCTCACCCGGCCCGGCGGGGTGCAGCTCGGCTGGGCGCTCCAGGTCGGGCTGATCCTCAGCGGCTTCTTCGTCCCCACCATGTTCTTCCTGGGTGCGGTCTTCGCCGGCCTGTGGTGGGCCTCGGTGCACTACGGCCGGCGGATCGACGAGACCAAGGCCCGCTGGGCCGCGGCACAGGCCACGGCAGGGCCTGACGCTGCGTAATCGACGGGGGTGCGGGCCCTGTAGCCTCGGAGGTCCCGCACACCGTTTTTCCGAAGGAGTTCCCCCGTGAGCCAGCGATCGCTCGTCCTGCTCAAGCCCGACGCCGTCCGCCGTGGCCTCATCGGCGAGATCATCGGCCGCATCGAGCGCAAGGCCGGCTGGACCATCACGGCCCTGGAGCTGCGCGAGCTCGACCAGGACACGCTGGAGCAGCACTACGGCGAGCACAAGGGCAAGCCCTTCTACGAGCCGCTCATGGGCTTCATGCAGTCCGGTCCGGTCGTCGCGCTCGTCGTCGAGGGCGAGCGGGTCATCGAGGGCCTGCGCACGCTGGCCGGCCCGACCGACCCGATTGCCGCAGCGCCGGGCTCCATCCGGGGCGATTTCGGCACCATCGTCCGGGAGAACCTGATCCACGCCTCGGACTCGGAGGAGTCCGCGGCCCGCGAGCTGAAGATCTTCTTCCCGGGTCTCGTCTGACGCGAAGTCAGCCGAACGATGCACACTGTGGGGCGACCGATGGAATTTCGGTCGCCCCCAGGCATATGAACGCCAAACCCGGGAACGGATCGCCGCGTCCTGCCGTCACCAGTACTGAGGTGGACCAACGCGCGCCATCCGCGCGGGCGGCACTACGATGGAAAACTCCACGCCGCACCACTCTCAGCCATGGGAAATCAAGGGGAACTTCATGTCGTTCATCGGCCGTGACATGGCTGTCGACCTCGGGACCGCCAACACGCTGGTGTACGTCAGGGGTCGAGGCATCGTTCTGAACGAGCCGTCAGTCGTCGCCATCAACACCAACACCGGGGGCATCCTCGCGGTCGGCGCCGAGGCGAAGAAGATGATCGGCCGGACCCCCGGCAACATCGTCGCCGTGCGCCCGCTCAAGGACGGCGTGATCGCCGACTTCGAGATCACCGAGCGGATGCTCCGCTACTTCATCCTCAAGATCCACAAGCGCCGCTACCTGGCCCGCCCCCGCGTCGTCGTCTGCGTGCCCTCCGGCATCACCGGAGTGGAGCGCCGCGCCGTCATCGAGGCGTCGACCCAGGCCGGCGCCCGTCAGGTGCACATCATCGAGGAGCCCATGGCGGCGGCCATCGGCTCGGGCCTCCCCGTCCACGAGGCCACCGGCAACATGGTCGTCGACATCGGCGGCGGCACCACCGAGGTCGCCGTCATCTCCCTCGGCGGAATCGTCACGGCACAGTCCATCCGGGTCGCCGGCGACGAGCTGGACAACGCGATCATCCAGCACATCAAGAAGGAGTACTCGCTCCTCCTCGGTGAGCGCACCGCCGAGCAGATCAAGATCACCATCGGCTCCGCGTACGACCTCGACAAGGACGAGCACACCGAGATCCGCGGCCGCGACCTCGTCTCCGGTCTGCCCAAGACCGTGGTCATCTCCGCCGCCGAGGTCCGCAAGGCCATCGAGGAGCCGGTCAACGCGATCGTCGACGCCGTGAAGACCACCCTCGACAAGTGCCCGCCGGAGCTCTCCGGTGACGTCATGGACCGCGGCATCGTTCTCACAGGTGGCGGCGCCCTGCTCCGCGGCCTCGACGAGCGCCTCCGGCGCGAGACCGGCATGCCGATCCACATCGCCGAGGACCCGCTGGACTCGGTGGCGCTCGGCTCCGGCAAGTGCGTGGAGGAGTTCGAGGCGCTCCAGCAGGTCCTGGACGCCCAGCCGCGCCGCTAGCGGCTTTTCAACCGAACAACCGAACAACCGAGACAACCGAACAGCCCAACAACCGAACCACGAGGAAAGGCACGGCCGCCGCACGTGAGGGACACACGAGAGAGCCGGCTGCTCCTGGTGCTGCTGATCGCCATCGCGTTCGCACTGATCACGGTGGACATCCGCGGCGGTCAGGAGTCACCCGTCGACGGTGCCCGACAGGCCGCAGCGGCGGTCTTCGGGCCCGTCGAGAACGGTGTGGCGGCCGCCGTCGATCCCGTCGGCAACGCCATAGGCGCGGTACGGGACTCCGGGGAGCGGCACACCCGGATCGCCGCCCTGGAGAAGGAGAACGCCGAACTCAAGGCGAAGCTCGGCAGCGACGACCGCAACCGCAACCGGCTGCGCGAGCTCGACTCCATGCTCAAGACCGCCGGCGCCGGGCAGTACGGCATCAAGGGCGCCCAGGTCATCGCCATAGGAGCGGCCCAGGGCTTCTCCTGGACCGTCACCATCGACGTCGGCGCACGCGACGGCATCAAGCGGGACATGACCGTCCTCAACGGCTCCGGTCTCGTCGGCCGCGTCACCACCGTCGGCCCCTCCACCTCCACCGTCCTCCTCGCCAACGACCCCGACTTCACCGTCGGCACCCGCATGGAGAAGAGCGACGAACTCGGCTTCGCCACCGGCCAGGGCGACAGCCCCCTGCTCGTCCAGCTCCTCAACGGCAAGGCCAAGGTGAAGCCCGGCGACCGGCTCGTCACCTTCGGCTCCCGCGCCGACAAGCCCTTCGTGCCCGGCGTCCCGGTCGGCGAGGTCGTCCGCGTCGACCCCTCGGGCGGCGGCCTGACCCGCAACATCTACGTCCGCCCGTACGTCGGCTTCACCAAGCTCGACATCGTCGGCGTCGTCGTCCAGGCCCCGCGCTCCGACCCCCGCGACATGGTCCTGCCGCAGAAGCCCAAGCCCGCGCCGACCGTCACGGTCACGGTCACACCACCGCCACCGGACGGACAGCAGGCGAACGAGCGGAACCAGGGCCAGAATCAGAACGACGGTCAGAACCAGCAGGACCAGGGGGGCGTGACACCGTGAAGTTCAACCGCATCCTCCTCTCCGCCACCCTGATCGTCGTCGCCCTCGTCGTCCAGGTCTCCGTCCTCGCCCGCCTCCAGCTCCCCGGCGCCGTCCCCGACCTCGTCCTCCTCACCGTCGTCGGCCTCGCCCTCGTCTACGGACCGGTCAGCGGCTCCCTCATCGGCTTCACCGCCGGCCTCCTCTCCGACCTCGCCCCGCCCGCCGACCACGCCGCCGGCCGCTACGCCCTCGTGCTCTGCGTCATCGGCTACCTCGTCGGCCTCGCGAAGCCGGACAACGGCCGGCTGACCTCCGCGAGCGGCCCCATGGCCGTCGTCGTCGTCGCGGCCCTCGGCTCCACCCTGCTGTACGCGGGCGTGGGCGCCCTCGTCGGCGACACCGCCGCCCGCCATGTCGGCCTCGGCTTCCTGCTGTTCACCGCGGCCGTGTACGACCTGCTCCTCGCGCCCTTCACGGTGCCGCTCATCATGGCCCTGGCCCGCCGCGCCGAGAACGACCCGCTCGCCGACGCCGGCGGCGGCAACGGCGCCGACGTCGCCTCCGGCTGGCTCTCCTCCGGCACCGGTCTCAGGATCGGCGCCCAGCGCGGCGGCCTGCGCGTGAAGGCCGCACGGAGCCGCGCCTCACGCGCCGGACGCATCAAGGGAGTCAAGCGACTGTGACCGAGGGGGCACCGGCAGCATGAGCAACATCCCCGAGACCGGACGGACCCCCCGGGTCCAGATCCGGCTCGTCGTCATCCAGATCCTCGTCTTCTCCCTGCTGCTCACCCTGGGCGGCCGGCTCTGGTACCTCCAGATCCGCAACGGCAAGGAGTACACGGACGAGGCGAAGAACAACCACGTCCAGCAGGTCGTCCAGCCCGCCGTCCGCGGCTCGCTCCTCGACGCCCGCGGCGTCCCGCTCGCCGACAACGAGACCCGGCTCGTGGTCTCCGCGTCCCGCACCGAGCTGATGAAGATGAAGGACCGGGGCAGGGCCGTCCTGACCCGGCTCGCCGACGTCCTCGACATGAAGCCCGACGAGGTCATCAACAAGATCCGGCTCTGCGACTCCAAGACGCCCAAGCCCTGCTGGAACGGTTCGCCCTACCAGCCGATCCCGGTCACCGACGAGGCCACCACCCAGCAGGCCCTCCAGATCCGCGAGCGCGCCGAGGACTTCCCCGGCATCACCGCCGAACCCACCGCCGTCCGCCGCTACCCGGCCCCCGGCAAGTCCCGCACCTCCCAGGTCCTCGGCTACCTCTCGCCCGTCACCGACGCCGAGATCGAGAAGGCCAAGGACACCGACTCGCCGTTCCTCCGCTCCGACCAGGTCGGCCGCTCCGGACTCGAGCGCACCTACGACAAGGAACTGCGCGGCAAGGCCGGCGTCACCCGCTACGAGGTCGACAACCTCGGCCGCGTCATCGGCCAGGCCAAGAGCGACCCCGCCGTCCCCGGCTCCAACGTCGTCACCTCCATCGACGCCCGCGTCCAGGCGGTCGCCGAGTGGGAGCTGCACAACGCGATGGTGGAGGCCCGCAAGACGTACGACAAGAACACCAGCGAGAACTACAAGGCCGACGCGGGCGCCGTCCTCGTCATGGAGACGAAGACCGGCCGCATCGTCGCCATGGCCTCGCAGCCCGACTACGACCCCAACGCCTGGGTCGGCGGCATCTCAGCCAAGGACTACGCCGCCCTCACCGGCAAGGACTCCAACTTCCCGCTCCTCAACCGGGCCATCCAGGGCCAGGCCGCCCCCGGCTCCATCTTCAAGGTCATGTCGACCACCGCCGCCGTCAACGCCGGATACGAGTTCAACGGGCACTACCCGTGCCCCTCCTCGTACGCCATCGGCGGCCAGGTCTTCAAGAACTTCGAGTCCCAGGGCCACGGCTCCATCACCCTCGGCCAGGCCCTCGAAGTCTCCTGCGACACCGTCTTCTACGCCCTCGCGCACCAGCAGTGGCTCAAGGACGGGGGCATGAAGCCGAAGAAGGACGCCAAGGACTGGTTCTACCGGACGGCCCACCAGTTCGGCCTCGGCGCCGAGACCGGCATCGACCTCCCCAACGAGGTCACCGGCCGCGTCCCCGACCGCAAGTGGAAGCAGGACTTCTGGGCGGCCAACAAGGACTACTGGTGCAAGATCGGCAAGCGCGGCGGCACCTACGTCCAGCAGCTCTCCTACGAGAACTGCCTCGAAGGCAACCTCATGCGCGCCGGTGACTCCGTCAACTACTCCATCGGCCAGGGCGACACCCTCGTCACCCCCATCCAGATGGCCACCATCTACGCCGCCATCGCCAACGGCGGCACCCTGTGGAACCCGACCGTCGGCAAGGCGATCATCAGCCCCGACGGCAAGAAGGTCACCGAGATCAAGCCCCAGTCCCACGGCAAGCTCCCGATGACCCCGGAGACCCGCGACTTGATAGAGGAAGCCCTCGCGGGAGTCGCCACCCGCGGTACCGCCGCCTGGCGATTCGGCGGCTGGCCGCAGGACAAGATCCCGATGCACGCCAAGACGGGTACCGCCGAGGTCTACGGCAAGCAGACGACCTCCTGGTTCGCCACGTACACCAAGGACTACGCGATCGTCATGACGATCTCCCAGGGTGGTACCGGCTCCGGCGCCTCCGGCCCCGCCGTGCGCAACATCTACGACGCGCTCTACGGACTCGACGACGCCGGCAACCAGGACCTCAAGCGGGCCCTGCTGCCGCAGCCGCAGCAGGCCCTGCCGAAGATCGAGGCCGACGGCTCCATCGACGCGCCGAAGATCAAGCCGTACGACCCCGAGGTCGGGAAGATCGACCCGAACGCGCCCGTGAAGGCGGACGCCACCAAGCCCGACCCGGACCCCACGAAGAAGCCGGACGACGACCAGACCCTCGCGGGCCCGCCCGCGGGCCGGCACCGGGACTGAGGAGGAACCCATGACCGCACCCCACGGCTTCTCCGTCTCCCGGTACGCACCCGAGCGCGGCACCCTCGCCAAGCTGGCCGCCCGCGACTCGGTGCTCCGCCGGCTCGACTGGCCCATCCTGCTCTCGGCGCTCGCCCTCTCCGGCATCGGCTCGCTGCTCGTCTGGTCCGCCACCCGCGGCCGCACCGAGCTCAACCAGGGCGACCCGTACTACTTCCTCTTCCGGCACGTGCTCAACACCGGCATCGGGCTCGCCCTGATGATCGGCACGATCTGGCTCGGCCACCGCACCCTGCGCGGCGCGGTGCCTATCCTCTACGGCCTCTCGATCGTGCTGATCCTCGCCGTCCTCACCCCGCTCGGCGCCACCATCAACGGCGCCCACGCGTGGATCGTCGTCGGCGGCGGCTTCTCGCTCCAGCCCAGCGAATTCGTGAAGATCACGATCATCCTGGTCATGGCGATGCTCCTCGCCGCCAAGGTCGACGCCGGCGACCAGCTCCACCCCGACCACCGCACCGTCGCCAAGGCCCTCGGCCTGGCCGCCCTCCCCATGGGCATCGTCATGCTGATGCCCGACCTCGGCTCGGTCATGGTCATGGCCGTCATCGTGCTCGGCGTCCTGCTCGCCTCCGGCGCCTCCAACCGCTGGGTCCTCGGCCTCATCGGCGCCGGCGTCCTCGGCGCGGTCCTCGTCACCGCGCTCGGCATGCTCGACGAGTACCAGATCAACCGCTTCGCGGCCTTCGCCAACCCCGACCTCGACCCCGCCGGCGTCGGCTACAACACCAACCAGGCCCGCATCGCCATCGGCTCCGGCGGCCTCCTCGGCGCCGGCCTCTTCAAGGGCTCGCAGACCACCGGCCAGTTCGTCCCCGAACAGCAGACCGACTTCGTCTTCACGGTCGCCGGCGAGGAACTCGGCTTCGTGGGCGCCGGACTGATCCTCGTTCTGCTGGGCGTCATCCTCTGGCGCTCCTGCCGGATCGCCCGCGAGACCACCGAGCTCTACGGCACCGTCGTCGCGGCCGGGATCATCGCCTGGTTCGCCTTCCAGTCCTTCGAGAACATCGGCATGACCCTCGGCATCATGCCCGTCGCCGGTCTGCCGCTGCCGTTCGTCTCCTACGGCGGCTCGTCGATGTTCGCCGTATGGGTGGCGATCGGGCTGCTCCAGTCGATCCGGGTACAACGGCCCATGACGGCCTGACGGCGGCTAGATTCGAGCTATGGCGGAGACGAAGCGCGAGATCGAGCGGAAGTACGAAGCCACCGGCGGCACGGAACTCCCGGACCTCACCCGTGTCCCCGGAGTCGCGTCCGTCGTGGACGACGGCGTCATGGAACTCGACGCCGTCTACCACGACACCCCCGACCTGCGCCTGGCGGCCGACGGGGTCACCCTCCGCCGCCGCACCGGCGGGAGCGACGCCGGCTGGCACGTGAAGTTCCCCGTCGCCGCCGGAATCCGCGACGAGATCAGAGCCCCGCTGAGCGACACCCTGCCGGACGCGCTCGCGGGGCTCCTCCGCTCCCGGGTCCGCGCCGCCGACGTCGTCCCGGCGGTCCACCTCCACTCCTCCCGCGACGTCCGCCGGCTCCTCGCCCCGGACGGCACCCTCCTCGCGGAACTCTCCGTGGACACGGTCCACGCGGAGAGCCTCCTGGGCGGGGGAGAGGCCTCCTGGACCGAGATCGAGGTCGAACTGGCGGACGACACCGACGACGAGACGATCCTCGACGCGATCGAGAAACGCCTCAAGAAAGCGGACATCGCCCCGTCGAACGCCCCCTCGAAACTCGCGAGGGCGCTGGAGGAGACGGGCGCGGCCCCCCGCCCGCCCACCACCCCCGGAAAGCCCGGCACCGCCGGAGCCGCCGTGCTCGGCTACGTACGCGAACAGATCGAGGCGATCGTCGCGCTCGACCCCGCCGTACGCCGCGACCTCCCCGACGCCGTGCACCAGCTGCGCGTCGCCTGCCGGCGGCTGCGCAGCGCCTTCAAGACGTACCGCGCCGTCCTCGACCGGGACGTCACCGACCCCCTCGGCGAGGAGCTGAAGTGGCTCGCCGGTGAGCTCGGCGCCGCCCGCGACCAGGAGGTGCTCACCGAGCGGCTGCGCGCCGCGCTCGACGAGGTCCCCAAGACCCTCCGCCTCGGCCCCGTCAGGGCCCGGCTGCGGATCTGGACCGCCGCCCGCGCCGCCGACGCCCGGCGCAGGGCCGTCGACGCCCTGGACTCCGACCGCCACCTGGCCCTGCTCGAAGCGCTCGACGCCCTGCTCGCCGACCCGCCCCTGCGCAAGGCCGCCCGCCGCGACGCCCCCAAGGTCCTCTCCCGCGCCGTCCTCAAGGACCACGACCGCCTCGCCGGCCGCGTCGACGACGCCCTCGCCCTCGACCCCGGCCACGAGCGGGACCTCGCCCTGCACGCGGCCCGCAAGGCCGCCAAGCGCGCCCGGTACGCCGCCGACGCGGCCCGCCCCACCCTCGGCAAGCCCGCGAAGAAACTCGCCAAGCGCGTGAAGGCCGTCCAGAGCCTCCTCGGCGAACACCAGGACGCGGTGGTCGCCCGCGCGACCCTGAGGGAGCTGGCGATCCAGGCCCACGCGGCCGGCGAGTCCGCCTTCACCTGGGGACTTCTCCACGGCCGCGAGGAGGCGGCGGCCGCGGAACAGGAGCGGGAACTGCCCGCGGTGTGGGCGCGGGCCTCGGCCCCGGGAATCCGGGCGGCACTGAGCCGCTGAGCACCGGGGTACGCTTGAGAGTCGCCCCCCTGCCAGCTCACGAAGGTTCGAGATGTCTGCTGCCGAGTCTGTCTTCCCGCAGCTCGAAGCTCTGCTCCCGCACGTGCAGAAGCCGATTCAGTACGTCGGTGGAGAGCTGAACTCCACGGTCAAGCCGTGGGAGTCCGCCGACGTCCGCTGGGCGCTGATGTACCCGGACGCGTACGAGGTCGGCCTGCCCAACCAGGGCGTCATGATCCTGTACGAGGTGCTGAACGAGCGCGAGGGCGTCCTCGCCGAGCGCACCTACAGCGTCTGGCCGGACCTCGAAGAGCTGATGCGCGAGCACGACGTGCCGCAGTTCACCGTGGACAGCCACCGCCCCGTCGGCGCGTTCGACGTCTTCGGCCTGAGCTTCTCCACCGAGCTCGGCTACACCAACATGCTCACGGCCCTCGACCTGGCGGGCATCCCGCTGGAGTCGAAGGACCGGACCGTCGACCACCCGATCGTGCTCGCCGGCGGCCACGCCGCGTTCAACCCCGAGCCGATCGCGGACTTCATCGACGCGGCGATCATCGGCGACGGCGAGCAGGCCGTCCTCGACATGACCGAGATCATCCGCCAGTGGAAGGCCGAGGGCAGGCCGGGCGGCCGCGAGGAGGTCCTCTTCCGCCTCGCGAAGACCGGCTCGGTCTACATCCCGGCGTTCTACGACGTCGAGTACCTGCCGGACGGCCGCATCGGCCGCGTCGTCCCGAACAAGTCGGGCGTCCCGTGGCGCGTGTCCAAGCACACCGTCATGGACCTCGACGAGTGGCCGTACCCCAAGCAGCCCCTCGTGCCGCTCGCGGAGACCGTCCACGAGCGCATGTCCGTCGAGATCTTCCGCGGCTGCACCCGCGGCTGCCGCTTCTGCCAGGCCGGCATGATCACGCGCCCCGTGCGGGAGCGAAGCATCACCGGCATCGGCGAGATGGTCGAGAAGGGTCTCAAGGCGACGGGCTTCGAGGAGGTCGGCCTGCTCTCCCTGTCCTCCGCGGACCACACGGAGATCGCCGACATCGCGAAGGGCCTGGCCGACCGGTACGAGGAGGACAAGATCGGCCTGTCCCTCCCCTCGACCCGCGTCGACGCCTTCAACGTCGACCTGGCGAACGAGCTCACGAGGAACGGCCGCCGCTCCGGCCTCACCTTCGCCCCCGAGGGCGGCTCCGAGCGCATGCGCAAGGTCATCAACAAGATGGTCTCGGAAGAGGACCTCATCCGTACGGTCTCCACGGCCTACGGCAACGGCTGGCGCCAGGTGAAGCTGTACTTCATGTGCGGCCTGCCGACGGAGACCGACGAGGACGTCCTCCAGATCGCCGACATGGCGATGAACGTGATCGCCGAGGGCCGCAAGGTCTCCGGCCAGAACGACATCCGCTGCACCGTCTCCATCGGCGGCTTCGTCCCCAAGCCGCACACCCCCTTCCAGTGGGCCCCGCAGCTGTCGGCCGAGGAGACGGACGAGCGGCTGCGCAAGCTCCGCGACAAGATCCGCGGCGACAAGAAGTACGGCCGCTCGATCGGCTTCCGCTACCACGACGGCAAGCCCGGCATCGTCGAGGGCCTCCTCTCCCGCGGCGACCGCCGCCTCGGCGCGGTCATCCGCGCGGTGTACGAGGACGGCGGCCGCTTCGACGGCTGGCGCGAGCACTTCTCGTACGACCGCTGGATGGCCTGCGCCGAGAAGACGCTCCCCGAGGTCGGCGTGGACGTCGCCTGGTACACCACCCGCGAGCGCACCTACGAGGAGGTCCTGCCCTGGGACCACCTGGACTCGGGCCTCGACAAGGACTGGCTCTGGGAGGACTGGCAGGACGCCCTCGACGAGACCGAGGTCGAGGACTGCCGCTGGACCCCGTGCTTCGACTGCGGCGTCTGCCCCGCGATGCAGACCGAGATCCAGGTCGGCCCGACGGGCAAGAAGCTGCTGCCGCTGACGGTGGTCAAGTAGTAACGCTTGCGTGACGGCCCGGCGAAAGGGGAAACCCTTCGCCGGGCCGTTACGTCGTTTCGGACATGAACACGGAAAACCCGGGCTGCCTCACGGGAGTGGCGCGCGCCGTCGCCCTGGTGATCGTCCTGCCCGTCCGGCTGGTCTGGGACGCCTTCGCCTTTCTGATGAAGCAGCTGTGGCGCTGGATCCTCGCCCCGGTCGGCCGGGCCCTCGGATGGCTGATCCACTACCTGGTCGTGATCCCGCTGCGGTTCCTGTGGGAGTGGGTGGTCGTCCCGGTCGGCCGGGCCCTGTGGTGGGTGATCGACCTGCTCGTCGTCACCCCGCTGACGTGGCTGTGGCGCTGGGTGCTCCTCCCCGTCCTCGAGGCGCTGTGGTGGGTCGTCGACCTGCTGGTCGTCACCCCGCTGAGCTGGCT
The DNA here is from genome assembly GCF_041053105.1 of Streptomyces sp. R44. NCBI lineage: Bacteria > Bacillati > Actinomycetota > Actinomycetes > Kitasatosporales > Streptomycetaceae > Streptomyces > Streptomyces sp. R44. Next base: position 2,995,776 of record NZ_CP163444.1, on the reverse strand, counting down.
CTGGCGGTACGTGCTCGCGCCCGTCGCCCGGGCGGTCGGCGCCGCGCTCGCCTGGGCCTGGGACATCGCCGGGCGGATCTCGCGGGCCGTCGGCCGGGCGATCGGCTGGGTGCTGTGGAACGTGATCGGCCGGCCCCTCGCCTGGGTGTACCGGGCGGTCCTCATCCCCGTCGGCCACTGGCTGCGGGCCTGGGTGTGGCGGCCCGTCGCCGCCGCCGCGCGCGCCGTCCGCACCGCAGCCCGGGAGGTCCGGATCGCCCTCTTCGGCGGACCCCGCTGACCCGGCCCGGGGAACCGGAGGTGGCCCGGGCGCGTACTCTGGGTAGTACAGCGAACGTCCCCGGCGCGGCGCCCGCCCCCGAGATCTCCCCGCGGAAGCGGGGGTGAACCGGGCGGGACCCCTGGGGCAACCCGTACATCTCGTGGACGGCGCGCACCCGCGTCGTCCCGCACCGAGGAGAAGAACCACTGGGCAAGCGACAGCCCGAAGGCCCGCCGCCCGCACCGGCGGTGCAGCGCATCCGACTGCGCTACACCAAGCGCGGCCGCCTCCGGTTCACCAGCCACCGTGACTTCCAGCGCGCCTTCGAGCGTGCGCTGCGCCGTGCCGAGGTGCCCATGGCGTACTCGGCAGGCTTCACCCCGCACCCCAAGGTGTCGTACGCCAACGCCGCCCCGACGGGTACGGGCTCCGAGGCCGAGTACCTGGAGATCGCGCTCACCCAGACGCGCGACCCGGAGACCCTGCGGGTCCTGCTCGACGAGTCCCTCCCGGCGGGCCTCGACATCACCGACGCCGTCGAGGCCCGGACCTCGGGTCTCGCCGACCGGCTCACCGCCTCCGTGTGGGAGCTGCGCCTGGAAGGCGTCACGGTCGAGGACGCTTCGAAGGCGGTCGAGGCGTTTCTCGCGGCCGAGACGGTGGAAGTACAGCGCAAGACCAAGAACGGAGTCCGCACCTTCGACGCCCGTTCCGCTGTCACCGAGCTGACGGCAGGCCGTCCCCAGGGCGATCCCCAGGGTGATAGGCCGCTGGACAGCGCCTGTGCGATACTGCGGCTGGTTGTTCGGCACGTGACACCTGCCGTGCGACCCGACGACGTCCTGTCCGGTCTCCGAGCTGTGGCCGACCTGGCGCCGCCGGTCCCCGCTGCGGTGACCAGGCTGGCGCAGGGGCTCTTCGACGAGGAGTCCGGCACGGTGACCGACCCGCTCGCGCCCGACCGCGAGGCAGTCACGGCCGCTTCAACCACGGCCGCCGCGACCGCCCCGGCGACGGCGCCGGGTGCCGGTACCGCGTAGGGAGCGGTCGTCGTAGCGCCGCCCTGGTACTCGGGAGCCACCTGGGTCGGGCAGCGCACTGACCAGGAGACTTTCGCCAGGCCGTCCGCACAGGGCGTACGGAACCGGCGAGCCAGACATACAGCTCCCGTGCGGCGCCCGCGCCCCGGACGGCGGCACCGCGCCACTGGCGCGACCGTGCCGCCGGACCGGAACCAGGCGCGGCGCCCGGGAGCGTGACGGGAGAACCGCCCGCATGCTCGAGTCCAACGAAGACACCAACGCCCCCGGTGACAAGCTGCCGCCGCGCCGCAGGCGCCGCGCCGCTTCCCGCCCCGCCGGTCCGCCGGTGACGGGCGCCGGCGCCGAGACCCCGGTGACCGCCGAGGCCCCGGCCGTCGAGACGCCCGCCGTCGAGGCCGCCCCGGCCGAGGCCGCCCCCGCGCCGCGCACCCGCCGCCGTGCCACCCGCAAGGCCACCGCGCCTGCCGTGGAGACCGCGGTCGAGGCCGCCGTGGAGCCGGTCGTCGAGACCCCCGCGGCCGAGGCCGTCGAGGAGGCCCCCGAGGCCGCCCCCGCCCGCCCGCGCCGCCGTGCCACCCGTAAGGCCACCTCTCCGGTGACCTCCACGGCCGCTGCCGAGGAGACCGCGGAGCCCGTGGTCGCCGCCGAGCCGGTCGCCGAGGCCCCCGCCGTCGAGGAGGCCGCCCCGCCGGCCCGTACCCGCCGTCGTGCCACGCGTAAGGCCACCTCGCCCGTGACCTCCACGGCCGCTGCCGAGGAGACCGCGGAGCCCGCGGTCGCCGAGCCGGTCGCCGAGGCCCCCGCCGTCGAGGCCGTCGAGGAGGCCGCCCCGCCGGCCCGTACCCGCCGCCGGGCCACCCGTAAGGTCACCTCGCCCGAGGTGACCACCGAGGCCGCCACCACCGAGGCCGCCACCGGCGAGACGCTGCCGGCGTCCGCCGTCGAGCAGATCGCCTCCGACGAGGCCGAGGTCGCCGCAGCCGAGACCGCCGCCACCCGTGGCCGCGGCCGCCGCCGCGTCACCTCCCCGCAGTTCACCTCCGAGCCGGCCCCGGCCCGCGAGCCCCGCCGGGCCGCGCGCCCCGCCGTCGCCGTCTTCCAGGCCCCGGTCTTCGCCGAGCCGATGTTCCAGACCCCGGAGACCGCCGCCGCGGCCGCCGCCGCCGTGGTCGAGGAGCCGGAGGAGGAAGAGACCGTCGAGACGGTCGAGGCCGTGGTCGAGGCCGAGCCCGCCGAGCGTGCCGAGGCCGGCTCCCGCCGTCGCCGTCGCCGCCGTGGCGAGCCCGTGGCCGTCGCCGTCGAGCCCGTCCCGGCCACCGTCGCCGACGAGCCCGAGGTCGAGGCCGTCGCCGACGAGGTCGAGGAGACCTTCGAGGCCGGGGAGCCCGAGGAGTCGGACGAGTACGAGGACCGTCCCTCCCGCCGTCGCCGCCGTGGCGGCCGTCGCCGTCGTCGCGGCGAGCTCGCCGAGGCCGAGGAGACCGAGGAGGGCGAGGAGCCGCACGCCGAGGAGGAGACCGAGGAGCCCGAGGAGGGCGAGGAGGAGCCGGAGGACGCCGAGGCCTACGCCGGCGGCTCCAGCAGCTCCCGTCGCCGCCGCCGTCGCCGTCGTCGCAGCGGGGACACCGCCGGCGAGGTCGAGGCCGCCGACGAGGACGGCGTCCGTACGGTCGTCAAGGTCCGCGAGCCCCGTCCGGCCCGTGAGAAGGCCGAGCCGTCCGACGAGGTCCAGTCCATCAAGGGCTCGACCCGCCTGGAGGCCAAGAAGCAGCGCCGCCGCGAAGGCCGCGAGCAGGGCCGCCGCCGCGTCCCGATCATCACCGAGGCCGAGTTCCTGGCCCGCCGCGAGGCCGTCGAGCGCGTCATGGTCGTCCGCCAGAACGGCGAGCGCACCCAGATCGGCGTCCTGGAAGACAACGTGCTCGTCGAGCACTACGTCAACAAGGAGCAGGCCACCTCGTACGTCGGCAACGTCTACCTGGGCAAGGTCCAGAACGTGCTGCCGTCCATGGAGGCCGCCTTCGTCGACATCGGCAAGGGCCGCAACGCCGTCCTGTACGCCGGTGAGGTCAACTTCGAGGCGCTCGGCATGGCCAACGGGCCGCGCCGCATCGAGTCCGCCCTCAAGTCCGGCCAGTCGGTCCTCGTGCAGGTCACGAAGGACCCGATCGGCCACAAGGGCGCCCGCCTGACCAGCCAGGTCTCCCTGCCCGGCCGCTACCTCGTGTACGTCCCCGAGGGCTCGATGACCGGCATCAGCCGCAAGCTCCCGGACACCGAGCGCGCCCGCCTGAAGACCATCCTCAAGAAGATCGTCCCCGAGGACGCGGGCGTCATCGTGCGCACCGCCGCCGAGGGCGCGAGCGAGGACGAGCTGCGCCGCGACGTCGAGCGACTGCAGGCGCAGTGGGCCGACATCCAGAAGAAGGCCACCCAGATCTCGACGTCCGCGCCGACCCTGCTGTACGGCGAGCCGGACATGACCGTCCGGGTCGTCCGCGACATCTTCAACGAGGACTTCTCCAAGGTCATCGTCAGCGGCGACGACGCGTGGGAGACCATCCACGGGTACGTCTCGCACGTCGCGCCCGACCTGGCCGACCGCCTGTCCAAGTGGACCAGCGAGGTCGACGTCTTCGCGACGTACCGGATCGACGAGCAGCTCATGAAGGCGCTCGACCGCAAGGTCTGGCTGCCCTCCGGCGGTTCGCTGGTGATCGACAAGACCGAGGCGATGATCGTCGTCGACGTCAACACCGGCAAGTTCACCGGCCAGGGCGGCAACCTGGAGGAGACCGTCACCAGGAACAACCTGGAGGCGGCCGAGGAGATCGTGCGCCAGCTGCGGCTGCGCGACCTCGGCGGCATCGTCGTCATCGACTTCATCGACATGGTCCTGGAGTCCAACCGCGACCTGGTGCTGCGCCGCCTCCTGGAGTGCCTGGGCCGGGACCGGACCAAGCACCAGGTGGCCGAGGTCACCTCGCTCGGCCTGGTCCAGATGACCCGCAAGCGGGTCGGCCAGGGCCTCCTGGAGTCCTTCTCCGAGACCTGCGTCCACTGCAACGGCCGCGGTGTCATCGTGCACATGGAGCAGCCGACCACCGCCGGTGGCGGTGGCGGCGGCAAGCGCTCGAAGAAGCGCGGCCGCGGCGGCGCCGAGCACGTCCACGAGCACGAGCACGCCGAGGCCGTGGAGCCGGAGACGACGGAGGCCGAGGTCGAGACCGAGGCCGAGGTCGCCGCGGAGCTGGCCGCCCCGGTGGCGGTGCCCGTGCCGATCGCCCCGGACGAGGAGCTGTACGGCTCCGCCGCCGAGGCGGAGGCGGCCGCCACGCGCGGTCGTGGCCGCCGTCGCGCCACCCGCCGGGTGTCCGCCCCGGTCGCCTCGACGCCCGTCGTCCCGGCGGTCGTGGAGACCGAGGCCGTCGACTTCGAGCCGGCGCCCGCCGCCGAGCCCGAGCCGGTGACCGAGGCCGTGGCCGAGCCCGTGGTCGAGGAGGCTCCCGCTCCGGCCCCGCGCGGTCGTCGCCGCGCCACCCGTCGGGTGACGTCCCCGGTGGTCTCCACCACGGACGCCCCCGCCGAGATCGTCGCGGAGCCGGTCGCCGAGGCCGCTCCCGTCGCGGAGCCGGAGCCCGTCGTGGCGCCGGAGCCGGTGGCCGAGCCGGTCGCCGAGGCCGTCGCCGAGCCCGTCGTCGAGGAGGCCCCCGCGGCCGCCGCGCCGCGTGCCCGTCGCCGGGTGGTCCGCAAGGCCACCGCTCCCGCCGGTTCGCCCGCGGGCGCCGAGGAGGCGGCCGTCGTCGTGGTGACCACGGCCCCCGCCGAGGCCACCGAGGCGCCGGCCGAGGCCGAGCCCGAGGCGGAGGCCGCGCCGGCCAAGAAGACGGCCGCGCGCAAGACCGCCAAGAAGACCACGGCCAAGAAGGCCGCCACCAAGAAGACGGCGGCGACCAAGAAGACCGCGGCGAAGAAGACCACCGCCAAGAAGGCCACGGCCAAGAAGGCGGCGGAGAAGACCGCGGCTCCGGCCCAGGACTGATCCACCGGGTGCGGGCCGTCCCTCCACGGGGCGGCCCGCGCCCGCTCGGGCGAATTTGACCCCTTGTGGCAGCCGCCCGTAACCTAGACCGTCGGCGTGTCTGATCGACATGCCGCGCCTCTGAGCACCTCCCTCCCGCTCGTCGGGAGAGGCCGCTCGTCCGATTCCGGAACGCCGCGGGCCCCCGGGCCCGTGTGAGCGGCTGGCTTCAGAGGTTCCACCCCGAGTGAGAGAGAGATCCGCGTGTACGCCATCGTGCGCAGCGGTGGTCGCCAGCACAAGGTTGCTGTCGGCGACATCGTTGAGGTTGACAAGATTTCCACTGCCAAGGTTGGCGACACGGTCGAGCTCTCGACCCTGCTCGTTGTCGACGGCGACGCCGTGACCAGCGACCCGTGGGTCCTGGCCGGCATCAAGGTCACGGCCGAGGTCGTGGACCACCACAAGGGCGCCAAGATCGACATCCTGCGCTACAAGAACAAGACCGGCTACCGCCGTCGCCAGGGTCACCGTCAGCAGTACACGGCGATCAAGGTCACCGGTATCCCCGCGGCTGCGAAGTAAGAGGGACTGAGACATGGCACACAAGAAGGGCGCATCGTCCACCCGGAACGGGCGCGACTCGAATGCCCAGCGGCTCGGCGTGAAGCGCTTCGGCGGTCAGGCCGTCAACGCGGGTGAGATCCTGGTCCGCCAGCGTGGCACCCACTTCCACCCGGGCGCGGGTGTCGGTCGCGGTGGCGACGACACGCTGTTCGCCCTGCAGGCCGGCGCGGTGCAGTTCGGCACCCACCGTGGCCGCAAGGTCGTGAACATCGTTCCGGTCGCCTGATCGGAACTCTTTGCGGAGGCGGACCTCACTTCCCGTACGGGAAGCGGGTCCGCCTTTCGCGTGTTACTAGATAGACATTCCGCACGTAATTCTCTGGAGGCACACCCATGACCACCTTCGTGGACCGCGTCGAGCTGCACGTCGCCGCGGGTAACGGAGGCCACGGCTGCGCCTCCGTCCATCGCGAGAAGTTCAAGCCGCTCGGCGGCCCGGACGGCGGCAACGGCGGCCGCGGCGGCGATGTGACCCTGGTCGTCGACCAGTCGGTCACCACGCTCCTCGAGTACCACCACTCCCCGCACCGCAAGGCGACCAACGGTCAGCCCGGCGCCGGTGACAACCGCTCCGGCAAGGACGGCCAGGACCTGGTCCTGACCGTGCCCGACGGCACCGTCGTCCTCGACAAGCGGGGCAACGTGCTCGCCGACCTCGTCGGCGAGGGCACCACCTTCGTCGCCGGCCAGGGCGGCCGCGGCGGCCTCGGCAACGCCGCGCTGGCCTCGGCCCGCCGCAAGGCCCCCGGCTTCGCGCTCCTCGGCGAGCCCGGCGAGTCGCGGGACATCGTCCTGGAGCTCAAGACCGTCGCCGACGTGGCGCTCGTCGGCTACCCGAGCGCCGGCAAGTCCTCGCTCATCTCCGTCCTCTCGGCCGCCAAGCCGAAGATCGCGGACTACCCGTTCACCACGCTCGTCCCGAACCTCGGCGTGGTCACGGCCGGTTCGACCGTCTACACGATCGCCGACGTGCCGGGCCTCATCCCGGGCGCCAGCCAGGGCCGCGGCCTGGGCCTGGAGTTCCTCCGCCACGTCGAGCGCTGCTCGGTCCTCGTCCACGTCCTCGACACGGCGACGCTGGAGTCCGAGCGCGACCCGGTCACCGACCTCGACGTCATCGAGGAGGAGCTCAAGCAGTACGGCGGCCTGGAGGACCGGCCCCGGATCGTCGTCCTCAACAAGATCGACATCCCGGACGGCCAGGACCTCGCGGACATGATCCGCCCGGACCTGGAGGAGCGCGGCTACCAGGTGTTCGAGGTCTCCGCCGTGGCCCGTACGGGTCTCAAGGAGCTCTCCTTCGCCCTCGCCGGCATCGTCGCCGAGGCGCGCGCGTCCAAGCCGAAGGAGGAGGCGACCCGGATCGTCATCCGCCCGAAGGCCGTCGACGACGCGGGCTTCACCGTCACGTACGACGAGGCCGAGGACGTCTACCGGGTGCGCGGCGAGAAGCCGGAGCGCTGGGTCCGCCAGACCGACTTCAACAACGACGAGGCCGTGGGCTACCTGGCCGACCGCCTCAACCGCCTCGGCGTCGAGGACCAGCTGATGAAGGCCGGTGCCCGCGCGGGCGACGGCGTCGCGATCGGTTCCGAGGACAACGCGGTCGTCTTCGACTGGGAGCCCACCATGATGGCCGGCGCCGAGATGCTCGGCCGCCGCGGTGAGGACCACCGTCTGGAGGCCCCGCGTCCGGCGGCCCAGCGCCGCCGCGACCGGCAGGCGGAGCGGGACGACGCGCAGCGCGAGTACGACGAGTTCGACCCGTTCTAGCAGTACCCGGGGAGCCGCGGGTCCGACCCGTTCCCGCGGCGCCCGAGGGAGCCCCCGATCCCGTCGGAGGGGTCGGGGAGCTCCCGTAGGATCCTGGTGTGAGTAGCGTCCCCCCGCCCGAGACCGCAGGCCGGCTCAGTGTCGTCGTCATCGCCTACAACGACGAGGAGCTGGTCGCCCAGGCCATCGGCTCCGCGCTCGACCAGGGGCCCGTGGTGGCGGAGGTCCTGGCGGTCGACGACTGTTCGAGCGACGGGACGGCCGCGGTCCTCGACGAGCTGGCGGCCCGGCACCCCCGTGTGCGCGTGGTGCGCCGCACCGAGAACAGCGGCGGCTGCGGAACCCCGCGCAACGACGGCATCCGCGCCGCCACCTCCCCGTACGTCATGTTCCTGGACAGCGACGACATCCTCCCGGCCGGCGCCGCCGAGGGCCTGGTCGCCGCCGCCGAGCGGCACCGCGCCCCCGTCGCCGTCGGCGTCTGCGTACGGCGTGAACTGCCCGAGGGCCGGGACGTGCGCTGGCAGCCCGCCCTGTACCGGGAGCCGGCCGTCCTGGAGACGCCCGAGGAGCTGCGCCCGCTCGTCCACGACACGCTCTGCGTCAACAAGATCTACGACCGGGCCTTCCTCGCCGAGCACGACATCCGCTTCCCCGACGGCCGTTTCGTCTACGAGGACTTCCTCTTCACCGCCCGGGTGTACGCCGCCGCTCCCCGCGTCGCCGTGATCCCCGACACCGTCTACGTCTGGCATGTGCGCCGGGCCGCCGCGCAGCTGTCGATCTCCCTGGACCGCGAGGGCGTCTCCAACTGGCGCGCCCGGATCGCCGCGCACGGCGCGGCCGTCGAGACCCTTGCCGAGGCGGGCCGCGCGGAGCTCGCCGCCGCCTGCCGCACCAAGTTCCTCGAACACGACCTGCGCATGTACGCCCGCGACCTGCGGCTGCGGGACGCCGGACACCGCGCCGAATGGTGGGAGCTCACCCGCGCCCACCTGTCCGGCTTCGCCGACGAGGAGATCGCCGCCGCGGTCGCCCCCGCCCGCTGGACCGCCCGTTTCCTGCTGGCCGCGAAGGAGCCGCGCGACCTGCTCCGGCTGTCCCGGCTCACCGCCGACCCGGGCCGCCTGCTCCCGCCGTACGCCGGCGGCCGCACCGCCGCCGTCTGGGCCGACGACCTGCCGGAGGCCCGCCTCGACGGCATGGACGAGCTGCCGCTCGACGGGCTGCCGCTCGTCGTGGACGCCGTGCTGCGCACCGGCGGGGGCGGCGAGCTGCGGTTCACCGTCCGTGACCTGTACGGGCGGCTCGCCGAGGCCGGGCCCGTGCGCGCGGAACTCGCCTTCCTGCCGCGCGGCGACAGCGAGCCCGCCCGTACCGAGGAGGCCGCGCTGAGCGCCGTCGCCGGGGCGGACGGCACGGTGGAGGCCTGGACCGCCCGGGTCCCCGTCGGGCTCACGGGGCTCGCCGGATCCGGTCGGCGGCGGGGGCGCGAGGGCGTCCAGCTGTGGGACATCGGCGTCACCGTGACGTGTGCGAACGGTGAGTCGTTCACCACGTCGCTGCGTGCGCCGGACGCTTCCCAGCGGCGCTCGGTGCTTCCGAGCAGCCGGTACGGTGTACTCCTGGTGCAGCCGTACACCACGGCCAACGGCTCGCTGGCGGTGCGGATCGCACCCGGCGCACGGGACGGATTCCGGGCGGTCAGGGCCCGGCTCCGTCGGCTTGCCCGCAGTTCACAGTGAAAGGGTTTGGGGCACTATGACTTATCTGATCACCGGCGGCGCCGGATACATCGGCTCCCATGTGGTCCGCGCCATGACGCAGGCGGGCGAGCGGGTCGTCGTCCTCGACGACCTGTCCACGGGCTACGAGTCGAGGGTTCCCGAGGGCGTCCCCCTGGTGGTCGGCTCCACCCTGGACCGTGAGGTCCTGGACCGGACGATCGCGGAGCACGGTGTGACGGGCGTCGTCCACCTCGCCGCGAAGAAGCAGGTCGGCGAGTCCGTCGAGCTGCCGCTGCACTACTACCGCGAGAACGTCATCGGTCTCACGGTCCTCCTGGAGGCCGTCGCGGCCGCCGGTGTGCGCAACTTCCTCTTCTCCTCCTCCGCCGCCGTCTACGGCATGCCGGACGTCGACCTCGTCACAGAGGAGACCCCCTGCCTGCCGATGAGCCCGTACGGCGAGACCAAGCTCGTCGGCGAGTGGCTGGTGCGCGCCGCGGGCGCCGCGCACGGCATCTCGACGGCCTGCCTGCGCTACTTCAACGTGGCGGGCGCGGCGACCCCCGAGCTGGCCGACACCGGGGTCTTCAACCTGGTCCCGATGGTCTTCGAGCGCCTCGACGCGGGGGAGTCCCCGCGGATCTTCGGCGACGACTACGACACGCCCGACGGCACCTGCATCCGCGACTACATCCACGTCGAGGACCTGGCCGACGCGCACCTCGTCGCCGCGCGGAAGCTCGCGGAGTGGGCCGGGGCGGGCGCGCCGCGCGACCTGACCGTCAACATCGGCCGTGGCGAGGGCGTCTCCGTCACCGAGATGGTCCAGCTGATCAACGAGATCACCGGCCACACCACCGAGCCGCTGGTCACCCCGCGCCGCGCCGGTGACCCCGCCCGGGTCGTCGCCGCCGCCGACCGCATCGAGTCGGAGCTGGGCTGGAAGGCCCGTCACGACGTGCGCGACATGATCGAGTCGGCCTGGGCCGGCTGGGTCGCCCGTCGCGGCGCGACCGTCTGACCTACCTCAAGGCAAGCCCTCAGGGCAGGCCTCAGGGCAGGCCTCAAGGCATAGGGAAGGGCCGGGGAGTGTGACTCCCCGGCCCTTCCCTCTTGCCGTTTCCGCGGTCTTCTACGGTCAGCGCTCCAGGAAGGCGAAGAGCGCCTCCCAGCGGTCGGTGATCTCGTCGGGCGCGTACCGCTTCACGTTCTCGAACGCGGCGTCGCCCATCCGGTCCCGCAGCTCCTTGTCGGACATCAGGGCGCTCATGTGGCCGCCGAGCTCCATGGCGTTGCCGAGCCGCGCGAGCAGCCCGTCCTCACCGTCGCGGATGATCTCCCGCACGCCCGGCGCGCAGTCGAACGCGGCGCACGGCACGCCGGCCGCCATCGCCTCCAGGAGGGTGATCGGGAAGCCCTCGGCGCGGGACGCCTGTGCGAACACCGAGGCGTCCGAGAGGGCCCCGAGCACGTCGTTCGTCCGGCCCATCCACTCCACGGACCCGTCGAGACCGAGGTCGGTCGTCCGGGCGCGCAGCGCCGTCTCCTCGTCGCCGGTGCCGTAGATCCGCAGCTTCCAGTCGGGGTGACGGGAGGCGATCTCGGCCCAGCTGTCGAGCAGCATGTCCACGCCCTTCTCGTGGGAGAGGCGGCCGATGGAGACGACCAGCTTCTCCTCGCGGGCCACCGGGCGCTCGGGGACGAAGGGCAGGGCGTTCGGCATGTGGCCGACGTTGTCCATGCCCGCCCGGATCCACCGGTCGGCGTCGCCCGGCGTGAGGACGAGCATCCGGTCGACGTCCTGGTAGTACCGCTTCACCCGGGCCAGCCGGGAGGACGCGGCGCTCGCCTCGTACGACTCGTGGCTCATGCCGATGACGGTGAGCCCCTTGGTGTCGGCGAGGGAGACCCACTCCATCGCCCACACCTGAGTGACGATCACCACGGAGCCCGGGCGGGCCGCCCGGAACAGGGCTGTCATCCGGTCGGCGCGCTCGCGCATGCCCGCGGCGCGGGCCGCGTGCCGGCGCCGCTCCGGCGCGTTGAGCTTGCCCTTGAGGCCCCGCAGCGGCTTCACCTGCGGCGGGTGCGCGTCGTACAGGGTGGTGGTGGCGTACGGCAGCGGATCGGGGAACTCGTGCTGCCGGCCGGCGGGGGCGGGGGTGATGCCGATGACGTGGACCTGGTGACCGCGGTCGGTGAACGCCCGGGCCATCTGGTGCGTCCAGGTCGTCACACCGCCCATCTCGTCCACGCTGTTGGAGACGATGAAGATGTCGCGGCCGCCGGACACGGTGGTCTGGTTGGTCACTTCCCGCTCCCGCTGAAGAACTTGGCGACGATCTGACGGGCCGCGTCACCCCGGTCGTACTCGCTGAACTCTGCGTTGAACCGCTGACGGGCGGCCGCGTACTTGGTGTCGGCCTCGTCCTTGAAGTTGGAGATCACTCCGTAGAGCTCCTCCTCCGTGGCGACGACCGGGCCCGGCGCGCGCTCCTTCAGGTCGAAGTAGGTGCCCCGGTTCTCCTTCGCGTACTCCTCGTAGTCGTACGTGAAGAAGATCATCGGACGGTCGAGCAGCCCGTAGTCGAACATCACGGACGAGTAGTCGGTGATCAGCCCGTCCGCGAGGGCGAGCAGGGGGGTGATGTCGTGGTGCGACGACACGTCGATCACCCGGCCGCGCACCGACGGCGGCAGCGTCACGCTGTTCAGGTAGTGGGTCCTGATCAGCAGGGTGTGGGTGTCGCCGAAGCGCTCGGCGAACTCCTCGACGGAGAACGGGGCCTTGAACTTCTGCACCTTGCCGCCCGGGGCGGCCCGGAAGGTCGGCGCGTACAGCAGCACCTTCTTCTCCGGGGCGATGCCCAGCTCGGCGGCGAGCGGGCCGCGGTCCCGGGTGCCGGCCTCGGCCTCCTTGCGACGCGCCTCGGCGAGGTCGTCGTTGCGCGGGTAGCCGACGGGCAGCAGCACCTCGTCGCGGAGCCGGAAGCCCTTCGCGAGGGTGCGCCGGTCGTGCTCGCCGCGGATCAGGAAGTGGTCGAACCGGTCCAGCGACTCCTGGAAGGACGCCTGGGCGGCGAGCCCGCGCGCCTTGGTGGTCGGCTCGTCGAAGCCCATCCGCTTCAGGGCGGTGCCGTGCCAGGTCTGGATGTACGTGGTCCCCGGCCGCTTGGCGAGCCGCAGCGGGAAGCCCTGGTTGTCGATCCAGAACTCGGCCTGGGCCAGCGCCCGCAGGTACTGCCAGCTCCAGCGCTTCACCAGCGTCGCGTCCTTGGGGAAGCCGGTCGGCTTGGCGCCCGCGTAGGACCAGACGGCCTCGAACTTGACGCCCTGTCGGCGCATCTCCTCGTAGATCGCCTTCGGGCTGTCGCTGTACTGCTTGCCGAGGTGGCTCTCGAAGACGACGAGCCCCTTCTTGATCGGCAGCTTGCTGTACAGCTCGTGGTAGACGCGGAGCTTGGTCTCGCCCGAGTTCAGGTCCCGCTTCGCCTTGAGCAGCCGGCGCAGGCTGGTCTTGGCCAGTTCGGCGGGGCGTCCGTGCATCGCGCCCTCGATCATCGCCGAGGTGTGCACGGCCGCCTTGCCCTCGGCGGCGAGCACGTACGACAGGTTGCCCTTCTTGGTGATCTCCGGCACGAAGCGGTCGGAGACCAGCGAGGTCAGGCGGGGGCGGACGCGCAGGGAACGGGCCTCGTCGAGCGGGGTCCCGCCCACGGAGACGCGGGTCCTGAGCTGCTCGCCGTCGACGGAGAGGATCAGCCGGACGTCCCAGACGGCGTCGATGATGCCGAGCGGGCGAACGGTGCGGGCCACGTCGACCGTGCCCTCCCACTCGATCCACTCGTCGGTGTGGCGGACCGAGGCCACCGGGATGCGCGCGGTCCTGCCGCCGACGCTGCGGCGGGCCGAGAACTCCAGGACCGCCTGGAGCTTCGCGTCCGGACGGATCCGGCCCAGCGGGTTGACCACCCGGCCGGCCAGCTTCACGACGCCGTCGGTGCTCTCGTACGAGGTCAGCCGGTTGCCCAGGACCAGGGAGGTGAGCGGCTTGGCGTGGTAGCCGGCGGCGGTCATGTCCAGGATCTCGCGACCCTGCTCGCTGTCCAGGTGCCGGTCGCACCAGTAGACCTGGCCGTCCCGCTCGGCGAGCGGGCTGGTGAGCCGGCCCGCGTTGGTGAGCGCGTCGGTGGCCGGGAGCAGGTTGTCCCAGTCCTCCTTGCTCAGCAGGTAGGCGCAGATGGCGTGCAGGCGCTGGACCTCGGAGTACGCCTGGGGATCTATCTCGGCGAGGTAGCCGTTGGCCAGCGCGGCGAACTCGCGCCGGTAGTCCTCGTCGAGGAGCGCGAGGTCGCGGAAGTGGAGAACGAGGTCGTGCTTGAGGAACTTGATGTCCTTGCGGTACTTCAGGTCCTCGTAGCCCCTGCTCTCCAGCAGGGCGTCCACCCGGCGGTGGATCTCCATCCGGTGGACGAAGTTGGCGATCTCGTGGCGCCGGTTGCTGATCGACTTCGCGGCGGCGCTCTCCTGCACGTTCCAGTAGTAGACGTGGTTCGGGATGAGCGTGATCCGGCTCGCGGCGACGTACGCCTGGGCCGAGAAGAGCAGGTCCTCGTAGTGGATGCCGACGGGGAACTCCAGCCCCTGCTCCAGGAGGAACTCGCGGCGGTAGCACTTGTTCGTCGACAGGGTGTCGAAGACCAGGAGGTCGGGCAGCTCGGTGATGGAGTCGATCGTCCGGGTCTGCGAGTAGATCCACGGGTACCACTCGGTGGTCTTCTGGTGGCGGCTGTCCAGGTGGACGCGCACGCAGAGGCCGGACACCAGGTCGGCGCCGGTGGACTCGGCCGCGTTCAGCATGTTCCGGCAGGCGTTGCGCTCCAGCACGTCGTCACTGTCGAGGAACATGACGTAGGTGCCGGCGGCCTGCTGGATGCCGAAGTTGCGGGGCGCACCGCAGCCGCCGCTGTTCTGCGGCAGCTGGAACGCTCTGACCCGGTCCGGGGTCTCGGCGGCGAGCGCCTTGGCGACCTCGAAGGTGCTGTCCTTGCTGCAGTCGTCGACGATCACGACTTCGACGCCGTGCAGACTCTGGTCCAGCACCGACCGTACGGCCGTCGGCAGACGCTCTGCGTCGTTGTAGGCGATGACGACCACGGAGACGTCAGGCACTTCCACCTCGATCCACTTGTCTTTCCTCCAGACGCACCCAAGCTACCTGGTGTTCCCCACCCCTTTTGTCGCGCCGTCCGGCGGTTACGCCGTCTGCCGTGTCCTGATCGGTCCGGATCCGAGGGGGCAACCATCCGCACGCGTCAGGAGTCGCCCTTACGGGCGATGCCTGGTCAGCCGCGATACGTGCGGGCCGCGAGTGCCGCGAAACTACCTCACATCCCCTCGCGGCCGTCTGCCGGAAGTGATGGGGAACACACCCCTCCCCGGGATTCCGGAGCCGGAAGCCGGGGGAGGGGCACGGGCGTGGCAGCCGGGTGTGTCCGACCCGACACGCCTGATGAGGTGTCGCGCGGCACTCGCAGGGCGTCAGCCGCGGTGGATCTTGTCCACCTCGTAGTACCGGGCCGCGCACTGGGCCGCCCAGTCGCGCGCGTACACCTTGGTGAAGAAGGGCTCCGCGAGCCAGCCGATGTACATGGGGCGGTACGCGACGTCCGTGGCGCCGTTGGCGATCTCCGCGCGGATCCGGGTGTTCTGCCGGTCCCAGGCGATGCTCCGCGCCACCGTGCCCGTGGCCGTCGTGTGCACCGGCTGCACCAGGGCGATCGCGCTTCCCACGGCGAGCGCGCCCGCCGCGAGCAGCGTGACGGCACGGGCCGCGCGGGCGGCGGGGCGCGGGGCCGTCAGCCGACGGCCGAGCCAGTGGCCGGCCCAGGTGCCGTACGCGCAGAGGATGAGCAGCATCGGGACGAGGAAGTTCGTCCACGTGCGGGCGTACGTCCAGCCGGTGATGCCGTAACCGCTCCGCAGGCCGTACGCGACGCCCAGGCTCGCGAGGGCGAGCAGCGGCAGCGGCAGCAGCGCGGCGACGACCGTCAGGCCGCGCGGGCGGCCTTCCCCGGCGGCCGCGGCGCGCCGGCCGCGGCGGCGCGGCCGGCCGTCCTCGGCGGGGGCGGCGGGACGGTGGCCGGCGATCGGGCCGGCGAAGACGAGGCCCAGACCCAGCAGGACGCCGACGGCGAGGGCTCCCGCGTACGCCCACTGGTCACCGATGGTCTGCCACATGCGCCACCAGTCGTGGATCGTCTCGCCCACCTCGGAGAGCGTCAGCGGCTTCTTCGGGACCTGGGCCCGCCGCCACTGGGCGCCGGGGGAGGTGTACAGGAGGGCGAGACCGGAGGCGAGACCGACGCAGGCCGCGACGCACCAGGTGGAGACGTACCAGTCCTTCGCCCAGCGCAGGCGGGGCAGGCAGAGGACTCCGACGGAGGCCGCGGAGATGCCGGCCACCATGGTGAACGGCTCGCTGAGTGTCCCTATCGCCATGCCGGTCAGGACCGCCGTGGCCACGGCGGCGGGCCGGGCCCACCGGTGCCGGGAGCGGGCCGCGACGACGGCGACGACCACGGCCCAGAGGCCGATCACGCTCGGCAGGGTGTGGGAGATGGTGGCCGGCGCCCAGAGCAGCACCTGGTAGGGGCGCGTACCGGCGAAGAACAGCAGCGCCTCGATCAGGCCCACAGCGGCCACGAGCAGCACCGCCGGGGGCTGCGGACGGCCGAGGGCGCGCAGCGCGGCGCGGGCGAGCAGGAAGAGCGCGACGCCCAGCGACACCACCAGGAAGGCGGGCATCACCTTCGGCCCCAGCATGTCGTCGGCGTAGATCACGCCGCTGAGGAAGGCGTTGGTGACGCGGCCGTTCTGAGTGTTGTAGAAGTCCGAGGCGAGACCGAAGGGACCCATGTCCCGGGCCTTCCAGAGGGCACACCAGTCGTCGGACGTGGGGCGTACGTAGAGACCGAGGAAGGCACCGACCGCGAGCAGCGCGCCCGAACCGACGGCGACGACGAGCCCGATCCCGCCGAGGGTCCGCCGGAACCCCTTCCCACCGGGAGCGCCGGCGCCCGCTTCGTCCTCCGGAAGCGGTGTCTCACCGCGCTCTGAGATGGTGGTCCTGCTCACCGGTGGTAGCTCCCCTGGCCTCAAGGCCGTCTCCAGTTGTGCCAAATACGTGAAGATGCCACGCATATTCACGGTCTTCAGTGATGCTTTATTGTATGGACGGCATGCCGACCGGGATGGCCACGCGGGGCACGCCCGACGGCCCCCACCCGCCTTGTACCGCACCGTGCTGTTCAAGGAAGAGTCTGCTGGTCGCCACTCAGGGCGCGCCCTCGCTCATCCCGATGGAGTGAACGTTCCATGACCAAACTTTCCGTCGTCGTTCCCTGCTTCAACGAAGAGGACGTCGTCGAGCGGTTCGACGCGCGGATGCGTCAGGTACTCGACGCCCTCCCGGTCGACTACGAGATCTGCTACGTGGACGACGGCAGCTCCGACGGAACCCTGGGCAAGCTGCGGGCCATTGCGGCTCTTCACCAGAACCGCACACAGTATGCCTCCTTCAGTCGCAACTTCGGCAAGGAGGCCGCCATGCTGGCGGGTCTCCGCAAATCCACCGGCGACGCCGTCGTCATCATGGACGCCGACCTCCAGCACCCGCCGGAGCTCCTCGCGCGCATGCTGGACCTGCACCACCAGGGTCACGATCAGGTCATCGCGCGAAGGACCCGTGAAGGCGACAAGAAGCTCCGCTCCGCGCTGAGCCGCATGTACTACCGGGCCGTCAACCGCTGGGTCGACGTCGAGCTCACCGACGGCGTCGGAGACTTCCGTCTGCTCTCCCGCCCCGCCGTCGACGCGCTGCTCTCGCTGCCCGAGTACAACCGCTTCTCCAAGGGCCTCTTCTCCTGGATCGGCTTCGACACCGTCACCTTCGACTACCAGAACGCCGCACGCGAGGGCGGTGAGACGAAGTGGAAGTTCAGCTCCCTGGTCAACTACGGCATGGACGGGCTGATCTCCTTCAACAACCGTCCGCTGCGCATCGCCCTCTGGCTCGGGATGATGCTGAGCGGCCTCGCGGCCCTCTATGTGGTCTGGGTGGCCGTCGCCGCCATAGTCCACGGCGTCACCGCCCCCGGATACGTCACCCTGGTCGCCATCATCGTGGGCCTCGGGGGCGTGCAGATGATGATGCTGGGTCTGATCGGCGAGTACATCGGCCGTATCTACTACGAGACCAAGCGCCGCCCGCACTTCCTCGTGAAGGAGACCCACCGCTCCTTCGGACACGGGTCCGCCGAGCAGCTCGCCGCCGAGCGGATCCGCATCTCGGCCACCGACGGAGAGCGCTGATGGGAGCCGGCTCGCCCACCGCGGGGCGGGCACGGCTGGCCGAGATCTTCAGGTTCGGTCTCGTCGGCGGCGTCAACACCGGCACCTTCTTCGGCTGCTACCTGCTCCTGCACCCGTGGATGCCGTACTTCGCCGCGTACTCCCTCGCCTTCGTCCTGAGCATGATCGGCTCGTTCTTCCTCAACACCTACTTCACCTACCGCACCCGGCCGACGTGGAAGAAGTTCGCCCTCTTCCCGCTCACCAACGTCACCAACTACCTGGTGCAGAGCGTCGGTCTCTACGCCCTCGTCACCTGGGCCGGAATGGACGACAGGATCGCGCCACTCGTCGCGGCCGTCGTCGCCATCCCGTTCACCTACCTGATCTCCCAGCGGATCCTGGTGCCCCGCTCCGCCGAGGCGCCCGGCTCGGGTCCAGGGAGCGAAACGGACGAGCGACAGCCCTCCCGGCTCGCGTAGATTGCCTGGCAGCCGCGGCGGGGAGCGCGCGGCGCGTGGGACAGCCGAGTGAGGACGACGCAGGTGGCGACGCAGGTGACGGGACACGTGACGGGACAGACGGACGTGGCGAGGCAGTACGTGACGGAGGCCCGCAGGATCGTCGTCAAGGTCGGCTCGTCCTCGCTCACCACCGCCTCCGGAGGCCTGGACGCCGACCGCGTCGACGCCCTCGTCGACGTCCTCGCCAATGTCCGCAGCGGCGGCGAGAAGGAGATCGTCCTCGTCTCCTCCGGCGCCATCGCCGCCGGACTAGCCCCGCTCGGCCTCACCCGCCGCCCCAAGGACCTCGCCCGGCAGCAGGCCGCCGCCAGCGTCGGCCAGGGCCTCCTCGTCGCCCGCTACACCGCCTCCTTCGCCCGCTACGGCGTCCGCGTCGGCCAGGTCCTCCTCACCACCGACGACACCAGCCGGCGCGCCCACTACCGCAACGCGTACCGCACCCTGGACCAGCTCCTCGCCATGGGCGCGCTGCCCGTGGTCAACGAGAACGACACCGTCGCCACCGACGAGATCCGCTTCGGCGACAACGACCGGCTCGCCGCCCTCGTCGCCCACCTCGTCCGCGCCGACCTGCTCGTGCTGCTCTCCGACGTCGACGGGCTGTACGACGGCGACCCGTCCAAGCCGGGCACGTCGAGGATCGCCCAGGTCAGCGGCCCCGCCGACATCGCCCACGTGGAGATCGGCTCGGCCGGCAAGGCGGGCGTCGGCACCGGCGGCATGGTCACCAAGGTCGAGGCGGCCCGGATCGCCGCCGCCGCCGGCATCCCCGTCGTCCTCACCTCCGCGAGCCGCGCCGCCGACGCCCTCGCCGGCCGGGACACCGGCACCTACTTCCACCGCACCGGCCGCCGCTCCGCCGACCGGCTGCTCTGGCTCGCCCACGCCTCCACCCCGCAGGGCTCCCTCAGCCTCGACGACGGAGCCGTACGGGCCGTCGTCGAGGGCAAGAAGTCCCTGCTCGCGGCCGGTGTCGCGGCCGTCGAGGGCGACTTCGTGGCCGGCGACCCCGTCGAGCTCCGCGACGCCTCCGGCCGGGCCGTCGCCCGCGGCCTCGTCAACTTCGACGCCAAGGAGCTGCCCCGGATGCTCGGCCGCTCCACCCATGAGCTCGCCAAGGACCTCGGACCCGAGTACGAGCGCGAGGTCGTCCACCGCGACGACCTGGTCGTCATCCGCTGATTCGGCCGACGCCGAAACGGCTGAAAGTCTGGCCATCCGGAAGGGACGTTTACCAAAACCGCCCCATGTGCCGCCTCGGGCTGGTCAACTTTGTCTCGGGGGTAAGACAAGGCGGGGTACAGCACCACACGCATCACACAGGAGGCCGCCGGTGAGACGAGCGCGCCCAGGGGCACCGCCCCGCGGGACTGCCGAACGCGCCCTGACCAGTGTCGAGGCCGGAGCCGACTTCGACGAGGCACGGGACAGGTCAGACAGGTCCACGGACAGCAAGACCGAGACCACCACCGAGACACGTGAGGAACGGCCGGTGTCCAAACTCTGGCACATCACCCTCAGTGTGTCGGGCGTGGAGTCACCGCTGAAGGAGGTGCGGCGCGGGCTCGAACAACTGGCCCATGACCACCCCTTCCTGCTGACCAGCCGCTATGCCAACGACCACGCCGAGATCCGGTACTGGGAGGAGGCCCGCGACCTGCACGACGCGGCGGCCGTCGCCCTGCGGCTGTGGGGAGAGCACCGGCAGACCGCCAAGCTGCCGCCCTGGGAGATCGTGGGCCTGGAGGTCATCGACCGCGAGACCTACCACCAGCGGATCGCGGAGGGCTACGGCCCGCCACCCGCCGCACCGGTCGGCGTCCACCCCTACTGACGGGCGCACGTACGGACGGACGACCGTCTCGTGCCGACGGAGGTACGTCTCGGAGTGCGGGATACGTGAGGGATGTCCGCAGGGGTGCCAGTACCCTGCGGACATGACCTCGCTCACGCCCCTCGACAACCTCTCCCCGGTCACCCGGGCCGCCTACCGGGCCCGTGGCGCCGCCGCCGAAATCGCGCCACTCCCGCGCGCGGCCAAGGACGACGCGCTCCTCGCGATCGCGGACGCCCTGGAAGTCCGTACCGCCGAGATCGTCGAAGCCAACGCCGTGGACATCGCCAAGGCCCGCGAAGCCGGGACCAGCGAGGCCATCATCGACCGTCTGACCCTCACCCCGGAGCGCGTCCGGGCCATCGCCGCCGACGTCCGCGACGTCGCCGCGCTGCCCGACCCCGTCGGCGAGGTCGTCCGCGGCTCGACCCTCCCCAACGGCATCGACCTGCGCCAGGTCCGCGTCCCCCTCGGCGTCGTCGGCATCATCTACGAGGCCCGGCCCAACGTCACCGTCGACGCCGCCGCGCTCTGCCTGAAGTCCGGCAACGCCGTCCTGCTCCGCGGCTCCTCCTCCGCCTACGCCTCCAACACCGCCCTCGTGACCGTCCTGCGCGACGCCGTCGGCGGCGCCGGACTGCCCGCCGACGCGATCCAGCTCGTCCCCGGCGAGTCCCGCGAATCGGTCCGCGAGCTGATGCGCGCCCGCGGCCTGGTCGACGTCCTCATCCCGCGCGGCGGCGCCTCCCTGATCAAGACCGTCGTCGAGGAGTCCACCGTCCCGGTCATCGAGACCGGCACCGGCAACTGCCACGTCTACGTCGACGCCCAGACCGACCTCGACATGGCCGTCGACATCCTGATCAACTCCAAGGCCCAGCGGGTCAGCGTCTGCAACTCCGCCGAGACCCTCCTCGTCCACCGGGACGTCGCCGAGGCCTTCCTGCCCAAGGCCCTCGCCGCCCTGGCCGAGGCCGGCGTCACCGTCCACGCCGACGAGCGGGTCCTCGCCCTCGCCGAGGGCTCCAAGGCCACCGTCGTCCCGGCCACCCCCGAGGACTGGGAGACCGAGTACCTCTCGTACGACATCGCCGCCGCCGTCGTCGACTCCCTCGACAAGGCCGTCGAGCACATCCGGATGTGGTCCTCCGGCCACACCGAGGCGATCGTCACCACCTCGCAGGCCGCGGCCCGCCGCTTCACCCAGCTGGTCGACTCCACCACGGTCGCCGTGAACGCCTCCACCCGGTTCACGGACGGCGGCCAGTTCGGCTTCGGCGCCGAGATCGGCATCTCCACCCAGAAGCTCCACGCCCGCGGCCCCATGGGCCTTCCCGAGCTGACCTCGACCAAGTACATCGTCACCGGTGACGGTCACGTGCGGTAACACCTCCTTATCGGTACGGGGAGGGACGGGCAGGGAGGCTTCGCACTCTCCCTGCCCAAAACCACCTTCCGGGTCTACTCTGAATCCGTGCCGGACGACGTGGGGGGCAGGCCGTTCCAGGACGGCGGGGACCCCGAGGACTCTGTCGACCGCGGAGGCGCCGACGAGGTCCACGCCGACGTGGTCTTCGACGAGGACTTCGTCAGGGCCGCCACCATCCACGAGCCCACCGCGGTCGAGCGGCTCCTCGCCGCCGCCCAGGCCCGTGCCGAGGCCGAGGCCGCCCGCGCCCGCGCCGGCGGCGGATCCGTCGAGGACGACCCGTACGAGGACGGCCACGATCCCCTCGGCCTCACCTACGAGCCCGATGACATCGGCGACGACGCCAGCCCCTACGGCCGCCACGGCGGCGCCCTGCGCCCCTACCGGGGCCGCGCCCGCTGGCTCCGGCCCGTCGCCTGGATCCTCGCCCTCGTCATGGGCGTCGGCATGGTCGCCCTCGCCTTCAGTGCCGTCTACCGCGGAGCGGCCGCCAACCACGAGGACCAGGTCCCGCCGCCGGCCACCACCGGCGTCGACACACCGAACCCGAACCCCGCCCCACCGGCCGTCCAGGCCCCCGCTCACGCCTCCGTCCAGGCCCCCGCCGCCGCCCGCGCGGCCCGGTCGGCATCACCCCGTTAGGCGCAGCGCGCTCCTCGGCACACCCTGACGGCGGAATTCTTCCGAACTTGTCGTGTACCTGGGCGTTTACCGAAGCCCCGGCGGACCTACCCTGAAGGTATGGCAGGGCGTGGCGACCCGCCTGAGGGGACACCCGAGGGGCTCCCCGGCGGTGAGGACGAATACCGATCCGTCGTCTTCGACGAGGCGTTCATCCGGGCTGCCCACCTCCAGGAGTTCTCGGCCCAGGAACGGATGGGCGGGCACGCCCAGGCCGTCCGCAGCCGCTCCTCCTGGGAGAGCCGGAGCGGCTCCCGCCAGGCGGTCCTGCTGGTGCTGCTGATCCTCCTCGCCTTCGGCACCGCCATCTACCTCGGCGTGCGCAACCCGTACCAGCCCCCCGTCGACCAGCGGGCCGAGCCGCTGCGGACCACCGTCGTCCCGCTCGCCCCCCAGGGCCCCGTCCCGGGCGGCGCACCCACCCAGCTCTTCGCCCACAGCCCGGCCGCCGAGTACCGCACCGGCGCCGCCGGCATCAACCTGCCCGTCGCGGGGCGCACGTCCCACTTCGCCGAGAGCCAGGTCGTCACCGGCCTGAGCATCGCCAAGGAATACCTGGTGGCCTCCGCCCTGGAGCCCGACGTCCTCTCCGGGACCACCGTCCGGCCCGCGCGCCTGCTGCTCGACCCGGACCTGCTGGAACAGTTCGACCGGAGCGTCGAGTCCCCCGCCGACGACGGCCGGCACGCCCTCGCGGCCTGGCTCGTCCGCTTCGACCCCCGGCAGGTGGCCCTCGCGGAGCCCGCCGCCCGGGTGCAGGGCACCCTCCGCTTCGAGGAGACGAGCCCCGACACCCTCGACGTCACCGCGGACCACACGTACACCTACGCGCTCCGCCCGGCCTCCCAGGGCGTGGGTCCGGTGGCCGCGGCGTCCCTCTTCACGGTCCACCGCGTGGTGCACTTCCGCTTCGACCGCGAGGACCTGCGCATGCACCGCGCCGAGCTCCTGACCAGCACCGTGGAGGCCGGGCCGCAGGCGTGCGGCGCCGACACCACGGGCTCCCTGAAGCCGCTCCTGGCGGGAGCGCGGGCCTCCGACGCGGGCGGCGGCCCAGCTGTCACCGACCCGTACGCCACGGCCCGGCCCGCCGCCCCCGCGCTGTGCGGAGCGCTGGCGCCGGGGGCTCAGCCCTCGCTCTGACCGTCCCCGGTCCCGTCGCCCGCCGGCTTCCCGGCCCCGTCGCCGGAATCCTTGCCGTCCCCGGCCGGGCCGCCGTCCGTCTTCACGCCGCCGTCCGCCTTCTGGCCGCCCTGGCCGCCGAAGCGGTTGCGCAGCCGCCCGCCCAGGTCGCCCGCCAGGTCACCGGCGCCGCCGGCTATGTCCCCGACCAGCTTCAGCAGGGGATCCTTGCTGGTACGCACCGTGTCGGCGTAGTGCCCGGCCGACTCGCGGAAGGAGTCCGTGACCGAGGTGTCCTTGTCCTCCGTGCGCTTCGGGTAGTGGCCGTCCATGATCCGCTGGAAGTCGCGGGTCTCCGACCACTTCCTCAGCTCCGCCGCCCGGACGGTGGTGAAGGGGTGCGAGCGCGGCAGCACGTTGAGGATCTTCAGGACCGAGTCCCGCAGGTCCCCGGACTTCTCGTACTCGTCGGCCTGGGCGAGGAACGCGTCCACGTTCATCTCGTGCAGGTGGTTGCCGCCGGCGATCTTCATCAGACCGCGCATCGAGGCCCGTACGTCCTGGCCGACGAGGAGGCCGGCCCGGTCGGCGGAGAGCTCCGACTTGCGGAACCACTCGCGCAGCGCGGTCACGATGGCCGTGATCGCCACCGTCCCCAGCGGGATCCACGCGATCTTCAGCGCGAGGTTGGTGAGGAACAGCAGCACCGTGCGGTACACGGCGTGCCCGGAGAGCGCGTGCCCGACCTCGTGGCCGACGACCGCCCGCATCTCCTCCTCGTCGAGGAGCTCCACCAGACCGGTGGTAACCACGATGATCGGCTCGTCCAGACCGATGCACATCGCGTTGGGCTTCGGGTCCTGGGTGACGTACATCGGCGGGACCTTCTCCAGGTCCAGGATGTAACAGGCGTCCCTCAGCATGTCGTTGAGGTGGCTGAACTGCGCGTCGCTCACCCGGACGGAGTCCGAGAGGTAGAGGAGCCGAAGGCTGCGCTCCGGCAGCAGCCCGCTGAGCGCCTTGAAGGCCGTGTCGAAGCCGCTGAGCTTCCGCAGCGCCACAAGGGCCGAGCGGTCGGCCGGGTGCTCATAGGCCCGCGAGGAGATGCCGGGGAACCGCTTCCGCTGCCTGCTCGGCACGTTCCCCTGGTCGTTCTCGGTCATGGATGCCCCCTGTTCGTACGAGTCGGTGCTCGTCCCCCTGACTGCCCCCAGCGTAGGCGGTGGCGCTACCGTGTGCCGGGGCCCTGTGGATAACTGGGGCACCGAGGACGACCGAAGGACACGACCGACATGCCGGACACCGCCGACGCCGCGGCCGAACTGCTCGCGACCGCCGCACAGCAGGGGCCGGGCGACACGCTCCGGATCGTGCTGCTCGTCTCGATGGTGGGCTGCGCGCTCGCCGCCTGGTTCCTGCTGCGCGGGTACCGCAGGGACGACACGGACGGCGACGGCACCGCCGGCGGCACGGACACCGACGCGGGGCGCGACGCCAACGCCTGAGTCGGCGTGAGCGCGTCGCGACCGCCCGCATACGATGTGCGCGAAGTCTCCGCTCCCATCCCCGATCGATAGGTCTGCCGAAGATGAGCCTCCACAGCACCGCCGCCCACCTGGTCACCCTCGCCGAGGGCGCCGAGCACGGCGGCAACCACGAAAGCCTCAGCCCCTACCTCACCGGCTTCGGTGCCTTCGGCGCCCTGCTTCTGCTGCTGTGGATCACCACCCGCTTCAACCGCGACCGCTGAACCGGATACCGCTGATCCGGCGTCCGTCGCCGTGCCAGTAGGCTCTGCACGCATGGGAGAGCAGGAAGTGCCTACTGGCGGGCGCGGCAAGCGCCGACTCGGCGTGATGGGCGGAACCTTCGACCCGATCCACCATGGACACCTGGTGGCGGCCAGCGAGGTCGCCGCCCTGTTCCACCTGGACGAGGTGGTGTTCGTACCGACCGGGGAGCCGTGGCAGAAGAGCCACAAGGTCGTCTCGTCGCCGGAGGACCGCTATCTGATGACGGTCATCGCCACGGCGTCCAACCCGCAGTTCTCCGTGAGCCGCATCGACATCGACCGCGGCGGCGCGACGTACACCATCGACACCCTGCGGGACCTGCGGTCTCTCAACAGCGACTCGGACCTCTTCTTCATCACCGGGGCCGACGCGCTGTCGCAGATCCTCACCTGGCGCGACGCCGAGGAGCTCTTCTCGCTCGCCCACTTCATCGGCGTCACCCGGCCGGGCCACGACCTCACCGACGACGGACTGCCCAAGGGCGGCGTCTCGCTCGTCGAGATCCCCGCGCTCGCCATCTCCTCGACCGACTGCCGGGCGAGGGTCGCGCAGGGCGATCCCGTCTGGTACCTGGTCCCGGACGGCGTGGTGCGCTACATCGACAAGCGCCAGTTGTACCGCGGCGAGTGAGCTTCGGGGAGGGCCACCGGTGAACGATCAGCAGCACCCGTACGACCCGTACTATCCGCAGCCGCAGATCATCGGCTACGACGAGTACGGGCAGCCGGTGTACCAGCAGCCGCAGGCACAGCAGCAGGCGCCCGCGCAGCACTACGACCCCTACGGACAGCAGCAGCCGCAGCAGCAGGCGTACGGCTACGACCCGTACGCCCAGCAGCAGCCCGCCCAGCAGCAGGGTCCTGCCCCGCAGCAGTACGACCCCTACGGGCAGCAGGGCTACGCCTACCCGTCCCACGACACCGGGCAGCAGTGGGCCACCCAGGCCGAGCCCACCCCCGCACCCGCTCCCCACCCCGTCCAGACGCCCGTCCAGGCGCCCGTCCAGGCCGCGCCCGCGGCCCCCGCCGCCCCGGTCGCCGCGCCGGCCGGAGTGCCCGGTCAGCGCCCCGCGTCCGAGCGGCCCGCGCCGCCCCGGCGGGACGAGGACGACCGCGCGTACCGCACCGAGCAGTTCTCGTTCATCGAGGAGCCCGACGAGGACTCCGAGGACGTCATCGACTGGCTCAAGTTCACCGAGAGCCGTTCCGAGCGGCGCGAGGAGGCCAGGCGGCGCGGACGCAACCGCATCGTCGCGCTCGTCGTCGTCCTCGTGCTCGCCGTCGCCGGCGGCGTCGGCTACCTCTGGTCCGCCGGCCTGCTCCCCGGCTCGTCCGACCCGGAGCAGAAGGGCGGGAACACGGCGACCGGCCCGCAGCAGCGCGACACGATCGTCGTCCACCTCCACGACCTCAAGAACGGCAACACCTCCACCGCCCTGCTCGTGGACAACACGACCACCCGCCAGGGCACCACCGTCCTCCTCCCCAACTCCGTCGTCGTCGCCGACGCCGAGGGCTCGGGGACCACCCTCGGGAAGTCCGTCGAGGACGACGGCTCCAGCGGCACCCGGGAGGCGATCGGCAACCTGCTCGGGGCGAAGATCACCGGCACCTGGCGGCTGGACACCCCGTACCTGGAGAACCTCGTCGAGTCCGTCAGCGGCATCGAGATCGACACCGACACGAACGTCCCCGACACCAAGAAGGGCGCCGAACCCCTGGTCAAGCAGGGCGAGAAGCAGACCCTGAACGGCCGCGCGGCCGTCGCCTACGCCACCTACCGGGCGCCCGGCGAGGCCGAGGCCAAGCAGCTCCAGCGCTTCGGCCGGGTCATGTACGGGGTGCTGCGCAAGTTCTCCAGCGACCCCGAGGCGGCCACGGTCACCATCGAGACCCTCCAGCAGATCCTCGACCCCTCGCTTCCGGAGAAGGACCTCGGCGCGTCCCTGGCCAAGCTCGCCGAGCACGCCAAGATCGGCGACTACAAGACGGCCCTGCTCCCGGTGGGGGAGGACGGAGCGCTGACCGAGGGCGCGAGCGACAGCGTGGTGAAGGACATCCTGGGCGGCAAGGTCACCGCCCCCGAGGCGGGCGAGGTGCCCCGGGTCTCGGTGCGGGACGGTTCCGGCAGGAAGGCGGCCGAGGCGGCCAGGGTCGCGCTCATCAACGGCGGCTACGCCTTCGTGGGCGGCGCCGACGCCCCGGCCCGGGAGGAATCGCAGGTCCTCTACGGCGACGACGGCCAGAAGGCGACGGCGGCCGAGGTGGCCAAGACGCTGGGGCTGCCCGCCGGCTCGGTCGAGAAGGGCAAGCCCTCGGGAACGATCGCCGTCACCGTGATCCTGGGCCGGGACTACAAGGTCCCGGGGACCCGATGAGGCGCCCGATGAGGGGCCGATGAGGAGTGCGATGAGAGGCCGGTGCGGGGTGCGGTGAGAGGCCCGACGAGGGGCGTGTGAGAGCGCCCCGGAAAACGCCGACGGGCGCGTCGGCGGTCCGTGAGACCCTGGAGGGGTACTGGACCGCCGACGAAAGCCTGCTTGTGACCGCCACGGACCGTTCCATCGAGCTCGTCAAGACCGCCGCACAGGCGGCCGCCGACCGGCTCGCGCACGACATCATCGCGTACGACGTCAGCGACGTGCTGTCGATCACCGACGCCTTCCTGCTCGCCTCCGCGCCCAACGACCGCCAGGTCAAGTCGATCGTCGACGAGATCGAAGAGCGGCTGCAGAAGGAGCTCGGCGCCAAGCCGGTCCGCCGTGAGGGCGACCGCGACGCGCGCTGGATCCTGCTGGACTACGTCGACATCGTCGTCCACGTCCAGCACAGCGAGGAGCGGGTCTTCTACGCCCTGGAGCGGCTGTGGAAGGACTGCCCCGAGCTCGACCTGCCCGAGGACGCCCTGAAGACCCGCGGCAAGGCCGCCGAGCACGCCGCCCTGACCGGCGCCGACATCGAGGCCGGCTCCGGCCTCCCCGAGGGACCGGACGGTGAGCTGAGCTGAGCGCCACCAAGGGCGGCAGCGGCCGCCGCATCGTCCTCTGGCGTCACGGTCAGACCTCCTGGAACCTGGAGCGCCGCTTCCAGGGCTCGACCGACATCGAGCTGACGGAGACCGGCGTCGCCCAGGCGCGCCGGGCCGCACGGCTGCTCGCCGCGCTCAAGCCGGACGCCATCGTGGCCTCCGACCTGAAGCGGGCGGCGGCCACCGCCGCCGAGCTCGCCGTGCTCACCGGCCACGCCGTCGCCCACGACTCCGCCCTGCGCGAGACGTACGCGGGGGAGTGGCAGGGACTGACCCACGACGAGATCGTCGCGCGGTACGGCGAGCAGTACGCCGCCTGGAAGCGCGGCGAGCCCGTGCGCCGGGGCGGCGGCGAGCTCGAGACCGAGGTGGCCGACCGGGCCGCCCCCGTGGTCCTGGAGCACGCCGACAAGCTCCCCGAGGACGGCACGCTCGTCGTGGTCAGCCACGGCGGCACCATCCGCACCACCATCGGCCGGCTCCTCGGCCTGGAGGCCCGGCACTGGGAGAGCCTGGGCGGGCTCTCGAACTGCTGCTGGTCGGTGCTCGGCGAGGGCGCCCGCGGCTGGCGCCTGATGGAGCACAACGCGGGCACGCTGCCCGAGCCGGTCCTCGGCGACGACGACTGAGCCCCCCGACCGGCCTGCCGGGCCCGGATTTCACTTTCCGGCAGGTCACAGGCTAAAGTTCTTCTTGTTCGCAGCGCGGAGCGCGAAGAACACGAGGGGCTATAGCTCAGTTGGTAGAGCGCCTGCATGGCATGCAGGAGGTCAGGAGTTCAATTCTCCTTAGCTCCACAGTCACCGGATCCCGTCCCCATCAGGGGGCGGGATTCGTCGTTCCGTCACCTTTCGCCTTGCGCAGGAGCTCGATCCCGCGGCGGCTCTCCTCGTCGCTCGGCGTGTACGTCACGATCCGGCACTCCGGCATCCCGTTGACCGAGAGGGAGACCGAGGTCAGCCGGACCTCGCCCACCAGGTCGTGCCGGAAGGTCTTCACCCGCGTCCCCGGGGGCACCACGTCCCCGCTGCGCCAGAGCCGGGCGAACTCCGGGCTGGTCTCCGCGAGACGCCGTATGAACTCCTCCCACTCGGGCTCGCCCACATGGCGGCCGTACGCGCCCCGCAGCTGGGCCACCATCAGCGGCAGCTCCCGCTTCCGGTCGACCACCGGGCACTTGGGCGCCGGCACGCTGAAGAGCGCCCAGAGCACGTTGCGTATGCCGAACGGGCCGGTGTCCAGGCCCGGTCCGTTCTGCATCAGGAGCCGCTCGTACAGGACGTTGGTCGCCAGGACGTCGTACCGCGCGTTGTACAGCACCGCCGGGAGCGGGTCGAGGGCGTCGAGGATCCCCTGGATCTCCGGGCTGACCTCCGGGACGTCGGCCCCGGACCGGTCCGGGGCGTACGGCACTTCGGCGAGGTGGTAGAGGTGCTCGCGCTCCGGCCGGTCGAGCCGGAGGGTGCGGGCCACGGCGTCCAGGACCTGCGCGGAGGCGTTGATCGGCCGGCCCTGCTCCAGCCAGGTGTACCAGGTGACGCCGACGCCCGAGAGCTGGGCGACCTCCTCGCGGCGCAGCCCCGGTGTGCGCCGGCGGAGTCCCGGCGGCATGCCCACGTCCTCCGGGGTCACCCTGGCCCGGCGGCTGCGCAGGAACGCGGCCAGTTCCGGTCGTCGTCGTTGCGCCGGCAGTGCTGCCACGATCGTCACACCCCCATGGTCGAGTCTCCGTGCCGCCACTGCCAGGTGCTGTCAGTACCAGCATCGGCGGGCTCTCGTTACCCGTATCCGATCGCGGTCACGCTCGACGCATGACCTCGACCACAACACGTCCCGCACTCAGTAAAGACGGTGCCACCGACAACCGGCCCGGACTGCTGCTCGGCGTGGTGCTCGCCGCCCAGTTCATGGCACTCCTCGACGTCTTCATCGTCAACGTCGCCGCCCCCACCATCCGGGCCGAACTCTCCGCGTCCGGAGGCGCGCTCCAGCTCGTCATCGCCGGATACACCATCTCCTACGCGGTGTTGCTGATCACCGGCGCCCGCCTGGGCGATCTCTTCGGCCACCGCCGGGCCTACCTCGGCGGCCTCGCCCTGTTCACGGTGGCCTCCCTCGCCTGCGGACTCGCCGCGGGATCCGGCCAGTTGATCGCCTTCCGGCTGGTGCAGGGCGCGGGCTCCGCCCTGATGATCCCTCAGGTGCTGAGCCTCATCCAGCGCAACTTCACGGGCGAGCGGCGGGTCCGGGCCCTCAGTGCCTACTCCGCGGTCCTGGCCACCGGCGCCGCCGCCGGACAGGTCGCCGGCGGCATCCTGGTGAGCGCCGACCTCTTCGGCACCGGCTGGCGGCCGGTCTTCCTGGTCAACGTCCCCATCGGGATCGCCCTGCTCGTCCTCGGCGCCCGGGTGCTGCCCCGTGACGACGCCCACACCGGGCCCACGCGTGCGCGTGCCCTCGATCTGCCGGGTCTGCTGCTGCTCGGCGCCGCCGTGTCCCTCCTGACCGCGCCGTTGGTCCTCGGGCAGGAGCAGGACTGGCCGCTGTGGTCCTGGCTCTCCCTGGGCGGCTCGCCGGTGCTCGCCGCCGTCTTCGGCGCGTACGAGTCGCGGCTCGCCCGGCGCGGCGGCGCACCGCTGATCGCCCCGCGCGTGCTGCGCATCCCCGGGATGGGACGGGCCGTCCTGTGGATCTCGGTGGCGATGGGCGTCAACGCCGGCTTCCTGTTCACCCTCACCCTGCATCTGCAGGGCGGGCTGGGCCACAGCGCGCTGCGCGCCGGTCTCACCTTCGGGCCCGCCGCCGTCGTCTTCGGGGCCGTGGGCCTGACCTGGCGGCGCTGGCCGGCCCGGCTGCACCGCGCGCTCGTCCCGGCCGGATTCCTGCTCGCGGCCGCGGCGGTCCTCGCCCTCGGAGGGCTGCTCGGGGACGGCGGCACCGGAGGCTGGGGTCTCTACCCGGCCCTGGGCGCGTTCGGCGCGGGGATCTCGATGGCCTTCAGTCCGGCCCTGACCGGGGCCCTGGCCGCCGTACGGCCCGAGGACGCGGCCGATGCCAGCGGACTGCTCGCCACCGTCACGCAGCTCGGCCAGATCGTCGGTGTCGCCACGTTCGGCACCCTCTTCCTCGGCCGTTACGCGGGTTCCGGAGCCCAGGACTCCGCCGACGCGCTGTGGGCGACCGCCCTGGCCCTGGCCGCCGCCTCCGTCGTGGGCGCCGCGGCGGGACTGCCGCGACGATCACGCTGACCCTCTTGCGGGGCCATGGCAGAATCGGACGGCCGGAGGGGGACGAGGATCCGGACGGGAGGGTGACCCAAGTGCTCGGCGACAACGGCAGGGTGTCCTATGGGTGCACGGCCTGCGGCCACAGCTGGAGCTGATTGATGGGTGCACACAGGCGGAAGTGCGACTGGTGCGGCAGCGGCACGCCCATCGTGCGCGACATGGACCCCGTCAACCCCGGGTTCCAGTACTGGTGCGAGGAGTGCGCGCGGGCGCTGATCATAAAAGGCGACCCCATCGAGACCTACCGTGAGCTGGAGGGGGAGCCGATCTACGGTCGGCTCCTCGACGAGCACTGCACCCTCAAGCGGTTCTACTCCTTCGCGACGGCCTGACGTCCTTCGCCACGTGCCGACGCCCGCAGCGTCAGCGCGTACCCGACGAACAGGGCCGTCGCCGTCAGCGGATAGATCGCCGACAGCAGCATCTGCCCCGCGTTCTGGTCCAGTTCGGGGCGGCCCGGGTCGTGCGGGACCCACCACAGCGCGAACGAGGCGAAGGCCAGTGCCACCGCCCCCGTCACCGGCCACGCGCGCGTGGCGCGGTCCGCGAGCAGGATCAGCAGGGGCACGCACCAGACCCAGTGGTGGGACCAGGAGATCGGGCTGATCATCAGCGCCGTGAACGCGCAGACGACCACGGCCACCGCCTTGTCGCCGCGCACCGCCGCCCGCACCGCGAGCACCATCGCCGCGCCGCCCAGGACGGCCGCGGTCACCGCCCACCACATGCCCGGGTCGTCCGTGTGCATCAGCCGGGCCAGGACCCCGCGGATCGACTGGTTCGCGGTCTCCTCGGCGAAGCCGACCCGGCCGGTCTCGAACAGGGTCTCCGTCCAGAACCGCTTCGAGTCCGCGGGCAGGGCGAGCGCCACGGCCAGCGTCGTTCCGAGAAACACCCCGGTCGCCGTCAGCGCGGTGCGCAGCCACTGGTTCATGCCCCGGTCCCTGCGCCACAGCAACAGACCGGCGGCGAGCAGAAGGACCACGAAGAGTCCCGGTGTGAGCTTCACCGCGGTCGCCAGGCCGATGCCCAGGCCGGCCCAGCGGCTGCCCTCGCGGCGGGTGAGGTCCCAGAGCACCGCCACCGCTATGAGCAGGTTGATCTGGCCGTACCGCAGGGTCGTCCACACCGGCTCGCACCAGACCACGACCGCGGCGACCCAGAGCGTCGTGCGCCACAGGTCGGTCCGGGACAGCGAGGGGCGCACCAGCTGGAGCGACAGCTGTACCAGGGCGACCACCAGGAGCAGGTTCCCCGCCGTGGTGAGCGTCCGCATCAGCGGGACGCCCACCAGGGTCAGCGGGACGAACAGCAGAGCCGCGAACGGCGGGTAGGTCATGCCGAGGTTCGCCGAGGTCGCGCGCATCGCGTACAGGTCGCCGCCGGCCCGGACCGTCTCGCCCTCGGCCCGGTAGACCATCACGTCGAGCATGTTCACGTGGGCGAGGCGTTGCGCCACCCAGAAGGCGACGAACGAGAGCAGACAGACCGCCGCGGCGGTGGCCAGGGGCCACGGCCGGGCGCGGGTTCGGGAGAGCACGGAGACGGACACAACCGGCGACCCTACCCGGGGCCCCGTACGGGGCGGAGAAACCGATTTGGCGATCTGCCGGGCGGGCCGTTACTGTTCTGTCCGTCGCCGCGAGCGAGAGTGAAGCGGGGACGACAAATCGAGGGGCTATAGCTCAGTTGGTAGAGCGCCTGCATGGCATGCAGGAGGTCAGGAGTTCAATTCTCCTTAGCTCCACAGAACGGAAGTGAGCCATCCGTATTGGATGGCTCGTGCCGATTCTGCGGTAATCTGAATAATTCCGCACACGCGGGGCTATAGCTCAGTTGGTAGAGCGCCTGCATGGCATGCAGGAGGTCAGGAGTTCAATTCTCCTTAGCTCCACAGAAGAGAAGCGGGCCACTCGGATCGAGTGGCCCGCTTCTTCGTGTCCGGCCCCTCCGAGAGCCCCTGCGGTCGCTCCGCTCCGTGGAACGCCGGTGCGGCCCGCTCGGGCCCTGCGGTACCCTGGCGCCATGCGTGCCGTACGCCTCCTGCTTACCGAGCCGCGCTGACCAGTCCCGACGGGTGACAGACATCCCGTCGGAGTCGGCGCGGCATCCCCTCCTGTGCGAGGGGATTTTTCATTTCGGGCAGTTCGTGGCAGTGGGCAGAGACGATCGATGGAGCATCAAGGACCATGACCGAGATCACGACGGCCGCCGAGACGGCGGCCCCTCATCGCTACACGGCGGCCATGGCCGCCGACATCGAGGCACGCTGGCAGGACTTCTGGGACGCCGAGGGAACCTACGAGGCGCCGAACCCCACCGGTGACCTGGCGGGCGACCCCGCGGTCGCCGCCCTGCCCAAGAAGTTCATCATGGACATGTTCCCGTACCCCTCGGGTGCGGGCCTGCACGTCGGCCACCCGCTGGGCTACATCGCCACGGACGTCTTCGCCCGCCACGCGCGCATGACCGGCCACAACGTGCTGCACACCCTGGGCTTCGACGCCTTCGGCCTGCCGGCCGAGCAGTACGCCGTGCAGACGGGCACGCACCCGCGTGTGTCCACCGAGGCCAACATGGAGAACATGAAGGTCCAGCTGCGCCGGCTGGGCCTGGGCCACGACAAGCGCCGGTCGTTCGCCACGATCGACCCGGACTACTACAAGTGGACCCAGTGGATCTTCCTGCAGATCTTCAACTCCTGGTACGACGACGAGGCCGAGAAGGCCCGTCCGATCGCCGAGCTGATCGAGCAGTTCGAGAACGGCACGCGTGAGGTCCCCGGCACGCGCGCGTGGAGCGAGCTGAGCGCCGCCGAGCGCTCCGACGTCCTGGGCGAGTACCGCCTGGCCTACGCCTCCGACGCGCCCGTCAACTGGTGCCCCGGCCTGGGCACCGTCCTGGCCAACGAGGAGGTCACCGCCGACGGCCGCTCCGAGCGCGGCAACTTCCCCGTCTTCAAGGCCAAGCTGCGCCAGTGGAACATGCGGATCACCGCCTACGCGGACCGTCTGCTGGACGACCTGGACGCACTGGACTGGCCCGAGGCCATCAAGCTGCAGCAGCGGAACTGGATCGGCCGCTCCGAGGGCGCCCGCGTCGACTTCCAGGTCGGCGACACCGGTGCCATCACCGTCTTCACCACCCGCCAGGACACCCTGTTCGGCGCCACCTACATGGTCCTGGCCCCCGAGCACGACCTGGTCGAGAAGATCGTCCCGGCCGCCTGGCCCGAGGGCACCCACGAGGTGTGGACCGGCGGTCACGCCACCCCCTCCGAGGCCGTCGACGCCTACCGCAAGCAGGCCGCCTCCAAGTCCGACGTCGAGCGCCAGGCCGAGGCCAAGGACAAGACCGGCGTCTTCACCGGCGCGTACGCGACCAACCCGGTCAGCGGCGCCCAGGTCCCGGTCTTCATCGCCGACTACGTCCTGATGGGCTACGGCACCGGCGCGATCATGGCCGTCCCCGCGCACGACAGCCGCGACTTCGCCTTCGCGCGCGCCTTCGAGCTGCCGATGCGCTGCGTCGTCGAGCCGAGCGACGACCGCGGCACCGACCCCTCCACCTGGGACGACGCCTTCTCCTCGTACGAGGCGAAGCTGGTCAACTCCGCCAACGACGAGATCTCCCTGGACGGCCTTGGCGTCGTCGACGCCAAGGCGAAGATCACCGCCTGGCTGGCCGACCGCGGCATCGGCGAGGGCACCGTCAACTTCCGGCTGCGCGACTGGCTGTTCAGCCGTCAGCGGTACTGGGGCGAGCCCTTCCCGATCGTCTACGACGAGGACGGCGTCGCCCACTCGCTGCCCGAGTCGATGCTGCCCCTGGAGCTGCCGGAGGTCGAGGACTACTCGCCGCGCACCTTCGACCCCGACGACGCGGACACCCAGCCGGAGACCCCGCTGTCCCGCAACCAGGACTGGGTCAACGTCACCCTGGACCTGGGTGACGGCCGCGGTCCGCAGCGCTACCGGCGCGAGACCAACACCATGCCCAACTGGGCCGGCTCCTGCTGGTACGAGCTGCGCTACCTGGACCCGCACAACTCCGAGAAGCTGGTCGACCCCGCGGTCGAGCAGTACTGGATGGGCCCCCGCGAGGGCATGCCGACCGGCGGCGTCGACCTGTACGTCGGCGGCGCCGAGCACGCCGTGCTGCACCTGCTGTACGCGCGCTTCTGGTCCAAGATGCTGTTCGACCTGGGCCACATCTCCTCGGCCGAGCCGTTCCACAAGCTGTACAACCAGGGCATGATCCAGGCCTTCGTCTACCGGGACGCCCGCGGCATCGCCGTGCCGGCGGCCGAGGTCGAGGAGCGGGACGGCGGCTTCTGGTACCAGGGCGAGAAGGTCAGCCGCGTCCTGGGCAAGATGGGCAAGTCCCTGAAGAACGCGGTCACGCCGGACGAGATCTGCTCCGAGTACGGCGCCGACACCCTGCGCCTCTACGAGATGGCGATGGGCCCGCTGGACGTGTCGCGCCCCTGGGACACGCGCGCGGTGGTCGGCCAGTACCGGCTGCTGCAGCGGCTGTGGCGCAACATCGTCGACGAGGCGACCGGTGAGGTCACGGTCGTCGACACCGCGGCCGACGAGGACACGCTGCGTGCCCTGCACAAGGCGATCGACGGCGTCGCGCAGGACATGGCCGCGATGCGCTTCAACACCGCCATCGCCAAGATCACCGAGCTGAACAATCACCTGACCAAGTCCGGTGGCGCGGTCTCCCGGCCGGTCGCCGAGCAGCTGGTGCTGCTGGTCGCCCCGCTGGCCCCGCACATCGCCGAGGAGCTGTGGCGCAAGCTGGGCCACACCGACTCGGTCGTCCACCAGGACTTCCCGGTGGCCGACCCGGCGTACGTCGTCGACGAGACCGTGACCTGCGTCGTGCAGATCAAGGGCAAGGTCAAGGCCCGCCTGGAGGTCTCCCCGTCGATCACGGACGCGGAGCTGGAGACGCTGGCGCTGGCCGACCCGCACGTGGTCGCGGCGCTGGGCGACGCGCAGATCCGCAAGGTGATCGTGCGCGCGCCGAAGCTGGTCAACATCGTCGCCGGCTGACATCAGCCCTTCCCCTAGGGGAAGCGTGGGGGCAGGTTGAGGGTTCGAATGGAACCGTCGGCCTGCCCCTTCCGTTTACCGTGGAAGAACCACAGCCGTGGGGATTCGACGGACGCGGAGGGGCCGCACATGGAAGCCACGATTATCACGATCATGGCGCTGCTCTTCTTGTCCTTCGTGGCGCTCGGGGTGTTCGTCACCGTGAAGGTCGCGAAGGCCGCCAAGCGCGGCGTCGACCGCACCATCGACCAGGCCCGGCGCACGGTCGAGGACACCACCCTGCGGGCCAAGAGCTTCGGCCAGGGCGGGGCCGCCGGGGAACTGGCCCGGCTGCGGCTCTCGCTGCGCACCTCGATGCGCGCCACCCAGGAGGCACTGCAGGCGGGCGTCGCCGAGGACGCCTCGCTGAAGGAGTCGCTCGACCTGTTCCACCGGCTCAGCGCCCACGGACTCGAACTCGACGCGGATCTCAAGCGCCTGGAGCGCGAGCCCGACCGGGCCTGGGTGACCGGGCAGCTTCCCGAACTCGCCGCGCGGACCGAGCGGATCACCGGCTCGGCCGACGCGCTGCGGCGCGCCGCCCGGGACCGGGCACTGAAGTTCGCGGAGGACGACCTGTCGACGCTCAGCGCGCAGATCGACGTCGAGGCGGGTGCCCTGCGCCATTGGACGGGGCCGGAGAGCGCCTCGGGGGCCGCCACCTCCGGGACGACGCCGGGAGCCACGTCGGGGACGGCCCGGGCGGCCGGTCCTCCCGGGGCGGGGGCCGGCGAGCCGTCCGCGATCGCCGGGCCCGACCCCCGGCGCACCGCCTACCCCTGGGAGAAGTCGGCCCGCCCGGAGACCACCACCTGACGGAACGGGCCCCGGGGAAGCCCGCCGGGGCGCGGACAGACGTCCGGTGGGGGGCCGGGCTGCCGTGCGACAGCCTCGGCGGGTAACCTCCCGCTCATGTCCCGGCATGTCGCGATCGTCACCGATTCCACGGCCTACCTGCCACGCCAGACGAGGGAGCGGCACGCCATCACCACGGTCCCGCTGACCGTCGTCATCGGCGACCGCGCCCTTGAGGAGGGCACCGAGATCTCGGCGAAGGCCCTTGCCGAGGCCCTGCAGAAGCGCCGGCCCGTCACCACCTCGCGGCCGAGCCCCGAGGTCTTCGCCGAGGCCTACCGCGAGGCCGCCGCGGCGGGCGCGAAAGGCGTCGTCTCGCTCCATCTGTCCGCCGAGGTCTCCGGGACCTACGACGCCGCCGTGCTCGCCGCCAAGGACGCGCCGTTGCCCGTACGGGTCGTGGACACCCGCATGGTCGGCATGGCGCTGGGCTTCTGCGCCCTCGCGGCGGCGGAGGTCGCGGAAGCCGGCGGTTCCCTCGACGAGGCGGTCGCGGCGGCCGAGAAGCGCGCCGCGGGCACCTCCGCCTACTTCTACGTCGACACCCTGGACTATCTGCGCAGGGGTGGCCGCATCGGCGCCGCACAGGCACTGCTCGGGTCCGCGCTCGCCGTGAAGCCGCTCCTCGAACTCGACGGCGGGCGGATCGAACTGCGGGAGAAGGTGCGAACGGCCTCGAAGGCGATCGCGCGCCTGGAGGAGATCGCCGTGGAGCGAGCCGGCTCCGGGCCCGTCGACATCGCCGTGCACCACCTCTCCGCACCGGAGCGGGCCGACGCACTCGCGGACCGGCTCGCGGAACGGGTACCGGGAATCGAGGCACTCCAGGTCAGCGAGGTGGGCGCGGTCATCGGCGCCCACACCGGCCCCGGGCTCCTCGCGGTCGTGGTCTCGCCGCGCTGAGACCTGTCTTCCCACCGCGCCGAGACCCGTCGTCTCAGCGGGTCGAGTCCCGTCGTCTCAGCGGGCCGAGTCCCGGCCGTCCCTCGCAAGGGTGAGGGAGTTTTCCACAGCGGAGCGCCTGTCCACGGAAGACGACTGAGCTCCGCACGGGCCTGCCGTGATCTCTACCGTCACGGACATGACTCTTCGTACACGTATCTCATCGACCACCTCCAGGACCCGGGGCAGGGCGGGTGGCCCGACCAGCGGGCCCGGTAGGGCGCCCGGTTCGGACGGGCGCAGTCGACCCGCAGGGCGCGGCTCGCCCGCAGGCCGGGCACGAAGGCGCGCCACGGTGGGCCGGGTCCTCGGAATGCCGGGGGAGGTCGTACGGCGGCGGGGGGACGCCCTGTTTCCCACGGCGACACCACCGGTTCCGGTGGTGGCACCGCCTCCGGTGCGCGTGCCGGAGGTGCCGGAGGTCCGGGAGGTGCCGGAGGCGCCGGAGCGTGGTTCCCCGCCAGGGGTACGGGAGCGGCTGGCCGCCCGGCTCCGGGACCGGACTCCGGTGTGGGTGCAGACCAGGTGCGGGCTGGAGCCGAGGGCGCTGGCCGCGCTGACGGTGGTCCTGCTCGTGGCCGCGGGCCTCGCGGGCGGCTACTTCTGGACCGGGCGGCCGGAGCCGGTGCGCGCTCCCGAACTCGTCCGCGCCGCCGTCCCCGCCCCCGCGGCCGCCGTGCCCGCGCCCACGCCGGCGTCGAAGGCCGGTCCGGGGCCGGAGGCCGGGGCTTCCGGGGCGCGGGTCGTCGTCGACATCGGCGGCAAGGTGCGCAGGCCGGGGGTGCTGACCCTGCCGGCCGGCTCGCGAGTGGCGGACGCCCTGCGGGCGGCGGGTGGGGCGGAGCCGGGCGCCGATCTCACCGGGGTCAACCGGGCCCGTGTCCTGTTCGACGGTGAGCAGGTCCTGGTCGGTCTTCCCGGGCCCCCGGCCGGCGGTTCGGGCCCGGGCGGCGACGGTGCGGGCGGTGGTGCGCCGGGGGCGCCGCTGAGCCTCAACACCGCCACGGCCGAGCAGCTCGACGGCCTCCCGGGTGTGGGGCCCGTACTCGCCCAGCACATCGTCGACCACAGGACGGAGCACGGTGGCTTCCGGTCGGTCGGGGAGCTGCGGGAGGTCAACGGCATCGGTGAGCGCCGGTTCGCCGATCTCGAACCGCTGGTCCGGCCATGAAGCACGACGAGGTGACCGGCGAGGAACCCGGGGCGCCCGGGCCGGTGCGGCGGGAGGAGCCGGTCGATCTCCGGCTCGTCCCCCTCGCGGTGGCGGCCTGGGCGGCGGCGGCCTGTGCCGTGGGCGCCACCGGGTGGTGGGCGGTGGCCGGTGTCACCGTCTGCCTGGTCGGGGCGCTGGTCCTGTTGGCACGACGGCCGGTTCGGGGGCCCGACGGCCCGGGTGGCGGTCCGGGCGCCGCCCTACCGGGGGCGACTCCCGGGTGGCGGTTACGGGCGACCGCGTGGGCGGGGGTGCTGCTCTGCGCCGCGGCCGGGGCCACCTCGGCCGGGCTGCACGCGGCGGACCTGCGGCGGGGGCCCGTGCCCGAACTGGCACGGGAGTACGCCCGGGCGCGGCTGGAGGTGGCGGTGACCTCCGATCCACGGCTCACCCGGCCCAAGGTCCGGGGCAACGCGATGGCGCCGGTCTCGATCGTCCTGGACGGCGAGGTGACCCGGGTCGAGCGGTCGGACGGCTCGGTCCACCGGACCCGGACGCCGGTCCTGATGATCGTGCCGTCGGGTGCGGGACGGGAGG
Organism: Streptomyces sp. R44; assembly: GCF_041053105.1. Classification (NCBI taxonomy): domain Bacteria; kingdom Bacillati; phylum Actinomycetota; class Actinomycetes; order Kitasatosporales; family Streptomycetaceae; genus Streptomyces; species Streptomyces sp. R44. Next base: position 2,955,625 of record NZ_CP163444.1, on the reverse strand, counting down.
AATGGCTGCGGCTCCTGCCCTCCACCCGGCTGCGGGTCGGCGGCCGGCTCGCGCCGCCGCTGCGCGCCGGAGAGCCCTTCGCGGCGGTGCTCAAGGTCGACGGGGCCGGACCGCCGCGGATCGTCGGACCGCCGAGCGCGCTGCAACGGACGGCGGGGGACCTGCGCGCAGGGCTGCAGAGGGCGACCGAGGGGCTCGATCCGGACGCGAGGGCGTTGCTGCCCGGACTGGTCGTCGGGGACACCTCCCGGATCGGACCCGAGCTGCGGGACGCGTTCGAGGCGACCGACCTCACCCACCTGCTGGCCGTGTCCGGGAGCAACCTCACCGTCGTGTTGCTGCTGCTCATCGGGCGGCCCGGGCGGGCGCACCAGGTGGAGCGGGGTGGGCTCGCCCCACGGATCGGGTTGTCCCTGAGGTTCACGGCGCTGGCCGGGGGAGGGCTGACGCTGGCCTTCGTGATCGTCTGCCGACCCGATCCGAGCGTGCTGCGCGCCGCGGCCTGTGGGCTCGTCGCCCTCCTCGCGATCGGGACCGGGCGCCGGAGATCGCTGATCCCGGCGCTGGCGGCGGTCGTCCTCGTCCTGGTGCTCTACGACCCCTGGCTCGCGCGCAGTTACGGCTTTCTGCTGTCGGTCCTGGCGACCGGGTCGCTGCTGACGATCGCCCCGCGCTGGAGCGAGGCGTTGCGCCGGCGTCGGGTGCCCGGCCGGCCGGCCGAGGCGCTGGGCGCGGCTCTGGCGGCGCAGGCGGTGTGTGCGCCGGTCGTGGTGGTCTTCGCGGCCCGGGTGAGTCTGGTCGCCGTCCCGGCGAACCTCGTCGCCGAACTCGCGGTGGCGCCGGCGACGGTGTGCGGGTTCGCCACGCTCGCCCTCGCGGCGGTCTGGATGCGGGCCGCGGAGGGGCTCGCGTGGGTGGCGGGGTGGCCGGCCGGGTGGCTGGCACGGGTGGCCCGCACGGGCGCCTCGTTGCCGGGGGCCGAGCTGGCCTGGCCCGGCGGGTGGTGGGGCGGCCTCGCGCTGGCGCTGCTCACGGCGCTGGTGGTCCTCGGGGCGCGCAGGCTGCCGTCCCGGAGGTGGGTCGGCGTGATCGTCGCCGGGGTGCTGCTGCTCGTGGTGGTGCGGCCGGTGCCGCTGGCCCGGTGGGTCACCGGGTGGCCGCCGCCGGGTTGGGTGTTCGCGATGTGCCAGGTGGGGCAGGGGGACGCGACGGTGCTGGCGGCGGGCGGGGACTCCGCCGTCGTGGTGGACGCGGGCCCGGATCCCGTACCGGTGGATCGCTGTCTGCGTGAACTCGGGGTGCGCCGGGTGCCGTTGCTGGTGCTCACCCATTTCCACGCGGACCATGTCGCCGGACTTCCCGGGGTGTTGCGGGGGAGGGCGGTGGGCGCGATCCAGACCACGGGACTCGAAGAGCCGCCCGGCCAGGCCGCGTTCGTGCGGCGGACGGCGGCCGCCGCCGGGGTGCCGCTGATCCGCGCGGGGCCGGGCGAGCGGCGGAGGGTGGGGGCCCTGGAGTGGCGGGTGCTCTGGCCGTGGGCGGGTGGCGGGGAGCCGGCCGGCTCGGGGGCGTCCGTGGGGGCCGGGGAGGGCGGCGATGGGCCCAACGACGCCAGTGTGACGCTGCTCGTCCGTACCGCCGGAGGGCTGAGTCTGCTGCTCCTCGGGGATCTCGAACCGCCGGCCCAGCGGGCGTTGGTGCGGGTTCATCCGGGGCTCGGGCCGGTGGATGTGCTCAAGGTCGCCCATCACGGTTCCGCGCACCAGGACCCGGGCCTGATGCGGCTGGTGCGGCCGAGACTCGCGCTGGTCTCGGCGGGGAGCGGCAACCCGTACGGACATCCGGCGCCCCGGACCCTTGAGGCGCTGCGGGCGGGCGGTGCGCGGGTGCTGCGGACGGATCGGGACGGGGCCGTCGCGGTGGTGGGGGCGGGGCGGGGGCTCGTGGCCGTACCGGGAGGAGGGTGAGGTCGCCGCCGAGGCTGCTTGTAGAGAAATGCTTGTAAAGAAGTCTTTCTAAAGATACCTTTTCATCATGCCGGAGATCAGCGAACCGCAGCCCGGGGGCGAACAGCCCCGCAGCATCCGACTCACCGACCCGCGCGCCCTGCGGGCCTACGCCCACCCGCTGCGGATGACGCTGGTGGGGCTGCTGCGCAGCAGCGGGCCCTTCACCGCCACCCGGGCCGCCGAGCTGACCGGCGAATCCGTGGCCAGCTGCTCGTACCACCTGCGGATACTCGCCAAGTACGGGCTGGTGGAGGAGGCGCCCGGCGGACGGGGGAGGGAGAAGCCCTGGCGGGCCACCGCCCGGTACACCGAATGGCCGGACCACAGCGAGGACGCGACGGTCGCCGACGCGGCCGACGCGCTCAGCGCCGCCGTCGTCGAGCGCTACTTCGAGCGGGTCACCCGGGCCATCGAGAACCGGCACCGGCTGCCGAGGGAATGGCGGGAGGCCGAGCAGTTCGGCGACTCCCTGCTCCACCTCACCCCCGAGGAGCTGGCCGGCCTCGGAGAGCGGATCGACGAACTGCTCCGGCCCTACGAGGCGCGTGGGTCCGAGCCGGCCCTCAGGCCCGAGGGCGCCCGGCCCGTCAGCATCCTGCGGATCGCCTACCTGGACCAGGACATCCCCGACAGCGAAGAGGAGTGACCGAGATGGCCCTCGTGGAACGCGTACCGGCGCTGCTGCGCGAGCGCACCTTCCGCCGCTACTGGACCGGCCAGACCGTCTCCCTCGCCGGGGACCAGATCTCGCTCATCGCGATCCCGCTCGCCGCCGTCCTGGTCCTCGGCGCGGACGCCACGGCGATGGGCCTGCTCAAGACGGCCGAACTCCTGCCCGCCCTGCTGCTCAACCTGCCGCTCGGCGCCTGGGCCGACCGGCAGAGGAGCCGCAGGCGCGCCATGATCGCGGCCGACATCGCGCGGGCGGCGCTGTTGCTGACCCTCCCCGTCGCCTACGCGCTGGACTCGCTGACGCTCGGTCAGCTGTACGCGGTGGCCTTCGGGGTCGGCGCGCTCACCGTGCTCTTCGAGGTCTGCAACACCACGCTGTTCGTCGCCCTCGTCCCCACCGAGCGTTATGTCCAGGCGAACTCGCTGGTCAACGGCAGCCGTTCGATGGCCTGGCTGGCGGGACCCGGTGTCGGGGGTCTGCTCGTGCAGTTCCTCACCGCGCCGTTCGCGCTGGTCGCGGACGCCCTCACGTATCTGGCGTCGGCCGGATACCTGACCCGGGTCAAGCCGGTCGAGCCTCCGCCGGCGCCCGTCGCCAAGGGGCACTTCACCGAGGGGCTGCGCTGGGTGGTCCGGGAGCGTTCGATGCGCGCCCTCTTCGCGGCCTCCGGCACGGTCCAGTTCTTCAACTTCATGTTCAGCACCCTCTTCGTGCTGTACGCGACCACCGAACTCGGCATCGGCGCGGGCCTGCTCGGCCTCGTGCTCGCGGCCGGAGCCGTGGGCGGCCTTCTCGGGGCGTTGTGGAGCGGGGCGGTCGTCCGGCGGATCGGGATCGGGGGCTCGCTCGTCCTCGGCTTCCTCGGATTCACGACACCGCTGCTCCTGGTGCCCCTGGCGGGCGGTCCGCTTCCGCTGGTGATGGGCGTCCTGTTCGTCGCGGAGTTCCTCTCCTGCGCCGGGGTGATGATCGTGGACGTCGCCGCGGGATCGTTCCAGATGGCGGCGATACCCGACGCCGTGCGAGCGAGGGTCATGGGCGCCTTCCGCACGCTCAACCACGGTTTCCGCCCGCTCGGCGCGCTCGCCGGCGGTCTGCTCGGCACCGCGATCGGGCTGCGCCCCACGCTGTGGATCGCCACCGTCGGAGCAGTCCTCGCCGTGCTCTGGCTGCTGCCCTCGCCGCTGCCGAAGATGCGGGAACTTCCCGTGAGGGAAGGGGAATCCGTGCCTGTGGGATAGGGAAAGGGGAGTGAGGTGTGGATCATGGGGAGGCAGACTGCCGGTATGACCACACATGAACCTGCCGCCATCGACGCCTATCTCCGCCGCATCGGGGCGGAGCGGCCGGCGGCCGCGGACGCCGCCGCGCTGCGCGAGCTGCATCTGCGGCACCTGCGGACCGTGCCTTTCGAGAACCTCTCCATCCACCTCGGCGAGCCCGTCGTCCTGGACGAGAAGGCGCTCCTCGACAAGGTGGTGGGCGCCCGGAGGGGCGGGTTCTGCTACGAGGTCAACACGGCGTTCGCCGTACTGCTGCGGGGGCTCGGATACGAGGTCGCGCTGCTCCAGGCGCGGGTGATCGGGCCGGACGGGGCGCCGGGCATCCCGTACGACCACATGGCGCTGCTGGTGGAGACGGCGGAGGGGGAGCGGTGGCTGGCCGACGTCGGGTTCGGCGACCACAGCCACTACCCGCTGGCCTTCGACGCGCGCGACGACCAGGCGGACCCGGGCGGGGTCTTCCGGATCGTGGAGACCGCGGAGGGCGATCTGGACGTGCTCCGGGACGGGAAGCCGCAGTACCGGCTGGAGCGGCGGCCGCGGGAGCTCGCCGACTTCACGGCGGGCGCCTGGTACCACCAGACCTCGCCCGACTCGCACTTTCCGCGGTCCCTCATCTGTTCCCGGCTCACCGAGGACGGCCGGATCACCCTCAGCGCGCCGAAGCTGATCACCCGCGCGGGCGGCGAGCGCGAGGAGCGGATCCTCGACGGCGACGACGAGGTGAGGAGCGCGTACCGGGAGCTCTTCGGCATCGAGCTCGACGTGCTGCCGACCGTGCGTAAGCGGAATGCCTAATTCGGACCCTCGGTAACACTTGCCTCCACTTGCCCCGTTTGCCTCGAACGGCTCAACGGTGATCGAATGCCACTTCGTTGCATAGTGAACGAGTCGCACGGGGGTGCGTGAAGAATGTTCGATCGTCTCTTCGGGAAGCGTGCGGCGGGAGCCGTCCGCGGCGGTCCGCTCGCCGGTCTCGCCGTCCCCTCCTCGGCGGGCGTGCTCAGCTGCCGGGTCCTCGACCCCGTGTACGAACCCGTCCGCCAGGCCGAGTTCGTCGTCAGCGACACGGCGGGCCGCAAGGTCCTGGGCGGCGAGACCGACCCGTACGGCACGGTCCTCGCGACCGTGCCGGCGGGCGAGTACCGGGTCGCCATCACCTCCGAGGGCTACACGCCCTACCACGGCAGCGCCGTCGTCACCGAGGGCGAGCACGAGGGCCTCGGGGACGTCCTGCTCCAGGTCGCGCCCCAGCCGCAGCTCCCGGAGCCGGGCGACTGGGAGATCGACCCCCTGCACTCGCAGATCGGCTTCACCGCGCGCCACATCGGCCTCGCCAGGATCCACGGCCGGTTCAACAGCTTCGCGGGCGCGGTGCGGATCGCCGAGCGCATGGAGCAGTCGGCGATGCACGTCGTCATCGACGCGGCCTCCATCGACACCGGTGTGCAGATGCGCGACGACCACCTGCGCTCCGGCGACTTCCTCGACGTCGGCGCCTACCCGACGCTGGAGTTCTTCAGCGAGCGCTTCGTCCACCGGGGCGGCAGCCGCTGGGCCGTCACCGGGGCGCTCACCCTCCACGGCGTGAGCCGCACGGTGACCCTGGACACCCAGTATCTGGGCCTCGGGAACGGCCTGGAGGGCGAGACCCGGGGCGCCTGCCGGGCCACGACCGAGCTGCACCGCGAGGACTTCACGCTCACCTGGCAGACGCTGCTCGCCCGGGGGATCGCGGCGGTCGGGTCCAGCATCAGCATCGACCTCGACGTCCAGATCGTCCCCAAGAAGAGCTGACGGGCGCCGCCGGGCCCTACGGGGCTTCCAGCCAGCCCTCGTACTCGGCGGCCAGCTCGTCGAGCGCCGCCGGGTCGAGGCGGGCCTCCGGGTCCTCCACGACCACCAGCCACTGCGCGTCCTCGGCGTCGTCCTCCCCGGCCAGGGCGTCCCGTACGAGCTGCGGTTCCTCGGCCAGGCCGAAACGGTCGGGGAGCTCCCCGGCGACCTCCTCGGCGGCGTCGCGGTCGGGGAGTACCAGTACGTGTCGTTCACTCACCCCGCCATTCTCGTCCCCTTCGCGGGCGGTGGTGTCAGTGGCCCGTGGGATGCTGGATCGCGATGGCCACCAGAAAGACTTCCCCCGACGACCTCCTCGGCCCCGTGACGCTCGCCGTGGGGCAGGAGGACCTGCTCCTCGACCGAGCCGTCCAGGAGGTGGTGGCGGCCGCGCGGGCCGCCGACGCCGACACGGACGTGCGCGACCTCACCCCCGACCAGCTCCAGCCCGGGGGGCTGGCCGAGCTCACCAGTCCCTCGCTCTTCGCCGAGCGCAAGGTGCTGGTCGTGCGGAACGCACAGGACCTGTCCGCCGACACGGTCAAGGACGTCAAGGCGTACCTGGCCGACCCGATCGAGGACATCTCACTCGTCCTGCTCCACGCCGGCGGCGCCAAGGGCAAGGGGCTGCTCGACGCGGCGCGCAAGGCCGGGGCCCGGGAGGTCGCCTGCCCGAAGACGACCAAGCCGGCGGAACGGCTGACGTTCGTACGGCAGGAGTTCCGGACCCTTGGGCGGTCGGCCACGCCCGAGGCCTGCCAGGCGCTCGTCGACTCGATCGGCAGCGATCTGCGGGAGCTCGCCTCCGCGGTCTCCCAGCTCACGGCCGACGTGGACGGGACGATCGACGAGGCGGTCGTCGGGCGGTACTACACGGGTCGCGCCGAGGCCTCCTCCTTCAACGTCGCGGACCGTGCCGTCGAGGGGCGGGCGGCGGAGGCCCTGGAGGCCCTGCGCTGGTCCCTCTCGACCGGGGTCGCGCCCGTGCTCATCACCAGCGCGCTGGCCCAGGGCGTACGGGCGATCGGCAAGCTCTCCTCGGCGCGGGGCGGGCGGCCGGCCGACCTGGCGCGGGAGCTGGGCATGCCGCCCTGGAAGATCGACCGCGTACGGCAGCAGATGCGCGGCTGGACGCCCGACGGGGTGTCGCTGGCGCTGCGGGCGATCGCGGACGCGGACGCGGGGGTGAAGGGCGGGGGCGACGACCCGGAGTACGCCCTGGAGAAGGCGGTGGTCGCGGTGGCGCGGGCGGCGAGGATGCGGCGGGGCTAGCCGGCGGCGCGGGGTGCCGTGCGGCGCGGGTTGCCCGTGCGGTGCGGGGGGTTCCTCGTCGGTGCGGGCGCTGTGGGGTGCCGTCCGGCGGCTCCCCCACCCCGCCCCTTCCCGAAACCCTGCCGGGGGCTGGTGGGGGTTGAGGCGGGTTCCTCCGGGGGCTCCGCCCCCGGACCCCCAGTGGGGCGGCAGCTTCGCGCCGCCTTCCTGCTGGGGGCGGGCCCTCGAACCTTCCCAGTGGGGTGGCAGTTTCGCGCCGCCTCCCCCAGGCGCGGCCCGTCGGGCCGGCTTCGCGCCGTGCGTCCTGGGCGTCGTGGTCGGTGGCGTACGGCGAAGGCCCCATCGCTCCTGGGGAAGGAGGCAATGGGGCCTTCGGCGTTACAGATGGTGGTCTCGCGCCCGCGTGGCGAACGCGTCCGCGCGCGAGTCCGGGTGGCCGGGCGGGAGCGGGGTAGAGGGCCCGCTGGGTCCCGTACGGCCGATCACATCAGAGCTCAGCCCTGGAGGGAGGCAACCTTGGTGGCCAGCGCCGACTTCTTGTTGGCGGCGGCGTTCTTGTGGATGACACCCTTCGAGACAGCCTTGTCGAGCTGACGCGAGGCGGCGCGAGTGGCAACGGTGGCCTTCTCGAGGTCGCCGGCGGCGACAGCCTCACGGGCCTTGCGGATCGCGGTCTTGAGCGAGGACTTGACGGCCTTGTTGCGCAGGCGCGCCTTCTCGTTCGTCTTGTTCCGCTTGATCTGGGACTTGATGTTCGCCACGAAAAGAGCCTTTACAGGTTCGATGTTCCTTCTGGATGCGCCCCGCAGCTGAGAGGGCATGCGAGACACAGCTGTCCACAGTATCAGCCACCCTCGGGGCCGCCCAAACCGGGCACAGGGCGGCGGGCATGGGACCATGGTGTCTACGTATCCGTTCTGAACATCGCCCGAGACGAGATCCCTGCGTGCCCGCGACTCCTACCAACGTGCCCGAGCCGAGCCGTACCGACCCGGCTCTGATCCGCAACTTCTGCATCATCGCGCACATCGACCACGGCAAGTCCACGCTCGCCGACCGGATGCTCCAGCTGACCGGTGTGGTCGACCAGCGGCAGATGCGTGCCCAGTACCTCGACCGCATGGACATCGAGCGGGAGCGCGGCATCACGATCAAGTCCCAGGCGGTCCGGCTGCCGTGGGCGCCGACCGAGGGGCCGGCTCAGGGCAATACGCACATCCTGAACATGATCGACACTCCCGGGCACGTCGACTTCACGTATGAGGTCTCGCGCTCGCTGGCCGCCTGTGAGGGCACGATCCTGCTCGTCGACGCCGCGCAGGGCATCGAGGCGCAGACGCTCGCGAACCTGTACCTCGCGATGGAGAACGACCTCACGATCGTTCCCGTGCTCAACAAGATCGACCTGCCGGCCGCCCAGCCCGAGAAGTTCTCCGAAGAGCTCGCGAACCTCATCGGCTGCCAGCCGGAGGACGTCCTCAAGGTCTCCGCGAAGACCGGCATGGGCGTCGAGGCGCTCCTCGACCGCGTGGTCCAGGACGTTCCGGCCCCGGTCGGTGTCGCCGACGCCCCCGCCCGCGCGATGATCTTCGACTCCGTCTACGACTCCTACCGGGGTGTCGTGACCTACGTGCGTGTCGTCGACGGGCAGCTCAACAAGCGTGAGCGCATCCGGATGATGTCGACCGGAGCCACCCACGAGCTCCTGGAGATCGGTGTCTCCTCGCCCGAGATGACGTCGTCCGACGGTCTCGGCGTCGGCGAGGTGGGCTACATCATCACCGGCGTGAAGGACGTCCGTCAGTCCAAGGTCGGTGACACGATCACCTCCCTGAACCAGGGCGCCACCGAGCCGCTCGGCGGTTACAAGGACCCGAAGCCGATGGTCTTCTCGGGCCTCTACCCGCTGGACGGCTCCGAGTACCCGGACCTCCGCGAGGCCCTCGACAAGCTGCAGCTCAACGACGCCGCGCTGGTCTACGAGCCGGAGACCTCCGCCGCGCTCGGCTTCGGCTTCCGCGTCGGCTTCCTCGGTCTGCTCCACCTCGACGTGATCCGTGAGCGTCTGGAGCGCGAGTTCGGGCTCGACCTGATCGCCACCGCGCCGAACGTGGTCTACCGCGTCGTGATGGAGGACGGCAGCGAGCACACCGTCACCAACCCGAGCGAGTTCCCCGAGGGCAAGATCAGCGACGTGTTCGAGCCCGTCGTGCGCGCCACGATCCTCGCCCCGAGCGAGTTCATCGGCGCGATCATGGAGCTCTGCCAGACCCGTCGCGGCACCCTGATCGGCATGGACTACCTCTCCGAGGACCGGGTGGAGATCCGCTACACCCTGCCCCTCGCCGAGATCGTCTTCGACTTCTTCGACCAGCTGAAGTCCAAGACCCGCGGTTACGCCTCGCTCGACTACGAGCCCACCGGCGAGCAGGCCTCCAGCCTGGTCAAGGTCGACATCCTGCTGCACGGCGACAAGGTCGACGCCTTCTCGGCCGTCACCCACAAGGACGCCGCGTACGCCTACGGTGTCCGGCTCGTCGCCAAGCTGCGCGAGCTCATCCCGCGGCAGGCCTTCGAGGTGCCCATCCAGGCCGCCATCGGCTCCCGGGTCATCGCCCGCGAGACCATCCGCGCCATCCGGAAGGACGTCCTCGCCAAGTGCTACGGCGGTGACATCTCCCGTAAGCGGAAGCTGCTGGAGAAGCAGAAGGAAGGCAAGAAGCGCATGAAGATGGTCGGCTCGGTGGAGGTGCCCCAGGAGGCCTTCATCGCCGTGCTGTCGAGCGACGAGTCCTCCGGCAAGAAGAAGTAGCCGGCGGGCAGGAGTAGCTGCCTTATGCACCGAATGGGCCCACGTGCGAAGCGCACGTGGGCCTGTTCGTTATCCGTGGGCCCTTACGTGGCAGCATTCCGGCCTCTACTCTGATCCCGGCTCGAAGGTTACTCGCCAGTTAGTTACGAACCACCAGAAGGCACCGCCGCCGCCCGGAGGACGTCGTGAGCGACACACAGACCCAGATCGAGAACCGGCCGCCCTCCGTGGCGACCCTCTTCCTTGAGCGCGTCGAGCGGACCCCGGATGCGGAGGCCTACCGCTACCCGGTGCCCGCCGCCTCCGGCGCCGGCCCGGACGACTGGAAGTCGCTCAGCTGGGGACAGGCCGCCGAGCGGGTCTACGCGATCGCCGCCGGCCTCGTCGACCTCGGCGTCCAGGCCGAGGAGCGCGTCGCCCTCGCCTCCTCCACCCGGGTCGAGTGGATCCTCGCCGACCTCGGCGTGATGTGCGCGGGCGCCGCGACCACCACGGTCTACCCGCAGACGAACGCCGAGGAGTCGGCGTTCATCCTCTCCGACTCCGAGTCGAAGGTCCTCATCGCCGAGGACGCCGCCCAGCTGGCCAAGGCCGTCGAGCGCCGCGCCGAGCTGGCCGACCTCCGCCACGTCGTCGTCATCGACGCCACGGGTGTGGAGAGCGACGGCGAGTTCGTGCTCTCCCTCGCCGACCTGGAGGCGCGCGGCAAGGCCTATCTGGAGAAGCACCCCGAGGCCGTCAAGGAGCGGGTCGGCGCGATCACCTCCACGCAGCTCGCCACCCTCATCTACACCTCGGGCACCACCGGCCGCCCCAAGGGCGTCCGCCTCCCGCACGACAACTGGTCGTACATGGCCAAGGCCATCGCCGCCACCGGCCTCGTCACCCAGGAGGACGTCCAGTACCTCTGGCTGCCGCTCGCCCACGTCTTCGGCAAGGTCCTCACCTCCGGCCAGATCGAGGTCGGCCACGTCACCGCCGTCGACGGCCGCGTCGACAAGATCATCGAGAACCTGCCGGTCGTCCAGCCGACCTACATGGCGGCCGTGCCCCGCATCTTCGAGAAGGTCTACAACGGGGTCGCCGCCAAGGCCCGCGCCGGCGGCGGCGCCAAGTACAAGATCTTCCAGTGGGCCGCCGGCGTCGCCCGCGAGTACGCCAAGGCCACCCAGGACAACTTCCGCCGCACCGGCACCGCCTCCGCGCCCTTCGGCCTCTCGGCCAAGCACAAGGTCGCCGACGCCCTCGTCTACGGCAAGATCCGCGAGGCCTTCGGCGGCAACCTGCGCGCCTGCATCTCCGGCTCCGCCGCCCTCGCCCCCGAGATCGGCTACTTCTTCGCCGGCGCCGGCATCCACATCCTGGAGGGCTACGGCCTCACCGAGTCCTCCGCCGCCTCCTTCGTCAACCCGGGCGAGGCCTACCGCACCGGCACCGTCGGCAAGCCGCTCCCCGGCACCGAGGTCCGGATCGCCGACGACGGCGAGATCCTGCTGCGCGGCCCCGGCATCATGGAGGGCTACCACGGCCTGCCGGAGAAGACCTCCGAGGTCCTGGAGTCCGACGGCTGGTTCCACACCGGCGACATCGGCGAGCTGTCCGCCGACGGCTACCTCCGGATCACCGACCGCAAGAAGGACCTGATCAAGACGTCCGGCGGCAAGTACATCGCGCCGGCCGAGGTCGAGGGCCAGTTCAAGGCCGTCTGCCCGTTCGTCTCGAACATCCTCGTCCACGGCGCCGACCGGAACTTCTGCACCGCCCTCATCGCCCTCGACGAGCCCTCCCTCCTCGGCTGGGCCGCCGAGCACGGGCTGGACGGCAAGTCGTACGCGGAAGTCGTCGCCGCCCCGGAGACCGTCAAGCTCATCCAGGGCTACGTCGACCGCCTCAACGAGGGCCTCCAGCGCTGGCAGACGGTCAAGAAGTTCCGCCTGCTGCCGCGCGACCTCGACATCGAGCACGGCGAGCTCACCCCGTCGCTGAAGCTCAAGCGGCCGGTCGTCGAGCGCGAGTACAAGGACCTCATCGAGGAGATGTACTCGGGCTCGCGGGAGGCCTGAGCAGCGGCGGAGGACCTTCACCCGGGCAGTACGGGACAATGGGGCTCATGCCTTCCGTACTGCCCGATGGTGAGCCCGTTCCCGACGACGGGGCGCTGCCTCCGCGTGCCCTCGAAGGAGCCGGGGAGCGGCCGCTCGGGTTCTATCTGCACGTGCCGTACTGCGCGACGCGCTGCGGCTACTGCGACTTCAACACGTACACGGCGAGTGAGCTGCGCGGTACGGGCGGAGTGCTCGCCTCCCGCGACAACTACGCCGAGCAGGTCGTCGAGGAGATCCGGCTCGCCCGGAAGGTCCTCGGGGACGACCCGCGGCCCGTGCGGACCGTCTTCGTCGGCGGCGGCACGCCGACGCTGCTCGCCGCCGGGGACCTCGTACGGATGCTGGGGGCGATCCGGGACGAGTTCGGGCTCGCGGACGACGCCGAGGTGACGACGGAGGCGAATCCGGACTCCGTGAACCCCGCCTATCTCGCCGAGCTGCGGGAGGGGGGCTTCAACCGGATCTCCTTCGGGATGCAGAGCGCCAAGCAGCACGTGCTGAAGATCCTCGACCGTACGCACACGCCGGGGCGTCCCGAGGCGTGCGTCGGGGAGGCGCGGGCCGCCGGGTTCGAGCACGTCAACCTCGACCTCATCTACGGCACGCCCGGGGAGTCCGACGACGACTGGCGGGCCTCGCTGGACGCGGCGATCGGGGCCGGTCCCGACCATGTGAGCGCCTATGCGCTGATCGTCGAGGAGGGGACGCAGCTCGCCCGGCGCATCCGGCGCGGTGAGGTGCCCATGACCGATGACGACGTGCACGCCGACCGGTATCTGATCGCCGACGCGGCCTTCGAGGCGGCGGGCTTCTCCTGGTACGAGGTGTCCAACTGGGCCACCTCCGAGGCCGGGCGCTGCCTCCACAACGAGCTGTACTGGCGCGGCGCGGACTGGTGGGGCGCGGGGCCCGGCGCCCACTCGCACGTGGGCGGCGTCCGCTGGTGGAACGTGAAGCATCCCGGCGCGTACGCCGCCGCGCTCGCGGCCGGGCGGTCGCCGGGGGCCGGCCGGGAGATCCTCGCGGAGGAGGACCGGCGGGTGGAGCGGATCCTCCTGGAGCTGCGGCTGCGGGAGGGCGTCGAGCTGTCGATCCTCAAGCCGGCGGGGCTCGCGGCGTCGCGGAAGGCGCTGGGGGAGGGGCTGCTCGACCCCTCGTCGTACGAGGCGGGGCGGGCGGTGCTGACGCTGCGGGGGCGGTTGCTGGCGGACGCGGTGGTGCGGGACCTGGTGGACTAGGACCAGGACCAGGACCAAGGCCTGTCCGGCGGATGAGGGCCCGGACGGGCCCCAGGGGGCGAAGGGCGCTTCGCGGAGGTGGGCCCGGCGTGCCCCCGGGGCGGGGGGGCACGCCTGGGGGCGTCAGTGGCTCGGCAGGTACCGGTAGCAGTAGTTCGCCGTCTCCGGGTTGTACTGCCGCAGGGTCTCCAGCATCTTGTCGCCGGTGTTGGGCCCGACGATGCCGTCCGCCTGGGAGTCACCCAGCTTCCAGCGCTGGAAGGCGACCACGCCCCACTGCGTCCGCTCGCCCCAGATGCCGTCCTCGGCCAGGGTGACGGGGTAGGCGTTGGCCCAGTTCACCGCGATCTGGGCGCACTTCACGCCTTCGCCCTGGCTGCCGTACGAGAGGTAGGGGGCGCCCGGGCGGGCACTGGCGGTGCCCGCCAGGCCCGTCACGGCGACAGCGGTGGCGGACACGAGCAGTGCGGCCCTCGTGAATGCGGGGTGGGAGAACACGGATTCCTCCGGATGACGTGACGGTGGCGGCGCGGCGGAAGGACGGCGCCGGTGAGGACTCCGCCACGCTCGCACGGCCCGTCCGCCGTGGCGCGGATCCGGAGTCCCGAGACGCCGGGACACCCCTGTCCCGGGACGACGGTCCTCGTGCGGGTCGTGGGCCGGAGGTCCGGGGAGGCACTCCCCGGAGCCGCGCACCACCGGCCCGCGCTACGGCGCCGTCACGAAGTCGATCAGTTCCTCGACGCGGCCCAGGAGCTCCGGTTCCAGGTCCTTGTAGGACGTCACGCGCTTGAGGATCGCCTGCCAGACCGCGCCCGTGTTGTCCGAGGGCCAGCCGAGGGCGCGGCAGACGCCCGTCTTCCAGTCCTGGCCCCTGGGGACCGCCGGCCAGGCCGGGATGCCCAGGGAGGACGGTTTCACGGCCTCCCAGACGTCGATGTACGGGTGGCCGACGACCAGGACGTCCGGGGACGTCACCCGGGCGGCGATCCGCGACTCCTTCGAGCCCGGCACCAGGTGGTCCACCAGGACGCCGAGCCGGGCGTCCGGCCCCGGTCCGAACTCCGCGACGATCGCGGGGAGGTCGTCGACGCCCTCCAGGTACTCCACGACCACGCCCTCGATCCGCAGGTCGTCGCCCCAGACCCGCTCGACGAGCTCCGCGTCGTGCCGGCCCTCGACGTAGATCCGGCCCGCCCGCGCCACGCGCGCGCGTGCGCCCGGCACGGCGACCGAGCCGGAGGCCGTACGGGTGGGGCGGGACGGGCCCGACACCGGGCGGACCAGGGTCACGACCCTGCCCTCCAGGAGGAAGCCGCGCGGCTCCAGCGGGAAGACCCGGTGCTTTCCGAAGCGGTCCTCCAGGGTCACCGTGCCCGCCTCGCAGCGGATCACCGCCCCGCAGAAGCCCGTGGTGACCTCCTCCACGACCAGATCGGGGTCCGCCGGGACCTCCGGGACGGGCGCCGACTTCTTCCAAGGCGGTGTCAGATCCGGGTTGTAGCTGCGCATTCGGGCGACGCTACGACACCTCGAAGCGGCGTGCCAGTTCATCGCGCTGTGCCCGCACGAACGTGGCGTCCACCACCGCGCCGTGCCCCGGTACGTACGCCGCCTCCTCGCCGCCCAGCGCGAGCAGCCGGTCCAGGGCGTCCGGCCAGCGGGACGGGATCGCGTCCGGGCCCGCCTGCGGCTCGCCCGACTCCTCCACCAGGTCGCCGCAGAAGACGACCTCCCGCGTGCCCGGGACGCAGAGCGCCAGGTCGTGGCCCGTGTGGCCCGGGCCCACGTTCGCCAGGAGGACCTGGCGGTCGCCCAGGTCGAGCGTCCATTCGCCCGAGACCAGGTGCCGCGGCGCCACCAGGACGTCCGTCGCCTCCGTCGCCACCCGCGGATCGACCCCTTGCCGTACCGCGTCCCCGTACAGCTCCTCCCGGGCCCGCGCCCCGCTCAGGAGGTCGTCCGAGCCCACCGCGCCGAAGACCTCCGCGCCCGCGAAGACCGCAGTGCCGAGGATGTGGTCGAAGTGGGGGTGGCTGAGTGCGATGTGTGTCACCTTCCGGCCGCCCGTGAGTTCCGCCACCTGGGTCCGCAGCTCCGCGCCCTCCGCCAGCGAGGACCCCGTGTCGTACAGCAGCACCCCCTGCGAGCCCAGGACCAGCCCCACCGTGGCGTCCCAGCCGGGCAGCCGTCGCCGGCCCACCCCGTCCGCGAGCCGCTCCCATCCGTACGCTTCCCAATCCACGTCCATGGGGCGACGCTAACCGGTGCGGGCGCCGCCTCCTTGCCAGGAGCGATGCCCGCCGCCGTACACTGGCCGGGGGATCGCTGGCACTCGGACAGGGCGAGTGCCAAAAGCGGAGCAACCGGAACGACGACGACAGCTGGAGGTGCGCCACGATGCTCAGCGAACGCAGACTCGAGGTCCTGCGCGCCATCGTCCAGGACTACGTCGGGACGGAGGAGCCCGTGGGCTCCAAGGCGCTCACCGAGCGCCACAAGCTCGGCGTGTCGCCCGCCACCGTGCGCAACGACATGGCCGTGCTGGAGGAGGAGGGCTACATCGCCCAGCCTCACACCAGCGCCGGGCGCATTCCCACCGACAAGGGCTACCGGCTCTTCGTCGACCGGCTCGCCGGCGTCAAGCCGCTGTCGACGCCCGAGCGGCGGGCCATCCACAACTTCCTCGACGGCGCGGTCGACCTCGACGACGTCGTGGGCCGTACGGTACGACTGCTCGCCCAGCTGACCCGCCAGGTCGCCGTCGTCCAGTACCCCTCGCTGACCCGCTCGACCGTCCGGCACGTGGAGCTGCTCTCGCTGGCCCCCGCCCGCCTGATGCTCGTCCTCATCACCGACACCGGCCGGGTGGAGCAGCGCGTCGTCGACTGCCCCGCACCCTTCGGCGAGACCTCCCTCGCCGATCTCCGGGCCCGGCTCAACAGCCGGGTCGTCGGCCGCCGGTTCGCCGACGTGCCGCAGCTGGTGCAGGACCTCCCCGAGTCCTTCGAGGAGGCCGAGGACCGCGCCACGGTCTCGACCGTGCTCGCGACCCTCCTCGAAACGCTCGTCGAGGAGCACGAGGAGCGGCTGATGATCGGCGGCACCGCCAATCTCACCCGCTTCGGACACGACTTCCCCCTGATGATCAGGCCCGTCCTGGAAGCTCTGGAGGAGCAGGTCGTGCTCCTCAAGCTGCTCGGCGAGGCCAAGGAATCGGGCATGACCGTACGCATCGGGCACGAGAACGCCCACGAGGGGCTGAGCTCCACGTCCGTCGTCTCGGTCGGCTACGGTTCGGGCGGCGAGGCAGTCGCCAAACTCGGCGTGGTCGGACCGACCCGCATGGACTACCCCGGAACGATGGGAGCGGTACGCGCAGTGGCACGTTACGTCGGACAGATCCTGGCGGAGTCGTAAGTGGCCACGGACTACTACGCCGTACTCGGCGTGCGCCGCGACGCGTCCCAGGACGAGATCAAGAAGGCGTTCCGGAGGCTCGCGCGCGAGCTGCACCCGGACGTCAATCCCGATCCGAAGACGCAGGAACGCTTCAAGGAGATCAACGCCGCCTACGAGGTCCTCTCGGACCCGCAGAAGAAGCAGGTCTACGACCTCGGCGGCGACCCGCTCTCGGCCTCCGGCGGAGGCGGTGCGGGCGGCTTCGGTGCCGGCGGCTTCGGCAACTTCTCCGACATCATGGACGCCTTCTTCGGCACGGCCTCGCAGCGCGGCCCGCGCTCGCGCACCCGCCGCGGCCAGGACGCCATGATCCGTCTGGAGATCGACCTCAACGAGGCGGCCTTCGGCACGACGAAGGACATCCAGGTCGACACGGCGGTCGTCTGCACCACCTGTTCGGGTGAGGGCGCCGCGCCCGGCACCTCCGCGCAGACCTGTGACATGTGCCGCGGTCGCGGCGAGGTCTCCCAGGTCACCCGGTCGTTCCTCGGCCAGGTCATGACCTCCCGCCCCTGCCCGCAGTGCCAGGGCTTCGGCACCGTCGTCCCGACCCCGTGCCCCGAGTGCGCCGGTGACGGCCGCGTGCGGTCGCGCCGTACGCTCACGGTCAAGATCCCGGCCGGTGTCGACAACGGCACCCGCATCCAGCTCGCGGGCGAGGGCGAGGTCGGCCCCGGCGGCGGCCCCGCCGGCGACCTGTACGTCGAGATCCACGAGACCCCGCACGAGGTCTTCCAGCGGCGCGGCGACGACCTGCACTGCACGGTCACCATCCCGATGACGGCGGGCGCGCTCGGCACGAAGGTGCCGCTGCAGACCCTCGACGGCGTCGAGGAGATCGACATCCGCCCGGGCACCCAGTCCGGCCAGTCGATCCCGCTGCACGGGCGCGGCGTCACGCACCTGCGGGGCAACGGCCGGGGCGACCTGATCGTGCACGTCGAGGTGACGACCCCGAGCAAGCTCGACGCCGAGCAGGAGCGCCTGCTGCGCGAACTGGCCAAGCTGCGCGGCGAGGAGCGGCCCACGGGGCAGTTCCAGCCGGGGCAGCAGGGCTTGTTCTCGCGGCTCAAGGACGCGTTCAACGGGCGGTAGGCGCTCGGCTGGGGGTCCGGGGGTCGTCCCCCCGGGTCAGCACAGTCAGCCGGGGCAGCAGGGCTTGTTCTCGCGGCTCAAGGACGCGTTCAACGGGCGCTGAGTCCGGACGAGGGGCGGCACTCCGGTGCCGCCCCCTTTGTCGTGTCTCGCCCCGCGCATGACACGATGCCCATATGTCCACCACCGCACTGAACGATCTCTCTCGGTTTCCGATCGTGCAGGCCCCCATGGCGGGTGGCGCCTCCTGTCCCGAGCTCGTCGGAGCCGTCTGCGAGGCCGGGGCGCTCGGGTTCCTCGCCGCCGGGTACAAGACGGCCGGCGGCCTGTACCAGGAGATCAAACAGGTCCGCGGGCTGACCGCACGCCCCTTCGGTGTCAACCTCTTCATGCCGCAGGACGGCCGGCCCGCCGACCCCGCCGCCGTCGAGGTCTACCGCCACCAGCTGGCCGGCGAGGCCACCTGGTACGACACCCCGCTCGGCGAGACCGACGACTCCCGCGACGACGCGTACGACGCCAAGCTGGCCATCCTCCTGGAGGACCCGGTCCCCGTCGTCTCCTTCACCTTCGGCTGTCCCGCCCGCGAGACGTTCCACGCCTTCGATCGCGTCGGTACGTACACGATCGTCACCGTCACCTCCGCCGACGAGGCCCTCGCCGCGCAGCGCGCCGGCGCGGACGCCGTCTGCGTCCAGGGCGTCGAGGCCGGCGGACACCAGGGCACGTACCGCGACGACCCGGCCGACGAAGACGCCTCCGGCACCGGGCTCCTCACCCTCGTCACCCAGGTCCGCGAGGCCGTCGCGCTGCCGATCGTCGCCGCCGGGGGCATCATGCGCGGCGCGCAGATCGCCGCCGCCCTCGCCGCCGGCGCGGACGCGGCCCAGCTCGGCACCGCCTTCCTCCGCTGCCCCGAGTCGGGCGCCCACCCCCTGCACAAGCAGGCCCTGACGGACCCGCTGTTCACCCGGACCGCCCTCACCCGGGCCTTCTCCGGGCGCCCGGCGCGCGGCCTCGTCAACCGCTTCCTGCGCGAGCACGGGCCGTACGCCCCTGCCGCCTACCCCGAGATCCACCACCTCACCGCCCCGCTCCGCAAGGCCGCGGCCACCGCGGGCGACGCCCAGGGCATGGCCCTGTGGGCCGGCCAGGGCCACCGCCTCGCCCGCGAACTCCCCGCCGGGCAGCTGGTCGAGGTGCTGGCCGCCGAACTCGACACCGCCCTCTCCGACCTTTCCGGGCTCGCCCCCAGGAGCGCCTCATGACCGCACCCGTCTTCGTCGTCGACACCGTCCCCGGTGCCGGGAGTTTCCTCCTGGACGGGCCCGAGGGACGGCACGCCGTCTCCGTGAAGCGGCTGCGGGCCGGGGAGGAGCTCGTGCTCGCCGACGGGCGGGGTCGCTGGGCCGCGTGCGTGGTGGTCTCCGCCGAGGGCCGCGACGAGCTCACCGTGCGGGTCGACGAGGTCCACGAGGACCCCGAGGAGGAGCCGCGCATCACGGTCGTCCAGGCCCTGCCCAAGGGCGACCGGGGCGAACTCGCCGTCGAGACCATGACGGAGACCGGCGTGGACGCGATCGTGCCCTGGGCCGCCTCCCGCTGCATCACCCAGTGGAAGGGCGACCGGGGCCTCAAGGCGCTCGCCAAGTGGCGTTCCACCGCGCGCGAGGCCGGCAAGCAGTCGCGCCGTACCCGCTTCCCCGAGGTCGCCGACCTCATGACGACCAAGCAGGCCGCCGCACTCCTCGCGGACGCGGACTTCGCGGCCGTCCTGCACGAGGACCGCGACCACCCCAGCGGCGCCCTCGCCACCGCCGAACTCCCGGCCAAGGGCTCGATCGTGCTCGTCGTCGGCCCCGAGGGCGGGGTCTCCCCGGACGAGCTCGCCGCCTTCGAGGCCGCCGGGGCGAAGCCGTACCGCCTCGGCCGCAGCGTCCTGCGCACGTCGACGGCCGGTACGGCGGCCACGGCCCTGGTCCTGGGGCGCACGGGCCGCTGGAGCTAAGGCCTGTCCTTCGGATCAGGCGCCAGCTTCCGCTCCGCTTCCGTCACGGTGTCGTAGAGGGGCCAGGCGTCCTCCTCGTGGACACCGTGCGCGGCGGGGAGGAGGCCGCGGGCCGCGGCCTCCGCCAGGAAACGGCGTACGACACCCGGCTTGTTCAGGTTCAGGACGTCGCCGTCGGCCGAGGCCACGTCGCCCAGGCCGAAGGGGTATCCGGCCACGATGCGGCCCGGGCCCTCCCGGAAGACGAGGCGGAGCTGCGCGTGGGGGTGCTCCGCGCGGCGCAGGGAGAGCACCGTCCGGCAGTCGGGGTGCCGGTGCCGGACGTTCCACAGCCACACGGTGCCGTCCACGGTCAGCCTGCGCGGTGCGCCTTCCCGTCTCATCCGGCGGAGCCTACGCGGCCGCCGACCCGGTGGACACCGGCCCCCGGACGCTCCTTAGGCTGACCCGCATGGCCGACGAGTCCCCTCTCATCCGCAGTCTGCGCGCCGCCGTGGCCGCCGCCCCCGGTGACGTGCCCCTGCGCCTCCACTTCGCCGAGCTCCTCCTCGCGGAAGGGCGCCACGACGAGGCCGTCGCCGAGGCCGCCGTCGCCCTCCAGCACGCGCCGGGCGACACGGAGGCGCGTGCGCTGATGGTGCGGGCCATGGGGATGCCCGCGACGGCGCCCGCGGCCGCTCCCGAAGAGACCGTGGAGCCGGTGCGGCCCGCGCCCGCCGCGCCCGCCCCCTCCTTCGACTGGGACGCCGCCGAGCAGCAGGTGCAGGACCTCGTCGGGCCCCGGTTCCTCGACGACCCGCAGGCCGACGGCGGCGACGGGATCGCCGGGGACGCCGCCGCCTGGGACGTCGACGCCCCCGGGGCCGTACGCCTCGCCGACGTCGGCGGCATGGAGGAGGTCAAGGAGCGCCTGGAGGCCGCCTTCCTCGCGCCCATGCGCAACCCCGAACTGCGCAGGCTGTACGGGAAGTCGCTCCGCGGCGGCCTCCTCCTGTACGGCCCGCCCGGCTGCGGCAAGACCTTCATCGCGCGGGCCGTCGCGGGCGAGCTCGGCGCCAACTTCCTCACCGTCTCGCTCTCCGACGTCCTCGACATGTGGATCGGGGCCTCCGAGAAGAACATCCACGACATCTTCGAGACCGCCCGCCGACAGGCGCCCTGCGTCGTCTTCCTCGACGAGCTGGACGCCCTCGGCGCCAAGCGCTCCCGCACCCACCACAGCGGCCTGCGCAACGTCGTCAACCAGCTCCTCACCGAGCTCGACGGCATCGCGAGCGGCGCCGGCAACGAGGGCGTCTTCGTCCTCGCCGCCACCAACGTGCCCTGGGACGTGGACATCGCGCTGCGCCGCCCCGGTCGCCTCGACCGCACCCTGCTCGTGCTGCCGCCGGACGCCGCCGCCCGCGAGTCGATCCTCCGCTACCACCTGCGGGAGCGCCCCATCGAGGCCGTCGACCTCGGCAAGCTCGTGAAGGCCACCGAGGACTTCTCCGGCGCGGACCTCGCCCATGTCTGCGAGACGGCCGCCGAGGCCGCCCTCCTCGAATCGGCCCGCAGCGGCTCCGTACGCCTGATCACCACCAAGGACCTGCTCGGCGCGGCCAAGCAGATCAAGCCGTCGACGGAGCCGTGGTTCGCCGCCGCCCGGAACGTCGCCATGTTCGCCAACGAGGGCGGCCTGTACGACGACCTCCTCGCCCACCTCAAGCGGAAGCGCAAGCTGTGACCGCGTCCACCGCGCTCGCCCGCGCCGAGGCGCTCTACGAGACCGGGCGGTACGCGCAGGCCGGCGAGCTCGTCGCCCGGCACCTGGCGACCGAACCGGAGGACGCCGAGGCGCTCGTCCTGCTCGCCCGCTGCCACCACCGGGCCGGCGACCGGGCCGCCGCCCTGACCGCCGTCGACCAGGCGCTGCGCGCCGAGCCCGAGCTGCTCGGGGGCTGGCTGATGCGCGTCCACATCCTCCTCGCCGGCCGGCGGTTCCAGGAGGCGGAGGCCACCGCCCGGCACGCCGTCGAACTCGCCCCGAACCACTGGGGCACCCACTACGCGCTCGGCACCGCCCTCGCCGAGCACGCCGAGCACGCCCGCACGCCCGCGCGTACCGTCGAGGCGTACGAGGCGGCGCGGACCGCCGTCGGCCTCGCGCCCGAGGAGGACGCCGCCCACTTCCTGGTCGGCCTCACCGCCCAGCGGCGCGGCGACCACGCCACGGCTCAGCGCGCGTACGAGACGACCCTGCGCCTCAACCCGCAGAGCAGCGAGGCCCACAACAACCTGTCGCTGCTGCGGCTGCGCCGGCGCTGGTTCCGGCGCGGTGCCTGGACCCAGGCCGCCGAGGGCTTCGTCGCCTCCGCCGCGCTCGACCTCCAGGACCGCAAGGCCCGCTACAACCTGGAGGCCATGGCCTGGAACACCGTCGCGGGCGCCCGCTGGGTCGCCCTCGTGAGCTTCCTGGCCGCAGCCGTCGCCCTCGCCGCGATCCCCACCCCCGCGACCTGGGCCGACGCGGCCGTCCCGTTCCTGGTCGGCGGCGCCGTGATCCTCGGCGCCTGGACCGGATGGGCCGTGTGGATGGCGCGCCGGGTGCCGCCTCGGCTGCGCCGGCCGATGCTCCTCGTGGCGCGCAACTGCCGGCCCGTGCTGTTCATGGCCGGAGCCGTCGGGCTCCTCGGGCTCTACTCGCTCGCCTCGCTCGCCCTGTGGGCCTTCGACTCGGGAGCGGTGAGCGCACTCGGCACGGCCCTGTTCTGGGGCGTGATCATCACGTACTGGGTGAGCCGCTCGGCGCTCAACCGCCGTGTCCCGAAGGACTGAGGGTTTTCCACAGGCTCCCGCCGGCTTCCACCGGCGGTCGGGGGCGGCGGATAGCATGACCGGGTAGTTGATCGTCACGGCACGGCCAGTACACGGCCGGTGATCGGCATCAGACGGAGGAGGTCCGGGACATGGCCGGAGAGCCGCAGAGCGACTGCCTGTTCTGCAAGATCGCGGAAGGGGAGGTGCCGGCGACGATCGTGCGCGAGACGGAGACCACCGTCGCGTTCCGCGACATCAACCCGCAGGCGCCCACGCACATCCTCGTGATCCCGCGCGTCCACTACCCCGACGCCCCGTCGCTCGCCGCCGCCGCGCCGACCGTCGCCGCCGACATACTGCGCGAGGCGGGCGAGATCGCCGAGCGGGAGAAGATCGACGGCAGCGGTTTCCGGATCGTGTTCAACACCGGCGCCGGCGCCGGCCAGACCGTCTTCCACGCGCACGCGCACGTGCTGGGCGGCCGCGGTCTCAACTGGCCCCCCGGATAACCCGTGTCCGTACGCGAACTGGTCGTCCTCGGGACCGCGAGCCAGGTCCCGACCCGGCACCGCAACCACAACGGCTATGTGCTCCGCTGGGACGGAAGAGGGATCCTCTTCGACCCCGGCGAGGGCACCCAGCGGCAGATGCTGCGGGCCGGGGTCGCCGCGCACGACCTCGACCGGATCTGCGTCACCCACTTCCACGGCGACCACTCGCTCGGCCTGGCCGGGGTGATCCAGCGGATCAACCTCGACCAGGTCCCGCATCCGGTCACCGCCCACTACCCGGCGAGCGGGCAGCACTTCTTCGAGCGGCTGCGGTACGCGACGGCCTACCGCGAGACCGTGCGGCTGACCGAGGCCCCGGTCGCCGCCGACGGGCCGCTCGCCGTCACCGAGGAGTTCACCCTCGACGCCCGCCGGCTCTCCCACCCCGTCGAGTCCTACGGCTACCGGATCACCGAGCCCGACGGGCGCCGCATCCTGCCCGGGAAGCTCGCCGCGCACGGCATCAAGGGCCCCGACGTCGGCCGGATCCAGCGCGACGGCAGCCTGAACGGCGTCACCCTCGACGACGTCAGCGAGGTCCGGCGCGGGCAGCGCTTCGCCTTCGTCATGGACACCCGGCTCTGCGACGGGGTGCACGCCCTCGCCGAAGGCGCCGACATGCTCGTCATCGAGTCGACCTTCCTCGACGAGGACGTCCGGCTCGCCACCGACCACGGCCATCTGACGGCCGGACAGGCCGCCGCCGTCGCCCGGGACGCGGGCGTGCGGCACCTCGTCCTCACCCACTTCTCGCAGCGCTACTCCGACCCCTCGGCCTTCGAACATCAGGCGCGGGCGGCCGGGTTCGACGGCGAGCTGAGCATCGCCCAGGACCTCATGAGGGTCCCCGTACCGAAACGAACGTGACCATGCCCGTACCCAAGGCCGAACTGCACCTCCACATCGAAGGCACCCTCGAACCCGAGCTGGCCTTCGCGCTCGCGGAGCGCAACGGCGTCACCCTGCCGTACGCCGACACCGCCGCCCTCCGCGAGGCCTACCGCTTCGGCGACCTCCAGTCCTTCCTGGACCTGTACTACGCGCTGATGGCGGTCCTGCGGACCGCCGAGGACTTCACCGAGCTCGCCGACGCCTACCTGGAGCGGGCCGCCGCCCAGGGCGTCCGGCACGCCGAGATCTTCTTCGACCCGCAGGCGCACATCGCCCGCGGCGTCCCGATCGGCACCGTCATCGAGGGCCTCGGCGCCTCCCTCGACCGCTCCGAGGAGCGGTACGGGATCTCCACCCGGCTCATCCTCTGCTTCCTGCGCGACGAGTCGGCCGAGTCGGCGCTCGCGACCCTGGACGCGGCGAAGCCGTATCTCCACCGGATCACCGGCGTCGGCCTCGACTCGGCGGAGGTCGGCCACCCGCCCGCCAAGTTCCGCGAGGTGTACGAGGAGGCCGCCCGGCTCGGCCTGCGGCGCGTCGCCCACGCGGGCGAGGAGGGCCCCGCCGCCTATGTCCGCGAAGCCCTGGACGTCCTCGGCGTGGAGCGGATCGACCACGGTCTGCGCTGCATGGAGGACCCGGAGCTCGTCGACCGGCTGGCCCGCGAGCGGGTGCCGCTCACGCTCTGCCCCCTGTCGAACGTCCGGCTCCGCGTCATCGACACCCTCGCCGACCATCCGCTGCGCACGATGATGACGGCGGGTCTCCTCGTGACCGTGAACTCCGACGATCCCGCGTACTTCGGGGGTTATGTCGGGGACAACTTCGACGGGGTGCGCGAGGCGCTGGACCTCACGGAGGACCAGCTCCGCGAGCTGGCGCGGAACTCGTTCGAGGCGTCGTTCCTGGAGGACGACGAGGAGCGGCGGGCGCGGTACCTGGCCGAGGTGGAGGCCTACGAGTTCGGGGGCCGGTGACGGGAGACGCCGTTGGCGGATGACGGGAGAAACCGGGCCGGTGACGGGAGACGCCGGGGCCCGGTGATCCGGAGGCGCCGGGCGTACGTGTTTTCGGATTGCGGGTTTCCGGGTCCGGCCGTGGGGTGATACTCGGGCGACGACCGTTGTTTCGGGGGGAGCAGCACGTGTCAGACACGCCCGGTCCCGCAGGGGACACCACGGCCCCGCCGTCGAGTCCCGGAGCCTCGGGAGCCGCCCCGGCCGACCGGCCGGCCCCGCATCCGCCCCGATGGGCCTGGTGGGTGGCCGGGGTGGTGGTGCCCCTGGTCGGCGCTCTGGCGACGGTCCTGACCCAGACCCAGCGCACGGGCAACGCGTCGGCGCCGCCGCCCGCGCAGGTCGCGCCCACGGAGGCCTCGTCCACCGCGGGCGGGACGCCGGGCACCGGGCCGACGGTCGCGACGCCGTCCCCGACGGCGCCGGGGACGACGGCGCCGGGATCGGCCGCGCCCAGCTCCGCGCCGGGACCGACCGGCGCCCCCACCCGGGCGCCCGGGACGACGCCGCCCGCCCGGCCGTCCCCGACCCGGGTGCCGCCCGCGCTGCGGGACGGCGGCACCGTGGCGCCCCCGGTGGGTCCGGCGGTACGGATCGTGAACGGCAACAGCGGCCTGTGCCTCGCGGTCCCCGGCGCCGCGACCTCGGTCGTCGACCTGAACCAGTTCGGCTGCGGCCCGTACGCCGACCACTTCTGGCACCTCCGGCCCGCCGGCGCGGACGGCTCGGGACGGGCCCGCTACCGCATCGTCAACAACAACAGCGGGTACTGCGCGGCCGTCCCGGGGGCCAGCAAGGCCACCGCCGTCAACGTCAACCAGTACCCCTGCGGCGACTACCCCGACCACCTGTGGCGGGTCGAGTACCAGAAGCGGGACACGGCCGGGCGCCCGCTCTACCGGATCGTCAACGCCAACAGCGGGCTCTGCCTCGCCGTCCCCGGGGCGAGCACCCGGGAGACCGCGCCGGTCAACCAGTACCCCTGCGGCCCGTACGCCGACCACTTCTGGCGCTTCGGCCAGGGGTGACCCGCAGGGCCTAGCCCCGGTCCGAAGGGCGGGCCAGCCGGAACGCCGACTTCGCCGCCCGGCGGCGGCCCGCGGCGACCGGGATCGGGGTGACCTCCTGCTCCGGCGCTCCCATCTGGGGGACCAGGACCGTCCCCGAGCCCCGGCCCGCGAGGACCGCGGCGGGGGCGCCGCCGCGGCGCCGGATCGAGCCCGGGACCAGAGGGCGGCCGGAGGCGTGGCGGGCGACGGCCGTCATCGGGGCGGCGACGAGCAGCAGCAGGGCGCAGAGGACCAGGCCCATGCCCGGGTAGCCGGCGCGGTCGGAGAGCAGGGAGCCGGTCACCGGGCCGCAGGCCACGCCGAGGGAGGAGGCGGAGCCGACCATGACGGCCCAGCGGCCGCGCGGGTCCAGGGAGGCCGCGAGGCCGAGCAGGTAGGACAGGACGACCGGGTAGAAGGCGTTCCAGAGGATCTCGCCGGTCGCGAAGCCCGCGAGGTTCTCCGCGGTCGAGCTCAGCAGGACGCAGCCCGCGATCGCCACCGTCCCCGCGCCGATCGGAACCGCGCGGCCCAGGCGCGAGCCGAGCGCGCCCGCCGCCGTGACGCCGGCGAGGCCCGCGCCGAGCGCCGCCGCGAACACCGCGCCGACGGTGACCTCGGAGAGGCCGGCCTGGGTGAGGCCGATGCGTCCGCTCACGCCCCAGAGGGCGTTCTGCGCGAGGGACCAGCACAGGATGCCGCCGGCGAGCACCGCGCCCGCCCGCCGGTGGGGGAGGGGTCCGAGGGTGCCCGCGCTCTCGCGGACCGTGTGCGCGGCGGTCGGCAGTCCGCCCGTGAACGGCCACACCAAAACCGCCCCGCACGCGATCGCGAGGAGCGGGGCGGCGTGGCCGCCGCCCAGGTGCGGAAGGGTCAGGTACAGGGCGCCCGCCGTCGCCGAGACGGAGAGCAGGCCGAGGGTGGAGGCGCGGTGCGGGTCGCGCTGCCCGGCGATCCCGGCCACGGCCACCGCCGTCGCCGTGCCCGAGCCGAGGCCGCCGAGGACGGCGCCCGCGACGACCAGCGGCACGACGCCGGTCGCGGCGGCGGAGCCGTATCCGACGGCCATCGCGAGCAGGCCCGCGCGGGCGGTCCGGCGCGGCCCGATCCGCTCCCCGCGCGCGGCGAGCGTGAAGCCGGCCGTGGAGGAGCCGAGGAGCAGGACGGAGCCGATCAGACCCGCCTGGGACGGGGTGAGGCCGAGACCGGCGGAGAGACGGCCGACGACGGTCGGCAGGAGGTACGGGGCGAGGTAGCCGGCCGTGAAGAGGGCGACGAGGGCGACGAGGGCCCCCGCGCCGCGAGTCCGCGAGGACATGGGCGTTCCCAGGAACGGAAGGGGAGGGGTGGAGCGCCCGGTGGTGTGCGCGGGGCACGGGGTCGCGGACCATGTGTATCAAGCGGGTGAGGGGCGGGAGAAGTCGGTTTCCGCCGGTTCGGCGTGTGATCCGAGTCACTATGTGTTTGGTGGGTGGGTTCGTGGGTAACAAGGCGCCTTCTTGTGCGTCCCACCCGTCACCCCACCCCCATCGGGCACACTGATCTGATCCGCACCACGACCGGGGAGCCTGCCGTGACCACAGCAAGGGGAGAGCAGCCGCAACACGACGCCGGGGTCGACCCGTTGGTCTGCCTGCGCGAGCCCACGGACCCCGCCTGCGACGTCTTCCTCACGGGCACCGTCTTCCTCGACATCATCTTCACCGGCCTGGACAGCGCCCCCGTCCGCGGCACCGAGTCCTGGGCCCGGGGCATGGGCTCCAGCCCGGGCGGCGTCGCCAACATGGCCACCGCCCTCGCCCGCCTCGGCCTGCGGACCTCGCTCGCCGCGGCCTTCGGCGACGACCACTACGGCGAGTACTGCTGGGACGCCCTGGAGCAGGGCGAGGGCATCGACCTCTCGCTCTCCCGCACCGTCCCCGGCTGGCACTCCCCGGTCACCGTCTCCATGGCCTACGAGGGCGAGCGCACGATGGTCTCCCACGGCCACGAGGCCCCGCCGCTCGACGGCGCCCTGCCCGCCTACCCGCCGCACGCGCGCGCGGCCGTCGCCTCCCTCGTGCCCGGCCGCTCCGAGGACTGGGTCGCCCAGGCCGCCCGCGGCGGAGCCAAGGTCTTCGCCGACGTCGGCTGGGACGACACCGGCCGCTGGGACCTGGCCGGCCTCACCGACCTCCAGCACTGCGAGGCCTTCCTGCCGAACGCCGCCGAGGCGATGCGCTACACCCGCACCGACTGCCCCCGGGCCGCCGCCCGCGCCCTGGCCGACAAGGTCCGCTACGCCGTGGTCACGCTCGGCTCCGAGGGCGCCTACGCCGTCGACGGCGCCACCGGCGAGACCGCCGAGGTCCCCGCGATCCAGGTCTCCGCCCTCGACCCGACCGGCGCCGGGGACGTCTTCGTCGCCGGTTTCGTCACCGGCACCCTCGCCGACTGGCCGCTCGCCGACCGGCTCGCCTTCGCCGGGTTGACCGCCGCCCTCTCCGTTCAGGAGTTCGGCGGCTCGCTGTCCGCCCCGACCTGGGGCGAGATCGCCGCCTGGTGGCAGCACGTCCAGGGCCACGCCCGTCAGGACCCCGAGGCGCTGCGCGGCCGCTACGCCTTCCTGGAGCGGCTCCTGCCCGCCCCGGCCCGCCCGTGGCCGCTGCGCAGGGCCGTGCCGACGATCGGCTTCCGGGCCGCTCATTCGTAAACCCTTACGAGTCTGTCGGTGCCTGGTCGTAGGCTTGGTAGCCGAGAGGTTGTCGAGCAGCGAGAACCCTGCAACGGGAGGTATGCGCAGGCCACAGTGCCGGCCCATGACTCAGACACCCACAGCCCAGAACGGAGCGCCCCACGACGGGGCGCCTGGACAGGCCCGCGCCCACTTCACCGTCCCGGCGAAGCACCCCATGGTGACCATCCTCGGCTCCGGTGACTCCCTGCTCCGCGTGATCGAGCGGTCGTTCCCGCAGACCGACATCCACGTCCGGGGCAACCAGGTCAGCGCGGTCGGCGACGCGGTGGAAGTCGCCCTCATCCAGCGCCTGTTCGACGAGATGATGCTGGTGCTCCGCACCGGTCAGCCGATGACGGAGGACGCAGTGGAACGCTCGATCGCCATGCTCAGGGCGAGCGAGAACGGATCGGCGGAGGGCGGCGAGGAGACTCCCGCCGAGGTGCTCACGCAGAACATCCTCTCCAGCCGGGGTCGCACGATCCGTCCCAAGACGCTCAACCAGAAGCGGTACGTCGACGCGATCGACAAGCACACGATCGTCTTCGGCATCGGCCCCGCCGGCACCGGCAAGACCTATCTCGCCATGGCGAAGGCGGTCCAGGCCCTGCAGTCCAAGCAGGTCAACCGGATCATCCTGACCCGGCCCGCCGTCGAGGCGGGCGAGCGGCTCGGCTTCCTGCCCGGCACGCTCTACGAGAAGATCGACCCGTACCTGCGGCCGCTGTACGACGCCCTGCACGACATGCTCGACCCCGACTCGATCCCCAAGCTCATGGCGAGCGGGACGATCGAGGTCGCGCCCCTGGCGTACATGCGCGGACGGACGCTGAACGACGCGTTCATCATCCTCGACGAGGCGCAGAACACGAACCCCGAGCAGATGAAGATGTTCCTCACCCGCCTCGGCTTCGACTCGAAGATCGTCATCACCGGTGACGTCACCCAGGTCGACCTGCCGAACGGGACGAAGAGCGGCCTGCGGCAGGTCCGCGACATCCTCGACGGTGTCCCGGACGTCCACTTCTCGACGCTCACGTCGCAGGATGTCGTCCGGCACAAGCTCGTCGGCCGTATCGTCGACGCGTACGAGCAGTACGACAGCCGCAACGGGAAGTAGCAGAAACAGCACATGTCGATCGACGTCAACAACGAGTCCGGAACCGAGGTCGACGAGCAGGCGATCCTCGACATCGCCCGCTACGCGCTCGCGCGCATGCGCATCCACCCGCTCTCCGAGCTCTCGGTGATCGTCGTGGACGCGGAGGCGATGGAGCAGCTCCACATCCAGTGGATGGACCTGCCCGGCCCGACGGACGTCATGTCCTTCCCGATGGACGAGCTGCGCCCGCCGTCGAAGGACGACGAGGAGCCCCCGCAGGGGCTCCTCGGCGACATCGTGCTCTGCCCCGAGGTCGCCACCCAGCAGGGCAAGGACGCGCCGACGCAGCACTCCATGGACGAGGAGCTCCAGCTCCTCACCGTCCACGGGGTGCTGCACCTGCTCGGGTACGACCACGAGGAGCCGGACGAGAAGGCCGAGATGTTCGGCCTCCAGGCGGCGATCGTCGACGGCTGGCGCGCGGAGAAGGGCCTCACCGGCCCGTCCCCGGCTCCCACCGTCTCCTGACCCGATGGACGTTTCGCTGATCCTCGGCGCCGTCGCGCTGGTCATCGTGGCCTGGCTCGCCGCCTGCGCCGAGGCCGGTCTCGCCCGCGTCTCCAGCTTCCGCGCCGCCGAGGCCGTCCGGTCCGGGCGGCGCGGCGCCGAGAAGCTGGCCCAGGTCGCCTCCGACCCGACCCGCTATCTCAACGTGGCGCTGCTCGTCCGCGTCTCCTGCGAGATGGCGGCCGGCGTCCTCGTCACGTACGCCTGCCTGGAAGCCCTCCCGGAGACCTGGCAGGCGCTGCTCGTCGCGATCGCCGTCATGGTCCTCGTCTCGTACGTGGCCGTCGGCGTCTCGCCGCGCACCATCGGCCGCCAGCACCCGCTGAACACGGCGACCGCAGCCGCGTACGTGCTGCTGCCGCTGGCCCGGATCATGGGCCCGATCCCGCAGCTCCTCATCCTCATCGGCAACGCGCTGACCCCGGGCAAGGGCTTCCGCAAGGGCCCCTTCGCCTCCGAGGCCGAGCTGCGGGCCATGGTCGACCTCGCCGAGCAGGAGTCGCTCATCGAGGACGAGGAGCGCCGCATGGTGCACTCCGTCTTCGAGCTGGGCGACACCCTCGTCCGCGAGGTGATGGTGCCCCGCACCGATCTGATCTGCATCGAGCGGTACAAGACGATCCGTCAGGCCCTCACCCTCGCGCTGCGCTCCGGGTTCTCCCGGATCCCGGTCACCGGGGAGAACGAGGACGACATCGTCGGCATCGTCTACCTGAAGGACCTGGTCCGCAGGACCCACATCAACCGGGACTCCGAGGCCGACCTGGTGTCCACCGCGATGCGGCCCGCCGCCTTCGTGCCCGACACCAAGAACGCCGGTGACCTGCTGCGCGAGATGCAGCAGGAGCGCAACCACGTCGCCGTCGTCATCGACGAGTACGGCGGCACGGCCGGCATCGTCACCATCGAGGACATCCTGGAGGAGATCGTCGGCGAGATCACCGACGAGTACGACCGGGAGCTGCCGCCCGTCGAGGAGCTCGGCGAGGACCGCTACCGGGTCACCGCCCGCCTCGACATCGGCGACCTCGGCGAGCTGTACGGCTTCGGCCCCGACGAGTACGACGACGAGGACGTGGAGACCGTCGGCGGTCTGCTCGCCAAGGCGCTCGGCCGGGTCCCGATCTCCGGGGCCAAGGCGGTCGTGGAGCTGCCGGACGGCCGTTCGCTGCGACTGACGGCCGAGGCGCCCGCCGGCCGCCGGAACAAGATCGTCACCGTGCTCGTGGAACCGCTGGAACCGGAGGAGAAGCCGGAATGACCCCCGACGAGCTGCGCGCCTTCTGCCTGGACTTCAACGACGCCTCGGAGGAGTTCCCGTTCGGTCCGGACACCTCCGTCTTCAAGGTCGCCGGGAAGATGTTCGCGCTCTCGTGGCTCGACGGCCGTCCGCTGCGGGTCAATCTCAAGTGCGATCCGGACGAGGCGGTACGGCTCCGCGAGGAGCACCCCGCCGTCGCCCCCGGGTACCACATGAACAAGCGGCACTGGAACACCGTGACCGTCGCGGAGCTCCCGGACCGGATGGTCCGGGAGCTCGTCGAGGACTCGTACGACCTCGTCGTCGCCGGTCTCCCGAAGGCCGTACGGCTCCGCCTCGACCGGTCGTAGCCGAGGCCGTACGGTTCCGCCCCGACCGGCCGCAGGGGGACCTCAGGACCGGCGCCGCAGGCCGAGGGCGATCAGGGCCGCCGCGCCGACCACGATCGCCGCGTCCAGGGCGATGACCGTGCGGACCCCGGCGAAGAGGTCGGAGCCGGTGGTGGCGAGGACACCGAGCAGCGGGATGCCGACCGTCAGACCGACCTGCTGGGTGGTCGTGACCAGACCGGTCGCCAGCCCCTGCTCCTCGTCGCGTACGCCGGAGGTGACCGTCACGCCGTACGAGATGATCGCGCCGAGGTGCAGCATCGACGCCACCGAGACGGCCACGGTCGCCAGGACCGCGCCGGACTCCCGGCCGATGCCGAGCAGCGCGGCGGTCAGCAGGCCCTGGCCGAGCAGCGAGACCACCAGGGTGCGCTGGGCGCCGAACCGGCCGATCACCTTCGGGGTGACCATGCCGGCGAGGACCGAGAACGCGCCCTGGACGCCGAAGACGATGCCGGAGGCGAAGGCCGAGAGGCCGAGGGTCTCCTGCAGGTACAGGGTCAGCACGAAGACGATCGTCGACATCATCGAGAAGGTGACCAGACCGCCCAGGTTGCCGAAGGCGACGGTACGGCGGCGCAGCACCGGCAGCGAGACCAGCGGGGCCGGGTGCCGGGACTCGATCACCCCGAAGGCCACGAGCAGCAGCACGCCCAGGGCGAGGGCGACGGGGACGTCCACGCCGCCGAAGCCGCGCTCGGCCGCCGTCGTCAGGGCGTAGATCAGGGAGAGCAGCCCGCCGGTGACGGTCAGCGCGCCGGGCACGTCCAGGCGGGGCCGCTCGGGGGTGCGGGACTCGGGCAGCAGGCCCGGGGCGAGCGGCAGCACGATCAGCGTGAAGACGGCGAGCAGGGCCATCGTGGAGCGCCAGCCGAGGGTGTCGGTCATGACGCCGCCGAGCACCATGCCGATGGTGAAGCCGAGCGACATCAGGGTGCCGGAGATGCCGAGCGCCCTGGCCCGCAGCGGGCCTTCGGGGAAGGCGGTGGTGAGCAGCGCCATGCCGGTCGGCACGATCGCCGCCGCGCCGAGGCCCTGGAGGGCGCGGCCGGCGAGGAAGGAGCCCGGGCTCCAGGCGAGCGTGGCGAGCAGGGAGGCCGCGCCGAAGAGCACGAGACCGGAGAGGAAGAGCTTCTTGCGGCCGAAGAGGTCGCCGATCCGGCCGAAGAGCAGCAGGAAGCCGCCGGAGGGCAGGGCGAAGGCGGTGACCGCCCACTGGAGGCCGGAGGGGTCGAAGCGGAGGTCGGCGCCGAGGACGGGCAGAGCGACGTTCAGGACGGAGAAGTCGAGCGCCACCATGAACTGGGCGGCGCACAGGACGAAGAGGACGAGCCGGTCGCGGCGGGTGAGGGCCGGGGGAGCGGCGGGGGCCGTGGTGGTGGGGGTGGTGGGGTCGGTGGGGGATTCGGGCGGGGTGGTCGTCGTTGCCATGCGTCCACCTTCGGCGGACGGGAACAACGCTGGGGAGCGGGAACTTATCCTGTTGGTCGCACCACCAGGCACCGCCCGGCATCCACCATGCGTCCAGGGGGAGGAAGCACACGTGGCCACCGCTCTCGAGAGCGCCAGCGCGAAGCAGCACCGACTCGGCGAACTGCGCGAGTTCCTGATGAGCCGTCGGGCCCGGGTCAGCCCGGCCGAGGCGGGACTCCCGGACGGCGGCGCCCGCCGCCGCACCCCGGGCCTGCGCCGGGAGGAGGTCGCGGTCCTCGCGGGCGTCGGGGTCTCCTGGTACCAGTGGCTGGAGCAGGGCCGGGACATCACGGTCTCCCCGCAGGTCCTCGACTCGGTGGCGCGGGTGCTGCGGCTGAGCCCGGCGGAGCGCCGCCATCTGTACGTCCTGGCGGCGCTGAACCCGCCGGCGCTCGAACCGGCCCCGGAGGACCGGGACATGTGCCACGGGCTCCGGCGGCTCATCGACGCGTGGATGCCGTTCCCGGCGCACATCATGGACCAGTACTGGAACACGGTGATGTGGAACGACGCGGCGGCGATCGTGCTCGGGATGCGGCCGGAGATCGTGCAGAACTGCCTCGTCGCGTTCTTCACGGACCCGCTGTACCGCTCGCGGTCGACGCGCTGGGAGGAGCTCGCGCCGAAGGTCGTCGCCCAGTTCCGCTCGGCGTGCTCCGAGTGCCCGGACGACGAGGGCTTCCAGGCGGTGGTCGAGTCGGCCAAGGAGGCGAGCGCGGAGTTCGCGGAGCTGTGGGAGCGGCGGGACATCCTGCCGGGCGGCCAGAACCGCAAGGAGATGGAGCACCCGCTGGTCGGGACGCTGGTGGTCGAGGCGACCCAGCTCAGGGTCCCGGCCCGCCCGGATCTGGTCATCGTGATGCACACCCCGCTGCCGGAGGCGGACACGGCCGAGAAGCTGGAGTGGCTGGTGTCGCCGGAGGGGCGTCGCGGGGCGATGTACCCGGTCGCGGGCTGATCATCGTCGCGGACCTATGCTCGGTTCATGACACTCAGCAGCGAGCACGGCGACCTCGGCGCCGAGGACCTCAAGATCATCACCCTTGCGCGGAGCGCCCGCGCCCGTAACGGCGTGCCCGAGGGTGCGGCCGTACGGGACGAGACGGGCCGCACCTATGTGGCCGGCACCGTGGAGCTGGAGTCGCTCAAGCTGAGCGCGCTGCGGACCGCGGTCGCGATGGCCGTGGCCAGCGGGGCCCAGTCCCTGGAGGCGGCGGCCGTGGTGTCGAACGCCGAGGCGGCCTCGGACGAGGACCGCGCGGCGGTACGGGACCTCGGCGGCCCGGAGACCCCGGTGCTGCTCGCGGGTCCGGACGGACAGCTGCGGGTGGCCGTCACCGCGGGCTGAGCCCAGGGACGGGATCAGGGCGGCGGGGCCGGGCGACACGCCGGGCGCCGCCGCCCTTGTGTGTTTGTGAAGGATCACCGCATCTTCTCTTGCCTTCCCCGGCCGTCTGCGCGTCAATGACAGCGGTTCGTCCGACGGACCGTCAGATCTCCCGTCCTTCACGCAGTGTCCGCACCCCTGCGTTCGGTATCGAAAGGGGTTCGAACTCGCCATGAGAAGCAGAAGCACCTTAGGGACCGTCGCGGTACTCACCGGGGCGCTCGCCGCCGCCGGACTCGCCTTCGCCCCGACGGCCGGCGCCGTGTCGCCGGGCTCGGCGACGGCGACGTACGACTGCGGTACGTGGGGCAGCGGCACCGCCAACCTCACGGCCACCCAGAGCGGCACCGCCGCGACCATCACCCTCACCTCGGCCATCACGACGCCGGTCGGGGTCGGCGCCGACACGATCAGCTCGACCTTGACGATGGCCAAGGCCGGCGGTGGCACCCGGGTCTTCACCGGCAAGAAGAACCCGGCGCTCTCCGCCGGGCAGTCCGTCAAGATCGGCCCGCTCAGCGGGACCGTGGCCTCGGGTGACAGCCTCAACTCGTACTTCGCGGGGGTCGCCCTCAAGATGGTGATCTTCGGGGTCACGGTGAACTGCGACGCGGTGACCTCGCAGTCGCCGGGTCCGTTCGTCTTCAGCTGAGTCGCTCGGCTGAGCCCGTACCACCCTGACCGGTGTCGCCCTGGGCGGCACCGGTCTCCGTCGTGACCTGGGGAAATGCCCGGCATGTCGCGATCTTGACAGTATCTGATGGGTCATCAGTCGGTGGAATTCGATTCCATTGACTTCTCTCCGCCCGCAGCCGTCAATGGCGCCCACTCATCCCTCAGGAGGGGGCACACACATGGCACTCACCCGATCCCGGGCGGCGGCCCGAAGACGCCGCTGGACCGCCGTCCTCGGCGCCACCGCCCTCGCGGTCGCCGGCGGCGCGCTCGCCGCCCCGGCCGGCGCGACGACCACCTCGCAGTCGGTGGAATTCCAGACCCGCTGCGTCCCGCCGCCGGTCGCCCAGATCCCGCCGATCGAGGGCGCCACCACCGCCCAGATCACGGTCGACAAGACCAGCCCCAAGGTCGGCGAGACCGTCACGGTGACCTACACGGTCACCAAGCCCGCCGCGTCCAACCCGGTCGACCTGGCGCTCCCGGCCGACATCATGACGCCCAGCGGCAAGGTGGTCCTCGGCGGCGCCCAGACCGGCACGGTCACCGTCACCGGACCCAAGAAGAACCCGCCGGTCCCCGGCAAGGGCTCCTTCCCGGCCTTCTCGATGACGGGCACCTTCACCGCCACCGAGGCCGGCTCGATCACCCTCTCGCCCGGCGACTACAACATCCACACCAGCTACCTCATGGAGCTGGACACCCCCTGTACGGTGCTCAACCCGCCCGCCCCGGTCTCCGAGACGGTCGTCGCGAGCCCCGTGACCAGCCCCAACACGCGAACGCTCCAGCTCGACAACGCCTCCGGCGACCCGGGCGTCCGCGTCACCGTCACCGGCAGCAGGTTCACCCCGCTCACCGAGGTCACCGTCGTCGGCCGCGCCGGAGCGGCGGAGACCGCCGACAAGATGACCGTCACCACCGACAGCGAGGGCGGTTTCGCCGCGCGCCTCAAGGTCAACGACCCGGCGACCACCGGGATCGTGGCGTACGAGGGCACGGCCTGGGACCCCGACAAGGGCGCGGGCCCCGCCGCGTACAAGGTCGTCGTCCCGGCACCGCCGAACAGCCAGACGATCACCGCGGCCGTCACGGCGGGCGAGCTGTCCATGACCCAGGCCGGGGACGCCGTCCAGCTGTCCTCCGTCGACTTCGGCGCGGGCGGCGCGGCCAAGGGTGCGCTCCAGACGGTGACCGTCAAGGACTTCCGCGGCGGCCCCGCCGGCTGGTCCCTGACCGGCAAGGTCACCGACTTCACCGGCCCCGGCGGCGCCATCGGCGCCGGGAACCTCTCCTGGACCCCCGCCTGCACCGCCAAGGCCGGCAGCCCCAGCGCCTGCGCCGCAGGCTCCGCGGGACCGGTCGGCAGCGGCGGCGCGACCCTCGCCTCCACGCCGAACGGCACCCTCACGGGCGGCGAGTTCACCGTCGACGCGCAGCTCTCCCTCGACGTCCCGGCGTTCACCGCGCCCGGCTCGTACGCGGGCGTGCTCACGCTGACCCTGTCCTGACCGCTCGCGGGCCGGGCGCGCACCCGGCCGGCCCGCTCCGATCCGCACCCCGGGGGTCCGCACCGTGCGCAAGCTGTCCGCACTCCTCCTGAGCACCCTCCTCGCGCTCCTCGGCCTCGCACCGGGCGCGCAGGCCGCCGAGAACGGCGAGTGGGCCGTCTACCCGGCCGCCGCCGAGCTCGGCGGGCGCCCGTACTTCTACCTCTCCGCCGACCCCGGCACGACGCTCACCGACCGCGTCACCGTCGCCAACAAGACCGCCGCCCCGCTCACCTTCCGGCTGTACGGCGCCGACGCCTACAACACCGACCGCGACGGCGGCTTCGCCGTCCGCACCCGGAGCGAGCGGCAGACCGGCGCCGGCGCCTGGATCAAGCCCGAGCGGACCCGGATCACCGTCCCGCCCCGCTCCGCCGTCACCGTGCCGTACACGCTGACCGTCCCCGCCGACGCCGACCCCGGCGACCACCCCGGCGCCCTCGTCGCACTCGACGAGCGGATCGCCCGGGGCGGGAAGGGCTCCGTCGCCGTCGGCGTGCAGCGCGCGGTCGGCGCCCGCGTCTACCTCCGGGTCAACGGCCCGACCGTGCCCGCCCTCGCCGTCGAGGACGTCAGCCTCGACCAGGACCGGCCGCTGGTCCCCGGCACCCGCACGAGCAGCGCCCTCGTCTCGTACACCCTGCACAACCGGGGCAACATCACCCTCAACCCCAAGGTCGTCCTGAAGGCCGAGGGCCTCTTCGGCCGCACCCTCCTCGACCGCGACCTCGCGAAGGTCCCCGCCGAGCTGCTGCCCCGCCAGAAGATCCGGCTCACCGAGCGCTGGACCGGCTCCCCGCAGCTCGACTGGGGCGACGTCACCCTCACCGCCACCGCGAAGGACGTGAAGGAGACCGGCACCGTGTCCTTCCTCGCCGTGCCCTGGCTCGCCGCCGCGATCCTCGCCGTGGGCGGCGCGGCCGGGCTCTACGGCCTGCGGATACGCCGTCGCCGGGCACTGAGTACGTGACGCGGGCGCTCATCGGGGACAATGGCCCCCATGAGCGCTCGCAACCAAGAAACCGAAGCCGTCCACCGGGCCGGCTTCGCCTGCTTCGTCGGCCGCCCCAACGCGGGCAAGTCCACCCTCACGAACGCTCTGGTCGGCCAGAAGGTGGCCATCACCTCGAACCGGCCGCAGACCACCCGGCACACCGTCCGCGGCATCGTGCACCGCCCGGACGCCCAGCTGATCCTGGTCGACACCCCCGGCCTCCACAAGCCGCGCACCCTCCTCGGCGAGCGGCTCAACGACGTCGTGCGCACCACCTGGGCCGAGGTCGACGTGATCGGCTTCTGCCTGCCCGCCGACCAGAAGCTCGGCCCCGGCGACCGCTTCATCGCCAAGGAGCTCGCCGGGATCAAGAAGACGCCCAAGGTCGCGATCATCACCAAGACCGACCTGGTCGACTCCAAGACCCTCGCCGAGCAGCTCATCGCGATCGACCAGCTCGGCAAGGAGCTGGGCTTCGAGTGGGCGCAGATCGTGCCGGTCTCGGCCGTCGGCAACAAGCAGGTCCAGCTCGTCGCCGACCTGCTCATCCCGCTCCTGCCGGAGTCCCCGCCGCTCTACCCGGAGGGCGACCTCACGGACGAGCCGGAGCAGGTCATGGTCGCGGAGCTGATCCGCGAGGCCGCGCTCGAAGGCGTACGGGACGAGCTGCCGCACTCGATCGCGGTGGTCGTCGAGGAGATGATCCCGCGCGAGAACCGCCCGGCGGACCGGCCGCTGCTCGACATCCACGCGAACGTGTACATCGAGCGCCCCAGCCAGAAGGGCATCATCATCGGCCCGAAGGGCAGCCGCCTCAAGGAGGTCGGCATGAAGTCCCGCAAGCACATCGAGGCCCTCCTCGGCACCCCGGTCTTCCTCGACCTGCACGTGAAGGTCGCGAAGGACTGGCAGCGGGACCCGAAGCAGCTCAGGAAGCTCGGCTTCTAGTTTCCGATCTTCTGTGCGGCGTCCGGGGGCGCGTGTCAGCATGGCGCCGTGACAGAGATCGTCAAGGGGGGAAACCTGCCGGTCCCCGGGCAGGTGTGGCGGATCGCGGTCGTCCGGCGGGCCGCCGGCGAGGGGGTGCCGGAGGTCGACGCCTCGGCGCTGCTCCTCGACGCCGAGGGCCGGGTCAGGGGCGACGGCGACCTGGTCTTCTACAACCAGCCCGCGCACGCGTCCGGCGCGGTGCGCCTGCTCGGGCAGGTGCAGGACGGGGAGCAGCGGGTCGCCGACTGGCTGGAGATCGACACCGAGCGCGTGGAGCCCGCCGTCCAGCGCATCGTGATCACCGCCTCCAGTGACGACGGGACGTTCGGCCAGGTGCCGGGCCTGCACATCCGGACGATCAGCGCCGGCACCGGCGAGCAGCTGGCGCTGTACGAGGTCGACGACGCGAGCACCGAGACGGCGTTCCTCCTCGGCGAGTTCTACCGGCGTGACGGCGGGTGGAAGTTCCGCGCGGTCGGCCAGGGGTACGCCTCCGGCCTCGTCGGCCTCGCCGAGGACTTCGGCATCGTGGGCGGGGATCCGGAGCCGGCCCCCGAGGACGAGCCGGTCCACGAGGACGTCCCGCCGGGGCCGGAGGCCATCCCCGAGGAGCTCCTTGCGAAGGTCCGGGAGGACGAGGCCGCCGCTGTGCGGACACCGGCACGGGTCCCCGTCCAGCGGCCCCCGCGACTCGGCCCCCGGTCGGACGTCGAGCTCTTCGGCGAGGACTTCCCGGAGTTCTTCCGCAGCGGCAAGGGCAAGGCCGTCATCACCGTCGACGTGCCGATCCCGGCCGGTTACCTCGTCGTCGACACGACCCGGAGGGGCGACGGCTACTTCTCCGTGCGGACCCTCGACGAGAAGGGCGAGGGCGACGTCCTGCTCGCGAGCACGACCCTGAAGGACCACGAGGGCCGTGGGCTGCTGCGGTACGACGGCAAGCGCCCGCTGCGCCTGCGCGTGAGCGGCTACGACCGGGAGTGGACGGTCGCCCTCCGTCCGGTGAGCGCCGTGGAGGTCCTGGACGGCGCCGCCGAGGGGCGGGGCGGCGACGTCCTGCTGTACACGGGTCCCGCCGCCCTGCTCGCCTCCCGGCTCCACACGAGACTCGGCCACGCCTACTTCAGCGTGCGGGGCCACGAGCCGGGCGGCCGCGACCACCTGCTCGCCACGGCCGCGAGCAGGCTCCCCAGGGACACGCGTCCGCTGCCCGAGGGGCCCCTGCTCGTGCAGGTCCGCAGCGCCGAGGGCGACTGGTCCCTGAAGGTCAGGCCGCCGAAGGAGAACAGATTCTGGCGCCGAGGCGCCCGCTAGGGCCTACGCCCCTTCCTTGAGGACCCTCGTCACGAGGGTCCTCTGGGCGTCCGTGAGGTGGGGGTCGCCGCAGCGGAGCGTGCGGCCGTCGACGGTGATCTCGTACGAGAAGCCGTCCGGCACGCCCCGGGCGTCACCGTCGCCCTCCGCGAGGACGGTGGAGGTCA
The DNA here is from genome assembly GCF_041053105.1 of Streptomyces sp. R44. Lineage (NCBI taxonomy): Bacteria > Bacillati > Actinomycetota > Actinomycetes > Kitasatosporales > Streptomycetaceae > Streptomyces > Streptomyces sp. R44. The sequence goes on along the minus strand of NZ_CP163444.1, from coordinate 2,914,941 downwards.
GGGACTCCCATTCGGGTCCCGAGACCTCCACCTCCGCCGACCGCTCGATGCCCGCGAAACCACCCGTGCGCCGCACTCGAATCCGCATGGGCCCTGTCTACCGCAGAACCGGCCGGCTCACGAGGCCGTCACACCGACCCCCGCCCAGGCGCGCTTCACGGCCTCGACCACGTCCCCGTCGCCGTAGAGGTCCCGCGCCGTCGTCACCGTCGCCCGCGCGAACTCGTCGAACCGGATCTCCTCGGTCAGCGCACCGCCGGTCATCGTCGCGTACCAGATCCGGCCGGGACGCTCCCAGGCGTTGCCGCCGAGCTCGGTGGCGAGCAGGTAGAAGGCGTGGTTGGGGATGCCGGAGTTGATGTGCACGCCGCCGTTGTCGGAGCTGGTGCGCACGTAGTGGTCCATGTGCGCGGGCTGCGGGTCCTTGCCGAGGACGTCGTCGTCGTACGCGGTGCCGGGGGCCTTCATGGACCGCAGGGCCGTTCCCTCGTCGACGGCGGGGCCCAGCAGCCCGGCGCCGATGAGCCAGTCGGCCTGCTCCGCGCTCTGGCCGAGGGCGTACTGCTTCACGAGCGAGCCGAAGACGTCCGAGACGTGCTCGTTGAGCGCCCCCGACTGGCCGTAGTACGCGAGGTTCGCCGAGTACTGGGTGAAGCCGTGGGCCAGTTCGTGGCCGATGACGTCGACCGGGATCGTGAAGTCGAGGAAGAGCTCGCCGTCCCCGTCGCCGAACACCATCTGCTCGCCGTTCCAGAAGGCGTTGTCGTACTTCTCGTCGAAGTGGATGGTGGCGCGGAGCGGCAGCCCGGCGCCGTCGATCGAGTCGTGGCCGAAGGCGTTCAGGAAGAGGTCGAAGGTGGCGCCGAGGCCGGCGTAGGCGCGGTTGGCCGTGCCGTCGGTGACCGGCGGCTCTCCCTCGTCGAGCACCTGGTGGCCAGGGAGCCGGGTGCCGTTCTTGGCGTCGTAGATCGTGCGCCTGGGCTTTCCGGTGCTGCTCTCCGACGGGGCGGGCGCGGTCCGCTCGGTGCGGGTGGCGCGCTGGGTGAGGTCCACCGCGAGGGTGCGGCGGGCGGCCTCGGCGACGGCCGGATCGGCCGACCGGGCCAGCCGCTCCAGGACGTGGGGCGGGACGATCGAGCAGAAGACAGGCGGGTGGGAGGTCATGAAGGCAATGTGGCACTGCGTACCGCCGGTGTCACGAGTAGCGACGATGATTGGCGAAATGGAGTGATGGGTCACCTTTCGCCCTTGACGCGGACGCCGTCCCGCATACTGAAACAGGACGTCCGGCTCTCCCGGACCTGGGCTATGGTGACGCACATCATGCGTTTCGGGCTGCTTCTCCTTAGCTGCCGCGGCGAGGGCCTGTAGTCGTAGGCCGACCCCCTCCCCGCGGGTTTTGGTGTTGCGTTCGACAGTCGGCCGTCCTTCTTGCTGGACCCGAGGAGCCCTACGCAATGTCTCAGTCGCCTTTCGTCAGCCGCCCGACGCCCATCACCAACGCGACCCACACGCAGCAGCCGTCCGGGATGCCGATCCACAAGTACGGCCAGTACGAGGCCGTGACCATCCCCGACCGGACCTGGCCCGAGAAGCGCATCACGAAGGCGCCCCGCTGGCTGTCCACGGACCTGCGCGACGGCAACCAGGCGCTGATCGACCCGATGTCCCCGGCCCGCAAGCGCGAGATGTTCGACCTGCTCGTACGCATGGGCTACAAGGAGATCGAGGTCGGCTTCCCGTCCTCCGGCGAGACCGACTTCGCGTTCGTGCGCTCCATCATCGAAGAGGGCGCGATCCCGGACGACGTCACCATCTCCGTCCTGACCCAGGCCCGCGAGGACCTGATCGAGCGGACCGTGGAGTCCCTGGTCGGCGCCAAGCGCGCGACCGTCCACCTGTACAACGCCACCGCGCCCACCTTCCGCCGGGTCGTCTTCCGCGGCTCGAAGGAGCAGATCAAGCAGATCGCCGTGGACGGCACCCGGCTGGTGATGGAGTACGCGGAGAAGCTGCTGGGCCCGGAGACCACCTTCGGCTACCAGTACAGCCCCGAGATCTTCACCGACACCGAGCTGGACTTCGCCCTGGAGGTCTGCGAGGCGGTCTGTGACGTCTGGCAGCCCGGCCCTGGCCGCGAGATCATCCTCAACCTGCCCGCCACCGTGGAGCGTTCGACGCCGTCCACGCACGCGGACCGCTTCGAGTGGATGTCCCGGAACCTGACCCGCCGCGAGCACATCTGCGTCTCCGTCCACCCGCACAACGACCGCGGCACGGCCGTGGCGGCGGCCGAGCTGGCGATCATGGCCGGCGCCGACCGCATCGAGGGCTGCCTGTTCGGCCAGGGCGAGCGGACCGGCAACGTCGACCTGGTGACGCTGGGCATGAACCTGTTCTCGCAGGGCGTCGACCCGCAGATCGACTTCTCCCAGATCGACGAGATCCGCCGTACCTCCGAGTACTGCAACCAGATGGAGGTCCACCCGCGCCACCCCTACGCGGGCGACCTGGTCTACACCGCCTTCTCCGGCTCCCACCAGGACGCCATCAAGAAGGGCTTCGACGCCATGGAGGCCGACGCGGCCGCCCAGGGCAAGACGGTGGACGAGATCGAGTGGGCGGTGCCGTACCTGCCGATCGACCCGAAGGACGTCGGCCGCTCCTACGAGGCCGTCATCCGGGTCAACTCGCAGTCCGGCAAGGGCGGTATCGCGTACGTCCTGAAGAACGACCACAAGCTGGACCTGCCCCGCCGGATGCAGATCGAGTTCTCGAAGATCATCCAGCAGAAGACCGACAGCGAGGGCGGCGAGGTCACGCCGGCCGCGATCTGGGCCGTCTTCCAGGACGAGTACCTGCCCAACCCGGACAACTCTGCGGCTCGTTGGGGACGCATCCAGCTGCGATCCGGCCAGTCCACCTCGGACACGGACGGCACCGACACCCTGCGCGTCGAGGCGGTCGTCGACGGCGTCGACACCGTCCTGACCGGCTCCGGCAACGGTCCGATCTCCGCCTTCTTCGACGCCCTGCAGTCGGTCGGCGTGGACGCCCGCCTGCTGGACTACCAGGAGCACACGATGAGCGAGGGCGCCTCCGCGCAGGCCGCCTCGTACATCGAGTGCGCCATCGACGGCAAGGTCCTGTGGGGCATCGGCATCGACGCCAACACGACCCGCGCCTCCCTGAAGGCGGTCATCTCGGCGGTCAACCGCTCCGCCCGCTGACCCCGCTCCACCCCGCCGTCCGCTGCCCCGCACCCTTCCTCCCGGAGGGTGCGGGGCAGCGGCACGTGTGAGCCGCGTCATAGTTTCACGTCGCTTCAGGTTCACTTAAGGAAGATCGCCCGGTCATGTCGGAATCAGCGCCATATGGGGTGAGTTGACGGCACATCACGGTCTGACGGATGGTACGGACCATCCCCCTCGGGACCCCCCACGCCTCCCCTCTCCGTACTCCCTGACCTGGAGTTTCGTATGCGCACGACCGCTGCCGTGGCCGCCGTCCTCGCGGTGACCGGTGCCGCCCTCAGCTGGGCCCCCGCCGCCTCCGCCACCACCACGGAGTGCGTGTCGCATCCGCTCGGCACGGCCGGTCTGTACGCCGAGTTCGTCGAGAAGGACTCCGTCCGCCACGCGGACTCCGAAGGCGCGGTCGCCGTCGGCGGCGACGCCACCTTCGGCGAGCCGGGCACGTCCGGCTTCTCCGTCGGCTCCCGCCTCTCCGACGCCGACCTCGCCCAGCTGCCCGGCGGGCACAGCCTCGTCGTCGGCGGCACCCTCAAGGCCAACGGCGTGGTCCTCGTCAAGGGATCCGGCATCGCCGGCAAGGTCGTCGACAACTCCCGGGGCACCGGCTTCGACGTCGACGGCGACAAGGTCGCGACCGGACCCTCCCCGATCGACTTCGGCAAGGAGTTCACCGAACTGCGCAGGCTGTCCGCCGGCTGGGCGGCCGTGCGGCCCAACGGCGAGGCGGCCGTCGACGGGCGGGGCCTCTACCTCACCGGCACCGACGCCAGGCTGAACGTCTTCGCCGTGAGCAGCGCCGACCTGGAGAAGGCCGGCGAGATCTACCTCAAGGTCCCGGCGGGCTCCTCCACCCTCGTGAACGTCATCGGCACCTCGTACGACATGCAGGCCAAGCCGACCTCCGGCGTCTGGATCTCGGACGGCGGCGCGTACGTCCAGGACGACTACGACCAGCACACCGAAGCCCACAAGAGCATCCGCTCCAAGCTGCTGTGGAACTTCCCGCAGGCCGCGACCGTCAAGAAGAACTACGCCGCCTGGCCCGGCACGATCCTCGCGCCCGACGCCGCCGTCACCATGGGCGGCCGGGGCGCCTACGGCCCCGGCCACATCAACGGCTCCGTCATCGCCGAGTCGCTGGACACGATCCCCGGCGCCGAGACCCACCAGATGAACTTCACCGGCTGCCTCCCCGAGGTGACCACCCCCGGCCCCGTCGTCACCCCCGAGACGCCGAAGCCGACCGCCACCCCGGCGCCCACCACCCCGGCGACCGAGGGCACGCCGACCACCCCGGACGGCACCGGGACCCCCTCCGCGTCCCCGTCCACCCCGTCCACCCCGGGCTCTCCGACGACTCCGGGTGAGGCCACCACCGCGCCCGCCCCGGCCCCGTCCGCCACCCCGGAGGGTGATCTCGCGACGACCGGTTCGGCCATCGGCCCGGGTGCCATCGCCGCCGCCGTGGCCGCCGTCGCCGTCGGCGGAGGCTTCCTGGCCTTCGCGAAGCGCCGCCGCCGCGCTTCCTGATCATGGGAGAGCGGTGACGTGTCTCGGCCAAGTCCGCGGTGAAGTCCTGACGGGGTGCTGACGCCACATCAAGGATGTGGCTAACATCACGCCAACGCCGGCAGTGCAGCCGGGCCGTTGAGGAGGTGCGTGTGCGGTCTGCCCGGAATTCACGTGGTGGGAAGGTGACCGTCTGCGGAATCCGCACCTCCTGGAACACCGTCGGAGACGGCGAGTTCTTCTGCGAGGAGTGCGGGGGCGACCGCAACTACCGACGGCGCACCGGCCGCCGCAGGTTCGCCGTCCTGGGCGTCCCCGTCCTGCCCCGGGGCTGTACCGGCCCCGTCGTCGAGTGCGCGGCCTGTCACACGCACTTCGGTACGGAGGTGCTCGACCACCCGACGACGAGCCGCTTCTCCGCGATGCTGCGGGACGCCGTGCACACCGTCGCCCTGGCCGTCCTCGCGGCCGGCGGCACCGAGTCCCGCGAGGTCCTGGACCGGGCCGTCACCGCGGTCCGGTCCGCCGGCTTCGCCGAGTGCACGGCCGTCCAGCTCGTCGACCTCGTCGAGGCCCTGGAGGCGGACACCGGGCGCTTCATGCCCGAGGTGAACCCCGAGGGCACGCTCCTGTCGATCGAGCTCCACGAGGCCCTGGAGCCGCTCACCCCGCACCTGGCGCCCGCCGGGCGGGAGTCGATCCTGGTCCAGGCCGCCCGGATCGCGCTCGCGGACGGCGCCTACACGCCGGCCGAGACCGAGGTCCTCGGAACCGTCGGCAACGCGCTCGCGCTGGCCCCCGAGGACACGGTCCGCCTCCTCGCGACGGCCCGCACGGTCCCGTAGACCCCTCTCGATCGGAGCCCTCGTCCTCGGCCCCTGACGGCCGGCTACGGGACGATGTTCTGGTTCAGCCGGAACACGTTGTCGGGGTCGTAGCGGCGCTTGACCGTACGCAGCCGCTCGTAGTTCTGGCGGTAGTTGACCCGCACCCGGTCCTGGTCGTCGGTGTCCATGAAGTTCACGTACCCGCCCTCCTGGGTGTGCGGGCGCAGTGCCCGGTCGTAGGCGCGGGTCCAGGCGATGTTGTGCTCCGAGTCCGCCGGGTCGGTCCAGGTGCCGCCGAAGGAGTGCGAGAAGAAGGCGTCCCGGTAGGCGAACGCGGTCTCTTCCGGGCCCACGTCGTGGCACGCCCCGTCGATCGGGAAGATCGCGGTGTCCGACTCCATCGACGGCATCGTCGCGCCGAACTCCATGTGGGCGTCGATCGCGCCGTCGGTGAGCTCGCGGCTGAAGTTGCCCTTCCAGTAGTGGTAGAGGCCCGGCGGCAGTTGCTCGTCGAAGAGGGTGTTGATCACCGGGTACGGCATCCGGTCCATGAACCGGCCGATGACCGGGCCGAGGCCGTCCAGGCGGGCGAGGACCTTCTCGTCCTCCTCCGGCGGGCCGCTGAAGCAGGTGAACGCGGCGCAGATCGGCCGCCCGTGCCAGCGCTCCGGCAGGAACGGTTCCTCCGGGCCGAGCGCGATCACGAGGATCACGTTCAGCTCGACCGGCGCGGTGGCGTTCAGGTCCCGCCAGGCGCGGGCGACGTCGCCGTCGAGCGCGTAGCAGGTGATGCCGCCGTAGATCGTGTCGACCGGGTGCAGCCGGTAGGCGAGGGAGGTGACGACCCCGAAGTTCCCGCCGCCGCCGCGGAGCGCCCAGTACAGGTCGGGGTGCCGCTCCGCGTCACAGGAGACGAGGGTGGCGTCGGCGGTCACCACGTCCGCGGCGACCAGGTTGTCGCAGCTCAGGCCGCAGCGGCGGGCCAGGTGCCCCATGCCGCCGCCGAGCGTCAGCCCGCCGACGCCGGTCGTGGAGACGACCCCGCCGGTGGTGGCGAGCCCGAAGGCGTGGGTGGCGTGGTTGAAGTCGCCCCAGGTGGCACCGCCCTCGGCCCGGGCGGTCCGGGCCTCGGGGTCGACCCGTACGCCGCGCATCCGGGACAGGTCGACGACCAGGCCGTCGTCGACGGTCCCGAAACCGGCGACGGCGTGGGAGCCACCGCGCACGGCCGGCGGGAGCGCGTGCTCCCGGGCGTACCGCACCGCCGCGATCACGTCACCGGCGTCCACGGCGTGGACGACGACGGCGGGGCGGCGGTCGTGGAGGGCGTTGTAGACCCGGCGGGAGGTGTCGTAGGAGGGGTCGCCGGGGGCGACGACGGCACCGCGCACGGTGCGGCGGAGTGTGTCCAGGGGGGTGGTTGTGGTGGTCATGGGTCCGGTGTAGCGGGACGCCCCTCCGGGCCGCATCGCCGGAACGACCCATGGGTGGGCCGCCCGCGGCATGGGCGATCCGGCCCACGCGCCCCCCCCCGTGTGGGCAATCGTCCCGCTGGGCGGGACGGGTGGGCACACGGGACGGCGCCCTCCCGCGGCGCCTCCGCGTTCCGCGCCCTGGCCCGCACCACCGGTGCGCCGCGCATCCGGTGCGGGTTCAGGCGCGGGAGCCTCTGGCGCCGGCAAGGCGCGGGTCCGTTGTGCCCACCCGTTCCGCCCCAGCGGAACGATTGCCCACAACGGGCCCGGCGGTGCGAGCGCCCACAACGGGGGTGGGTCACAGCAGGTCGTGGGCGTAGGCGTAGGACGTGGCTGCTGCTCGGGAGCCGACGCCCAGCTTCGCGAAGATGTTGTTCAGGTGCCGCGCCACCGTGTGCTCGCTGATCACCAGCGCCTGCGCGATGTCCTTGTTCGTGCCGCCCGAGGCGACGAGGCGCAGGACCTCCGCCTCGCGGGCCGTCAGCCCGCCCGGGAGGCGCCGCCGGGCCCCGCCGGTCAGCAGTGCCGCCGCCCGCCGCGCGTCCGGCACCGCCCCGAGCCGTTCGAACACCGCTCGCGCCGCGCTCAGCTCCAGGCGGGCCGCCTCCTCGTCGCCCACCGCCCGGTCGGCCGCCGCGAGCAGCATCCGCACCTGGGCCGCCTCGTACGGCACCCGCAGCTCCAGCCACCCGGCGAGCGCCCGCCGCAGCAGCCGCAGCGCGGGCTCGGGACGTGCCTCCGCCAGGGCCACCGCACCCCGCGCCGTGTCGGCCATCGCCCGGAGCAGCGGTACGTCCCCGGCCAGGACCTCCAGCTCCGCCGCCGCGCCCGCGGCCCCGGGCACGTCGCGGACGGCGAGGGCCACCTCGCTCCGGGCGGCGAGCAGCCGGGCCCGGCCGAGGAGGTCGTGGGCGGGGTCGCTCTGGCAGGCGAGGGCGAGGTCGACGCCCGCCACGGCCGCGGCGGCACGGCCCTGCGCGAGCCGCAGCAGCGCGAGGCCCGGCTGCGGGATCCTGCCGAGTTCATGGGCGTGCGCGTACGAGGCGGCGGCCTCCTCCAGGCGGCCCTGGCGCCGCTGGACGTCCCCGGCGGCGTAGTAGGCCGCGGCCGCCGACTCCAGGCAGTCCACGGGCACCTCACGGCACGCGAGCCGGGCCTCCGCCTCGGCGAGCGCCCACGCCCCGAGGAGGTCGAGCACCTCGACCCGGTGCGCCCGGCACACTCCCCGGAAGGGGTTCTCGCCGGAGGGGACGGTGATGGGGGTCGCGGCGGGCTCGGTGTCCGAAGCGTGGCCCGCCCACGGCGGTTCGCACCATTCCATCGCCGCGTTCGTCCACTCCACCGCGCGGGCGAAGTCCGCCGCGTCCATGCACTGGGTGATCGCCAGGCAGTACAGCCAGCCCGTGAACATGCCGCTCAGTTCGCCGGCGGTCACCGCGCACATCGCGTCGTCGAGGAGGGCCAGCGCCTCGGCGCGCCGGCCGTTGGCGAGGTGGACGGAGGCCTCAGCCTGGCGGCTGAGGGCGAGGAGGTCCGGGCTGCCGGAGCGGAGGGCGAGCCGGGTCATGCGGCGGGCCGCCGCGAGCGCGGCCGCGTGGTCGCCGCGGGCCGCCGCCTCCTCCGCGTCGGTCCACGCGAGGAAGCACTGCTCGGGGCAGGGCGGTTGGTCGTCCAGATGGTGGTGGGCCCGGTGCAGCCAGCCGGCCGCCGCCGCGGGCCGCCCGAGGCCCTCGTACTCGTACGACAGCCACCACGAGGCAAGCCCGGCGCCCCGGTGGTCGCCGCCCGCCACGTACGCCGCGTGGGCCCGCAGCCGGGCCGCGACGGACTCGTCCACATGGCCCGACCACCAGGCGGCGTCGGCCAGGATCGTCAGGTCGTCGGCGCTCAGCGCGCGCGTGGGGTGCTCGTCGTGGGCGTGCAGCAGCCCGTACGCCTCGGTCCAGGACTCACGGGCCGCCGCGGTCCTGGCCCGCTCGATCCGGTCGATCGTGGGTGCGGACATGGCCCTCACCTCTTCCGGGTCCTTCCAGAGTAGGACCGGGAGGGGGTGAGGGCCCCGCGACGGCTACTTGATCGCGCCGCTCGCGCGCAGCATGTCCTCGCGCTCGACGATCTTCACGCGCTCGCGGCCCTGCGGCTCGCCGAGCGCCTTCTCGGCGGCGTCGAGGGCGTACCAGCCCTCCCACGTCGTGTACGTGATGCCCTTGCCCTCCAGGAAGGACACGACCGCGTCCTCCTCCGGGGTCTCCGGCGTGAGCAGGCGCCCGTTCGCGAAGTCGTCCAGGAGGTTCGCGACGGTCTCGTTGGCGTCGCCCTTGGTGTGGCCGATGAGGCCGACGGGGCCGCGGCGGATCCAGCCGGTGCAGTACGTGGAGGCCAGGTGCTCGCCGGTCTCCTCGATCACGCGGCCGCCCTCGTCCGGGACGGTTCCGGAGACCGCGTCCCAGGGGAGCTTGGGCAGCTCGTCGGAGAGGTAGCCGACCGCGCGGTAGACCGCCTGGACGTCCCAGTCGGTGGTGGCGCCGGTGCCCTTCACGTTGCCCGTGCCGTCCAGCTCGGTGCGCTCGGTGCGCAGGCCGACGACCTGGCCGTCCTCGCCGAGGATCTCGACGGGGGACTCGAAGAAGTGCAGGAAGAGCTTGTGCGGGCGGTCGCCGGCGTCGCGGATCGCCCAGTTCTCCAGGGTCTTGGCGACCATGTCGGTCTGCTTGTTCTTGCGGCGCTCGGCGATCGAGCCCTCGTCGTAGTCGATGTCCTCGGGGTTGACGATGACCTCGATGTTCGGCGAGTGGTCGAGCTCCCGCAGCTCCATGGGGCTGAACTTCGCCTGCGCCGGGCCGCGACGGCCGAAGACGTGGATCTCGACGGCCTTGTTGGCCTTGAGGCCGTCGTGGACGTTCGCCGGGATCTCGGTGGGAAGCAGCTCGTCCGCCGTCTTGGCGAGGATGCGCGCGATGTCGAGGGCCACGTTGCCGACGCCGAGGACGGCGACCTTCTCGGCCTTCAGCGGCCAGGTGCGCGGCACGTCCGGGTGACCGTCGTACCAGGAGGCGAAGTCGGCGGCGCCGTACGAGCCGTCGAGCTCCACGCCGGGGATCTTCAGCTCGCGGTCGGCCATGGCGCCGGTCGAGAAGATCACCGCGTCGTAGAAGGCGCGCAGGTCGTCGAGGTGGACGTCGGTGCCGTAGTCGACGTTGCCGAAGAGGCGGACCTGCGGCTTGTCGAGGACCTGGTGGAGGGCGGTGATGATGCCCTTGATGCGCGGGTGGTCGGGGGCGACGCCGTAGCGGATGAGGCCGAAGGGCGCGGGCATCCGCTCGAAGAGGTCGATCGACACGCCCGGCTCGGCGGCGGCCTCGGACTTCAGCAGCGCATCGGCGGCGTAGATTCCGGCGGGGCCGGCGCCGACGATCGCGACCCGGAGGGGGCGGGGCATGACTGGTTCCCTTCGCAAGCGACGTGGCGGCGAAGCCGCCGACACTTAGGTCACCCTAAATAACTCCTCGCGCGGACCGGTACCCGCCCCCGGTCTATGGCCTCATAAGGTGAACTTATGACTTCCATAAGCAGGCCTAGAAGGAGTCGGCGATCGACTCGGGGTGCAGGAACCCCATGACGGCCCACGCGACCGTGCCGACCAGGCCGGGGAGCGCGAGGACGGTGAGGAACAGGCCGAGTGCGAGCTCCCCGCGCCGGAAGAGGGCGATCCTCGGGAGGACGACGTTCCCCGGGTCGTTCGGGTCGTAGCTGACCTTGACGGCCATGCCGCCCGCCAGGGTGAACACGTTGCGGATCAGCCCGGCCGGGTCCGTGTACAGGTACATCCCGGGCCTCTCCGGGACCTCGGCGGCGAAGGTCGTGATGCCGTGCCGGATCAGGCGCCACTCGCGGTACCAGTTGGCCAGCGCGTTCGCGCCGAGGGCGAGCGCCCCGACCAGGACGAGTCCTCCGGGGATGAGGACGAGTGCGGCGACCGGTTCCCCCGCGGCGGCGACGAGCCCGTACGAGAGGACGAGCAGACCGAAAGCGCCGGCCGACAGCCACTTGATGCGGCGCAGCTTCCTCGCCCGCCGGCTCAGGGGGAGCTCGCGGGTCTCGACGAGGGCGGTCCCGTCGGCCGCCGTGTCCCGTCCGGGCGTCCCGGGCAGGGTGCCGTTCACGGTCTCGGCGAACATCGCGGCCGCCGCCTCGCTCACCCCGCTGATCCGGTGCACGTACCGCGTGGTCCCCGCCGGGGCCGTCAGCTCCACGGTGAGCGTCCGCTTCTCGGTACGGATCCGCTCGACCGCCGCGAGCGGGATGCGCGCCTCCTCGTGAGGCCGGCTCAGGAGCAGCGCGTCGCCCTGGAGTTGGAGGGAGGCCTTCTTGGAGCCCTGGACGACGGGTGTGGACGGGGTGATCGACATGGAGGGGATGGTAGGGGCGGGAGCCCGGTTCGCGGGAGGGGCCCGGACGGCTCGCGACGGCTCACTTCGGCTTGAAGAGGATCAGCTCCGAAGGGAGCGTCATCCTCACGGTGTGGGTGTCGGTGATCTGGACGATCCGGTGAAGCCCGATCTGCTCCTTCGGCCTGTCCTGCGTCAGGTCGAGGAACTTGTCCGCGGCCCCGGCCAGATAGGCGGGGAAGGCGTCGAGCGTGGTGTGGCCGAGCGAGAAGTACTCCTTCAGGCGGCGGAAGAGCTTGGGGAGGATCACCACGTCATCGGTGATCGACTGCATCCCGGCGATCTTCGCCCCGGTGACGGTCACGTCGCCCAGGGCGTCGGCCACGATGCTCCAGATGCCCACACCGATCCCCGCCTGCGCCTCCACCTTGCCGTCGGCCAGCGCGTCGCGCAGCACGGGAGGCAGCCCCTGGTAGAACGTCGGATACGCCAGACCCTGGGCGAGCAGGTGGTAGTTGGCCGTCCTCTCCTTCACGAGCCTCGCCGACACGTCCAGCTCGTAGCCGCTCGCCCCCGGCGGGTCCCCCGGGCAGGCGAACGCCACGCAGCGGCCGAAGACGTCGGCGCCGTTGGTGAGGATGAAGCCCGGGACCGATTCCGGGGTCGCGGAGATCATGTCGTGCGGGTGGTGGGGGTCGGGGGTGCGCCGGATGTCGCGGAAGCCGAGGAAAGTCAGCAGCGCGTCCGTGGCCGCGTCGCCGAACTTGGCCGGCTGGCGCTTCTCGTCCCCGTAGTTCCCCTCGTAGTGCGTCTCCAGTGCGTCGATGCCTTCGAGCCGGACGTCGACGTGCCCGTCCCGCGCCGGCTGCGGCTTCTCGCAGCCCCGGACGAGCTTCCACTCGCCCACGTAGTCCGGGATGAAGGGGACGGTGTCCCCGTCGGGGGCCGTATGGCCCGAAAGATGGAAGGATCCCTTGATCAGCAGCATGGGCATGGTGACTCCCACGGCGATGTGTGTGGGGCATGGAAGGGAACCGGTTCTCCTCCTTCCATGCTGCGACCGCGCGCGGCGGAGCGCCATTCCGCCGGCCGCCTCCTGTCAGGCGACGCCGCCCTTGTGGACCGCGGCGACGAAGGACGCCCAGGCGGCGGCCGGCACGACCAGGACGGGACCGTCGGTGACCTTGCTGTCCCGGACGGGGACGACGCCGGCGACGTCGTACGTGACCTCGACGCAGTTGCCCCCGTCGCCGTTGCTGTAGGAGCTCTTGAACCACTGGGCGTTGTTCACGTCGTACTGGCGCATTATCTGTAGTCCTCCGCCGCCGATTCGATCAGGGCCAGGGACGCCTCCGGCGACAAGGTGGCGACCCTGAGCAGATCGTAGGCGCGCTGTGCCTGCTTCACCACCGCCGGATCGTCGAGGAGCGTCCCCGAAAACGCGGTCTCTGTATAGGCCGTTGGCGGCTGGTCCTCGAACTCCATCAGCCGGAGCGAGCCCTCCATGACGGAGTGCGCGCCGACCGCGCGGGGGATCACGGTCACCAGGACCAACCGCTCGCGGATGAGCTTCGTGATGTGGTCCAACGTCGCCGCCATCACCGACGGGCCGCCCACCGGGGTGAGCGCCGCGTTCTCGTGCAGCACGACCCAATACTCGGGCCTTGTAGTGCCCCTGAGGATCGCCGCCCTGTCGATCCGTGCGGTGACCTTCTCCTCGATGAACTCTTCCGTGGCGAACGGGTGTGTCGCCACCGTCACCGCTCGGGCGTACTCCGCCGTCTGCAACAACCCCGGCACCACCGTCGGCGCGAACTCGCAGATCTTCGTCGCCACCCTCTCCAGCTCCGCCACCTCGCTGAAATAGGACGCGTACGGCGACTTGTCGATGAGTCTGCGCCACGTACGTTCGAAAATACCGCCGGTTTGTAGGACCTCGTCGATTCGCACCGCCACATCCAACTGCGGCTTTCGAATTCCCTGCTCGAACAGGCCGATGTACGCCCCGGATACGAACACCCGTCTGCCCAGCTCGCTCTGCGTGAACCCCGCAGCCTCCCGGCGTTCCTTCAGGAGCTCACCGAAGAACTCCCACGCATCCTGCTGCTTGCTCTTGGCCATGGATTAACTCCCCAACCCTACCCCGCAGTTGTACGGGCAGCGCGTCTGCCGATTCTACGGATCTGCCCCCACCCTGGAGAGGCGAAGCGGGAAATGGATTCAGAAAGGCATACGTTGGTGAAGGAAGACATCATGAAGGCGACCACGGGGGCAGTCGGAACCGCACAAGAGGCAGTGGCGGAATTGCGCGAGGCCCTCGCGAGGGCGGGAATCACGCTCCCCTCGCTCGGGCTCGACGTCGTCACCCTCGCGGCCGACCCGCCGCGGCCGCTCGTGGAATTGGGATGCTGCACGGTGGAAACGGCCCGGCTCCTCGCCGCCGCCGTACTGCCGAGGGAGGAGAGTCGATCGTGACGCTGCCCATCGGGTCGTACGTCGTCGAGATCCGTACCGGACGGGTCGGGAGGGTCATGGGGCACGAGGGCCCCTATGTACAGGTGCGTCCGCTGGGAGGCGGGCGGGAGTGGGACGTGGAGCCGGACGGGGTCCGCGAGGCGACCTCGGCCGAGCGGCTCAGCGCGGCGACGGCGCACGTCAACGCCCGCAGCCGGGGCGAGGTGCCCTGACGGCTCGCACCTGTTAGTCCATCCGCCGCGCCCGCGCTGCACGCGCCTCGCCGCCCCGGTTACGTGGTCCCCGCGAACCCGTTCGAGTTCGTTGACCACGAAAGGAAACGAGGTGTTCGGCATGGCGAGACCGGCGTACCGGCTGGCCGCGGTGTGCGCGGCCGCAGGCGCGTTGCTGACGGGGGGACTCACGGGGGCCGAGGCGACGGAGGGGGACGCCGCCGAGCCGGAAGGGCGGTACGTCGTCCTCCTCAAGGACTCGGCCCGCGACCGGCTCGACGCGGTCGTGCGGGGCCACGGGCGGGACCACGGGGTGCGGGCGGGCTTTCGCTACCAGCACGCGCTGGTCGGGTACTCGGCGGTGGTGCCGGAGTCCCAGGTGGCCGCACTGCGGGCGGACCCGAACGTCAGGGCGGTGGCCCCCGACCGGCCCGTCCAGGCCACCCAGCAGGTGCTGCCGACCGGCGTGAACCGGATCGACGCCGATGTGAGCAGCGCGCTCTCCGGGAACGGGTCCGGCACGGTGGACACCGCGGTGGCGATCCTCGACACCGGGATCGACACGGGCCACCGTGATCTCAACGTGGCCGGCGGGTTCAACTGCATGGACCCCTCGCGGCCGAACGCCTACCGGGACTTCAACGGCCACGGCACCCATGTGGCCGGTACCGTCGCCGCCCGGGACAACGGCGACGACGTGGTCGGGGTCGTGCCCGGCGCCCGGCTGTACTCGGTGAGGGTGCTCGGCGCCAGCGGCCGGGGCTCCACCGCCAACATCCTCTGCGGCCTCGACTGGCTGGCGAACAACGCCGCCGGGCTCGGCATCAAGGTCGCGAACATGAGCCTCGGCGGCGACGGCGCCGACGACGGCAACTGCGGCTTCACCAACAACGACCCGGAGCACCAGGCGATCTGCCACGTGGTCAACGACGTCGGCGTCACCATGGTCGTGGCGGCCGGAAACGACGGCAACGACCTGGCCGGCCACACCCCCGCCGCCTTCGACGAGGTCCTCACCGTGACCGCGATGGGCGACTTCAACGGGCAGCCGGGCGGCGGCGCCGCCTCGACCTGCCGGGTCGGTACGGACGATGCCGCGGCCGACTTCTCCAACTTCGCCGTGAGCACCGCGGACGCCGCCCACACCATCGCCGGTCCGGGCGTCTGCATCCGGTCCACCCGCAACCACGGCACCACCGTCGTCTACTCCGGTACCTCGATGGCCTCGCCGCACGTGGCAGGCACGGCCGCGCTGTGCCTCGCCAGCGGCCAGTGCGCGGACCCGTCCCCGGCCGGTGTGGCCGCCGAGCTCCGCGGTCACGCGGCGGCCCGGCCCGCCTCGTACGGCTTCGCGGGTGACCCGAACTCGCCCGTCACCGGGCGCTACTACGGGTACCTCGTCCACGCCGGCGGCTACTGAGCACCCGCCCACCCGCTGACGGTGTCCCCGAGCACCGTCAGCGGGTGCGGCGGCGGGCCTGCTGCACCTCGCGGTTGAAGGCCCACGCGTCGGCCACCGGGCCGAGGTGGCCGAGCTTGTCGGGGTTGAGGATCGAGCGGATCGCCTGGATCCGGCCGTCCAGGACGTCGAGGACGAAGACCTGGAGGATCCGGCCGTCGCGGTCGCGGTAGACCGCGCCCGGCTGGCCGTTGACCTCGCGCGGCTCGCAGGTGACGTCGAGGTCGAAGAGGGTGGGGAAGACCGTGCCCAGGAGCCGTGCCACCTTCTCCGCGCCCATGATGGTCCGGGCGAGGTTCGGGGCCTTGCCGCCGCCGTCGCCGACGAGCTGGACATCGGCGGCCAGGAGGTCCTGGAGCCCGCCGACGTCACCGTCCTTGAGGGCGTCGAAGAAGCGGGTGGCCAGTTCCTGGCGTTCCTGTCGGTCGGCCGCGAACCGGGGACGCCCGTCGTGCATGTGCCGCCTGGCCCGTACCAGCAGCTGCCGGCAGGCCGCCTCCGAACGGCCCACGGCCTCGGCGACGTCCTGGAAGTCGAAGGCGAAGACCTCCCGCAGGAGGAAGACGGCCCGTTCCAGCGGGCTGAGCCTTTCGAGGAGCAGCAGCGCCGCCATGGAGACCGAGTCGGCCAGCTCCACCGCGCGCGCCGGGTCCTCGTACGGATCGCTGAGCAGCGGCTCGGGGAACCAGGGGCCGACGTACTCCTCGCGCCGGACCCGCGCGGAGCGCAGGACGTCGATCGAGAGCCGGGTGACCGTGGCCGACAGGAAGGCCTTGGCCGAGTCGGGCCGGGTCGAGGAGCCGTCGAAGCGCAGCCAGGTCTCCTGGACGGCGTCCTCGGCCTCGCTGACGCTGCCGAGGATCCGGTAGGCGATCGAGAACAGCAGCGGGCGCAGTTCCTCGAACTCCTCGACCTTGCTCATGCTCATGACGGCTTCCTCTCCCCGTACCGATGACGCTTCATGATCATCCAGGTGGGCGGCGCCTGTCAGTGGAACTGGCCGGGCACGTAGTCGCCCGCCGGCTGCCGGGTGATCGCGTTCAGGCGGTTCGCCATGTTCATGAAGGCGATGTGGAGGACGAGGGCCATGAGCTGCTCCTCGTCGTAGTGGAGGGCCGCCCGCGCCCAGACCTCGTCACTGACGCCGCCGGCCCCGTCGGCGACCCGGGTCCCCTCCTCGGCGAGTTCGAGCGCGGCGCGCTCGGCCTCGGTGTAGACGGTCGCCTCGCGCCAGGCCGCCACCAGGTTGAGCCGCACCGGGGTCTCGCCGGCGTGGGCCGCGTCCTTGGTGTGCATGTCGATGCAGGCGGCGCAGCCGTTGATCTGGCTCACGCGCAGCGCGACCAGCTCCTGGACCGGCGCAGGAACCGTCGACTGCTTGATCTGCCCGCCCAGCGCCATGAGGTGCTTCAGGGCCTTGCCGACGGTGGGGTTGGTGAAGACGTTCAGTCGGGCGTCCATGGGGTGCTCCTCGGTGTGGGGCGCTGGCTGGTTACACCCCCGAGACGAGGTAGCCCCGCCGCCTGTGACACCGGTGAATGTGACCTGCGTCTCCCTGGGGCCATGCGTCCTCTCCTCCGGCGCCGTACGGGAGAATGGGCGCATGAGTCTGTTCCGCGACGACGGCATCGTGCTGCGCACCCAGAAGCTGGGTGAAGCGGACCGCATCATCACGATCCTCACGCGCGGTCACGGCCGCGTACGCGCCGTCGCGCGGGGCGTACGCCGGACGAAGTCGAAGTTCGGGGCGCGCCTCGAACCCTTTTCGCACGTGGACGTGCAGTTCTTCGCCCGGGGGAGTGAGCTGGTCGGACGCGGGCTGCCGCTCTGCACCCAGAGCGAGACCATCGCCGCGTACGGCGGCGGGATCGTCACCGACTACGCCCGGTACACCGCAGGCACCGCGATGCTGGAGACGGCGGAACGGTTCACCGACCACGAGGGCGAGCCCGCCGTGCAGCAGTACCTGCTGCTCGTCGGCGGGCTGCGGACGCTCGCCCGGGGCGAGCACGCGCCGCACCTCATCCTCGACGCCTTCCTCCTCCGCTCCCTCGCCGTGAACGGCTACGCGCCCAGCTTCGAGGACTGCGCGAAATGCGGACTCCACGGTCCGAACCGGTTCTTCTCGGTCGCGGCGGGCGGGGTCATATGCGGCGACTGCCGGGTGCCCGGAAGCGTCGTACCCTCCGCGGAGGCCATCGGCCTGCTCAGCGCGCTGCTCACCGGCGACTGGGCGACGGCGGACGCGTGCGAGCCGCGGCACGTCAGGGAGGGCAGCGGACTCGTGTCCGCCTATCTGCACTGGCACCTGGAGCGCGGCCTGCGCTCCCTGCGGTACGTGGAGAAGAGCTGACGGACGGCGTCCTCGTCTACGCTGCTCGACGGACACGAGGGACCGGAGACCGGTCGGGGTGCATCCGGCGGCGTCACGCACGGACGACCGTGCGCAGGGGGGGAGTGCGGGCGATGGAGAACGGCGCGGACCTGCCGCGGCGGATCGGTGTCTACGACGTCGAGCAGGAGCTGGGCGCCGGCGGCATGGGGACGGTCTACCTCGCCCGGTCGCCGGGCGGCCGGGCCGTCGCGGTCAAGGTGGCCCGCCCCGAGCTCGCGGCCGACCCGCACTTCCGTCGGCGGTTCCGCGCGGAGGTCGAGGCCGCCCGCAGGGTCGGCGGTTTCCACACGGCCCCCGTCGTGGACGCCGACCCCGACGCGAAGGTGCCGTGGCTGGCCACCGCGTACGTCCCCGGGCCCACGCTCGCTGAGCTCGTCGAGCGCGAAGGGCCCATGGACGACAGGCGGTTGAGGGCTCTCGGGGCGGCGCTGGCCGAGGCGCTCCAGGCCGTCCACGCGTGCGGGCTCGTCCACCGGGATCTGAAGCCGGGGAACATCATCATGGCCGAGGACGGCCCACGGGTCCTCGACTTCGGCATCGCGCGGGCTGTGGAGTCCACCCGGCTCACCGCCACCGGGGCGGCCTTCGGCACTCCCGGATACCTGGCGCCCGAGCAGGCGCAGGGCGAGGAGGTCGGCGGTGCCGCCGATGTGTTCGCGCTCGGGGCGGTGCTCGTCGCGGCGGCCGGAGGCCGGGCGTTCGGCACCGGGACGCCGATGGGGCTGATGTACCGGTCGGTGCACGAGCCCGCGGATCTGTCCGCGGTGCCGGAGGAGCTGCGACCGCTGGTCGCCGCCTGCCTGTCCAAGGACCCGGCCGCCCGCCCCACGCCCGAGGCACTCCTGACGGCGCTCGGACCGACCCCGGACCCCGCACCGGATCCGCGCCTGGACGCGGTACCGGATCCGCGCCTCGGCTCCGTACCGGACCCGCGCCTGGACCCCGTACCGGACCCGAGCCCGGACCCGGTGTCGGACCTGGTCCCGGCCCCGGACCCGGTGTCGGACCCGGCCCCGGCCCCCGTGCCCGACGCCGACACCCGCGTGCTCACCACCCCCGGCCCGGCGCGGCCCGCCCCGCCCGCCGCCTCGCGCAGACCCCGTGCGATCACCTCCGTGATCGTCGCCGTCCTGGCCGCCCTCGGGGGTGGTCTCCTCGCCTACACGCAGCTGGGGGACGAGGACGACAAGGGCGCCGGCCCCTCCGTCACCACCTCCGGCCCCTCCACCGCCACCGAGTCCCCGCAGGCCTCCTCCCCGCCGTCCACGCCCGCCCCTTCCCAGGTGAGCGCCGCTCCCAAGGACCGGGTCACCGTCGTCCTGACCGGGACCGTGGAGGGCGGGAAGAGCTGGGTCTCGGCGAAGGGTCAGGACGGCACCCTGCTGTACGAAGGAATCCTGGACGTCGGCGAGACCAAGACCTTCACGGACAAGAACCAGATCGCGCTGGTCCTCGGCAACGCCCACGCCGTCCGGCTCGTCGTCAACGGCAAGCAGGTCCCGAACGAATTCGAGCCCGGCCAGGTCGAACGTCTGACCTACACCAGGGACGACTAGACCAAGAGCGGGCCTCCCGCCGTGGGAAACTCGACTACGCGTGAAGTACGGCAACACCTCTTAGGAGATTCATCGCCATGGCCATCGCACGACTCCTCGGGCGCCAGCGTCGGGAGTACAGCACCCCCGAGCCGCACCCGTCCGGTGCCCGCCCGCCGAAGCTTCAGACCGAGCTGGTGCCGCAGCACGTCGCGATCGTCATGGACGGCAACGGCCGCTGGGCGAAGGAGCGCGGCCTGCCGCGCACCGAGGGGCACAAGGTCGGCGCCGAGCAGGTGCTCGACGTGCTCCAGGGCGCCATCGAGATGGGCGTGGGGGCGATCTCGCTGTACGCCTTCTCCACCGAGAACTGGAAGCGGTCGCCCGAGGAGGTCCGCTTCCTCATGAACTTCAACCGCGACTTCATCCGCAAGACCCGCGACCAGCTCGACGCCCTCGGCATCCGGGTGCGCTGGGTCGGCCGGATGCCGAAGCTGTGGAAGTCCGTCGCCAAGGAGCTCCAGGTCGCCCAGGAGCAGACCAAGGACAACACGAAGCTCACGCTGTACTTCTGCATGAACTACGGCGGCCGCGCCGAGCTCACCGACGCGGCGCAGGCGCTCGCCGAGGACGTGAAGGCCGGAAAGCTCGACCCGGCGAAGATCACCGAGAAGACCATCCAGAAGTACCTCTACTACCCGGACATGCCGGACGTGGACCTGTTCCTGCGGCCCAGCGGCGAGCAGCGCACCTCCAACTACCTGATCTGGCAGAGCGCGTACGCCGAGATGGTCTTCCAGGACGTGCTGTGGCCCGACTTCGACCGCCGCGACCTGTGGCGGGCCTGTGTCGAGTACGCCCAGCGCGACCGCCGCTTCGGCGGTGTCGACCCGGCGGACCTCGCGGTCCTCGACAAGGCCTGACCGGGCTGGGGGGTACGTGATGGAGCTGGTGTACACGCCGACGCGTGAGGACATCACCGACGCGGTGCGGGTGCAGCTGCGGCACGGCGCGTTCCGGGTGCTGCGGTGGCTGCTGCCCGCCGGCACCGTGCTCGCGTTCCTGGCCGCGGCCCTGCTGCTGACCGGGCCCGGCGAGCCGGACGTCGGGGGCGCGGTCCTGCTGGGTGGGCTCGGGCTGCTCACGGCCGTCCTCAGGCCGCTGACGCTCTGGCTCACGGCCCGGCTGATGTACGCGATGATCGAGCGGCAGGGGGAGCACCGGGCCCGGATCGACGAGGACGGGGTCCACTGGACGACCCGGGACAGTGACGTCGTGGCCCGCTGGCAGCTGACGCCCCGCTATGTCGAGACGGCGACGCAGTTCGTGCTGTTCTCCGGCGACAAGGGCCGGGCCGGCGTCGCCGCCCTGCCCAAGCGCGGTGTCACCGACCCGGCCGACGTCGACCGGCTCCGCGAGGTCCTGGACCGGAACCTCACCCGTCTGTGACGGGTACGCGAAGGGCCCGCACCGAATCCGTCCGGTGCGGGCCCTTCGTCTGTCAGGTCACTTCCCGGCGCACTCCGCGCAGGTGCCGAAGATCTCCACGGTGTGCGCCACGTTCACGAAGCCGTGCTCCGACGCGATCGTCTCGGCCCACTGCTCCACCATCGGGCCCTCCACCTCCACGGCCTTGCCGCAGACGCGGCAGACGAGATGGTGGTGGTGGTCGCCGGTCGAGCAGCGCCGGTAGACCGTCTCGCCGTCGCTGGTGCGCAGCGCGTCGACCTCGCCCGCGTCCGCGAGGGACTGGAGCGTGCGGTAGACGGTGGTGAGGCCGACGGAGTCGCCGCGGTGCTTGAGCATGTCGTGCAGCTCCTGGGCGCTGCGGAACTCGTCCACCTCGTTCAGTGCCGCCGACACGGCGGCCCGCTGCTTGGTCGAGCGGCCGCGTACGGGGGGTCCTGCCGTCGCCACGGGGGCCTCCTTGGATGCTTGTCTGCCCCCGCCATTCTGCCAGCCCCCCGTACCCCCGGGATCAGTCCCGGATCAGACCTTCACGTCGTCCGTCGGCCGCCGGGTGGCCGGAACCTGCGCGTCGCAGTCCCTCGTGGCCGCTTCCGCCGCCCGGGCCCGCCGCTTGGCGAGCGGGGTGGCGAGCAGGGTCAGGAGGATGAAGACGGCGATCGCGTACAGGACGATCGTCGCGCCGGGCGGGGCGTCCACGTAGTACGTGGTGACCGTGCCGGACAGGGTGACGGTGACGCCGATGAGGACCGCGAGCGCGAAGGTCGTGCGGAAGGAGCGGGACAGCGACTGGGCGGCCGCGACCGGGACCACCATCAGCGCGCTGACCAGGAGCAGGCCGACGACCCGCATGGCGACGGTGACGGTCACCGCGGCCGTGACGGCGATCAGCAGGTTCAGGGCGCGCACCGGCAGGCCGGTGACCCGGGCGAACTCCTCGTCCTGGCTGACGGCGAAGAGCTGCCGGCGCAGGCCGACCGTGACCAGGACCACGAAGGCGGCCAGGATGCTGATCGCGGTGATGTCCTCGGGCGAGACGGTGGTGAGCGAGCCGAAGAGGTACGAGGTCAGGTTCGCGTTGGAGCCGGTGTCCGAGAGGTTGATCAGCATGACGCCGCCGGCCATGCCGCCGTAGAAGAGCAGCGCGAGCGCCATGTCGCCGCGGGTCTTGCCGTACGCCCGGATCAGCTCCATGACGACCGAGCCGACGACGGCGACGAGGGTCGCCATCCAGACGGGGTTGGCCGACATCAGGAAGCCGAGGCCGACACCGGTCATGGCGACGTGGCCGATGCCGTCGCCCATGAGCGCCTGGCGCCGCTGGACGAGGTAGACGCCGACGGCGGGCGCGGTGATGCCGATGAGCAGGGCGGCGAGCAGGGCCCGCTGCATGAAGGCGTCGTCGAGGAATTCCATGTCAGGTCAGCAGTCCCGTGCGGAGCGGCTCGCCGGCCGCGTGCGGATGTACGTGATCGTGGCCGGGCAGGGCGTGCTGGCCGAGGGCCTCGGGCGGCGGGCCGTCATGGACGACGCAGCCGTCGCGCAGGACGACCGCGCGGTCGATGAGCGGCTCCAGGGGGCCCAGCTCGTGCAGGACGAGGAGGACCGAGGTCCCGCCGGCGACCTGCTCGCGCAGGGTCGCGGCGAGGATCTCCTGGCTGGCGAGGTCCACGCCGGCCATCGGCTCGTCCATGATCAGGAGTTCGGGCTCGGAGGCGAGCGCGCGGGCGATGAGGACCCGCTGGTGCTGGCCGCCGGAGAGCGCGGAGACGGAGTCCTTGGCGCGGTCGGCGAGGCCGACGAGGTCGATGGCCCGCTCGACGGCGGCCTTGTCGGCCTTGGTGAGCCAGCCGAACCTCCGGCGGGAGAGCCGGCCGGAGGAGACGACCTCGCGGATGGTGGCGGGGACGCCGCCGGCGGCGGTCGTGCGCTGCGGGACGTAGCCGACGCGGGCCCAGTCACGGAACCGCTTCCGCTCGGTGCCGAACAGCTCGATCGTGCCGCCGGTCAGCGGGACCTGGCCGATGATCGCGCGGACGGCGGTGGACTTGCCGGAGCCGTTGGCGCCGAGCAGGGCGACGACCTCGCCGCGGCGGACGGTGAGGTCGACACCCCGCAGGACGGGGCGTGCGCCGAGGGTCGCCGTGGCGCCGCGGACGGAGATGACGGACTGGTCGTCGCTCACGAGTGGGGCCTCCTACTTGGCGCCGAGCGCGGTCTTCAGGGCGGCCAGGTTGGACCGCATGACCTCGATGTAGTCATCGCCCTTGGACTGCTTGGTGATTCCCTCCAGCGGGTCGAGCACGTCGGTCTTCAGACCGGTGTCGCCGGCGAGGGTCTTCGCGGTCTTGTCGCTCGCGAGGGTCTCGAAGAAGACGGTGGAGACCTTGTCCTTCTCCGCGATGTCGTGGAGTTCCTTGACGCGGGCGGGGCTCGGCTCGGACTCGGGGTCGATGCCGGTGATGCCCTCCTGCTCCAGGCCGTACCGCTCGGCGAGGTAGCCGAAGGCGGAGTGGGTGGTGATGAAGGTCCTGGTGGCGGTGTTCTTCAGGCCGGTCTCGAACTCGGTGTTCAGGTCGCCGAGCTTCTTCACCAGGGCTTCGGTGTTCTTCCGGTAGTCGGCGGCGTGGTCCGGGTCCGCCTTCTCCAGGGCGCTGCCGACGCCCTTGGCGACCTCGGCGTACTTCACGGGGTCGAGCCAGATGTGGGGGTCGGCGCCGGCCTCGCCCTCGTGCTCCTCGGCGTGGCCGTGGTCGTGGCCGACCTCGGTGCCGTGCTCTTCCAGCTTCGTGAGGGTCGCGGCGTCGACGGTGTTCTTCACGCCGGCCTGGGCGATGGCGTCGTCGACGGCGGGCTGGATGCCCTTGAGGTAGAGGATGACGTCGGCCTCGCCGAGCTCGCCGATCTGCTTCGGCTTGAGCTCCAGGTCGTGGGGTTCGACGCCGGGCTTGGTGAGCGTGTCGACGGCGACGTGGCCGCCGCCTATCTGCTCGGCCAGGTACTGCATGGGGTAGAAGGACGCCACCACGTCCAGCTTGCCCTCGCTTCCCTTGTCCGCGGCGTCGGAGGTTCCGGAGCAGGCGGAGAGGGAGACGATGCCGAGCGCGACGGCTCCGGCGAGGGCGGTGCTGGGTATGAGGCGACGTACGTTCATGACACTCATTTTCAACAAAGTTGGAAACGGTTGTCAATTGCCCTTCCTGTGTTCCGGGCCACCCGGGCTCCGCGGGGGAACCGATTTGATACGGGGGGCGTGCGCGCCGGTAACCTGTGGCATTCGCACTTCGTCGTCGTAATGAAGAGAGCACCGTGGCCGCCGACAAGATCGACACCATCGTCAGCCTGAGCAAGCGCCGTGGCTTCGTCTACCCGTGCAGCGAGATCTACGGCGGCCAGCGTGCCGCCTGGGACTACGGGCCGCTGGGTGTCGAGCTGAAGGAGAACATCAAGCGCCAGTGGTGGCGTTACATGGTCACCGCGCGCGAGGACGTCGTAGGCATCGACTCGTCGGTCATCCTGGCCACCGAGGTCTGGGAGGCCTCCGGCCACGTCGCCACCTTCACCGACCCGCTGACCGAGTGCACCTCCTGCCACAAGCGCTTCCGCGCCGACCACCTGGAGGAGGCGTACGAGGAGAAGCACGGCCGTCTCCCCGAGAGCCTCACCGACCTCAACTGCCCCAACTGTGGCAACAAGGGCACCTTCACCGAGCCCAAGCAGTTCTCCGGCCTGCTCTCCACGCACCTCGGCCCGACCCAGGACACCGGCTCCGTCGCGTACCTGCGCCCCGAGACCGCCCAGGGCATCTTCACCAACTTCGCCCAGGTGCAGACCACCTCGCGCAAGAAGCCCCCGTTCGGCATCGCGCAGATGGGCAAGTCCTTCCGGAACGAGATCACTCCGGGCAACTTCATCTTCCGCACGCGCGAGTTCGAGCAGATGGAGATGGAGTTCTTCGTCAAGCCGGGCGAGGACGAGCAGTGGCAGGAGTACTGGATGGAGCAGCGCTGGAACTGGTACACAGGCCTGGGTCTCCGTGAGGAGAACATGCGCTGGTTCGAGCACCCGGCGGAGAAGCTCTCCCACTACTC
Organism: Streptomyces sp. R44; assembly: GCF_041053105.1. Classification (NCBI taxonomy): domain Bacteria; kingdom Bacillati; phylum Actinomycetota; class Actinomycetes; order Kitasatosporales; family Streptomycetaceae; genus Streptomyces; species Streptomyces sp. R44. The sequence continues at coordinate 2,889,854 of NZ_CP163444.1, read as the reverse complement.
GAAGCGCACCGCCGACATCGAGTACCGCTTCTCCTTCGGCGGCAGCGAGTGGGGCGAGCTGGAAGGCGTCGCCAACCGCACCGACTACGACCTGAGCGCCCACTCCAAGGCCTCCGGCGCCAACCTCACGTACCTGGACCAGGAGTCCGGCGAGCGCTACACGCCGTTCGTCATCGAGCCCGCGGCCGGTGTCGGCCGCACGATGCTCGCCTTCCTGCTCGACGCGTACATCGAGGACGAGGCCCCGAACGCCAAGGGCGTCATGGAGAAGCGCACCGTGCTGCGCCTCGACCACCGCCTGGCCCCGGTCAAGGTCGCGGTCCTCCCGCTCTCCCGCAACCCGCAGCTCTCCCCGAAGGCCAAGGGCCTCGCGGCGGACCTGCGCCAGAACTGGAACATCGAGTTCGACGACGCCGGCGCCATCGGCCGCCGCTACCGCCGTCAGGACGAGATCGGCACCCCGTACTGCGTCACCGTCGACTTCGACACCCTCGACGACAACGCGGTCACCGTGCGCGAGCGCGACACCATGAAGCAGGAGCGCGTCTCCCTCGACCAGATCCAGGGCTACCTGGCCAGCCGCCTCATCGGCTGCTGAATCTGATCGCAGACACGGCAAAGCCCCCGGTTCCGAGGACGGAACCGGGGGCTTTCCCCTGTCGTCAGGCGGTCGCGGCGGCGGCGGCCGCCGCCTCGGCCTCGGCCTGGCGCCGGGCCCCCTCCGCCGCGCGGCGCTTGCCGAACCAGGCCGTCCACACGCCGAGGGCGCCGAGGACGCCGTAGATCATGATCGGGCTGAGCGTGACCATGGTCTTCGTCGGCAGCGCGTACGCGAGGGCGATCCGGACCAGCGCCTCGGCCACGTACGCCACGCCCCACACCAGCGTCATCGTGCGCATGGTGGAGCGGAAGCCCTCGAACTGCCACATGCCGTTCCACCAGGCCGTGGACTCCGGGGTGCCGTCCGTCGCGAACTTGCGGCCGAAGTAGAACATCAGCGGGCGCGGGGCGAGCAGCGTCCCCAGGCAGAGCAGGCCGAACAGGCCCGTCACCGAGGAGTCCTTGATCAGCAGCGCGCGGGCGGTGTGCGCGCCGACCAGCGAGACCACGGCGGTGATCACCAGGAACACCAGGGTGACCATGGCGAACTCGTCGATCTTGCGGCGCCAGGCCGCCATGATCGCGGTGTCGAGGACCGGCCACGCGCTGCTCAGGAGCAGCGCGGAGAACTCGGACCAGCCGTGGTCCTCGGTGAGCGTGTTGTACGTGAGGATCGGCGCGACGACGTTCAGGCCGATGGTGAGGACCCAGCCGATCGCGGAGGCCCCGCCTGAGCGCGCGGGTTTGGCGGGTGCGGACATGGTTCCCCCTGGGAGTGCTGACGGTCGCGGTGCGGGAGAACGGTAGTCATGTACCGGACAGGGAAGGGGAAATTCCAAGCCAAATGATCTTCAAATGGTGAGACGGCTCAGGGCCGCAGCGCCCGCTGCACCAGGGAGACGACCGCCGTGAACGCGGACTCGACGTCCGGGGCCGACCACTCGGCGGCGTGCGCCGGGTTGTGGAAGCGGTCCGTGGCGTGGAACACCGCGCGGGCCGTGGCGGCGAAGTCCCGCTCCGGCGCCGCGAACAGACCCTCCCGGTGACCGTCCTCCAGGATGCGGGCGATCTGCTCGACGAGGTGCTCCTCGTGCCGGTCGACGACCGCGCTGTTCTCACCGATCAGCACCTGGAAGGTGGCCATCAGCTCCGGGTCGCCGCCCGCCTTCTTGCGCTTGAGCGAGAACAGGGCCGTGAGCCAGCCGGTCAGCCGCTCGTCCGCCGGGCCCCCGGCCTCCACGTACGGCCCGAGGGCCACGATCGTCCGCTCCAGCCACCGCTCGGTGACGGCCTCGCGCAGCGCCGCCTTCGTGCGGAAGTGGCGGTAGACGCTGCCGTGGCTGACGCCGAGGACCCGGGCCACGTCGACGACGGTCGCCTTCGCGGGGCCGTAGCGCCGCAGCACCTCCTCGGTGGCTTCGAGGATGCGCTCTGCGGTCAGGGTCTCGGTGGTGGCCATGGAAGGGACATTACCCGTCAGTGCTCGCTGTCCAGGTGGGCCATCTGGGCCTCCGGGTAGCGGTCGCCGGACGCCGCGCCCGCCGGTACGGCCTCCTCGATCGCGGCCAGGTCGGCGGCTTCGAGCGTGACGTCCAGGGCGCCGAGCGCCTCGGCGAGACGGTCCCGGCGGCGGGCGCCGACCAGGGGCACGATGTCGGCGCCGTGACGAGGCCCTTGGGCGAGGACCCAGGCGATCGCCGTCTGGGCGACCGTGACGCCCTTGGCCTCGGCGACCGCGCGCAGGCGGTCCACCAGGTCCAGGTTGCGGTCGAGGTTCTCGCCCTGGAAGCGCGGGGACATCCCGCGGAAGTCGCCGGGGCCGAGCTCCCGGTCCCGGGTGAAGTGGCCGCTGATCAGGCCCCGGGAGAGGACTCCGTACGCCGTGACGCCGATGCCCAGCTCGCGCGCGGTGGGGAGGATCTTCTCCTCGATGCCGCGGGAGACGAGGGAGTACTCGATCTGGAGGTCCGCGATCGGGGCCACGGCCGCCGCCCGGCGCAGGGTGTCCGCGCCGACCTCGGAGAGGCCGATGTGCCGCACGTGGCCCGCCTCGACCAGCTCGGCGATGGCGCCGACGGTCTCCTCGATCGGCACGTCCGGGTCGACGCGGGCGATCCGGTAGATGTCGATGTGGTCCGTGCCGAGGCGCTGGAGCGAGTACGCCGCGAAGTTCTTCACGGCGGCCGGGCGGCCGTCGTAGCCGGTGAAGCCGCCCTCGACCGTGCGCAGGGCGCCGAACTTCACGCTGGTCAGCGCCTGCTCGCGGGCGCCGGCGGGCGCCGTCCGCAGCGCCTCGTCGATGAGCAGCTCGTTGTGGCCCATCCCGTAGAAGTCGCCCGTGTCGAGCAGGGTGACGCCGGCGTCCAGGGCCGCGTGGATCGTCGCGATCGACTCGGCCCGGTCGCTCTCGCCGTACAGGGCGGACATGCCCATGCAGCCGAGGCCGAGCGCGGAGACGACGGGGCCGGTGGCGCCGAGCGGACGGGTGGGGACGGTCTTCTTCGATGCGGAGGTCTTCGGTGTGGTGGTCATGGAACGACTATGGCATGAGCGATGACAGATTTCAATATCTGTCAGTCCATCCCTCAGGTTTCGGCTACTTCACCGTGCGGGGGAGGCGCAGGCTCAGCAGCAGCGTCAGCGCCACCACACCCAGCTGGACCAGGAGCGTCGTCCGCAGCGCCCCGCCCATGTCGGCCGGCGAGGCGGCCAGCGACAGGAAGAGCGAACCCAGCGTCGCCACGCCCAGCGTCAGCGCCGACTGCTGCGTGGTCACCATGACCCCGCTGCCCACGCCCGCCCGCTCCGACGGCACCTCCGAGAGCACCACCCGGAACAGCACCGGCAGCTGAAGCCCCTGACCGAGACCCGCCACCGCCATCCCCGGCACCAGGTCCCCGACGGACAGCCCCTGCCAGTCCCGCGCCACCGACCAGACGATCGCGGCGATGCCGAGCCCCTGGAGCAGGGCCCCCACCGGCACGACCCGGGTGCCCCAACGCCGCACCAGACGCGGCCCCGCCAGCGAGGCACCGAAGAACGCGAGCGCCATCGGCACGAGCGCCAGGCCCGAGGCCACCGCGCCCATCTGCAGCCCCTGCTGGAGCGCCACCGCGATCACGAACATGAAGCCGCTGAAACCCAGCGAGAGCGGCAGCACCACCGCGAGCCCGCGCCGCAGCGGGACCAGGGCCAGCAGGCTCGGCGGGACCAGCGGCACCGCGCCCCGGCGGTCCGCCCGCCGCTCCACCCACCAGAAGGCCCCGGCCGCGAACGGGAACACCGCGAGCGACACCCAGGTCCACAGCGGCCAGCCCGCCGCCCGGCCCTCCGTCAGCGGCGCGAGCAGGGTCAGCAGCGCGAGCGCGAGGAGCAGCGTCCCCGGCACGTCCACCGGCGCGGGCCGGTCCGAGCGGGTCTCCGGCACGGTACGGACGGCGAGCGCCAGGCCCGCCACCGCCACCGGCACGTTCACCAGGAACACCGAGCGCCAGCCGGAGCCCGCGATGTCGGCGGTCACGAGCACCCCGCCCAGGATCTGGCCGCCCGCCATCGCGAGACCGGCGGTCGCCCCGTACAGGCTCAGAGCCTTCGCCCGGCGCGCCCCCTCGGTCGAGGAGTGGATGGTCGCGAGCACCTGCGGCAGCATCAGCGCCGCCGCCGCGCCCTGCGCCACCCGGGCCGCGACCAGCGTCCAGGCGTCCGGGGCGAGCCCGCAGGCGAGCGAGGTGAGGCCGAAGGCGGCCATGCCGGCGAGGAAGAGCCGGCGGCGGCCGAAGAGGTCGCCGAGCCGCCCGCCGAGGACGAGCAGCACGGAGTACGCCAGGCCGTACCCGGCGACGACCAGTTCGAGGAGCGCCGGGCCCGCGGCCAGGTCGTGGTCGATGGACGGCAGGGCGACGTTGACGATGAAGAAGTCGATGAGGGGGAGCGCGGCCCCGAGCAGCACGGTGAACAGCCCGAGGGCGCCGAGCGCCGGGGCCTGGCGGCCGGCCGGGGCCGCGGTGCGGACGGAAGGGGAGGTCGTAGTCACGGGACCGAGCCTCCGCCTCTGCTCAGCCTGGTACCAGAGTGTCCTTATCCTGGTAGAAGCACTACCTGGAAACCGGCTGACCGCCCCGGCACCCTGGAGGCATGACCGTCATGGCGTTGAGCGCACCCGAGCAGGACATCCGGCGCCACGAGCTCGCCGCCTTCCTCCGCTCCCGCCGCGAGCGCATCACCCCCGAGCAGGTCGGCCTGCCCCGGGGCCGGCGCCGCCGCACCCCAGGACTGCGCCGCGAGGAGGTCGCGCACCTCTCCGCCGTCGGCGTCACCTGGTACACCTGGCTCGAACAGGCCCGGGACATCCAGGTCTCCCCGCAGGTCCTGGACGCCCTCGCCGGGGCCCTGCTGCTCGACCCGACCGAGCGGACCCATCTCTTCGCGCTCGCCGGGGCGACCGATCCGCACCCCGAGGCGACCTGCTCCGCCGTCACGCCCACCCTGCGCCGGCTCCTCGACCAGCTGGAGCCCGTCCCGGCCGCGATCCAGAACAGCCGCTACGACTTCCTCGCCCACAACCGCACGTTCGGGCAGCTCTTCTGCGATCTGGACGCGCTGCCCCGCGAGGACCGCAACTCCCTCTGGCTGGCCTTCACGAACGAGGACTTCCGGGCCTCGGTCACCGATCTGCCCGAGGTCATGCGCGCGCTCGCCGGGAAGCTCCGCGCCGCCATGGCCGAGCACCTGGCCGAGCCCGCCTGGAAGGAGCTCGTACGCCGCCTCGAAGAGGCCTCGCCCGAGTTCCGGGAGCTGTGGGCGCGGCACGAGGTGGTCGCCCCCGGCGGCCGCGTGAAGGTCATCCGCAACGCCCGCGTGGGGCTGCTCAGCTTCGAGCACACCAACCTCTGGCTCGGCCCGAACGCCGGGACCCACCTCGTCACGTACGTCCCCGTGGACGACGCCACCCAGGCCGGCGTCGCCCGCCTCCTCGACCTGATCGTCCGGGAACGGGAGGCTCGGGCCTGTCTGACAATTCCCGCCGGGTCCGGGCCGTCCGGCACGCACGCTCGCCGCACGGCCGAAACGCCCAAGTAGCTCCGCTACGAGGGCGCCCCGGCCGCACGCCGATCGCACGCACCAGACGGCCCGGCCTGATCCGGCGCGAATTGTCAGACAGGCCCTAGGCGCCTCAGGGCGCCGGTGTCTTGGCCATCGCCTGAGGTCCGCCCTCCTTGCCGCCTTCCCGCTCCTCCTCCGGCGCCAGGCACCGCGCCGTCCGCTCCGCCGTGCGCCGAGCCCACGCGCCGCTGGTGACGGCGCCGACCACCAGGACGGCGAGCCCGCAGCCCGTGATGATCCAGTAGCCGGGGCGGGCCGCCGCCACGAACGCGTCCGCGTCCGGCACGGCGCCGAGTCCCGCCGCCAGGACCGCGCCGATCACCGCGACGCCGAGCGTCTGCCCGACCTGGCGGCTCGTCGAGGCCACCGCGGCCGCCACCCCGGCCTGCGCGCGGGGCATCCCGGACACGGCGGTGTTCGTGATCGGGGCGTTCACCAGGCCGAAGCCGATGCCGAAGACCACGTACCCGGTGAGGAGCAGCGCATCGCTCGTCTCGGCCTCGAAGGCCGCGAAGAGCAGCGGCCCCGCCGCCATCGCCGTCCCCGCGAGCAGCAGCGAGAGGCGCGGCCCGCGCGCCGCCGTGAGCCGCCCCGACAGCGGGGCGAAGACGAAGGTCATGCCGGCCATCGGCAGCATCCAGAGCCCGGCGGACAGCGGGGAGAGCCCGCGCACGTCCTGGAGGTAGAGCGTGTTCAGGAACAGGAAGCCGCCGAGCGAGGCGAAGGCGCAGACCGCGATGACGGTGGCCCCGCTGAACGGCGCGCTGCGGAAGAACCGCAGGTCGATGAGCGGCTCGCGGCGGCGGGGCTCGTAGAGGAGGAGACCGGCGAGCGCGACGGCCGCGATCCCGGCGAAGAGCGGGTCGGTCTCGATGATCGCGTACGTGAGGGAGCCGAGGAGCGCCGTCACCAGGAGCTGCCCGACCGGGTCGGGGCGCCGGGGGCGGGGCGCGCGGGACTCGGGGACGTACCGCAGGGTCAGGACCAGGGCGACGAGGGCGACCGGCAGGTTCACCCAGAAGATCGACCGCCAGCCGACCGACTGGACCAGCACACCGCCGACCAGCGGCCCGGCGGCCATGGAGACGCCGACGACCCCGCCCCAGACGCCGATGGCACGCGCGCGTGCGGCCGGTTCCGTGAAGGTGTTCGTGATGATCGACATGGCGACCGGGTTCAGCATCGAGCCGCCCACGGCCTGGACCGCCCGGAAGGCGATCAGGGCCTCCAGGTTCGGCGCGAGGGAGCAGAGCAGCGAGCCGAGGGCGAAGACGGCCAGGCCGGTGACGAAGACCTTGCGGCGGCCGATCCGGTCGGCGGTGGAGCCCGCGAGCATCAGCAGGGAGGCCAGGACCAGCGTGTAGGCGTCGATCACCCACTGCATGCCGGCGACGGTGGCGCCGAGATCGCGCCGCATCGCGGGCAGGGCGACGTTCAGCGCGGTGTTGTCCAGGCTGACGATGAGCAGGCTCATGCAGCAGATCGCGAGGACGACGAGACGGCGACCGCGTGTGAGCTCGGGCATGTGCGGATCGTATGGCTGTCTAAGAAACTCCGCAGTGCGGGACAATGGCCGAATGACCGCGTTCACCCCTCTCGCCATCGGGCCGCACATCGTGCAGCCGCCGGTGGTGCTCGCCCCGATGGCCGGCATCACCAACGCCCCCTTCCGTACCCTCTGCCGTGAGTTCAGCGGCGGCAAGGGACTGTTCGTGAGCGAGATGATCACGACGCGCGCCCTGGTCGAGCGCAACGAGAAGACGATGCAGCTCATCCGTTTCGACGAGACGGAGAAGCCGCGCTCGATCCAGCTGTACGGCGTGGATCCGGTGACGGTCGGCAAGGCCGTGCGGATGATCGTCGACGAGGACCTCGCCGACCACATCGACCTGAACTTCGGCTGCCCGGTCCCCAAGGTGACCCGGAAGGGCGGCGGCTCGGCCCTGCCCTACAAGCGGCCGCTGCTGCGGGCGATCCTCAACGAGGCCGTGACCAACGCGGGCGACCTGCCGGTCACGATGAAGATGCGCAAGGGCATCGACGACGACCACATCACCTACCTCGACGCCGGCCGGATCGCCGTCGAGGAGGGTGTCACCGCCATCGCCCTGCACGGCAGGACCGCCGCCCAGCACTACGGCGGCACGGCCGACTGGGACGCGATCGCGCGGCTCAAGGAGCACGTGCCGGAGATCCCGGTGCTCGGCAACGGCGACATCTGGTCGGCGGACGACGCGCTGCGGATGATGCGGGAGACGGGCTGCGACGGCGTCGTCGTGGGCCGGGGCTGCCTGGGCCGCCCGTGGCTCTTCGGGGACCTCGTGGCAGGCTTCGAGGGCACCGGCGCCTACGCGCAGCCGGGACTCCGGGAGGTCGCGGACGCGATGGTGCGGCACGCGCGGCTGCTCGGCGAGTGGCTGGGTGACGAGGCACGCGGTGTCATCGACTTCCGCAAGCACGTGGCCTGGTACCTGAAGGGCTTCGCGGTCGGCTCCGAGATGCGCAAGAAGCTCGCGATCACCTCTTCTCTGGACGAGCTGCGCGCTCAGTTGAGCGAGCTCGACCTGGACCAGCCGTGGCCGGTGGGTGCGGACGGCCCCCGGGGTCGTACGTCCGGAAACAACCGAGTTGTCCTGCCGGACGGCTGGTTGAAGGACCCCTACGACTGCGCCGGAGTGAGCGAGGACGCCGAGCTGGACACGTCCGGAGGCTGAGATTCAGCCCCTTCCGGAGGAGTGATCCTCGCCACCCTTGAGGGGGGTGGTGCTCAGATGAGCAGGTTACGGGTAGCTGCAAAGACTGAAGGGGTGGCACTGAGTGCCACCCCTTTTGCGTTCAAGACTTGAACGCAAGTGCTCGATTGGGCGCTCATGTGAGCGACTAAGTGCTGGATTGGGTCAACTGGCCTTCGGGGCGTGAAACCGGAATCTTCGCCTCGGTAACTTTCGAAGTGCTGGCGGACGGGTGGTTAAGACCGTGTGACCGGCAGGCGTACCTCCCCAGAAGCCTTCGATCTGGGTATGTTCCTCGCCGTCAGGGCAGCCAACCGAGTCATCGAGGAGTCGGGACCCGTGTCGGAAATTAATGATCAGAAGTTCGTCTACGACTTCACCGAGGGCAACAGGGACCTGAAGGACCTGCTCGGTGGCAAGGGCGCCAACCTCGCCGAGATGACCAACCTCGGTCTGCCGGTGCCTCCGGGCTTCACGATCACCACCGAGGCGTGCAAGGTCTACCTCGAGAGCGGCTCGGAGCCGGTCGAGCTCCGCGACGAGGTCACCGCGCACCTCGACGCCCTCGAGCAGCAGATGGGCAAGAAGCTCGGCCAGGCCGACAACCCGCTTCTCGTCTCGGTCCGCTCGGGCGCCAAGTTCTCCATGCCGGGCATGATGGACACCGTCCTCAACATCGGCCTCTCCGACGAGTCGGTGGCCGGCCTCGCCCGCCAGGCCGACAACGACCGCTTCGCGTGGGACTCGTACCGCCGCCTGATCCAGATGTTCGGCAAGACCGTCCTCGGCGTCGACGGCGAGCTCTTCGAGGAGGCCCTCGACGAGGCCAAGGCCGCGAAGAAGGTCGCCAGCGACACCGACCTGGACGCCGCCGACCTCAAGAAGGTCGTCAAGCACTTCAAGAAGATCGTGAAGGCCGAGACCGGCCGCGACTTCCCGCAGGACCCGCGCGAGCAGATGGACCTCGCCATCGAGGCCGTCTTCAACTCCTGGAACACGGACCGCGCCAAGCTGTACCGCCGCCAGGAGCGCATCCCGGGCGACCTCGGCACCGCCGTCAACGTCTGCTCGATGGTCTTCGGCAACCTCGGCCCCGACTCCGGCACCGGCGTCGCCTTCACCCGCGACCCCGCCTCCGGCCACGCCGGCGTCTACGGCGACTACCTGCAGAACGCGCAGGGCGAGGACGTCGTCGCCGGCATCCGCAACACCGTGCCGCTCGCCGAGCTGGAGTCGATCGACAAGACGTCGTACGACCAGCTGATGGCGATCATGAACACGCTGGAGACCCACTACAAGGATCTCTGCGACATCGAGTTCACCATCGAGCGCGGCCAGCTCTGGATGCTCCAGACCCGTGTCGGCAAGCGCACCGCCGGTGCCGCCTTCCGCATCGCCACGCAGCTCGTGGACCAGGGCCTGATCGACGAGGCCGAGGCGCTCCAGCGCGTCACCGGCGCCCAGCTGGCCCAGCTGATGTTCCCCAAGTTCGACGAGAACGCCAAGGTCGAGCAGGTCGGTCGCGGCATCGCCGCCTCCCCGGGCGCCGCCGTCGGCAAGGCCGTCTTCGACTCGTACACGGCCGTCAAGTGGTCCCGCTCCGGCGAGAAGGTCATCCTGATCCGCCGCGAGACCAACCCGGACGACCTGGACGGCATGATCGCCGCCGAGGGCATCCTCACCTCCCGCGGCGGCAAGACCTCGCACGCCGCCGTCGTCGCCCGCGGCATGGGCAAGACCTGTGTCTGCGGCGCCGAGGAGCTGGAGGTCGACACCAAGCGCCGCCGGATGACCACGGCCGACGGCCAGGTCGTCGAGGAGGGCGACGTCGTCTCCATCGACGGCTCCACCGGCAAGGTCTACCTCGGTGAGGTACCCGTCGTACCCTCCCCGGTCGTCGAGTACTTCGAGGGCCGCATGCACGCCGGCGCCGACGACGCCGACGAGCTCGTCGCCGCCGTGCACCGGATCATGGCCTACGCCGACCGCGTCCGCCGCCTCCGCGTCCGCGCCAACGCCGACAACGCCGAGGACGCCTCGCGCGCCCGCCGCTTCGGCGCCCAGGGCATCGGCCTGTGCCGCACCGAGCACATGTTCCTCGGCGAGCGCCGCCAGTACGTCGAGCGCCTCATCCTGGCCGACACGGACGCCGAGCGCGAGGAGTCGCTGAAGGCGCTCCTGCCGCTGCAGAAGCAGGACTTCATCGAGCTCTTCGAGGCCATGGACGGGCTGCCCGTCACGGTCCGCCTGCTCGACCCGCCGCTGCACGAGTTCCTGCCCGACATCACCGAGCTCTCGGTGCGCGTCGCCCTCGCCGAGTCCCGCAAGGAGCCGCACGAGAACGACCTGCGCCTGCTCCAGGCCGTGCACCGGCTGCACGAGCAGAACCCGATGCTGGGTCTGCGCGGCGTCCGCCTCGGCCTGGTCATCCCCGGCCTGTTCACCATGCAGGTCCGGGCGATCGCGGAGGCCGCGGCCCACCGCATCGACGCCAAGGGCGACCCGCGCGCCGAGATCATGATCCCGCTCGTCGGCACCGTCCAGGAGCTGGAGATCGTCCGCGAGGAGGCCGAGCAGGTCATCGCCGAGGTCCGGGCGCAGACCGGCGTCGAGCTGAAGCTCGCGCTCGGCACCATGATCGAGCTGCCGCGCGCCGCCGTGACCGCCGGTCAGATCGCCGAGGCCGCGGAGTTCTTCTCCTTCGGCACCAACGACCTGACGCAGACGGTCTGGGGCTTCTCCCGCGACGACGTGGAGGCCTCCTTCTTCACCGCGTACCTGGAGAAGGGCATCTTCGGCGTCAGCCCCTTCGAGACCATCGACAAGGACGGCGTGGGCTCCCTGGTCCGCAGCGCCGTCCAGGCCGGCCGCGCCACCCGCCCCGACATCAAGCTCGGTGTCTGCGGCGAGCACGGCGGCGACCCGGAGTCGGTGCACTTCTTCCACGAGGTCGGCCTCGACTACGTCTCCTGCTCGCCCTTCCGGATCCCGGTGGCGCGCCTGGAGGCGGGCCGCGCGGCGTCCGGTGCGAAGGGCAGCGACAGCCGCTGAGCCCTGCTGAACCCCGGTTCAGCAGCGGACACAGAGCCACCGGGGCCGCCGTCGGTCACGTCTTGACCCTCACCGACGGGCGGCGGCTCCGGATTCACAAAGAGACGGGACGGACACCTTTTGTGCGGAGGTGTCCGTCCCGTCGTATACCCGCGGAGCTTTGCCGGGCACATGTGAGTTCATGTTCAATTACGGCCGATTGAATTATTGGCTATTGAACTTCTACGTTTGCGTGTCGCAAAGAACGGGGCGGGCGCGACCCCCGGATCCCCACCCGGAGGCCGCGCCCTTTACCGATGTCGGGCAGGTGAGCCGCAACCTCGCCGACCGCCGCCGGACGGGCAAAGCCCCCCACGGTCTTCACCACGTCACCTCGGTCCTGAAGGTTTCCTGCCCGACCCGTACAGCTTTTCGGTTCCCCCCTGATTGCCGCGATGCCTTTCAACTGTGGCTGAAACACCCTGGTAACGTGCAGTGATGCTGTGCATACTCGTCGTCGGGGGTGGTTGCGAGTGCACAGGTGGGGACCTTCATGCTGCGGATTCATTTCACAGGGAACGATTTGGCAGGGGTGCGGACGGCCGCCCGGCCGGACGTTCTGTGGGAAACGATTCTGAGCTTTCACCGTTTAAGGGACCGGCGCGGCCCCGTCGTCTACGGAGAATGGCGTACGGACGCCCGGATGCGGCTCGGCGGTGAGACCCGGCTCCTCGCCGCGCTCGTCCCCAGCCGCGGCTATTTCCCCGACTTCCTGACGCCCGCCGAGGGCGTCCACGGGCTCGACGAGGGCCTCCAGGCCATCCGCGCCACCGAACACGGCCGGCTCCGCGACGAGCTCTCGCTGCTCGCCGCCGACCGCTCCGGCGGCCGGACCGTGCCGCACTCGCTGCGCGCCCTCGCCGACGGCGGCGCGGAGCCCTTCGACCGGCTCGTGGGGGCCCTGCGCAGCTACCACCGGGCCGCGATCGAACCGTACTGGCCGCACATCCGGGCCCGCGTCGAGGCCGACCGGGCCCGCCGCGGCCGGGCGCTCCTGGACGGCGGCGCCGAGGAGCTGCTCGCCTCGCTGCCGCCGATGCTGCGCTGGCGCGCACCCGTCCTGGAGGCGGACTACCCGGTCGACCGGGACGTCCACCTCGACGGGCGGGGACTGCTGCTCCAGCCCTCGTTCTTCTGCCGGGGGACCCCGGTCGTCCTGCGGGACCCGGAGCTGCCGCCGGTCCTCGTCTACCCCGTCACGCACGGCGAGACGGCGACCGTCCGCGCGCCGGGCGGCTCCTCCCTCGCCAAGCTGGTCGGCCAGACCCGCTCGGCCGTCCTGCACGCCATCGGGGACGGCGGCACCACCAGCGAGCTGGCCCGCAGGGCCGGGGTGTCGCTGGCCTCGGCCAGTCAGCACGCGGGCGTGCTGCGCGAGGCCGGGCTCATCGCGACCCTCCGCCACGGCAACGCCGTCCTGCACACCCTGACGCCGCTGGGCGCCGCCCTGCTCGGCGGCGCCCAACGGCAGGTCGACCTGCGATGCTACGCGGGTAACTACGCGCGGAACGGGCCCGTCACCTCGTAGGTGATGCCGCCCGAGGAGCTGCCGCTCGTGCCGCGCTGGCTGGAGAAGTACAGCCGCGTGCCGTCGGGGGAGAAGGCCGGTCCGGTGATCTCGGAGCCGGACTGGCCGTTGATCCGCAGGAACTGCGTGACCACGTCGTCCGGGGTGATGAGACAGATCTCCATGTTGCCGCCGTCCTCGGCGACGTACAGGTCGCCGGAGGACGAGCCGGTGATGTTGTCCACGCCGGTGAGCGGGGCGCCGCCACCGACCACCAGCGAGTCGTCGTAGGCCAGCTCGTAGGTCCCGGCGGCCAGGTTCACCTGCCAGACCCGGTTGTCCCCCTTGGTGGTGAACCAGACGGTGTCGTTCGCGTAGTGGCAGCCCTCGCCGCCGTTGAAGTGCTTGGCGCCGGACACCTGGGTGCGGGTGGTGGCCGGGGAGCCGTCCGGGTCCGGCACGTTCTGCCAGCCGAAGGTGCCGGAGGTGCCGGTGCCGGCGGTGAGGACCTGGAGGGTGCCGGAGGAGAGGTTGCCCCAGGTCGTGGGGACGAAGCGGTAGAAGCAGCCGTCCGTCTCGTCCTCGGTCAGGTAGACCACCTGGCGCACCGGGTCCGCGGCCGCGGCCTCGTGCTTGAACCGGCCCATCGCGTCGCGGCGGGTGGCGGTGCCGCCCCAGGGGTTCGTCTCGTAGACGTAGCCGAGGGACACCTCCTCGCAGGACAGCCAGGTGTTCCACGGCGTCTTGCCGCCCGCGCAGTTCTGGCGGGTGCCGGAGAGGATGCGGTACGCGCCGGTGATCGCGCCCGCCGCGTCGAACCTCACGGCGCTCGCGCCGCCGCTCGGGTTGATCTCCGAGTTCGAGACGTAGATCCAGCCCGAGCCGTCGGCGAAGCAGGCGCCGCCGTCGGGGGCGTTGTGCCAGGCGTACGAGGTGCCGGTCACGGTCTGACCGGACCGGGCGATCACCCGGCTGGTGAACCCGGCCGGCAGCTGGATGCCGTTCGCGTCCGCCGCGCCGAGCGCCCCGTAGGGGCCGGCGCCGGGCTGGGCGGGGGCGGCGACGGCCGCGCTCTGCCACAGGCTGCCGCCGAAGGCGGCGGCCGAGGTGCCGATGACCGCTCCACGCAGGAAACTGCGTCGCTCCACGTCTCACTCCTCAGAAGGGTGTGAACCGCCCCGCCGCACCGGTCGGGCGACGGGGTCGCGCGCTTCCGGAACCTAGGAGTACGGAATTGACCGGACGTCAACGAGCGGTGAAGCGGAGGCGGGCGCTCGCTGTCGGTGTGGGACGCTAGGTTCTCGGCATGGACGTCGACGCACACCTGCTCGATTCGGTCGCGCTCCCCGGAGCACGTGAACTGGTCTACGGCTGCCCCTTCGAAGTGCGGGGCACAGGCCGGCACCGGGCCCTGCTGCCGCACGGCGCCGACCTCGAAGTGCACGAACTGGAGGCGCTGTTCGCGGGGGACCGGGCGCCGGACGTCGTCTTCCCGCTGCCGTGGCCCGGCTGGGGCGGGGGAGTCCACTCGGTCCACCCCGACCTGGCCTTCGCCGCCTTCTCCGGACAGCGTTCGGTGCGGGCGGTGCGCGCCGACGGCACGACCCGGTGGGTGTACGAGCACGCCTGCTGGGACCAGCGCGTCGGCCACCCGCACACCGGCGACGAGCGGCAGGTCTGCCCGGGGAGCGAGTCCGGCTCCAGCGGCATCTCCGCCGACGGCCGGTTCGTGTGGGCGCACGTCGTCCTGGAGGCGGGGGACGACCCCGAGGACTACCTGGAGGGCTGGGTCGTCCTCGACGCCGAGGACGGCCGCGAGCTGGCCCGGCTGCCCCTGCCGGACAGCGTGGCCTCCGGCTCGTGGCACCTCGCCCACCCCGACGGCGTGCACATGGGCCTGTGCGTCGGCATGGGCCAGGACGGCGTCCTCGTCTACTGGGGGCGCTGGGACGGGCGGGAGCTGACCGTCCACGACGGGCTGAACGACGGCCTCGACCGCATCCTGTTCGACGTCCACCCCGATCACGCCGGATTCCTCACGGTCGAGCACAACGGCAACGACCTCCAGCTGCACGCCCTCGACGGCACGGTCCTCGCGGAGAACGAGGAGGTCCGGTGGGGCCACGGCTGCGGCTTCCTCGACGGCGACACCGTCCTCGCCACCACCCGGGTCGCGTACGACGCCGATCCCGAGGCGCACGGCACCTGGCTCCTCGACGCCCGCACGCTGGAGAGACGCGAGCGCGTCCGCTACCCCTCGGGCCCGGCCGACGGCCTGGTCCGGCCCCTCGGCGACGGCACCTGGCTCACGTACGACGCCACCACGGACACCGTCCGCCGCTGGACCGCCTGAGGACGGGGACCTTCGGCACTTGGGGGAGGGGTCGGCGGTCGGCAGACTGGGGGCATGCGTGCCACCCGGGACATCAGCGACCGCCACGACCTCGACGTGCTGCTGCGCCGCTTCTACGGCGCCGCCTTCGCCGACCCGCTGATCGGGCCCTTCTTCACCGAGATCGCCGGGACCGACCTGGAGGTCCACCTGCCGCGCATCGCCGACTTCTGGGAGCGCGCCCTCTTCCGTACCGCCGACTACGGCCGCGACGCCTTCGCCCCGCACGCCGCCCTCCACTCCGCCCGGCCGCTCACCGCCGCCCACTTCGGCCGCTGGGTGCAGCTGTGGCACGCCACCGTCGACGGACTCCACCAGGGGCCGCGGGCCGAGCGGGCCAAGGCGCAGGGCGAGCGGATCGCCCTCGCCATGCTGCGCCGGCTCGCCGGGCCCGGGGCGGCCACCGGGGGCACGGGCGGCGGGTTCGTCCCGCTGGCGGCCCTCGAACTGCGCTCCGTGGCCTGAGCGAAAAGAATCCTCGGGAGAGCGATGAGTTCCGAGGGGCAGGCCCGTCTTACCTCTCGACAGCACCGAACGAGAGAGACGAGAGCGCCATGGCCCCCCAGATGATCTTCGTGAACCTGCCCGTCAAGGACGTCGACGCCAGCAAGGCCTTCTTCGAGAAGCTGGGCTTCCCCTCGAACCCGCAGTTCAGCGACGAGACCACGGCCTGTGTGGTCATCAGCGACACGATCTTCGCGATGCTCCTCGAAGAGCCCAAGTTCCAGTCGTTCATGGCGCCCGGCAAGGAGATCTCCGACGCGACCAAGACCACCGAGGTCCTGGTCACGCTGAGCGCCGAGAGCCGGGAGAAGGTCGACCAGCTGGCCGACCGCGCCCTCGCCGCCGGCGGCGGTCCGGCGAAGGAGCCGATGGAGATGGACTTCATGTACGGCCGATCCTTCACCGACCTGGACGGCCACCACTGGGAGGTCTTCTGGATGGATCCGGCGGCCGTCCAGGGCCAGGGCTGATTCAGGCCGAGACGCCGCCGTCGATCACCAGGTCCGTGCCGACGGCCGAGCCCGCGTCGTCCGACGCGAGGTACAGCACCGCCGCCGCCACCTCGGCCGCCGACGAGATGCGGCCGAGGGGCGACTGCTCCTTCATCCGGACCTCCCGCTCCGCCTCGGTCTCGCCGGGCTGGAGCGACATCGTGGACTCCGCCGCGCCGGGGCTGACCGCGTTGATCCGGACCCCGTCGCCGATGTGGTCCAGGGCCGCGGCCCGGGTGAGCGCCGAGACCGCCGCCTTGGAGACCTGGTAGCCGAAGACCCCGGGGATCCGGACGTGCGGGCCCAGGTTGGACGCGATGTTCACGATGGCCCCGCCGCCGTTCGCCCGCATGTGGGCGACCTCGGCCTGCAGGGCGTGCAGGACGCCCGTCACGTTGATGTCGAGCAGCGTCCGCCAGTCCTCCAGCGGGAAGTCGGCGGCGCTGTGGCCGCCGCCCCGGAAGACCCCCGCGTTGTTCACGGCCACGTCCAGGCCGCCGTAGAGCTCGACCGCACGCCGGACCAGCTCCCGGGTGGACTCGGCGCTCGCCACGTCGGCGGTCACCGCGGCGGCGGTGCCCCCGGCGGCCCCGATCAGGGCGACCGTCCCGTCGAGGGACTCCGCCGTACGGCCGGCGGCGACGACCTTCGCGCCCTCGGCGGCGAAGGCGAGCGCGATGGCCCGGCCGAGACCGGAACCGGCGCCGGTGACGAGGACGGTGCGGTCGGTGAAGCGTGCGGACATGGTGGTCAGCCTTTCTGGTGGAGGAGCGCGGTGGCGGAGAGGGCGGTGAACAGAACGGCCGCGGCCGCCAGCGACACCGCGTCGCCGCCGAGGGTGAGCAGGGCGGCGAAGAGCACGGTCGGCCCGAGCTCCATCGCCGTGTTCAGGACCCCGCCCGCGAGGCCCGCGCGGTGCGCCGGGACCCCGTCGGTGGCGAGGACGGCGGCGCCCGCGAAGGACAGGGCGCCACCGGCGGGCAGCAGGACCAGGCCGGGCAGCAGCCCGTACGCGTACGGGACGGACGTCTCGAAACCTGTCGCGGCGAGCAGCCCGAGCCCGGCGGCGGCCGTGCCGAGCCCGGTGGCGCTCACCGGCCCGGGGCCGTACCGCCCGATCAGCGGGCCCGCGAGCCGGCCCGCGCCGAGCAGGGCGACCGCGAAGGGCGCGAAGGCGGCGGAGGTGAGCAGCGCGGACCAGCCGCGCTGTTCCTGGAGCGCGAGGGACAGCAGGACGAAGACCGTGGCCGTGCCGGCGGCCGTGAGACCGATGGCCGCGAGGCCGAGGGCGCGGCGGCGGTCGCGCAGGAAGTCCGGGGGCAGGAGAGGGTCGGCGGTCCGCCGCTCGACGGCCCCGAAGGCGGCGAGCAAGACGAGGCCGGCGAGCAGCGGCACGAGGACCGGGGCGGAGCCCCAGGGGTGGGCGTCGGTGAGGACGAGCCCGAAACTGGCGAGCGTGATCCCGGTGGTGGCGAGCAGGGCGCCGGGGAGGTCGAGGGGGCGGCGGACGCCGGGCGGGGGCGTGGCCGGCAGCAGCCGCGGCGCCAGGGCCAGCGCCGTCGCCGTCACTGCGATCGGGACCCCGAAGGTGCCGCGCCAGGAGGTGGCCGCCGCGATGACCCCGGAGAGCAGGTTCCCGGCGGTCGCGCCGAGCACCGAGAGGCCGCCCCAGGTGGCCATCGCCCTGCCGTACGCGGCGGGTTCCGGGTACAGCGCCCGCAGCACCGTCATCGCGGCCGGCGCGACGAGCGCCGCGCCCATGCCCTGCCCGAACCGGGCAGCGAGCAGCGTCCCGTACCCGGGGGCCAGCGGCGCGAGGGCGGAGGCGGTACCGAAGACCAGGAGCCCGGCCGTGAGGACCCGGCGCCCGCCGGAGCGGTCGGCGAGACGGCCGCCGAGCAGGAGGAGTCCGGCGAAGCTCAGCCCGTAGGCGGCGCTCAGCAGGATCAGTTCGGCGCGGTCGAGCCGGAACTCGGCGCCGATGCGGGGGAGGGGGACGGCGAGGGAGGCGAGCGTGAAGACGAGCGTCGTCTGCACGGCTCCGAGGAGCAGGAAACCCCGGCGGCCGGTGGCCTCCCGAGCGCCCCGCACCGTGGTCATCGACATCCGAACCCCCCGAGATTGAACTTGACCGTACGTTCCAGATTGAGTGCCGAAGAAAGGGCGCCCCCGTGGGCGCCCTTTCCTCAGTCCAGCAGTCCCAGTGCCTGCTCCGCCGCGTCCGTGACCCGGCCCGGCTCGCTCGACACCTTGCCGACCACCCGGATCCCCTGGAGCAGGACGAGCAGCATCCGGGACAGGGCCCGCGGGTCCCGGTCCGCCGGGAGCTCGCCCCCGGCGCGGGCCCGGACGAGCGCCCCGTACAGCAGCGTCTCGATCTGCTCCCAGCTCAGCTCGACCCGGCGCGCGACCAGCGTGTCGTGCGGGCCCAGCTCCGCCGCCGAATTGGTGACGAAGCAGCCGTTCAGCCGCTCCCCGTCCGCCGCCGCCTCGGAGGCGAAGCGGCGGACGAGCGCCCGCACGGCCGGCAGGGCCGGGCCCGGCGCGGACAGCTCCTCGACGATCCGCGGGTCGCGGGTCTCCAGGTAGCGGTCCATCGCCTTCAGGTACAGCTCGTGCTTGTTGCCGAAGGTCGCGTAGATGCTGGCGCGGCCGATGCCGAGGTGCTCCACGAGGTCGGACATCGTCGTCGCCTCGTAGCCGCGCGCCCAGAACAGTTCGAGCGCCGCCTGGAGCGCGGCCTTCGGATCGAATTCCTTGGTCCTGGCCACGAGGAGACCGTACGACTATCTGGAACGCTCGGTCAAGTTACTTCGTGCGCACCGGATAGACCGCCACCGCGACCCCGTCGTCGTCCAGGCACCGGCCCGTCTCCAGGTCGAAACGCTGCTTCAGGAGCGGCGAGGCCACGAACGGCCGCCCGCCCGCCGAGCCGACGAGCCCCCGGGACAGCACCTGCGCCCCCGTGAACGGATCGCGGTTGTCGATCGCGTACGTCCGGCCCGAGCGGTCCCGGAAGACCGCCACCTGCCGGCCGTCCGGCAGCAGCGCCGCCACGCCCCGGCCGGGCGTCAGCCGGGCCTCCTCGCAGACCGCCATCCAGGAATCGCCGGACAGGTCGGGAGACAGGGAGAGTTCGAGCGTCCCCGCCGTTTCGAGCGTCGTCGTCATCGGGAAGTGGCCCCTTCCAGGTTTCCGATCGTGAGGATCGTGAGGTCCGGCTTGATCTGGTCGCGCTCCGGCACGAACCGGACCGACGGGTCCGGCGCCCCCGGCGCGTTCACGAAGGAGACGAAGCGCCGCAGCCGCTCCGGGTCGTCCAGGGTCTCCGCCCACTCGTCCCGGTAGCCGGCGACGTGCGCGGCCATCAGCGCCTCCAGCTCGTCGCAGAGCCCGAGCGAGTCGTGCACCACCACGTCCTTGAGGTGGTCGAGCCCGCCCTCCAGGCGCTCCAGCCAGGTCGACGTCCGCTCCAGGCGGTCCGCCGTCCGGATGTAGAACATCAGGAACCGGTCGATGAGCCGCACCAGTTCGGCGTCCGAGAGGTCCTGCGCCAGCAGGTCCGCGTGGCGCGGGGTCGCGCCGCCGTTCCCGCCGACGTACAGGTTCCAGCCGTTGGCCGTCGCGATGATCCCGAAGTCCTTCGACTGGGCCTCCGCGCACTCGCGGGCACAGCCCGAGACCGCCGACTTCAGCTTGTGCGGGGCGCGCAGGCCCCGGTAGCGCAGCTCAAGGCGGATCGCCATCTTCACGGAGTCCTGGACGCCGTAGCGGCACCAGGTCTGCCCGACGCAGGACTTCACCGTGCGCAGCGCCTTGCCGTACGCGTGCCCCGACTCGAAGCCGGCGTCGACCAACCGGGTCCAGATCGAGGGCAGCTGGTCCACCCGGGCGCCGAAGAGGTCGATCCGCTGACCGCCGGTGATCTTCGTGTAGAGCCCGAAGTCGCGGGCCACCTCGCCGATCACGATCAGCTTGTCCGGGGTGATCTCGCCGCCGGGGATGCGCGGCACCACCGAATAGGAGCCGTTGCGCTGCATGTTGGCGAGGAAGTGGTCGTTGGTGTCCTGGAGGGAGGCCTGCTCGCCGTCCAGGATGTAGCCGCCGATGCCGAGTGTCGGGGCTAGGCTGGCCAGGATGGAGCCGACGGTCGGCTTGCAGACCTCGCAGCCCTCACCGCCCCGCGCCTCCTCGCGGCCGTGCGAGTCGAGCAGCGCGGCGAAGGAGGTCAGCCGCAGGGTGCGGGCGATCTCGTACAGCTCGCTCCGGGTGTACGAGAAGCAGCCGCAGAGCCCCTTGTCGGTGGCGGCCGGCAGCAGCTTCTCGATCGTCTTCACACAACTGCCGCAGCCCGTACCGGCCTTGGTGCACTTCTTCACCTCGGGGAGGCTCGTGCACTGGCCGATCGCGTGCTTCGTCACGTTGTGGCAGGAGCAGATCACGGCGTCGTCCGGCAGCGCGGACGGGCCGAGCGCGACCGGGGCGCCCGCGCCCGCCGGGAGCACCAGCTGCTCGGGGGAGACCGGCGGCACGGAACCCGTGAGCGGGCGCAGCAGCCCGTACTGCTCGGCGTCGCCGACCAGGACACCGCCGAGCAGCACCCCGTCGCCGGAGATCACCAGCTTCTTGTAGACGCCCGAGCGGGAGTCGGAGTACACGACGTCGAGGCAGCCCTCGGCCGTGCCGTGCGCGTCGCCGAACGAGGCCACGTCCACGCCGAGCAGCTTCAGCTTGGTCGACATGTCGGCCCCGGTGAAGCCGTCGACCGTCTCCTCGGCGATCGCCGCCGCCGCCGTCTGCGCCATCTCGTAGCCCGGCGCGACCAGGCCGTAGACCCGGCCGTCCGAGGCCAGCGCGCACTCGCCGATCGCGAAGACCGCCGGGTCGGAGGTCCGGCACAGCTCGTCCACGGCGATGCCGCCGCGCTCGCCGACGTCCAGACCGCAGTCCCGGCCCAGCTGGTCCCGGGGGCGCACACCCGCCGAGAACACGACCATGTCCGTGGCCAGTTCGGAACCGTCCGACAGCTTCATGCCCGTCACGGCGCCGTCCGCCGTCACGACCTCCTGCGTGCCCGTCCCCGTGTGGACGGTCAGGCCCATCCGCTCGATCGTCCGCAGCAGGGCCGTGCCGCCGCCCTCGTCGACCTGCACCGGCATCAGACGCGGCGCGAACTCCACGACGTGCGTGTCCAGACCGAGGCCCTTGAGCGCGCCCGCCGCCTCCAGGCCGAGCAGACCGCCGCCGACGACCGCGCCGGTCGTCGCCGTCTTCGCGTACTCCTCGATCGCGAGGAGGTCCTCGATCGTGCGGTAGACGAAACAGCCCGTGGCGTCCTTGCCGGGGACGGGCGGCACGAAGGGGTACGAGCCGGTGGCGAGGACGAGCGTGTCGTACGCGACGACCCGCCCGGAGCGGGCGGTCACCGTCCGGGCCGCGCGGTCGATCGTCTCGGCCGGATCGTTCGTGTACAGCTCGATGCCGTGCTTCTCCATGAAGCCGTCCTCGACCATCGACAGGTCGTCGGGCGTCTTCCCGGAGAAGTACGAGGTCAGCTGGACGCGGTCGTAGGCAGGGCGCGGCTCCTCGCAGAGGACCACGACCCTGGCCCGCTCGGTGACGCCACGGTCGGCGAGCGCCTCCAGGAACCGCTGGCCGACCATTCCGTGGCCGACCAGGACGATGGTGGGGGTGGTCATCAGGAGCCTCCGTCGTGGGTGAGCAGGTGGAGCAGGGGGGCCTCGTCGGGCAGGGCCTCGTCGCCCTCCCAGGCCCTTGCGAGTGCGCCGACGGCGGCGAGGTCGCCGAGGAGGACGCCGCCGACGAGGCGGTCGCCGCGGACGACGACCTTGCGGTAGGCGGCGCGGGTGGCATCGGTGAGCTGGACGACGTCGTCGCCGGGCTGGGGAGTCGTCTCGCCGAACGCGGCGAGGTCGAGGGGCTCGGGGCCGCCGAGGGTGAGACGGGTGAGGGCGCGGGTGCCGGTGTAGCGCGCTGTGGGCGCGGCTTCCGCCGCTGTGGGCGCCGCTTCGGCCGCCGCGGTGGGCGCAGCTTCCGCTGCTGTGGGCATGCGTTCCGCCGGGGCGATGGGGGTCCCCCCTGCTCGAGCGAAGCCGAGAGCTTGGGGGAGGGTGGGCACAGCGGACGGCACCTTTGCGGGTGCCTCCGCCTCCTGTGCCTGGACCCGCACCGGATGCGCGGCGTCCTTGGGGTGCCGGTCGGTGCGGAAGCTGAGCGCGCCGCCAAGGGCGCCGTCCCGTGTGCCCACCCGTCCCGCCCTGCGGGACGATTGCCCACACGGCGGGCGGGCGCCGTCCCGTGCGGGTGCGGGTGCGGGGTCAAGCGCGCCGTCCCGTGTGCGCGTGGGCGCGGGGGTGGAGGTTTCCGCCAGGAGCACCTCCGCCAGGACGTCCGCCTGTTCCAGGGCCGGGCCCGCCAGGCCGTACACGTGGCCGCCGTGCTCCGCGCAGTCGCCGATCGCGTGGATGTACGGGTCCGAGGTACGGAGGGCGTCGTCGACCACGATGCCCCTCGCGACCTCCAGGCCCGCCTCCCTCGCCAGGGCCACCCGGGGCCGGACCCCGCACGCCAGGACCACGACCTGTGCGTCGAGGACGAAGCCGTCGGCGAGTTCGACCGCCGTCACCGTCCCGTCCCGCTGCCGCAGGCCGCTGACCCGGCATTCGGTGTGCACCTCGACCCCGAGGGCCTCGACGTGCTCCCGGAGCAGTGCCGAGGCCTGCTCGTCGAGCTGGCGCTCCATCAGGCGCTCGCCCTGCTGCGCCAGGACGACCTCGGCGCCGAGCGCCGCGAGGGCCCGCGCGGCCGAGACGCCGAGGAGCCCGCCGCCGATGACCACGGCCCGTACCCCGGGCCGTACGACGGCGCGCAGCTCCAGGCAGTCGTCGAGGGTGCGGAAGGGGTGGACCCCGGACGGGAGGGCCGCCCCACGCGCTCCGCGCAGCGGCGGGAGGACCGGGTTGGAGCCCGTGGCCAGGACCAGCCGGTCGTACGGGACGAGCGAGCCGTCCGCGCAGGCGACCGTCCGGGCCGCGCGGTCGATGCGTACCGCCCGCACCCCGAGCCGTACCGGCTCCCGGGTCCCGGGCAGGGCGATGACCTCGGGGGCGTACCGTCCGGCGAGGACGTCGGCGAGGAGCACCCTGTTGTACGGGGCGTGCGGTTCCTCGCCGAGGAGGGTGACGGGCAGGCGCTGGGCGAGCCGGGCGCCCGCCGTTCCGCCCCCGACCACCACGATCCGTGTACTCATACCGGAAGGGTGCGGGGCCGGTGTTACCCGTCGGCATCCCGACTGTTTCCCGTACGGAACGCTGATCTCCGTCCGTCGGGCCGGGCGCTGTGAGGCCCGCCGGATTAACGCCCGGTCAGTCTCGGCTCAAGCGCGCCTTAAGGACGCCGTTCCCGTATACGGGCCGCCCTAGGGTGCCGGACGTGACCATCGAGGCCAGCCACCCCCCGTCCCACGTACCTCTGCCCACGGCCCTGCGCCTGCCTCCCGAGCGGCTGCGGAACGCGATCGCCGCCGGCGCCGGGGCCGTGGCCCTGCTGTGGGGCGTGCAGGCCAGGCCCTCCGCCCGCCTCGACGCGTTCTTCGCGACCGGCGCCCACCTCACCGGCCTCCTCGCCGGGTACGGCGTCCTCGTCCTGCTCCTGCTGATGGCCCGCGTCCCGGCCGTCGAGCACGGCGTCGGCGCCGACCGGCTCGCCCGCTGGCACGCGCTCGGCGGCCGGTACGTCCTCGGTCTGATCGGCGCCCACGCCCTCCTCGCCCTGTGCGGTTACGCCGTGCACACCCGTACCGATCTCGTCACCGCCACCGGGGACCTCCTCGCGTACGGGGCGATCGCCGCCGCCACCGCCGGCACCGGCCTCCTCGTCGCCGTCGGCGTCACCTCCGCCCGGGCCGTCCGCCGCCGCATCCGGCACGAGACCTGGCGGGCGGTCCACCTCGGCGCCCTGCTCGCCGCCGCGCTCGGCTTCGTCCACCAGCTCGCCGGACCCGACCTCGCCGGCGGTCTCCTCACCCGCTGGCTCTGGTCGATGGCGCACGGCACCGTCGCCGTCCTCCTCGTCTGGTACCGGTTCGTCGTCCCCGTCCGCGCCGCCCTCCGCCACGAGCTGCGGGTCGCCGAGGTCCGCGACGAGGGCCCCGGGGTGGTGTCGGTCCTCGTCCGCGGCAGGGGAGTGGCGCTGCTGCGCGCCGAGCCCGGCCAGTTCTTCCGCTGGCGGTTCCTGCGGCGCGGGCTCTGGGCGACCGCCCTGCCGTTCTCGCTCTCCGCGCCGGTCCGCGACGACACCCTGCGGATCACCGTGAAGGCGCTCGGCGACCACACACGGCGCATCCGCCGGCTCCGCCCCGGCACCCGTGTCCTCGCCTCCGGACCCTTCGGCGCGCTCACCGCCCACCGCCGCACCCGCCGCAAGGTCCTGCTGCTCGCCGGCGGGGTCGGCATCACCCCGCTCCGCGCCCTGTTCGAGACCCTGCCCGGCGGGCCCGGTGACGTGACCCTCCTCTACCGGGCCTCGGACGAGGCGGGGCTCGTGCTGCGCGCCGAGCTGGAGACCATCGCCCGCGCACGGCAGGCCGCCCTGCACTTCCTGCTCGGGCCCTCGGACGGCGCCTTCGACCCCCTCGCGCCCCGCGCGTTGCGCCACCTCGTGCCCGAACTCGCCACCCACGACGTGTACCTGTGCGGACCGCCCGCGATGGCCCGCGCCGCGACCGCCTCCCTGCTCAGGGCCGGGGTGCCGGCCTCCCGTATCCACAGCGAGGACTTCGACCATGCCGCCTAGACACCGAGCACCGCGCCCCACCGAGCTCGCCCGGCGCCGGCTCGCCGCCGCGCTCCTCGGCGCCGGGGCGCTCGCCGCGACCCTGCTCACCGCCGTCGTCACCCCGGCGGCCCCGCCCGCCCCCGACCGGGAGCCGGGCGCCGCAAGCTCAGACGTAGCTCAACGATCAGCGGATTGATGGACGGGGCAACGATCTCCTCCCTAGGCTCACGGCCATGCCCGACATCACGCTGACAACCCTGGTCCTGCTCTGCCTCGCCGCGCTCGTGGCCGGCTGGATCGACGCCGTGGTGGGCGGTGGCGGGCTGCTCCTGCTGCCCGCCCTGCTGCTCGGGCTGCCCCACGTCCCGGCCGCGCAGATCCTCGGCACCAACAAGGCCGTCGCCATCGTCGGCACCACCGGGGCGGCCGTCACCTACGTCCGCAAGGCGCCCGTGCGGGTGTGGACGGCGGTACGGATCGGGCTCGCGGCCCTCGCCGGCTCCATGAGCGGCGCGTTCTTCGCGGCCGGGATCAGCAGCGACGTCCTGCGCCCGGTGATCATGGTGGTGCTGCTCGCGGTCGCCGCCTTCGTGATGCTGCGGCCCTCCTTCGGCGCGAAGACCGAGGGGGAGGAGCGGGCGCCGCTGACCCGGGCGCGGATCATGACCGCGATCGTGGTCGTCGGCGGCGGGATCGGCTTCTACGACGGTCTGTTCGGGCCGGGCACGGGCACCTTCCTGGTCCTCGCGCTGACCGCCGTGCTCCACCTGGACCTGGTGACCGCGTCCGCCACCGCGAAGATCGTGAACGTCTGCACCAACGCGGGCGCGCTCGCGATGTTCGCGTACCAGGGCAGTGTGTACTGGCAGCTCGCGGGCGTCATGGCCGTCTTCAACCTGGTCGGCGGGACGGTCGGGGCGCGGATGGCGCTGAGCAAGGGCGCCGAGTTCGTCCGCGGGGTGCTGCTCGTCGTGGTGCTCTCGCTGGTCGCGAAGCTGGCCTTCGACCAGTGGGCGTGAGGGGTCCTACCTGACCCCGATGAGGTGGCCGAAGGCGACCACGTTCCCCTGGTAGCCGTTCTTCTTCGAGAAGCCGCCGCCGCAGGTGATCACCCGGATCTCGGCCCGGTCGGCCTCCGCGTACACCTTCTTGTCCGGGAAGTTCTTGTTGTCGTAGACCTCGATCGCGTCGACCGTGAAGACGGCGGTCCTCCCGTCCTCCCGGTCCACCTCGATCCGGTGGCCCTTCCTGAGCGCGCCCAGGGTGTAGAAGACGGCGGGCCCTTCCGCGTTGTCGACGTGGCCGGCGACGATCGCGGTGCCCTTGGCACCGGGCGTGGTGCCGTCCCCGTACCAGCCGGCCATGTTCCGGTCGGCGGCCGGCGGCACGGCGAGCGCGCCGTTCTCCGCGAGGCCGAGCCGCATCATCGGGGTGTCCACGTCGGTCTCGGGGATCCGCAGCCGGACCGGCGCGGAGGGCGGCAGCGGGTCGGCGGCGGCGTCGGTGTGCACGCTCGGCCCGGCGGCGAAGGCCTGCGCGGCCGACGGCACGGGCGGGGTGACGTTCTCCGAGCCGTTCTGGACGAGCCAGAGTCCGGCGCAGGCGGCCACGGCTATGACCCAGCCCTTGGTCCTGTTGCTCACCTGGGTTCCCTGATTCCCTCGGTCGCTTCGTGGATGTGGCCCTGCCCCCGCCGGGCCGTGTTCGGGCGCGCGGCGGGGGCAGGACGGGCGGTGGTCTCAGTGGCCCTGCGCGCCGCTCGCCCGGCGACGCAGGAGCACGACCCCGCCGACGGCAGCCGCGGCCAGCACCGCCACGCCTGCCGTGACCTGGGCGGTGTCGGGGCCGACACTGCCCCCGACACCGGTCTGGACGTGGCCGCTGGGACTCCGGTGCTTGACCCACAGGTCGCCCCGGGCGGTCTTGCCGTTGTCGCAGGCCACGCTGATCCAGTAGGAGCCGGACTTGACGTGCTCCGGCACCTTGAACTGTCCGACCACGACCTCCTTGTGCGTGCTCGGGTTCAGTTGGAACTCGCCCGCGCCGAGCGAGTTCGCGTCCCCGACGCCGTGGCCGTGCTTGCCACAGGCGAGCGTGTTCACGGTGACGGTCTCGCCCGGGGACGCGGACGACGGGAAGATCTCCAGCGACTCGTGCTTCCCGCTGTTCCCGCTCGACTCGTGGCTCTCGCTGTTCCATTCCTGGTTGTCGTTCGCGTACGCCGCGGGGGCGCCGAACGCCCCTATCGCGAGGACCGCCAGCGCGGTACCGGTGAACAGGCGGGCAGTGGTGCGCATGGGGTCCTCCGGGGCGCGCGAGCGGTCATGCCGGCTGGTCCTGCCGGGAGGGACATCCCGGAGCCGGACCTTCTGAGACCGAGATAAGAGCCGCGCTGCCCGCCCCGCCTGCTGATGGGGCATCAGGATTGGTCCGTTCGATACGGTGTGTCGGCTGGATTCCCGACCTTTTCGCAGGTCAGGGCTGGTCGCGGGGTGCCGGCTGACGGGCCGTGCCGAACGGGTGAGCACCGGAGGGGACCCGGGGCTACCCGATCCCCGTCAGCCCGCCGATCGCCGCCACGGCCCACTCCTGCGCCCCCGCCGCCGTCCCGGCCGCGACCCCCGTCGCGACCGGCGCGAGGGCGCCCCGCAGGGTGGTGAGCGCGCGGCGCAGTCGGCCCGGCTCGACGGGCTCGGGCCCGGTGATCTCCGCCAGGACCTCCTCGGCCGCCTCCTGGGTGCCTTGGCGGTCCGGCTCGGCGAGGCCGGCCCGGGGGAGCTCCCGGAGGAGTTCGTTCACCCGCTCGGCGAGCGTCTCGTACCCCGGTGCGACCGTGCTGTTGCTCTGCTGGTTCTGCGTGACGGTCTCGTTGTTCCAGGCGAACTGGGAGTGCGAGACGCCATGGTTGAAGACCGGTCCGTCGCTGCGCGGGGTGTTCTGCTGGTCGCTCATCGGGAGGAATCGTCTCCTTCGGTTTGCTGGTTCTGGGTGACGTGGTCGTTGTTCCAGGCGAACTGGGCGCCGTGGACGTCCCTGTGGAACACCGGACCGATCTGGTTGACGACCGTCGGGGGCTGGTCGACCGTGCGGATGGTCCTGCGGACGACCGGCAGTGTTGTGCGCAGCGAGACGAACTCGACGCGGCTGTTGTGCAGGACGGCGGCTCCGCCCGTCCCGTTCACGGAGCAGTCCACCAGGCGGCCGGAGCTCTGGTCGGCGAAGGCGACGCCCGCGCTCGCGCAGTCGGTGAACTCACTGTTCGCCACGTCCAGGTAGCCGGACTCGCTCCCGGCCAGGCCGGTTCCCTCGGAGCCGTTCACGGTGAGGTTCCTCGCGGAGAGCCTCCCCTTGCCGGCCGCAACGGCCCCGCCGATGCTCACGGCGGTTACGGTGCTGTCCTGCACGAGCACCCGTGCCTCCTCGCCCGCGAAGAAGCCCACCGCCCCGCGCTCCGCCGTCACGCCCTTGAGCGTGACCCTCGACTCGCCGAGCGCGGTCACCGCGGTCTCGAAGTCACGCAACACCACGTCGGAGAGGTCGGCCGTCGTGCCGCCGTCACCCTTGGTGTCCAGGCCCAGCGTGCAACGGTCCACCCGGACGCCCTCGAACACGGCTCCGGACTCGTTCCAGACCCGCAGCGCGGAGTTCGCCAGGTCCTGGATCCGGACGCGCGTGAAGTGTCCCCTCGCCCCCTCGGTGACGGCGATGCCGACGTTCCCTCCCGCGACGCGACAGCCGTGCACCTCCGGCGCGCCGCCCTTGGTCGAGAACACCGAGACGTTCCTCGCGTTCAGGACCTCGCAGTCCTCGAAGCGGCCCCTGGCCCCGCTCTGGACGTTGATGCCGGTGTCCCGGCAGTCGGTGAGGACGCAGCCGCGCACCAGGGGGTCCGCCCCGTTCGCGGCGGCGATCCCGTGCTGGGCGTCCGTGACGCGCGTGGTGTCGACGGAGCCCCGGGACTGCTCGGTGAACATGATCCCCTCCGCGTGCACGGCGGTGATCGCGCAGTCCGCGACGGTGAGGTGAGCCCGGGCGTCCGCCATGAGCGCCGCGTTTCCGGTGCCGGTCAGCTCGCAGCCGAGGACCTCGGCCTGTGCGTCGCTGACCCGCACGCCGTGGATCCGGCTGCCCTCGATCCGGCTGCCCCGGACCGAGACGCGGGCCCCGTCGATGACGGCGACGGCGTTGTCCGCGGCATCGGTGAACCGGCACCGCTCGACGAGCCCCGCGCCGCCGGAGAAGAGCGTCCGGCCGTGCGCGACCACACTGTCCCGCAGGGTGACGGAGGTGCCCGGCCGGGCGTGCAGCGCGACGCCGCCGTGGGCCCGGATCTCCGTGTGCTCCAGCGTCAGCGTCCCGGTGTGGCAGCCGACGACGTCCGCCTCGCGGCCGACCAGGACGAGCCCGTGGACCTGGACCGTTCCGAACGCGTCCAGGGCCGCGCCCCGGGTCCGGCCGACCAGGACGGAGCCCGGGCCCTCGGCCGCGACCAGCCGCACCTCGCCCCGGACGGTGAGCGCCTCCTCGTACCGCCCGGGCGCGATCTCG
Source organism: Streptomyces sp. R44 (assembly GCF_041053105.1). NCBI lineage: Bacteria > Bacillati > Actinomycetota > Actinomycetes > Kitasatosporales > Streptomycetaceae > Streptomyces > Streptomyces sp. R44. Next base: position 2,860,091 of record NZ_CP163444.1, on the reverse strand, counting down.
ATCAGGGCCGCCCGGCCCCGTGCGGCCGCCGCGCGGAGCGCCGACGCGATGTCGCGGTGGGCCCGGCGGCCCCCGCGCGGCGAGACGACGTACCTCGCGACCATCTCGGTGATCCCCCCGTCCCGCTAGCCCTGGAGCCTGTCCCGCTCCACGGAGTCGTACGCCGAGTACACCCGCCCCATCAGCTCCTCGTCCACCGCGAACGCCGTCTCGTCGATCGCCGTCACGGGCGCGATCGTCCGGGAGTTGGTCACGAACGCGGCCCGGAAGCCCGGGAGATCGGCCAGCGTGACCGGGCGCCGGACCGAGGGCAGCCGCGGCTCCAGGAGGGCCATGGTGATGCCGGCGAGGCAGGGCGCCGACGGCCAGACCACCGAAGTGCCGTCCCAGAAGGCGATGTTGGTGACCGCGCCCTCGGCCACCTCGCCGTACGGGGAGGTCAGCAGGGCCTCGTCGAAGCCCGCCCGGCGGGCCGCCTCGCCGTGGAAGCGCTGCCCGAAGCCGCCCAGGTGCTTGATGTGCGGCGCGGGCCGCCAGTAGTCGACGGTCGTCAGGCGCTGCGGGGCGCCGGGGCCGTCGGGGGCCGGGTCGGCGACGGTCACCGCGGTGCGGACGCCCGGGTACACGTACACCCGGACCGAGGCGTCTCGCCGCCCGGCGTTCGCGAGGGCGCCGGTGACGAGCCCGCGCACCCGCTCGCCGTCCAGCTTCCGGTCGAAGAGCTCGCGGGTCGAGCGGTCGAGCCGGTCGAGGTGGAGTGCGAGGCCCCGCACGCGCCCGTCCCGTACCTGCATCGCCGTGAAGTGCCCGTAGCCGCTCATGAGGGCCGCGAGGAGCTCCGGATCGGCCGCCGGGGTTCCGTCGATCTCGATGTGCGGGGGAGGTGTCGTCATGCCTTCACCGTACGGCGCCCGTACGGCACTTGGCCTCTGCCGGGTTCTCCTCCGGGCCGCGCGCGGCCTCGATCGCGGGTCCCGGCGGACCGTGCGCGGCCCCGATCGCGGGTCCCGGCGGACCGTGCGCGGCTTCGATCGCGGGTCCCGGCGGATCGTGCGCGGCTTCGATCGCGGGTCCCCGTGGGCCGCACTTGACCTCAACCAAACTTGAGGTATCACGATCCTCGGCATGCTGTTCCGACTGCTCGTCCCCCGCCTCCGGCCGTACCGGACCCTCCTCGTCCTCCTCGTCGCCCTCCAGCTCGTCCAGACCCTCGCCTCCCTCGCCCTGCCCACCCTCAACGCCGGCGTCATCGACCACGGCGTCCTGCGCGGCGACACCGGCCGCGTCCTCTCCGGCGGCGCCGCGATGATCGCGGTCACCCTCCTCCAGGCCGCCGCGGCCGCCGCCGCCACCTACACCGGCGCCAAGGTCGCCATGGGCGCCGCCCGCGACCTGCGCTCCGAGGTCTTCCGCCGGGTCCAGGACTTCTCCGCCCGCGAGCGCGGCCGTTTCGGCGCCGCCTCCCTCATCACCCGCACCACCAACGACGTCCAGCAGATCCAGACCTTCACCGTCCTCGTCCTCACCATGCTGGTCGCCGCCCCGCTGCTCTGCGCCGGCGGACTCGTCATGGCCCTGCGCCAGGACGTGCCGCTCGCGCTCGTCCTGTTCGCCTTCGTGCCCGTGATGACCGGCGCCGTCGGCACCGTCGTGCTGCGCATGCGGCCCCTCTTCCGCGGCATGCAGGAGCGCGTCGACCGGGCCAACCGCGTGCTGCGCGAACAGATCACGGGCGTCCGGGTCGTCCGCGCCTTCGTCCGCGACCGCCACGAGCGGGAACGATTCGCCGAGGCCAACGACGAACTCCTCACCGTCGGCCTCAAGGCCGGCCGGCTCCAGGCCCTCATGTTCCCGACGGTCCTGATCGTCTGGCAGCTCACGACCGTCGCCCTCGTGTACGTCGGCGCCCACCGCATCGACGCCGGCGCCCTCCAGCCGGGCGGCCTCGTCGCCTTCCTCGGCTACCTCCTCCAGACCTCCATGTCCGTGATGATGGTCCTCTTCCTGCTCATGCACATGCCGCGCGCCGAAGCCGGCGCCGAGCGCGTCCGCGAGGTCCTCGACACCCGCTCCTCCGTCACCCCGCCCGCCCACCCCGTCCGGGCCCTCCCGGGCACCGGCCGCCTCGACCTCGACGGCGTCGGCTTCCGCTACCCGGGTGCCGAGGAGTCCGTCCTCCACGACATCGGGCTCGTCGCCCGCCCCGGCGAGACCACCGCCGTCGTCGGCTCCACCGGCAGCGGCAAGTCGACCCTCCTCGGGCTCGTGCCCCGGCTCTTCGACGCCACCGACGGCGAGGTCCTCGTCGACGGCGTCGACGTCCGGCAGGTCGACCCGGAACTGATGGCACGGACCGTCGGACTCGTCCCCCAGAAGCCGTACCTCTTCTCCGGCACGGTGGCGACGAACCTCCGCTACGGCCGACCCGACGCCACCGACGAGGAGCTCTGGCACGCCCTGGAGGTCGCCCAGGCCGCCGACTTCGTCCGCGCGCTCGACGACGGCCTCGACGCCCCCGTCTCCCAGGGCGGCACCAACTTCTCCGGCGGCCAGCGCCAGCGCCTCGCCATCGCCCGCGTGCTCGTCGCCCGCCCCCGCGTCTACCTCTTCGACGACTCCTTCTCCGCCCTCGACCCCCGCACCGACGCCCGGCTCCGCGGCGCCCTGCGCGAGGAGACCGCCGACGCGACCGTCGTCATCGTCGCCCAGCGCGTCTCCACCATCCGGCACGCCGACCGGATCGTCGTCCTCGACCACGGCCGCACCGTCGGCACCGGCACCCACACGTCCCTCATGCGGGACAACCCCACCTACCGGGAGATCGTCCTCTCCCAGCTCACCGAGGAGGAAGCCGCATGAGCACGGCGACCGTCACCCCGCGCCCCGAGCCCCGCGAAGACCCCCGCCCGCACCGCCCCCCCCCCCCCCCCAGCGCGGTCCCGGCCTCGCCCCCCCTCCCTCGAACGCTCCCTCTCCTTCCGCTCCTCCGGCCTCCGCCTCCTGCGCACCCTCGCCCCCGACCGGGCCCTCCTCCTCGCCGTCCTCGCCGCGGGCACCGCCGCCGTCTCCCTCTCCGTCCTCGGCCCCCTCCTCCTCGGCCGCGCCACCGACCTCGTCATCACCGGGGCGAGCGGGACCACCGGCGTCGACTTCGCCGCCGTCGGCCGGATCCTCGCCCTCTCCGTCGCCGTCGTCACCGGCTCCTCCGCCCTCACCTGGGTCCAGCTCCGGATCGCCACCACCGTCGTCCAGCGCGCCGGACACCGCCTCCGCGAACGGGCCCAGCACAAACTCGCCAGGCTGCCCCTCACCTACCTCGACGGACAGCCCCGCGGCGAGGTCCTCTCCCGCACCACCAACGACATCGACAACATCACCCAGACCCTCCAGCAGGCCTTCAGCCAGATGACGCGCGCCCTGCTCACGCTGGCCGGGGTCCTCGTGATGATGTTCTGGATCTCCCCGGTCCTCGCCCTCGTCGCCCTCGCCACCGTGCCCGTCTCGGTCGCCGTCGCGACCTTCGTCGGCAAGCGCGCCCAGCCGCAGTTCGTGAAGCAGTGGGCCGTCACCGGCCGGCTCGGCAGCCACGTCGAGGAGATGATCACCGGCCACACCGAGGTCGTCGCCTTCGGCCGCCGCGCCGAGGCCGTGCGCCGCTTCGACGAGCTCGGCGAGGAGCTCTACCGGGCGAGCTTCCGCGCCCAGTTCGTCTCCGGCTTCATCCAGCCCGCCCTGACCCTCGTCGGCAACCTCAACTACGTCGTCGTCGCCGTCGTCGGCGGACTGCGGGTGGCGAGCGGGACGCTGACCGTCGGCGACGTGCAGGCCTTCATCCAGTACTCGTACGACTTCAACGGCCCCATCAACCAGGTCGCCGCCATGGCCAACCTCCTCCAGTCCGGAGTGGCCTCCGCCGAGCGGGTCTTCGACCTCCTCGACGCCGAGGAGGAGTCCCCGGAACCGGCCGAGCCGAAGAAGCCCGCCGCACTCCGCGGCCGGGTCTCCTTCGAGAAGGTCGCCTTCCGCTACGAGGACGGCAGGCCGCTCATCGAGGACCTGTCGCTCACCGTCGAACCCGGCCGGACCGTCGCCATCGTCGGCCCCACCGGCGCCGGCAAGACGACCCTGGTCAACCTCCTCATGCGCTTCCACGAGGTCACCGGCGGCCGGATCACCCTCGACGGCGTCGACACCGCCGCCATGACCCGCGAGGAGCTGCGCTCCGCCACCGGCATGGTCCTCCAGGATACCTGGCTCTTCGGCGGCACCATCGCCGACAACATCGCCTACGGAGTCCCCGGAGAGGTCTCCCGCGAGCGGATCGTCGCCGCCGCGAAGGCCGCCCACGCCGACCGCTTCGTCCGCACCCTGCCCGACGGCTACGACACCGTCCTCGACGAGGACGGCGGCGGCCTCAGCGCCGGCGAGAAGCAGCTGGTCACCCTCGCCCGCGCCTTCCTCTCCGACCCGGTGATCCTCGTCCTCGACGAGGCCACCAGCTCCGTCGACACCCGCACCGAACGCCTCGTCCAGCAGGCCATGACCTCCCTGCGGGCCGGCCGCACCAGCTTCGTCGTCGCCCACCGGCTCTCCACCATCCGCGACGCCGACACCATCCTGGTCATGGACAGGGGCGCGATCGCCGAGCAGGGCACCCACGAGGAACTCCTCGCCACCGGAGGCGCCTACGCCCGGCTGCACGCCGCCCAGTTCGCCCGTACGGTGGAGACGTGATCGTCACCGTCCGCACCACCACCGACGCCCGCGCCAAGGCCGACGCCCTGGCGCGCGGCGCCGTCGAGGCCCGCCTCGTCGCCTGCGCGCAGATCTCGGGACCCGTCACCTCCGTCTACCACTGGCACGGAGCCATCGAGACCGCCGAGGAGTGGGAGGTGGTGTTCAAGACCACCGAGGCCCGCTACCAGGCCCTGGAGGCCCACCTCCTCGCCGCCCACGACTACGAGACGCCCGAGATCCTCGCCACCCGGGTGACCCGGGTCAGCGAGGGGTACGCCCGGTGGGTCGAGCGGGAGACCGCCGGAGCCGCGGAGATCGAGACCCCGGCCCCCGACGAGCGGCCGTTCTTCGTGTACGGGACGCTGCGCCCGGGCGCGTACAACCACGACCGGTTCCTCGCCGGCCGGATCGGCACCGAGGCGGACGCCGTGCTGCACGGGGCCGTCCTGCACGACGGACCGGGCTATCCGTACGTCGTCCCGGCCGCCGAGGGCCGGGTCGTCGGCACCCTGCTCACGCCCTCCTCCGGCGACTACAGCGACCTGTTCGGCCTGCTCGACCGCCTGGAGCTGCCCGTCGGCTACGAGCGGGTGGCGATGGACGTCGTACGGGTACGGGACGGGGCGCGGGTCTCCGCCTGGGTGTTCCTGGCGGCGCCGGACGCGCCCCTGGGCCCGGTCATCGAGAGCGGCGACTGGTTCATGCGCCCGTAGCCTCCACGGGTTCGAGCCGCACCGCGCACACCTTGAACTCGGGCATCCGCGAGACCGGGTCGAGGGCCGGGTTCACCAGGGTGTTCGCCCGCCCCTCCCCGTACCAGTGGAACGGCATGAAGACCGTGTCCGGCCGGATCGACGCGGTGATACGGGCCGGGGCGACGGCCCGCCCGCGCCGCGAGACCACCGCGATCCGCTCGCCCTCGGCGACCCCGAGCCGTTCGGCGAGCCGCGGGTGCAGCTCCACGAAGGGGCCGGGCGCGGCGGCGTTCAGCTCCTCGACCCGCCGGGTCTGCGCCCCCGACTGGTACTGGGACACCACCCGGCCGGTCGTCAGGACCACCGGGTAGTCGGCGTCCGTCTCCTCGGCCGCCGCCCGGTGCACCACCGGCACGAACCGGGCGCGCCCGTCGGCCGTCGCGAACCGGTCCAGGAACAGCCGGGGCGTCCCCGCGTGCCCGGGCTCGGGGCAGGGCCAGAAGACGCCCCGCTCCTCCTCGATCCGCCGGTAGCTGATGCCCGCGTAGTCGGCGGGGCCGCCCGCCGAGGCGCGGCGCAGCTCCTCGAAGACCTCCTCCGGATCGGTCGGGAAGCCCTTCTCCCAGCCGAGCAGCCCGGCGAGCCCGTGCAGCACCTCCAGGTCGCTGCGGACGCCGTCGGGCGCGGTGAGGGCGCGTCGGCGGAGCAGCACCCGGCCCTCCAGGTTGGTCATCGTCCCCGTCTCCTCCGCCCACTGGGTCACGGGCAGGACGACGTCGGCGAGTTCGGCGGTCTCGGAGAGCACCACGTCGGCGACGGCGAGGAAGTCGAGCGACCGGAGGCGTCCCTCGACGTGCGCGGCGCGCGGCGCGGAGACCACCGGGTTGGAGCCCATGAGGAGCAGCGCCTTCACCTCGCCGCCGAGCGCGTCGAGGAGTTCGTACGCACTCCGCCCGGGTCCCGGCAGCGACTCCGGCGCGACGCCCCACACCCCGGCGACGTGCGCGCGGGCGGCCGGGTCGTCGAGCTTGCGGTAGCCGGGCAGCTGGTCGGCCTTCTGGCCGTGCTCGCGGCCGCCCTGGCCGTTGCCCTGGCCGGTGAGGCAGCCGTAGCCGCTGAGCGGCCGGCCGGCCCGCCCGGTGGCGAGGCAGAGGTTGATCCAGGCGCCGACGGTGTCGGTGCCCTTGGACTGCTGTTCGGGTCCGCGGGCGGTCAGGACCATGCCGCTGTCGGCGTCGCAGAACATCGCGACGGTCTCGCGGAGCTGCGGCACGGGGATGCCCGTGATCCGCTCGACCTGCTCGGGCCAGTGGGACATGGCCCCGGCGCGGGCGGCCTCCCAGCCGTCGGTGCGCTCGGCGACGAACTCCTCGTCCACCCGCCCCTCGGCGACCACCAGGTGCAGCAGGCCGAGGGCGAGCGCGAGATCCGTCCCGGGGCGGGGTGCGAGGTGCAGATCGGCCTGCTCGGCGGTGCGGGTGCGGCGCGGGTCGACGACGATCAGCTTCCCGCCGTTCTCCTTCAGCTCCGTGAGGTAGCGCAGGGCGGGCGGCATGGTCTCGGCGAGGTTGGAGCCGACGAGGATGACGCAGCCGGTCCTCGGGATGTCCTCCAGGGGGAAGGGGAGCCCTCGGTCGAGCCCGAACGCCCGCTGGTGCGCGGCCGCGGCGGAGGACATGCAGAAGCGTCCGTTGTAGTCGATCTGCGAGGTGGCGAGGACGAGCCGGGCGAACTTGCCGAGCGTGTACGCCTTCTCGTTGGTGAGGCCGCCGCCGCCGAAGACCCCCACGGCATCGGGACCGTGGTCGGCGCGGGTCCGGCGCAGCCCGTCGGCGACGGCGGCGAGTGCCTCCTCCCAGGACGCGGGCTCCAGGGCCCCCGTGTCAGGGCGTCGGACCAGGGGCTCGGTGAGCCTGACCCGGGAGGAGAGTACGGAGGGGGCGGTGCGGCCCTTGCCGCACAGGGCGCCCCGGTTGACGGGGAAGTCGGTCCGCTCGACCACCTCGGCGGGCAGCTCCGGGGTGCCGGTGGGGCGGAGCGACATGCCGCACTGCAGGGCGCAGTAGGGGCAGTGGGTGGGCACGGTGGCGGCGTCGGGCATGCCGCCAGGATGCGTCCGGCGTGTTACGCGGGGCGGCGCGGCGTATTACGGGCGCGGTGCCATGCCCTCCGCGGGGCGGGCGGTGTCGGGTGAGGCCAGCGCCTTGGCGATGCCCTCCTCGCGCGGTCCGAGGAAGTGCGGGTCGGGGCGGAGCCCGGCGTCGAGGGCGGCCTTGCCGGCGGCGAAGAGCTCGCGGGTGGTGCCGTAGTACCAGGTGCGGTCGTGGGGTTCGGGGACGCCGACCCCGTACGAGTCGACCCCGGCGCGGTCGCACAGCGCGACGGCCCGCTTGATGTGGAAGTCCTGGGTGACGAGGACGGCCCGGTCGACGCCGAAGACCTTCCGGGCGCGGACGCAGGAGTCCCAGGTGTCGAAGCCCGCGTAGTCGCTGACGATCCGGCCGTCCGGCACCCCGCGCGCGGTGAGGTACGCGCGCATGGCGCTCGGCTCGTCGTACGCGGTCCGGCTGTTGTCGCCGGTGACGAGGAGGACCCGGACCCTGCCCGTGCGGTACAGCTCGGCGGCGGTGTCGAGACGGTGCGCGAGGTACGGGGTGGGGCGGCCCTTCCAGAGGCCGGCGCCGAAGACGACGGCGACGTCCCGGGCGGGCACGTCGGCGGTGGTACGGATCTTCCCGGCGGCGGCGGTCTGCATCCAGGTGGCCGGGGCGAGGGCGAGGACGGCGCCCAACATCACGGCCTGGACGGTACGGCGGCGGGCCCGGGTGGTGCGGGGGATCGACCGGGTGAGCCGTGCCGGCATGCGGAAACCTCCGGTGAGCGGGGAACTGGTGTCACCCGGTCCGACGCGCGTCGGCGGCGTTCGGTTCACCGGAAGCCCGGCCTGTTCCGTACAACACACCCGCGAGGCCCATCCCGAGGAGCATGCCGAGCAGTTGCGCGGCGGCGAAGGCGGGGACGGAGGCGGGGGCGATGCCGGTGAAGGAGTCGGAGAAGGCACGGCCGACGGTGGCGGCCGGGTTGGCGAAGGAGCCGGAGGAGGTGAACCAGATCGCCGCCGCGATGTACCCCGCGACGGCGACCGGGGCGAGCCCGGGGCGGCAGATGTGCCGCAGCCCCCGCACGACGAGGACGAGGCCCGCGGTGGCGACGGCCTCCCCGAGCAGCAGATGGAGCGCCGAGCGGGGCTCGGTGGCCCAGGAGCCGGGCGTCCGCCCGAACATGGCCTCGGCGAGCAGGGCGCCGGAGACGGCCCCGGCGAGCTGGGCGCCGATGTAGGCGAGGGCTTCCCGCCCCCTGGTCTCGTCCCGCCGGGACCACCACTCGGAGAGGGTCACGACGGGGTTGAAGTGGGCGCCGGAGAGCGGGCCGATGAGGGCGATGAGCAGGCCGAGGCCGAGGGCGGAGGCGGCGGCGTTGGCGAGCAGCCGGACGCCGATGTCCTGGCTGAGGGAGTCGGCGCGGATGCCGGAGCCGACGACGACGGCGACGAGGGAGGCGGTGCCGATGAACTCGGCGGCGGCGCGCCGGGGGAGCGCGGGCGGGGACATTCTCATGGTGGAAAAGATATTCCGTGATTCGGAATGAAAAAAGGGGGGAGGGGAGGGGTGTGACCCCCGTACGATCCGATTTCGTGATCAATGACGACGAGGTCCTCGGGGACGCGGTCCGCAACAACGCCGAGTGGTGCCAGAGCATGTGCCGCGCCCACGGCCTGACCGGCACGTTCGGCCCCCGCGCCTGGACGAGCGCCGCCCGCACGCCGCTGTACTACCCGGACGCGGTGACGCTGACGGAGGACGCGGAGGCCGGGGACTTCCTCGCCGGTATCGACCGCACGGCCTGGGCGTCGGTCAAGGACAGCTACGCGCGCGTGGACCTGGAGCCGGAGGGCTTCCAGGTCATCGTCGACGCGCAGTGGATAGCCCGCCCGGCAGGCCTCCCGACCCCTGCCGCTCCCGGCGACTGGCGTCCGGTCCGCACCCCCGCGGAACTGGCGGCCTGGGCCCTGGCCTGGAGCGGGGACGACGCCGGGGACGCGGCACTCTTCCGCCCGGAACTCCTGGCGGACCCGGCGACGACGATCGTCGCGGGCCGGACGGAGGACGGCCGGATCCTGGGCGGGGCGGTACTGAGCGCGAGCGCGCGCGTCACGGGCGTCTCGAACCTGTTCACGGGGGAGGGCGCGGACCCGGCCGCGATCTGGGCGGGCGTGCTCGCGTCCGCGCCTTCGGACCGCCCGGTGGTCGGCTACGAATCGGGCGAGGACCTGGCCGCGGCGCGCGCGGCGGGCTTCAGGGAACTGGGCGCGCTCAGGGTCTGGCTGAACGGGTAAGGGCCCGGGCCCGCACCGGGCCCGGGTGGGCCCGCGCCCGTGCTGGGCGGCGCCCCCGCCCCCCGTGTGGGCAATCGTCCCGCAGGGGCGGGACGGGTGGGCACACGGGACGGCGCCCTTCAGCGGCGCCTCCGCGTTCCGCGCCTGGACCCGCACCGACCGCGGCGGCGCACATCCGGTGCGGGTCCAGGCGCGGGAGCCTCGGGCGCCGGCAAGGCGCGGGTCCGTTGTGCCCACCCGTTCCGCCCTGCGGAACGATTGCCCACAACGGGGTGGGCGCCGTCCGGGCGGGTGGGCTCCGCCCCTTGCGGAACGATTGCCCACAACGGCGGGGCGCAGGCCCACAGCGCGGGGCCCGGCGGCGTGAGGGCCGCGCAAAGGGCCGTCATCGCGGTGAAACGCACCGGCAACGCGCCCCCGGCACCATCACTCCATGACGCACCCGGACGCCACGTTCGACAGCGCCGCCGAACTGCTCGGCAGGATCGGCGAGCAGCTCGGGACCCGGCTCGGCCACGTACGCCCGTACGGCCCCCGCCACGAGGAGGCACACCCGCCCATGAAGCCCACCCTCGTCGCCGTGGGCCACGGCAGCCGGGACCCCCGCGCCCGCGCCACCCTCTCCCGCCTCCTCGACCGCGTCCGCGAGCTCCGCCCGGGCCTCGACGTCCGCCTCGCGCACATAGAGCTGAACGCCCCGCTCCTCGGCGAGACCCTCGCGGAGACGGTCGCCGACGGCCGGGACGCCGTCCTCGTCCCCCTCCTCCTCGCCCCCGGCCACCACGTCACCCACGACCTGCCCGCAGCGGTCGCGGCGACGGCCGCGACCGCCCGCGTCGCCGAACCCCTCGGCGCCCACCCCCTCCTCGTCGAGGCCCTCGCCGACCGCCTCGCCGAGGCCGGCTGGACCCCCGGCGGCAACCGGGGCGTCGTCCTCGCCTCCGCCGGCTCCCGCGACCCCCGGTCCCGCGCCGAGATCCGCCGGATCGCCGCCCTCCTCGGCGAGCGCCTCGGCGGCGTCCCGGTCGTCCCCGCGTACGCCTCCGCCGCCGCGCCCACCGTCCCCGACGCCGTCCGCGCCCTCGAAGCCAGGGGCCGCCGGGTCGCCGTCGCCTCCTGCTTCACCGCCCCGGGCCTCTTCGCGAGCCGCGCCGCCGCCCACGCCCCCTGGATCGCGTCGGACCCGCTCGGCGCCCATCCGGCCCTCGCCCGCCTGGTCCTGCACCGTTATGAGACGGCCCGCGTCCGGGAACTCGCCGCCGTCTGAGCTCTTCTGTCGGTCCCTCCGGTTACCTTCGAGACATGGAAGGCATCGAGGACACCAAGGGCAGCGCAGACATCGCAGGCATCACCGACACCCCCGGGTACGACTCCGCCGCGACCGAGCGCTGGGCCGCCGAGCCCGACAAACGCCCCGGGCGCACCGCCTTCCAGCGGGACCGCGCCCGCGTGCTGCACTCGGCCGCGCTCCGCCGGCTCGCCGGCAAGACGCAGGTCGTCACCCCCGGCACCAGGAGCCACGCCTGGGACGCCAGCCCCCGGACCCGGCTCACCCACTCCCTGGAGTGCGCCCAGGTCGGCCGCGAGCTGGGCGCCGCCCTCGGCTGCGATCCCGACCTCGTCGAGGCGGCCTGTCTCTCCCACGACATGGGCCACCCGCCGTTCGGGCACAACGGCGAGCAGGCGCTCAACGACGTCGCGAAGGACTGCGGCGGCTTCGAGGGGAACGCGCAGTCGCTCCGCCTCCTCACCCGCATCGAGCCCAAGCGCTTCGTCAAGGACGACGAGGGGGAGCTCGTCAGCGTCGGGCTCAACCTCACCCGCGCCGCCCTCGACGCGGCCACCAAGTACCCGTGGGCGCGCGGCGGTCACCCCGAGGACCCCGGCTCGCCGAAGTTCGGCGTCTACGAGGACGACCTGCCGGTCTTCGAGTGGATCCGGCAGGGCGCCCCCGCCCACCGCAAGTGCTTCGAGGCCCAGGTCATGGACTGGTCCGACGACGTGGCCTATTCGGTGCACGACTTCGAGGACGGGCTGCACGCCGGGCACATCGACCCGAACATGCTGTACGCGGAGCCGGAGCGCGCCGACGTCTTCGCGGTCGCCATCGGCCGCTACGTACCCGAGGACACCGACCCGCAGGAGCTCGCCGAGGCCCTGGACCGGCTCGTCGACCAGGAGTGGTGGCCGCACGGCTACGACGGCTCGGCCGTCGCGCAGGCCCGGCTCAAGGACGCCACCAGCCAGCTCATCGGCCGCTTCTGCCTCGCCGCCGAGGGCGCCACCCGGCAGGCATACGGCTCGGGGCGGCTCACGCGGTACGCCGCCGAGCTCGTCGTCCCCCGCGAGACCCGCAACGAATGCGCCGTTCTCAAGGCCGTCGCCGACCGGTACGTGATGCAGCGCGCCGAGCAGGAGGCCCTCCGCGCCGACCAGCGGATCGTCGTCGCCGAGCTCGCCGAGGCGCTCGTCGCCCGCGCCCCCGACGGCCTCGAACCGCAGTTCCGCGCCGCTTTCGACACGGCCGCCGACGACCGGGCCCGCAAGCGCGTCATCGTCGACCAGATCGCCAACCTCACCGACGCCTCCGCCCGCGCCCTCCACGCCCGCCTCCGCACCCGGCAGGCGTAGGGCCTCTTCCGTCACCTCCGTCCGTACGGGACCCTCGCAGGCACGGCCCGGAGAGGTACGACGGGACGAACGCCCGGGGGCGTAGGTTGGAACCGGTCGCAACGAGGAGGAAACGACGTGGTCGACGCAGATCAGACCTTTGTCATCGTCGGCGGGGGCCTGGCAGGCGCCAAGGCGGCGGAGACCCTGCGCGCCGAGGGGTTCAACGGCCGGGTGATCCTCATCGGCGACGAACGCGACCACCCGTACGAGCGTCCACCGCTCTCCAAGGGCTACCTCACCGGCGCCAAGGAGCGCGACAGCGTCTTCGTGCACGAGGCCGTCTGGTACGCGGCGAACGACGTCGAGCTCCACCTCGGCCAGTCCGTCACCGCCATCGACCGCGAGGCCCGCACCGTCCGCCTCGGCGACGGCACCGTCATCCGCTTCGACAAGCTGCTCCTCGCCACCGGCGCCGAGCCGCGCCGCCTCGACGTCCCCGGCACCGAGCTCGCCGGCGTCCACCACCTGCGCCGGCTAGCCCACGCCGACCGGCTCCGCCAGGTCCTCGCCGGCCTCGGCCGGGACAACGGCCACCTGGTGATCGCCGGCGGAGGCTGGATCGGTCTCGAGGTCGCCGCCGCCGCCCGCGGCTACGGCGCCGAGGTCACCATCATCGAGCTCGACCCCACCCCGCTGCACCGGGTCCTCGGCCCCGAGCTCGGCCAGCTCTTCGCCGATCTGCACACCGACCACGGCGTCCGCTTCCACTTCGGCGCCCGGCTCACCGAGATCGTCGGCCAGGACGGCATGGTCCTCGCCGTCCGCACCGACGACGGCGAGGAGCACCCGGCGCACGCCGTGCTCGCCGCGATCGGCGCCGCGCCCCGTACCGTCCTCGCCGAGAACTCCGGGCTCGCCCTCGTCGACCGGGCCGACGGCGGCGGCATCGCCGTCGACGAGTCCCTGCGCACCTCCGACCCCGACATCTACGCCGCCGGCGACGTGGCCGCCTTCCACCACCCGCTGCTGCACACCCGGCTGCGCGTCGAGCACTGGGCCAACGCCCTCAACGGCGGCCCGGCCGCCGCCCGCGCCATGCTCGGGCAGCGCGTCTCCTACGACCGGGTGCCGTACTTCTTCACCGACCAGTACGACCTCGGCATGGAGTACTCCGGCTGGGCGCCGCCCGGCTCGTACGACCAGGTCGTGGTCCGCGGCGACACCGGCAAGCGCGAGTTCATCGCCTTCTGGCTCAAGGAGGGCCGGGTCCTCGCCGGCATGAACGTGAATGTGTGGGACGTCACAGACACCGTCCAGGAGCTCATCCGCGCCCGTACGGCCGTGGACCCGGAGGCCCTCGCCGACCCCTCCGTCCCCCTGGAGAGCCTGGTCTGAACCGTCTCCGGCACCCGTAGAATTCATGCGTGGCAGGCAGGATCAACGATGACGACGTGAAGGCGGTACGGGACGCGGTCCCGATCGACGCCGTCGTGTCCGAGTACCTCCAGCTGCGCAACGCGGGCGGCGGGAACCTGAAGGGGCTCTGCCCCTTCCACGACGAGAAGTCGCCCTCCTTCCAGGTCAGCCCGAGCAAGGGACTCTTCCACTGCTTCGGCTGCCAGGAAGGCGGCGACACCATCGCCTTCGTGATGAAGATCGACCACCTCTCCTTCTCGGAGACGGTCGAGCGCCTCGCCGCGAAGGCGGGCATCACCCTGCGGTACGAGGAGGGCGGCTACAACCCCGGCCACCAGCGCGGGGAACGCATCCGCCTGATCGAGGCCCACAAGATCGCCGCCGAGTACTACGCCGGACAACTCGGCTCCGCCGAGGCCGAGATCGGCCGGAAGTTCCTCGCCGAGCGCGGCTTCGACCAGGCCGCCGCCGAGCACTTCGGCGTCGGCTACTCCCCGGCCGGCTGGGACCACCTCACCCGCTTCCTGCGCGGCAAGGGCTTCTCCGACAAGGAACTGATCCTCTCCGGCCTCTCCCAGGACGGCCGCCGCGGCCCCATCGACCGCTTCCGCGGCCGCCTCATGTGGCCGATCAAGGACGTCGGCGGCGAGATCGTCGGCTTCGGCGCCCGCAAGCTCCGCGACGACGACAACGGCCCCAAGTACCTCAACACGCCCGAGACGCCGATCTACAAGAAGTCCCAGGTGCTCTACGGCATCGACCTGGCCAAGAAGGACATCGCCAAGGTCAGCCGGGCCGTCGTCGTCGAGGGCTACACCGACGTCATGGCCTGCCACCTCGCCGGCGTCACCACCGCCATCGCCACCTGCGGCACCGCCTTCGGCGGCGACCACATCAAGATCCTCCGCCGGCTCCTGATGGACAACGGCTCGGCCCGCGTCATCTTCACCTTCGACGGCGACGCCGCCGGCCAGAAGGCCGCGCTGCGCGCCTTCGAGGACGACCAGAAGTTCGCCGCCGAGACGTACATCGCCATCGCCCCCGACGGCATGGACCCCTGCGAACTCCGGCTCGCCAAGGGCGACGAGGCCGTCGCCGAACTCGTCCAGCCCCGCACCCCGCTCTTCGAGTTCGCCCTCCGCCAGATCGTCACGCGCTACGACCTGGAGACCCCGGCGGGGCGCGCCGCCGCCCTCGACGAGGCCGCCCCGATCGTCGCGAAGATCAAGAACATCGCCTCCCAGCACGAGGTCGCCGTCCAGCTCGCCGGGATGCTCGGCATCCTCGACACCCAGTTCGTGGTCCGGCGCGTCGCCCAGATCGCCCGCTGGCAGCGCCAGGGCGGCGAGCGCGGCCCCAGCAGGCAGCAGCAGCCCCAGCGGACGTACGACACCCCCGCCCCGGCCGCCGCCCCCTCGGGCCCGGCGCTCAACCTGCGCAGCCCCGCCCACCGCACCGAGCGGGAGCTCCTCAAGCTCGCCCTCCAGCGGCCCGAGCTGGTCTCCCCGGCCTTCGACGCGTACGGGGCCGACGAGTTCACCGCCCCGCCCTACGCGGCCGTCCGGCAGTGCGTCCAGGACGCGGGCGGCGCCACCGGCGCCCCCTCCGACTACCTCGACGCCGTCCGCGAGGCCGCCCCCAACGACTCGGTCCGGGCCCTCGTCACCGAACTCGCCGTCGAGACGATCTTCGCCAAGACGATCGACGAGGTCTATGCCGGAGCCCAGCTCGTCCAGGTCCGCCTCCGCGCCGTCGACCGCCGCATCCGCGACGTCCAGGGCACCCTGGCCCGGCTCGGGGCGAACGGCGACCCCGAGCAGCTCGCCGCCGTGCAGAACGAGCTGTGGGTCCTCACCCAGTACGGGCAGTCCCTGCGGAACAACGGCGCCGCCGCGCTCTGACCGTCGGTCACGGAACGGACTCAAAAAGTCACCGCACGCCCCTCGTGGCGGCGATGTGTCGTACCCCACACTGGGTGACGGAGCCGTTCCGCCCCACCCTGGAGGTCGCCCGCCGTGCAGACCGAGATCCAGACGACCAGGACCACCGAACCGGACGAGCCGCCCGAACTCCCCGAGATACCCGTCCAGCGCCGCCGCACCGGCGACCCCGGCGGCAACGGCCCCTCCTCCGACCTCTTCCGCCAGTACCTGCGCGAGATCGGCCGCATCCCGCTGCTCAGCGCCGAGGAGGAGGTCGAACTCGCCCGCCGCGTCGAGGCCGGGCTCTTCGCCGAGGAGAAACTCGCCAACACCCCCGACCTGGACAGCCGGCTGGCGGGCGATCTGGACCGGCTCGTCGTCCTCGGCCGGATCGCCAAGCGCAAGCTCATCGAGGCCAACCTCCGCCTCGTCGTCTCCGTCGCCAAACGGTACGTGGGCCGCGGCCTCACCATGCTGGACCTCGTCCAGGAGGGAAACCTCGGCCTCATCAGGGCCGTCGAGAAGTTCGACTACGCGCGCGGCTACAAGTTCTCCACGTACGCGACCTGGTGGATCCGCCAGGCCATGTCCCGGGCCCTCGCCGACCAGGCCCGGACCATCCGCGTCCCCGTGCACGTCGTCGAACTCATCAACCGGGTCATCCGCGTCCAGCGCCGCATGCTCCAGGAACGCGGCTACGAACCCACCGCCGAAGAGGTCGCCGCCCAGCTGGACCTGGCCCCCGAGCGGGTCGGCGAGGTCCTCCGCCTCGCCCAGGAACCCGTCTCCCTGCACGCCCCCGTCGGCGAGGAGGAGGACGTCGCCCTCGGCGACCTCATCGAGGACGGCGACGCCGCCTCACCCGTCGAGTCGGCCGCCTTCCTGCTGCTCCGCCGCCACCTGGAGGACGTCCTGTCCACCCTCGGCGAGCGCGAACGGAAGGTCGTCCAGCTCCGCTACGGCCTCGACGACGGCAGGCCCCGCACCCTGGAGGAGATAGGACGCATCTTCGGCGTGACGCGCGAACGCATCCGCCAGATCGAGTCCAAGACCCTCAACAAGCTGCGGGACCATGCCTACGCCGACCAGCTGCGCGGTTACCTCGACTAGTCGACCTCGGCGACCGCCTGCGCGAACTGCGCCGCGTACAGCCGGGCGTAGGCCCCGCCGGACGACAACAGCTCCTCGTGCGTGCCCTGTTCGACGATCGAGCCGTTCTCCATCACCAGGATCACGTCCGCGTCCCGGATCGTGGAGAGCCGGTGCGCGATGACGAAGCTCGTCCGGCCGTGGGCCAGGCGCGCCATCGCCTTCTGGATGAGGACCTCGGTGCGGGTGTCGACCGAGCTGGTGGCCTCGTCCAGGACGAGGATCACCGGGTCGGACAGGAACGCCCGCGCGATGGTGATCAGCTGCTTCTCGCCCGCGCTGACCCCCGCCCCGTCGTCCTCGACGACCGTGTCGTAGCCCTGGGGCAGGGTCCGGATGAACCGGTCGGCGTGCGCGGCGCGCGCCGCCTCCTCGACCTCGGCGCGGGTCACCGTGCGCGTGGCGCCGTACGCGATGTTGTCCGCGATGGTGCCGCCGAAGAGCCAGGTGTCCTGCAGGACCATGCCGATGCCCTTGCGCAGCTCCTCGCGGGACATCTTCGCGACGTCCACCCCGTCCAGGGTGATCCGGCCGTCCGTCACCTCGTAGAACCGCATGAGCAGGTTCACCAGGGTCGTCTTGCCGGCGCCGGTCGGACCGACGATCGCGACCGTCTGGCCCGGGTCCACGGTGAGGGACAGGTCCTCGATGAGCGGCTTGTCCTTCTCGTACCGGAAGGAGACGCCCTCCAGCGCCACCTTGCCCTTGAGGTCCACGGGCTTCTCGCTCGTCGGCGCGTCCGGCTCCTGCTCCTCCGCGTCCAGCAGCTCGAAGATCCGCTCCGCCGAGGCCACACCGGACTGCACCAGGTTCGCCATCGACGCGACCTGCGTCAGCGGCATCGAGAACTGGCGCGAGTACTGGATGAAGGCCTGCACGTCACCGATGGACAGGCTGCCGGTCGCCACCCGCAGACCACCGACCACGGCCACCAGGACGTAGTTGATGTTCGAGACGAAGAACATCACCGGCTGCATCACACCGCTGTTGAACTGCGCCTTGAACCCGGCCTCGTACAGCGCCTCGTTCTGCTCGCGGAAGTCCCGCGCGGACTCCTCCTGCCGGCCGAAGACCTTCACCAGGCTGTGCCCGGTGTACATCTCCTCCACGTGCGCGTTGAGCGTGCCGGTCGACTTCCACTGCTGCACGAAGTGCGGCTGCGAGCGCTTGCCGATCTTCGCCGCGACGAACACCGAGACCGGCACCGTCACCACGGCCACCAGGGCGAGCAGCGGCGAGATCCAGATCATCATCCCGAGCACGCCGACGATCGTGAGCAGCGAGTTGATCAGCTGGCCCATCGACTGCTGGAGCGTCTGCGAGATGTTGTCGATGTCGTTGGTCGCCCGCGACAGCACCTCGCCGCGCTTCGCCTTGTCGAAGTACGACAGGGGGAGCCGCGCCAGCTTCGTCTGGACGTCCTCCCGCATCCGGTAGACCGTCCGGTTGATCACCTTGATCGACATGCGGGTGGAGACCAGCATGAGCAGGCCCGCCGCCACGTAGATCGCGAGGACCCACAGCAGGACCTCGCCGATCGCGCCGAAGTCCATGCCCTTGCCGGGGGTGAAGTCGACCCCGGACAGCATGTCGGCCATGCCGCTGTCGCCACTGGCCCGCAGCTTCTCCAGGGCCTGGGCCTTCGTGGCGCCCTCGGGCATGTTCCGCCCGACGACGCCCGCGAAGATCAGGTCCGTCGCCTTGCCGAGGATCTTCGGCCCTACCACGGAGGCCGCCACCGACAGCACGCCGGCGATCAGCATCACCCAGAGCGGGCCGCGCTCGGGCGCCAGCTGCTTGAGCAGCCGCTTGCCCGAGCCCTTGAAGTCCATCGACCGCTGGTCGGGGCCGCCACCGGCCATCATGCGTCCGCCAGGACCGGCCATCAGGCTGCCTCCGCCTCGGTCAGCTGGGAGAGCACGATCTCCCGGTACGTCTCGTTCTCCGCCATCAGCTCCAGGTGCCGTCCGGTGCCCACCACACGGCCCTCGTCGAGGACCACGATCCGGTCGGCCTCGCGGATGGTCGACACGCGCTGGGCGACGATCACCACGGTCGAGTCCGCCGTCTCCTCGGAGAGCGCGGCCCGGAGCAGGGCGTCCGTCTCGTAGTCGAGCGCCGAGAAGGAGTCGTCGAAGAGGTAGATCTCCGGCCGCTGCACCAGCGTCCGCGCGATCGCGAGCCGCTGCCGCTGCCCACCGGACACGTTGGTGCCGCCCTGCGCGATCGGGGCGTTCAGACCGCCCTCCAGCTTGGCCACGAAGTCCTTGGCCTGGGCGACCTCAAGGGCGTGCCAGAGCTCCGCGTCGGTCGCGTCGGGCTTCCCGTACCGCAGGTTCGTCGCCACCGTCCCCGAGAACAGGTACGGCTTCTGCGGGACGAGCCCCACGGTCTTCGCCATCAGCTTCGGGTCGAGCTCGCGCACGTCCACCCCGTCGACGAGCACCTCGCCGCCGGTGGCGTCGAAGAGCCGGGGCACCAGCCCGAGCAGCGTCGACTTGCCGCTGCCCGTCGAGCCGATGATCGCGGTGGTCTCACCGGGCCGGGCGACGAGCGCCACGTCCCTGAGGACGGACTCCTCCGCGCCCGGGTACCGGAAGTCCGCGTTCCTGACCTCCAGGTGCCCGCGCCGCAGCAGCTTCGTCACCGGCTCGGCCGGCGGCACGACGCTCGTCTCCGTCCCCAGGACCTCCTCGATGCGCTCCGCGCAGACCTCGGCGCGCGGCACCATCATGAACATGAAGGTGGCCATCATGACGGCCATCACGATCTGCATCAGATAGGCGAGGAAGGCGGTCAGCGCGCCGATCTCCATCCCCTGGCTGTCGATGCGGTGCGCGCCGAACCAGACCACGGCCACGCTGGAGACGTTCACGACGGTCATCACCGTCGGGAACATCAGCGCCATCAGCCGCCCGGTCGCCATCGACACGTCGGTCAGCTCGCCGTTGGCGCCGCGGAAGCGCTCTTCCTCGTACCCGTCCCGCACGAAGGCGCGGATGACCCGGTTGCCGGTGATCTGCTCGCGCAGCACCCGGTTCACCGTGTCGAGCCGCTCCTGCATGGTCCGGAAGAGCGGCCGCATCTTCCGCACGATCAGCGAGACGGCGACGCCGAGGACCGGCACCACCGCGAGCAGCACGCCCGACAGGGGGACGTCCTGGCCGAGGGCCATCACGATGCCGCCGACGCACATGATGGGCGCCGAGACCATCAGGGTGAACGCCATCAGGACCAGCATCTGCACCTGCTGGACGTCATTGGTCGTGCGGGTGATCAGCGAGGGCGCGCCGAAGTGGCCGAGCTCCCGGGCGGAGAAGGACTGCACCCGGTCGAAGACCGCGCCGCGCACGTCACGGCCGAGCGCGGAGGCGGTGCGCGCGCCGTAGTACACGGCCCCGATGTTGCAGACGACCTGGACGACGGAGACGCCGACCATCAGGGCGCCGAAGCGCAGGATGTAGCCGGTGTCCCCGCTGACGACACCGTTGTCGATGATGTCGGCGTTCAGGGTGGGCAGGTAGAGGCTCGCGCAGGTCTGCAGGAACTGCAGCAGGACGAGCAGGGCGATGGGTTTTCGATACGGCCGCAGGTGGGTTCGGAGAAGTCTTATGAGCACGGCTCCTACTATCGCCCGCACCCCGGGAGCGTTACGACTCGGTTTCGGGGCACGGGCGGAGCCCTGGTCAAGACTTTACGAACCCCTGTACGAACCTCAGCCGCCGAACGCGCCCGGGTGGATCTGGTCCCGCGTCGCCACGTACTGCTGCCGCACGGCCTGTCCGACCGCCCGTTCCTCGCCGGGCTCCAGGATCTGCGCGACCGCGCCCTGCCAGGCCGGGGGAGCGGACGGGGAGAGCGTGCCCCGCGCGACCCCGAGCGCCCAGGCGGCCTGCCGGGCCGCTCCGAGCGCCGCGTAGTCGGCCGGCTGGGGAACGACGACCTGGGCGCCGAAGATCGCCGGCGCGAGGG
Source organism: Streptomyces sp. R44 (assembly GCF_041053105.1). Classification (NCBI taxonomy): domain Bacteria; kingdom Bacillati; phylum Actinomycetota; class Actinomycetes; order Kitasatosporales; family Streptomycetaceae; genus Streptomyces; species Streptomyces sp. R44. The sequence continues at coordinate 2,839,191 of NZ_CP163444.1, read as the reverse complement.
CCTGCACGGCCGGCAGGGCGGCGGCCGCGCCGAGCAGGAAGACCCGCCGCACCTCCACGCCCCGCCCGCGCAGCACGTCCATGGCGTCGGTGAGCCCGCAGAGCATCCCCTCGAACGCCGCCCGCGCCAGGTGCTCGGGCTTCATCGACTCGCGCCGCAGCCCGCTGAGCGTGCCGGCGGTGTGCGGGAGGCTGGGGGTCCGCTCGCCCTCCAGATAGGGCAGCAGAACGAGCCCGGAGGCACCGGGCGTCGACTTCAGCGCAAGGGCCGACAGCTCCTCCAGGGACTCCGCACCGAGCATCTCGGCGGTCCCGCGCAGCGCCCGAACGGCATTGGAGGTGGAGACCACCGGCAGGTACATGCCGGTGGCGTCGGCGAAGGAGGTGATCATGCCGGTCGGGTCGACGAGGGCCTCGTGGTGGACGGCCATCACGGAGCCGGAGGCGCCGAGCGAGACCACCGCGTCGCCGGGGCCGAGGCCCAGGCCGAGCGCGGCGGCCATCGTCTCGCCGGTGCCGGCGGAGACGAGGAGGCCCTCGGGGGTGATGCCGGCGGCGTCGGAGGGCCCGAGGACCTCGGGCAGCACGGCCTGGTGGCCGAGCGCCAGGTCGACCAGATCGGGCCGGTAGGTCCCGGTCCGCACGGACCAGTAGCCGGTGCCGGAGGCGGCGCCGCGGTCGGTGGTGCGGCGGGCGGGCCGGCCCAGCAGCTGCCAGACGAGCCAGTCGTGCGGCTGGAGGACCATGGCGACGCGCTGGGCGTTCTCGGGCTCCGTACGGGCCAGCCAGCGCAGCTTGGCGACCGCCTGTCCGGCCCCGGGCACGCTGCCGACGGCCTCGGCCCAGGCCTGCCGCCCGCCCAGGGACTCGACGAGGTCGGCGGCGGCGACCTGCGCCCGCTTGTCGTTGCGGACGAGCGCGGGCCGCACCAGGCCGCCCTGCGCGTCGAGCGGCACGAGCCCGTGCTGCTGCGCGGAGACGCCGATGGCCTCCACGCCTTCCAGGAGCCCGCCGGTCGCGGCCTCCCCGAGCGAGAGCAGCCAGGTCTGCGGATCGACGTCGACGGCCTTGGGTTCGCCAGGATGCGCGGCGTACCCCTGCCGCAGTACGGCACCCGTGTCCGTGTCACAGACGACGATGCGTGTGAACTCCGCAGAGCTGTCCAGTCCGGCGACTATCCCCATGACAGATGATTCTGCCGCACTCGAGGGGGTTCAGGTGTTGCTGGTGCCCCAGTTCTCGTCATCGACCTTGCCGTTGCCCCGGCCGCGCTCGCGCAGCGCGTGGACCCGGTCGGTCACGGAGTGCGGGAGCTTCTCCCCGACGACGTGCAGGGCCTTGCCCGCGGCCTGGCGCCCGGTCTGGGCGGCGGACTCGGTGGCGTTCCGCACGGCCGGGTTCTGCGCGAAGTCCTTCGCGGACTTCTTCATCTGTTCGTATCGCTCGCGTCCCGCCCGCGTGCCGACCACGTAACCGAGGGCGAGTCCCACGACGAACGTCAGCTTGTACCGCACGGCTGCGATCCTTCCCTGGAGGCCCTGGGGGAACCGATTGGCGGAGCACCCCCCTGCTTGCGCTAATGTATGTCTCGCAGCGAGCGAGCGCCGCCCGGGAAGGCCCGAGGTGGATCCGATCGGTGCAACGCAGCAATCCCCTGTAGCTCAATTGGCAGAGCAGCCGGCTGTTAACCGGCAGGTTACTGGTTCGAGTCCAGTCGGGGGAGCGCGATCCCCTGTAGCTCAATTGGCAGAGCATTCGGCTGTTAACCGGAGGGTTACTGGTTCGAGTCCAGTCGGGGGAGCGAGACGGAAGAGGACCCTTCGGGGTCCTTTTTCGCGTCTACGGGAACCATGTGGGGCGCGCTGCGGTCTTCATGGTCGAGCAGAGCCGATCATCCGGAGCAGGAGATCGTATGAGCGGCTATGCTGCGGCAGACGGCGCGCACACATGTACGCGCCTCACCGTACGGGGCGGTAGCTCAGCCGGTTAGAGCAGCGGACTCATAATCCGTCGGCCGTGGGTTCGAGTCCCACCCGCCCCACCGAAGAAAAACGTTCTGACCTGCGAAAACGCCCCCTTGAGGGGTGTTTTCGCGCGTGGCGGGACAGGCGCCTTCGGCCCGTCTCGCCGGGCCTGTGCCTTCTCGGCCGGGGTTCTTGATGGAGCGTCTGTGTAGAGCCACGTCGATGGTCCCACGCGCATCCCGCGGCTCCCGCGTGTGACACGCCGCACACCACACCGAATGTCCGCGCCTTTCTCGGCGCCGGGTCGGTCAGGACGAGACCGGTCGTCGCTGTCAGTCGTGCCCGATACGGTCCGGCCATGGCGGACGCGTACACCACCCTGTGGACCAACGACCTGTGCAAGGAGCTCGTCAAGGGCGGCTTCGAGGGCCGGCGACTGAGTGTGCTGTTCGGCGGCAGGCATCAGTCGCTGCCGAGCTTCGTGCGCGCCGGCGTCCGGCCGGGGGACCGCGTCTACCCCGTACGCGTCTTCCGTCGGCGGATGTGGGTGCTCGGGTCCATGGAGGTCGCCCGCCTGCTGGAGTACGAGACCGTCGGCGACCACCTGGAGATGGAGGACTACCTCCGGCTGGTCCACTGGAAGCCGCTCAAGGCGGGCTGCGTCAGCGAGGTCCTGGTCGGCCCGCCCGGGACGCCGCTGGACTTCGGCACAGCGGTCCCCGGCGACGTCCTCTCCACGCTCACGTACCGGTCACGGCGGAGCGAACGCCGGATCAAGCACGTCGTCGACGGTGAGCTGAGGCACGCCGCGAGCGTGCACGGGATCTACCGCCTCGCCCCTGAGTCCGCCGAAGCCCTGGAGTCGCTCGTCGTGGGCCCGCCCCGGCGGTAGGCGTCGGCCCGAGGCCATGGCCAGGCCCATCAGGACCGCGAGCATGGTCTCGAAGCCGCCGGTATGGCCCTCGGTCCAGAAGAGGGTGAACTCCCCGACCAGAAGTGGAAGTCCCGGCAGGGTCGAGACGAGGGGCGCCTTCCACCACGTCGGGTGGAAGTTCGGGGTCGGGCTGCTGTCGTCCGAGTACGACAACAAAGCCAGGAAATGAGCTTCGGTCGACACAAGCCCGAATAAGCCGATATCCCCGAGAAATCGACGCCGACAATCCGGCGATTCGCCGAGAATCAGCCCTGCTGGGCCGCTTGAGCCTCTCCCGTGCAGGTGGCGCGTCCGAATGCGCCCATCGCCGTGGCGCGCTGGATGTGCTTCTTGCGGATGGTCAGCGTGCACGACGCCTGCCCGCCCTTGCCGTCCAGGACGATGGCGACGGCCGGTGCCTTGCCGACCGGCGCCTGGACCGACTTGGTCCAGGGAAGTTCGACGTCCTTCTCGACCACGGTCGCACCGTCCTCGCCGCGGGCCAGGTACGAGATCTCGGCCGTCCCCGTGCCCGTGACCTCGTACGTCACCTCGGCGGTCGGCGCGGCGCTCGGCTTCGGCCGGTCGTCGGTGCCGAGGGTGCCGTAGGCGACGAGCCCGAGGCAGGCCAGCAGGGCGACGCCGGCGATCAGCAGCCCCCGCCGGACCGGGGAGCCCCCCGTGCTCTCGTGTTCGTTCTCCTCTCGCACGGCGTTTTCAGCGAGTTCATTCGACGACATGAGAGCCCGGCTTTCAGTGGGTGGCTGATGAACCGGGTGGTTATACACCACGCCACCGGCCGCGTGCGAGCGAGCGGAAGAATCGGGCGAACCACACCCCCTTCTGCCAGCCGATTGTCCCTTTATGTCTCGGGGGTTGACCGGGCCTCGAAGGAGTGGCTAGAAATCCCGCTGCAATGCCCGTGAACTCGTGGTTCCCCTCTTCCGCGCGATCACTCCGCATTGCTCCAAGCTGGGCGGAAACCTCCGCACCCGCTCCTTCGGCATGCCCATTTCGCGTGCAGCGACACGGGTATGCCGATACCGAAAGGCATTCGAGGTGAAAGTTCCGTACAGGAGATATCTCTCCTGTCTTGTCGTGTCGGCGGTAGCCGGCACGATGTTGCCGCAGGTCGCCTATGGGGCTCCGCTGCCGCCGGCGACTGGTGACGACAAGAGCGTCTCCGACACGATCGCGGGCTGGTTCTCGGACGACGAGAACCAGGACGGATCCGGGTCCGAGGCGTCCGCGACCGGTGGGGCCTCGGTGCTGCCGAGCCGGGAGAAGCTGCCGAAGGGCAAGGCCGCCGCGAAGCCGAAGCGGGTCGCGGAGCTGACCGGGAAGCGGACGGCGAACGCCCGCTACTGGCAGCTGTCCGACGGCCGGGTGCAGGCCGAGGTGTCGGCGGTCCCGACCGGTTACCGGGCGGGGAAGTCCTGGCAGGACATCGACCCGACGGTCGTCCCGTCCAACGCCCAGGGCTTTGCATTCTCCAACACGACGAACGCGGCGGGAAGTTGGTTCGGTTCGGACGCGGAGCGGCTGCTGCGTTTCCAGGCCGACGGTCACGCGGTGACGCTGGGTCTGAAGGGTGCGGGGAAGCTCGCGCCGGTGGCCAAGGGCGACACGGTCACGTACAAGGACGCGGTGTCCGGTGCGGATCTGTCGTACGTGGTCGGTCCGGGCCGGGTGAAGGAGAACATCGTCCTGGACGCGAAGCCGTCCGGTCCGGTGTCCTTCACCTTCACCCTGAACACCGGTGGCCTGACGCCGAAGCAGAACAAGGACGGCTCGGTCTCCTTCTTCGGTGAGGGCGCGGACCCGGTCCTGGTCATCCCGGCCGCGTTCATGACGGACGCGAAGAAGAACGCCTCCTCGCCGTACGGCTCCGCGTACAGCGGGAACGTGACGCAGAAGCTGACGCGGGCCGGCAAGGGCTGGGACCTCACGGTCACGCCCGACGCATCGTGGCTGGCCGCGCCCGAGCGGCAGTACCCGGTGACCATCGATCCGACGATCTCGATCGCTCCGACGCCGTCGACGGCGCAGGATGTGATGATCTCGTCGGACGGTGCGACGACGAACTATGACGACAACTGGCGTCTGTCGGTCGGTAACACCTCCACGGGTTCTTCGCGTGCGCTGATCCGTTTCCCGGTCAGCAGCATCCCGGCCGGCACCAAGCTGGACTCGGCCGATCTGCGGATGTACTTCGACCAGACGCACACCACGGGTGACACCGAGGTGCAGCTGGAGGCGCACCGGGCGACGCAGGCGTGGACCGAGTCGGGTGCGACGTGGAGCAACGCGAACGCGATCACCGGTGAGTTGTCCGGGACGGCCGTGGTCGTGGACAACGGTGAGGCTGGTCGTACGGCGGCGGTGGGTTCGTGGCCGGCGTCGGGGAACACGGCGTACACGCAGTACGCGGTGAATCAGACGTACATGTACAACAAGGATTCGGTCGCGGGTGACACGTACACCTGGCAGCCGAGTCTTCCCGAGGACGGCACCTATCAGGTCGAGACGCACAACGTCCCGGCCTCGGACCGTGCCACCAATGCGCCGTTCACCGTCACCTATGACGGCGGCACGAAGGCCTACACCGTCAACCAGCAGGCCGGCACCGCCGGCGTCTGGAAGACCCTCGGCTCGCACCCGTTCAAGGCGGGCACCCTCGGCAAGATCGTTCTCGGTGACGGTCCGGCATCGACCACCACGTCCGTCATTGCCGATGCGGTGCGGTTCACGAAGGGTGGTGTGGTCACCAAGCAGCCCGGTGAGCTGAACACCTGGCACACCTTCCCCGTCACCAAGACTGTCCAGTCGTGGATCGACGGTACGAACGTCAACAACGGTTTCGTGATCAAGGCCGGTGACGAGTCCGCGAACGGCCCCAAGGGCGGTCCGCGCTACGAGGGCTCGGAGTTCGGGTACGGCGGCGAGACCGCCAACTACCCCCGTCTCGTCCTCACCTTCGGCCGTCAGGGCGTCGACCTTGCCGCCCCGACCACCATCCACGACACCGGTGCCGAGCTGAACTGGTCCGCGTACCAGGACAAGGACCCCGTCGCAACCGGCGACGACATCGTCGAGTACCAGGTCCACCGCTCGGTCAGCCAGACCTTCACCCCCTCGGCCGCCACCCTCGTGGCACCCGTCACGCCCGGAACCACGTCGTACACCGACACCTCCGCGACGCCGACGAAGGCCGACGACCCCGACCCCTACGGCCGCGCCTACTACTACATGGTCGCGGTCAAGACGAAGGACGGACAGGTCGTCGCCGCGCCCACCCAGCTGGTGCGTCTGCCGAAGGCCGGCCGCACGACGAAGGTGTACGCCGCTTCGCAGGACACCACCCTGTCCTCGACGCAGTCCACCCTCGCGCACGACACCATCGACGACTCCGGCCCGAAGAACTGGCTGTCCGTCGGCAACAACTCCGCCACCTACGGCGACACCCGCGCACTGCTGAAGTTCCCGGCCCTGGGCATCCCCACCACCGCCCGGGTCCTGGACGCCAACGTGCGCCTGTGGTCCACCCAGACCGCCCAGGACACCACCGGCGCCCTCTACGAGCTGCGCCCGCTGACGCGTGACTTCGACGAGGCCACCGCCACCTGGGCCAAGGCCGACGCGGCGACGAACTGGACGACCGCGGGCGGCGACTTCGGCGCCGTCACCGCCGACACCGGGGCCATGACCAACGACCCCGCCCGTCACGACTGGAACGTCACCTCCCTCGCCCAGTCCTGGGTGACCACCCCGGCCTCCCAGAAGGGCGTCGTCCTGAAGATGGCCGACGAGGCCGCCTCCCAGGAGCGCACCCTGTTCCTGTCGTCCGAGGGCACCGAGCCGCGGCTCGCGCCCCGGATCGTGGTCACGTACATCGACTCCACCACGGACTCGACGTACTACGCGCCGCAGACCCCGGCGCGTATGACGCCGAACAGCGACTACACGGTCGACTTCAACCTCACCAACACGACCGCGTCCACCTGGACCTCGGCGGACAACGTCCTGACCTACAAGTGGGCCCTGCCCGACGGCAGCGACGTCACCACCGGCGGCAACCAGGTCCAGACGGCGCTGCCGTCGAACGTCGCCCCGGGCGGCTCGGTCAGCCTGCAGGCGCAGATCAAGACGCCGATCAACTCGGACAACGGCAACAAGCGCACGGACTACGTCCTGACCTGGGACGTCTACAACAAGACGACCGGCACCTGGACCTCCGGCACCTCCGGCATCCCCGGCCTCACCCAGAACGTCGCGGTCGAGGACCCCACCTCCAACAGCCTCGGCCTGGAGAAGTTCTACGGGTACACCGGCAAGAACACCGGTGCCGGCGCCAGCATGATGAACAACATGGCCTCCGGCAACGTCGTGTGGTCGTACAACGCGATCAACAACCCCGGCCGGGGTCTGAACACGTTCTTCCGGATGGCCTACAACAGCCTGGACACCTCCGACACGGTCTCCGGCTACGGCTGGTCCATGCAGGCCTCGGGCCCGATCCGGCTCGGCTCGCCGCTGGACTTCCACCCGAACCCGAACCCGACGGAGATCCGTCTCCCGGACGGTGACGGCACCACGCACGTGTTCCGCTGGGACTCGGCCACCAGCTCGTGGAAGGCACCGGCCGGTGTCCACTACAAGCTGTCCGCCAAGCCCGGTCTGGACTGCACCCCGCTGAAGGACCCGATCCCCGACGCCTGGACGGCGATCCGTCCCGACGGGAGCCGGTTCCTCTTCGGCTGCGACGGCTACCTGACCTCCACGGTGGACAAGAACGGCAACACCATGCTGTTCACCTACGAGGAGCGGAAGTCCAACAACAAGCCCACCAAGTTCCTGAAGTACATCACCGACCCCGCGTCGCGGCAGACGCTGACGGTGGACTACTTCAAGAAGGGCGACAACTCCTACGAGTACGTCTCGGACACCGGCACCATCGCCACGGGTTCGAACCTGACCAACTCCAAGATCTACGACCACGTCAAGTCGGTCACCGACATCTCCGGTCGTAAGATCAACTTCTGGTACACGGACAAGGGTCTGCTCGGCCAGTTCACCGACGGCGTCGGCTCCTCGCAGCCGAAGGTGTTCAAGTTCACCTACGACGCCACGCAGGGCAACAAGAACGTCAAGATGGTGGCGGCCACCGACCCCCGGGGCAACGCCACCAAGCTGGACTACTACGCCCCGCAGACCGGCGACGACCCGAAGTACCACTGGTGGACCAAGACCATCACGGACCGCCTGAACAACAACACCACGTTCGCCTACAAGGCGGACACGGGGAACCCCAACTTCACCGACACCAAGGTCACGGACTCCGAGTCGCACTCCACGGACTACGTCCTCGACGACTTCGGCCGCCAGGTGAAGGCCACCAACGCCAAGTCCCAGTCCATGGACATGTCCTGGGACGCGGACAACAACGTCATCCTCCAGAAGGAGGCGAACGGCGCCCAGACCACCTGGACGTACGACCCGAAGACGGGCAACCCGCTGACGAAGAAGGACGCGGAGGCCAACAAGAACGGCACGGCGGGGACGGTCTACACGTACGTGACCCGTGCGGACGGCTTCTCGGCCGATCTGGCCACCAAGACGTCCCCCGAGGGCCGCAAGTGGCAGTTCGGCTATGACGCCTTCGGCAACCTGAAGACGGTCACCGACCCGATGGGCGCCGCCACCACCTCGGTGCCGGACGACTACACCACGAAGTACGAGTACGACGCGTACGGTCAGCTGACCAAGGCCACCGACGCCAACGGCAACTCGACGGTCAACTCCACCTTCGACGTCATGGGCTACCCCAAGACGATCACCGACGCGGAGAACCACGCCACCTCGTTCGTCTACGACGAGCGCGGCCAGGTCACCTCGGTGACCGACACGCTGGGCACCACCACCACCCAGACCTACGACGTCTACAAGCGTCCGCTGGTCAACAAGGTGCCCAAGGACCAGGCGCAGGGACTGTTCCTCACCACCCCGGCCCCGGTGTACGACGCCAACGACAACGTCACCACCAGCACCGCCCCGGACGGCGTGGTGACCACCGCGGTCTACGACTCCGCGGACCAGGTGACCGAGTCGACCGGCCCGGACAACAACCTGAGCGGTCGCACGACGCGCTACACCTACGACAAGGTCGGCAACCTCAAGACCACGACCGAGCCCAAGGGCGTGGCGACGACCTCCGTCCCGGACGACTACGTCACCACCAACACCTACGACGAGATCTACCAGCTCATGGCGGTGGTGAACGCCCAGGGCGACAAGGTCTCCTACGAGTACGACAACGTCGGCAACGCGGTCACGGTCATCGACCCGAAGAAGAACGCGACCGCCGACACCACCGACTACACCAGCAAGAGCTCCTTCGACCTCAACCACCGCGTCACCAAGGTCACCGACGCGGCGGGCAAGTTCACCACGAGCGAGTACGACAAGGACTCGCTGCTGGTCAGGAGCACCGACAAGGAGGGCAACACCAGCGAGGTCGTCTACGACCAGCGTGGCAAGACGATCGAGCAGCGGGTCCCGTACTCGAGTGGCGTGGTTCGCACCACGAAGTACGAGTACGACCAGATGGGCAACCCCACCAAGGTGATCACCCCGCGTGGCACCGCCACCGCGGCCGTGGACGACTTCACCACCCGCACCGAGTACGACAAGCTCAACCGTCCGGTCAAGAAGTACCAGCCGTACGACCCGGCGGACTCGCGCTACAACGACCCCAACGTCTACACCCAGACGACCTACGACGTGGTCGGCCGCGTCGCGCGGGTCTCCGCGCCGCCGTCGGCGGGGCAGACGGTCCGCAACGACACCGACTACACCTACTTCGACAACGGCTGGGCCAAGACGTCCACCGACCCGTGGGACATCGTCACCTCCTACGGCTACAACACGATGGGCCAGCAGGTCTCGCGCACCCTCACCTCCGCCGGCGGTTCCAGCTCGCGGACCCAGGGCTGGGCGTACTACCCCGACGGCAGCATCCAGTCCCGTTCCGACGACGGCATCCCGGTCGGTGCCCACGTGGTGGTGGCGGACAACTCCGACACCCAGACCACGGCTGCGACCGGTACCTGGGCCACGGCCTCGGCCACCGGCCAGCAGGGCTACGACCACCGCACCCACGCGGCGGGCACGTCGACGGACACGTTCACCTGGACGCTGAACGTCCCGCAGGACGGCAGCTACACCGCCTACGCGAAGTACCCGACGACCTCGGGCGCCTCCACGGCGGCGAAGTACACCGTCACCCACGACGCCGGCACCACCGTCAAGACGGTCAACCAGACCACCGGCGGCGGCACCTGGGTCTCGCTGGGCTCGTTCACCTTCAAGCAGGGGATCGCGTCCAAGATCACCCTGGGGACCGACACCTCCGGCAAGGTCGTCGCCGACGCGGTGAAGATCGTCCGTACGGTCACCGAGACGGACAACGAGAAGAAGAACTTCACCTACTCGTACGACCTCAACGGCAACCTCACGTCGATCACCGACACCTCCTCGGGTGCCAAGATCGACACGTACTCGATGACCTACACCGGCCTCAACCAGGTCCAGAAGGTCAGCGAGTCCCTGTCCGGCGTCGAGAAGAAGGCCACGTCGTTCACCTACGACGCCAACGGCCAGAAGGCGACGACGAGCCACCCGGATCAGTACGCGCAGTACTTCTACGACGCGCGTGAGCTGGTCAAGACGGTGAAGGTCGGCAAGTCCGTCTCGGACGCCTCGCCGAAGGTCACCGACTACACCTACACCGACCGCGGCCTGCGGCTGAAGGAGACCAAGGCCAACGGCAACACGGTCGACTACACGTACTACCTGAACGCGGCGCTGAAGACCCAGACCGAGAAGAAGCCCAACGCCACCCTGGTCTCCTCGCACACCTACGCCTACGACGCCAACGGCAACCAGGCGCAGGACGTCGCGTCCAAGATGAACGCCGACAACCACGGCGCGTACCTGAACTCCACCACGGACTACACGTACGACCCGGTCGACCGGCTCGCCCAGTCCGTGAAGACGGGTACCGGCGCGGGCACCGAGACCTACGTCCACGACAACAACGCCAACGTCGTCACCCAGACGATCAAGAACGTCACGACCAACTACAGCTACGACCGGAACCGGCTCCTGAGCTCCAGCATCGGCGCCGCGACCAACAACTACAACTACGACCCGTACGGCCGACTGGACACGGTCGTCGCCGGCGGCAAGGTGGTCGAGGACCGGGACTACGACGGCTTCGACCACGTGGTCAAGAACGCCAAGCTGCAGACCGACGGGGTCACGACGAAGACGACCACCTACGTCTTCGACCCGCTGGACCGCACGGCGTCCAAGACGGAGGCCGGCAAGACCACCGACTTCAACTACCTCGGTACCTCCAGCGAGGTGCTGAACGAGGCGGTTGCCGGCGCGGTCACCAAGTCCTACCAGTACAGCCCGTGGGGCGAGCGCCTCACGCAGCTGAAGAAGAACACCGACGGCTCCGAGGAGCTCGGCGTCTACGGCTACAACGGCCACACCGACGTCGAGACCCTCACCGACACCACCGGTGACACCAAGTCCACCTACGGCTACACCGCCTACGGCACCAACAACGACGCCGAGTTCACCGGCATCGACAAGCCCGACACGGCGCAGCCCGACAAGGAGGCGTACAACCCCTACCGCTTCAACGGCAAGCGCTGGGACGCCGCCAGCGGCACGTACGACATGGGCTTCCGTGACTACAGCCCCGGCCTGAACCGCTTCACCAGCCGGGACATGTACAACGGCGCCCTCTCCGACATGCGGCTCGGCTCGGATCCCTTCACGGGGAACCGTTACGCCTTCACCGGCGGCAACCCGATCAGCGGCGTCGAGATCGACGGTCACTGGGCCGACTGGTGCGAGGGGAACAACTTCTGCCCCTGGGACGACAACTTCGCCTCCGCCTACGTCGGCGCCGTCGAGACCACCTTCGACTCGCTCGCCGCCCCCGTGCTCGCCGCGGAGCCGGTCCTTCGGGAGCACTGCCCCAGCTGCTTCGGAACGCCCGACAACCCCAATGCCGTGGACCTGGGATTCGAGTGGGTCGCCGGCACCGGGCCCAAGAACCGAACCTTCGGCGGAAACGACGCCGTCACGCAGTCGCTCATGGACCACTACCACGTCCAGCGCGTGCGGGAGATCGCGGCCGACAACATCAATATCGGCAACTACAACATCGGGGCGAAGGTCGCCCAGGAGTACCACAAGGACACGGGGATCACGGACAACCTCGGTCTGAATCACTCGCTGAACTCCAAGACCCTCGTCCTGGACTTCACGTCCAACCTGTCCGCGGCGTTCCTCGGTTCCTACACCATGGACTACACGGTCCAGTCGATCGACAAGGAGGCGGGTACGGCGACCGTTCAATTCCATGTGAGGAACACCAGTGACATGGACTCCGGGACGCATATCGCTCCGGAGCTCGGCGGGTACAGCAAGTGGTGGGGTGAGCACATCGCCGAGCCCCTCCTCAATCACTACGAATCGGGGCGGTTCAGCTCGAAGGAGCAGAACATCTACTGGACGGAGACGATCGACCTCGCCGATCCCAAGGCCCCGTCGCAGTCCTCGTCCTCGTCCTCGTCGTCGGGGGATTCGAGTAGCTTCCTGGACACCGTGACAAGTTTCCTGGGCAGCCTCTTCTGACGGCAGACCGACGCACTCGTTCCCGCTGGTGGACCGGCCGGGACGCGTCCTGAACAACGGCGGGGCTGCCTCCCAGGGATGCCTGGGGGGCAGCCCCGCCGCCCAACGACTGGAAGAAGAAGCCGTGAAGCTCGACCTGATTCACCTGGGGCGCATGGGTCGCGTGGGTCGCATGAGTGCGGGCCTTGCGACTGCCGCCCTGACGGTGATCGCCTCGACCGCTTGCGGGCCGGGCCGACCCGCCCCCGTCTTTCCCGAGGCCGTACAGCATTCCGAACTGGTCGGCCGATGGGACGGGACCGGGGACTCGAAATGCGGCTCGCCGGTGATTCGGCTGCGTGACGACTACACCTTTACCGCCAAGGACCTTCCGGTCGACTGGAACGGCCCCGGACCGGACTCGAAGGTGACACGCCGTTCGGCCGACGGGAAATGGCACGCGGTCAACGAGGATCCCGGTCTGCCGCCCTACCTGGTGCTCCGTTTCGACCACCGGAACGACCGCGAGTTTCTGCCGTTCACCCTGGAGCAGGGGAAGCTGCAGGTGAACGGAACTGTCGAGGCGGACGGGGGGGAATCCTATTCCTTCTCGTGTCACTACAAGCGCATTTCCGCCGACCCGAACTTCGGCTGACGGCAGGCCCGCCCTGAGGTGTGACGCTGATCACAGCTCGGACCCGTGATGATTCGGCGGCCGTTTCCGCTGGCCTGTTGGGAGGACGTGGAAGACCTGCGGTCCTCCCGAGGAACCAGGGGACCGGGGGACCACACCGGTTCACACACGAGGGGTGGTACCGATGGACCGAGTCAGCCGCACGCTGCGGGCCGCCGACATGAGCCGGTACGCCTCCGCGTTCGCCGCCCGCACGACCGCGAAGACGCGGCTCCCCCTCGACTTCTCCGCGGCCAGCCTGCGCATCGTCGACCGCGTGGTCGACGGTCTGCGGCGGGGGGCCGGCGACCCGGCCGGCGCCGCACCGATCCTCCAGGAGCTCGGGGCGTACGTCGGCGAGGTCATCGTCCGGCACGCGCCGGCCCGCTGGGTCGACTTCGACGACATGACGTCCGAGATGTTCCGGCAGCCGGTCGGCGTCCGGACCCCCGACGGACGGGCGTGGAACCCGCTCGGCAAGGTGGTCAACCGCTTCGAGCTGGGCCCCGGCGAATCCGCTCACGAGCTCTTCCTGCTGGTCCCGCGCCGTCCGAAGCCCCTCCCGCTGTCGCCGGGGACGGCGGACGGCCGGCGTCTGACAGCCGCGTAGGGTGATGCCCTGGGCAGCGCTACGCGGGAAGACCAGGGGAAGATCATTTGAGGGCGGACGACGCCACTCTGCAGCATGCGGTGGAACGCGCGCAGAACGGTGACGACGAGGCGTTCGCCGACCTGTACCGGATCGTGCAGCCGGGGCTGCTGGGGTACCTGCGAGGGCTCGTCGGCGAGTACGCCGAGGACGTCGCCTCCGACGCGTGGCTCGAGATAGCCCGCGACCTGGGGCGATTCCGCGGAGACGGCGCGGGGTTCCGCGGCTGGACCGCGACCATCGCCCGCCACCGCGCGCTCGACCATCTGCGGCGCCTGCGCTCCCGCCCGCGCACGGCCCCGTTCGAGCAGGAGGTCCTCGACCTGCCCTCGCCGGGGGAGACGGCGGGCGAGGCTCTGGAGGCCCTGTCCACCGCCGAAGCCCTGGCCCTGGTCGCCGGGCTGCCCCGGGACCAGGCCGAGGCGGTGCTGCTGCGGGTGGTCGTCGGTCTCGACGGACCCGCCGCGGCCCGGGTGCTGGGCAAGCGGGTGGGTGCGGTGCGCTCCGCCGCCCACCGCGGGCTGAAGCGGCTCGCGAAGGACATGCTGGGATGAGTGGTGAAGGCGGTATGCGGGAACACGACGACGTCGAGGCAGCGCTGGCCGCGGCCCTGCGCCCCCGGGGCGTGAACGATGCCGCGGCCCGGGCGGCCCTCGCCGCGTTCCGCACCGCCCGCGACGCGGGCCTGCACGGCTCCCGGCGCACCCGACGCCGCGAGGACTGGCGTCCCGTACCGGAACGCGGCACGGGACGCTCGCTGAAGACCGCGCTGGCGGCCCTGGCCGCGAGCCTGACCCTGGGCGGCGTGGCGTTCGCCGCGGCCGCGACGCACGAGCCCCACGACGACACCGAGAACCGCGCACCCGAAGCGAGCCGCGGCGCGCCTGTTCCGCTGCCGCCGCGGTGGCCGGTGATCCCGCCGTCCGCGTCCCCGGACCCGATCCCGCCGGCCGCCCCTCGCGGAGCCTCCACCCCACCCGGCGCTCCCCACCACGCGGCTCACCCACCCGGGTCGGGCGAAGCCCTCTGCCACGCGTACGGGAAATCCCTGGGCAAGGGAGGTCGGGCGATGGAGGCCGCGGCCCGGGAGCGCCTGGTCGCCGCGGCCGACGGCAAGGACGTCGCGGCCTACTGCGACTCCCTCCAGGCGGCCGCAGAGGTCTCGGGGCAGGGGCACGCCGCCGCCAGGCCCTCCTCCGGCACCCACGCGAAGCCCGAAGCGGGCCCATCGGTCCACCGACTCTCCGCGCCTGCCGGGGATGCGACGGCTGACGGCCAGGCCCGCTGACCACAAGGCCACCGCATGGGACACCCGCCATGCGCCCCTGCCGCCTGTCCGGATAACGCAGATTCCCCCGAGGGCTTCCACCTCTCGTTCACGTTTTCTACGTCGCCGCTTCACCGGTCCGTGGAGCGCCCAGCGCCCAGCGGCGTGATTGTCATGCCCGCAGCCACGGCTGCGTGGTCGGTTGTCGGCCACGCTGAGTTCCGGGCGAAGGGGGCGGCTCCGTGTCTCGGCCACGGTTTCTCTTTGTGTCATGGGTGGACGCCGAAAGACGTCAGGCGCCGGACGAGTGGACGCCGGCCGCGCACCGTACGGAAGCGGTGAGCTGGCGGCTCGTCGGCGCCAACAACCACGAACTCGGACGCGGCCCGGACTTCCACCGGGGCCACTCCGCCTGCCACTCCGCCGTCGTGCGGCTGCGCGACGGGCTCGACCGCGCGGTCCCCCTCGTCACCATGGCCGCCGGCTCCGCCGGCACCTGGACCTGGCAACTCGCCCTGGACGAGCGCTGCGTGGCCGTCGCCGCCCGGACGTACCGGCGCCAGCGCGAGTGCCGCGACAGCCTCCAGCTCTTCCTCGCCGCCGCCGTCGCCGGGCAGGTGGCCACGGGAGTGACGTACACCCGCAGGCTGCGCGGCCTGCGACTGCCCGACGCCGTCCGGGGGAACGTCTCTTGAGCACCGTCACCACCCCGGCCACCGCCGGCGCCGACGTGCCGCGCGCCCGGTCCGCGGCCAAGGACCCCGCCGACCGGCTCTTCCGGATCGGCGCCCGCGGTGCCGGAGCCGTCGTCCTGGTCACCATGACCCTGGTCGGCGTCTTCCTCGGCGTCCGCGCGAGCCAGGCCCTCGCCGGAGCCGGCGGCTCCTTCGTGACCACCCCGGCCTGGGAACCCGACTCCCGTCACTTCGGCATCGCCGCCGTCCTGCCCGGCACCGTCCTCATCGGCGTCACCGCGATCACCTTCGCCCTGCCGCTCGCCCTCGGCACCTCGCTCTACATCACCGAGTACGCGCCCCGCAGGCTGCGCCGGACCCTCGTCAGCCTCGTCGACCTGATGGCCGCCGTGCCCAGCGTGGTCTACGGCCTCTGGGGCTTCTTCTTCCTCCAGCCCCACATCACGGGCCTGGCCCGCTGGATCTCCACCTACCTCGGCTGGATCCCGGTCTTCGCGGTGGAGGGCGCCGACCCGAACGACCCGCTCGCGCCCGCCACCGTCTACACCTCCTCGACCTTCATCGCCGGGATCGTCGTGGCGCTGATGGTCACCCCCATCGCCTGCTCGGTGATGCGCGAGGCCTTCGCGCAGGCCCCGCCCGGCGAGCGCGAAGGGGCCTTCGCGCTCGGCGCGAGCCAGTGGGGCGTCATCCGCACGGTCGTCCTCCCCTTCGGCAAGGGCGGCATCATCGGCGGCACGATGCTGGGGCTCGGCCGGGCGCTCGGCGAGACCATCGCCGTCGTCATGATCATCTCGCCGGTCTTCTTCTTCCAGCCGCACATCCTGGAGAACGGCGCCAACTCCGTCTCCGCGCTGATCGCCCTGCGCTACGGAGCCGCCAGCCCCTTCGGCATGTCCGCGCTGATGGCGGCCGGCCTCTCGCTCTTCCTGATGACCCTCGTCGTCAACTTCATCGCGTCCTCCGTGGTCGCCCGCAGCCGGTCCGGAGCAGGAGCCGAGGCATGACCCTGACCACCGAAGAGACCCGGCCGGCCGCCACGGTCACGCCCGACGTCGTCCCCGACGGCCCCGGAGCGCCCGCCGAGCCCCGCCGCACCACGTCCGTCCTGCACGCGCGCGACGTCTTCGCGCTGCTCGGCTCGGGCGCCGCGGCCGTGGCCCTGACCGCGGTGCTCTTCGGCCGGGTGCTGCCCTTCGACGCCCCGCTCGGCTTCACCGCCGTCGCCCACCTCGCCTTCATGGCGCTGTACGCGGTCCTGATCTCCCTCGACGAGAACAGCGCCACGATCCGCGCCCGGCTCGCCCAGACGCTCGTCCACGCCCTGGCGGCGCTGCTGCTCGCGGCGCTGCTCTTCATCGTGGGCTACGCGCTGTGGCGCGGCCGGGAGGCCCTGCCCCACCTGAACTTCTTCACCGCGGACATGTCCGGCACCGGACCCCTCCAGCCGATCACCGACGGCGGCATGCTGCACGCCATCGTCGGCACGCTCCAGCAGATCGGCATCGCGCTGCTGATCACGGTGCCGCTGGGGCTCGCCTGCGCGGTCTTCCTCAACGAGGTGCCCGGCCGGTACGCCACGTTCGTCCGCACCATCGTCGAGGCGATGACCGCCCTGCCGTCCATCGTGGCCGGCCTGTTCGTCTACGCCACCGCCATCCTCGCCCTGGGCCTGGGCAAGTCCGGCTTCGCCGCCTCCCTCGCCCTCTCGGTGATGATGCTGCCGATCATCATCCGTGCCTCGGACGTGGTCCTCCGTCTGGTGCCCGGCTCGCTCAAGGAGGCCTCGTACGCGCTGGGGGCCGGGCAGTGGCGCACGGTGTGGACGGTGACGCTGCCCACCGCACGCTCGGGCCTGACCACCGCCGTGATCCTCGGCACCGCCCGCGGCATCGGCGAGACCTCCCCGGTGCTGCTGACCTCGGGCGCCGCGACCGGCCTCAACGTCAACCCCTTCGACGGGCCGCAGACCTCGCTGCCGCTGGCCACCTTCACCCTGGTGGCCTCGCCGGAGAAGAACATGATCGCCCGCGGCTTCGGCTGCGCCGCCCTGCTGATGGCCCTGGTCCTGCTGCTGTTCCTGCTCGCCCGGGTCATCGGCGGCCGCGGCCCCGGCCAGCTGAGCCGGCGTCAGCAGCGGCTCAGGACCGCGGCCTCGCTGCGCGACCTGGAGCGGATGGGGGGCCACCCCGGCCCGTCGGCCGCGGCACCAGGCCGCCCGCCGAGCCCGGAGGGGCCCGGGCCCGAGGCCTCCGGCGCACCGCCCGCGGGCGGCTGACCACCGCCGATCCGGCGCGGCACGACCGCGCCCCGTACGCCCGGAACGACGTACGCCCCGAACCAGCCGCTCGACCGCACCGCCCGCCACCGATCAGGAGAACCCCGATGTCCGGACGCCCACCGGCATTCCCCGCGCGTGTGCTGCGGCGCACCCTGGCCGTGCTCGTCACCGCCCTCGCGCTCGTGGTGCCCTTCGCGCCGCCCGCCGCCGCAGAGAGTTACGTACCGGTCTCCGGCGCGGGCTCCACCTGGAGCCAGAACGCCCTCGACCAGTGGCGGGCCAACGTCAAGCAGTACGGGATGACGGTCAACTACAACGGCACCGGCTCCTCCGACGGACGCAACCAGTTCCGCAACGGCACCGTCGACTTCGCCGTCTCGGAGATCCCGTACGGCATCAACGACTCGGGCGTCGCCGACCCGCCGCCCTCGCGGAAGTTCAGCTACATGCCGATCGTCGCGGGCGGCACCGCGTTCATGTACAACCTGCGGATCGGCAACCGCCGGGTCACCAATCTGCGGCTCTCCGGCGAGACCGTCGCCAAGATCTTCACCGGCGGCATCACCCTGTGGAACGACCCGGCCCTCAAGGCCGACAACCCGGGCCTCGCGGCGAGCCTCCCCGCCCGCCGGATCGTCCCGGTGGTCCGCTCCGACGGCTCGGGCACGACGGCCCAGCTGACCACCTGGCTGAGCAAGCGGCACTCGGCACTGTGGGACGCGTACTGCGCCCAGGCGGGCCGCCGCACCCCCTGCGGGCCGACCTCCAACTACCCCGTCGTCGGCGGCAAGGGCTTCGTCGGCCAGTCCGGGTCCAACGGCGTCTCCGGCTACGTCGCCCAGGAGGGCAACCAGGGCACGATCACCTACGTCGAGTACTCGTACGCGGTGTCCACCACCGGCTTCCCGGTGGCCAAGATCCTCAACGCCAAGGGGTACTACACCGAGCCCACCGCCCAGAACGTGGCGGTCTCGCTGACCTCCGCCCGCATCAACCCCGACCTCACCCAGCGCCTCGACGAGGTCTACGACAGCACGGACCCGCGGACCTACCCGCTCTCCAGCTACAGCTACATGATCGTCCCGACGGCGGTGGAGTCGAACTTCAACCCCCAGAAGGGCAAGTCGCTCGGCGCCTTCGCCTACTACTTCCTGTGCCAGGGGCAGCAGTCGGTGGACCGGCTCGGCTACTCGCCGCTGCCCGTCAACCTGGTGCAGGCCGGACTGGCCCAGGTCCGCCGGATCCCCGGCGTCGTCGCCGAGAGCGTCGACATCAGGAAGTGCAAGAACCCGACGTTCTCCAGCGACGGCACCAACACCCTCGCCAAGACCGCTCCGATGCCGAAGCCCTGTGACCTCAAGGGCCCCGACCAGTGCGACACCGGCACCGGCGGCGACAAGACCCCCACTCACACGGGCGGTTCGACCGGTGGGGCCGGTACGAGCGGCGGGACGAGCGGAGGCGCCGACACGACCGGCGGGACCGGAGGCACGGGCGGCAGCGGCGGTTCGGGCTCCGGCGGTACGGGCTCCGGCGGTACGGGGACGGGCGGGGCGACCGGCGGCGCCACGGGCGGCGGCGCGGCGGCCTCCGGCGGAGCCGGTACGGCCGGTGGCTCGGGCGCGGCCACGGGCGGCGCGCTCGACCCCGACACGGGCCAGCCCCTCGCGGCCGGCGACTCGGGCGGCTCCGGCTCCGGCGGCTCCGGCGGCGGCCCCGGCTCCGGCGCGGCGGGCGGCGGCGATCTGTACGGCGTCCCCGTGACCACCGCCGCGAGCGTGGGCGGCGGACTCCAGACCACCCTCATGGTGCTCGGCGCGCTGCTGCTGTGCGGCGTCACGGTCGGCCCGCCGCTGCTGCACCGGCGTCTCGCCGCCCGCCGCGCGGGGGAGGAAACCCGATGACCGGCACACGTCCTCCGCGCGGGAGCCGCCGGACGACCGGCGGTCGCCCCCCGCGCCCCGGCCGGCTGCGTGCCCTCCTCGGCACCCTCTGTCTGGCACTCGTTCCCGTCGTCGCCACCGTCGGCACCGGCCTCGACCCGTCCGCCGGGCCCGCCTGGGCGGCGGACGGCGAGGGCTCGGCGGTGACGGTCTCCGGCACCGGTGAGTTCGCCGACCTCAAGATCACCGTCAGTCAGACCCGCAACCTCGTCAACCAGGTCGTCAAGGTCTCCTGGACCGGCGGCGCGCCCACCGTCTCCGACACCGCGTACGCCGCCAACTACCTCCAGATCATGCAGTGCTGGGGCGACGAGCGGGGCCCCGGCACCGACCAGTGCCAGTTCGGCGGGTCCTCCGCCCTCGGAGCGGGCGCCGGCAACCAGGCCGCCGGCGCCTACACCAACGGCCGGCAGCTCAACTACGGCCCGAACCTCAAGGACTCCGAGAACCTGCCGATGCCCCCGCCGAGTCCGAGCGGCATCTCGTACGCCCCCTTCCGCTCGGTCACCGGCGACGACGTCAGCCCCGGCAACTGGAACGAGTTCTTCGACCTCAACAGCACCAACGAGATCCCCTACGCCCGCACCGACGCCCGCGGCGCCGGAGAGGTCTGGTTCGAGGCGCAGACCGGCGTCGAGGCCCCCGGCCTCGGCTGTGGCGCCGCCGTCGAGGAACAGGGCACGGTCACCGGTCGCGGCTGCTGGCTGGTGATCGTGCCGCGCGGCACCAGCGAGGTCGACGGCACCCCGTACACCGCCCAGTCCAGCGGGCAGCTGCAGTCCTCGCCGCTCAGCCCGGCCAACTGGAAGCACCGCATCACCGTGCCGCTCGGTTTCGAGCCCATCGGCAGCTACTGCCCGATCGGTGCCGAGGAACGCGGCACGCTGGGCAGCGAGATGGCCGCCGAGGCCGTCACCCGCTGGCAGCCGGCCCTCTGCAGAACCGGCGCCCGGGCCATCTACGGCTACGCCCAGGTCCCCGACGAGACCGCCCGCGTCAAACTGCTCTCGGGCGCGCCGGGCATGGTCTTCGTCGGCCGCGCCGCCGACCCCGCGCAGACGGGCCGCAAGCCGGTGTACGCCCCGGTGGCCCTCTCCGGCATCACCATCGGCTACTCCGTCGAGAGCCAGGCGTCGTTCCGGGCCCCCGACGAGGTGCGGCGGCGCAACGGCACCCGGATGACGACCCTGCGGCTGACCCCCCGACTGGTCGCCAAGCTCCTGACCGAGTCGTACCGCGACGGTGTCTCGCGCTTCGCCGACAGCGTCGCCGGAAACCCCGAGAACCTGGGCCGCGACCCGGAGTTCATCCGCCACAACCCCGAGTACGCCGACCTCGACTTCGGCGGCAAGCTCGGCGACGCCCTGGTCCCGCAGCCGCTCGCCGACACCACCCGTCAGCTGTGGGAGTGGGTGGCCCAGGACCCGGCCGCCGCCGAGTTCCTGAAGGGCACCCCCGACGACGAGGGCGCCCACGGGGACCCCGGGAACGCCGGCATGAAGGTCAACCCGCACTACCGGGACGCCGCCCTGCCGCTCGACTCCTTCCCCAAGAGCGACCCGTACTGCCAGCAGTTCGACGAGCGGCCGGACCACCCGCTGTGCATCCAGGACAAGCATCCGTACGCCACCGACATGCACGCGGCGGCGCGCGCGGCCGGCCGCGGCGACACCCTGGCCCGTACCTCCTGGGACGCGACCGCCACCCCGCCCGCGTACAAGAAGGACCCGCCGCAGCCGGCCGGACAGCGGGCCGTCCTCGCGGTGACGGACACCGCGACCGCCGAGCGGTACGGCCTGATGCGCGCCGAACTCCTCAACGCGGCGGGCCGGTTCACCGCCCCCGACACGGAGTCCCTGACGGCCGCCGCGAACGCCCGCAAGCCGGGCCGCGACGGGGTCACGGTGCCGGACCCGGGCACGAGGGACCCGGCCGCCTACCCGCTCACCGTGCTCACCTACGCCGCCACCGTGCCGGCCGACCTCACCACCGCCGAGGGCCGCGACTACGGAACCCTCCTGACGTACGCGGCCGGAGCGGGACAGACCCCGGGCGTCGCCGCCGGCAACCTGCCGCACGGCTACGCACCGCTCCCGCAGGCCCTCCGCGAGCAGACCCGGAAGGCCGCGCACCGGGTGACGACGGAGGCGGGCAGGACCCCGTCGACGGAGACACCGACACCCCTGCCCACCCCCACCACCCCGACCGACCCGCCCGGAACCGGCGGGACGAGCGGGATCACGTCCGGCGGCACGGGCCCCGCCCACCCCGCCGGCTCCGCGGCGGGCGGCGGCTCGGGCGGCGGTGATGCCGGCGCCGGTACGGGCGGGTCCGGCGGTACGGGCGGGTCCGGAGGATCGGGTACGGACTCCGGCGGCTCCGGTACGGGCTCCGCCGGCGCCACGGCGGGCGGAACGGGTGCCTCCGCGAGCCCCGGAGCGTCCACCACGCCCCCCGCGAGCCCCAAGCCGACGCCGGCACCCGCCTCCGCGCCGCAGACCGTCACGGCCGTGGGCGCCCCGACCCCCGCCTGGGCGATCGGCGCCGTACGGAACGTGCTGCTCGTCTGCCTGATCGTCGGCGCCCTCGCGGCCTTCACCGGCCCGATGCTGCCGAGACACCTGCCGCGCCTGCTCGCGGCCGCCCGCCACCGTGCGGGGAGGTGATGTCCGAGAACGTCTGATTCGTCCGCGCCAACGGAAGTCCTGCACACGCGCCCCGGACACCACCCGGAGCGCAGCCTAGCTGAGGAGAACCCCCAGTGAACAAGAAGAAGACCGGCCTCGCGTTCGCCGTCGCGGCGCTCGCGGTCGTCACCGTCGGCGGCGGCCTCGCCACCGCCGACCCGGCCGGCCCCCCGCAGTACCGCCAGCTCTCCGGCGTCGGCTCCGACACCACCCAGGACGTCATGAACGGCCTCGCCGACGTCGTCACGGTGAACGGACAGAAGGTCATCGGCTCCTACGACGCCACGGGGTCCGCGAGCATCACCACGAAGAACCCGGCGACCGACCCCAACTGCACCCTCGCCCGTCCCAACGGCTCCGGCGCCGGCCGCGCCGCCCTCCT
The DNA here is from genome assembly GCF_041053105.1 of Streptomyces sp. R44. Lineage (NCBI taxonomy): Bacteria > Bacillati > Actinomycetota > Actinomycetes > Kitasatosporales > Streptomycetaceae > Streptomyces > Streptomyces sp. R44. The sequence continues at coordinate 2,816,045 of NZ_CP163444.1, read as the reverse complement.
CAACTCGCTCCAGGCCGGGAACGGGTGCCTCGACTTCTCCCGCTCCTCCTCCCTGAACCTGGGCGCCGCCAGCCCCGGTCTCACCTACGTGCCGTTCGCGGTCGACGCGGTCAGCTACGCCATCACCCCGGGCTCCTCGATCCCGCGCAAGCTGACCCTCGCCGACCTCAAGGCCATCTATCACTGCGACCCGAACTACGTGGGCACCGGGCCGAACTACGACGTGACGGTCTACCTGCCGCAGGCCGGTTCCGGCACGCGCTCCTTCTGGCAGTCGCAGATGGGCATCACCGAGGCGGACGTCGTCGCCGGCATCTACCCCTGCGTCAAGGACAAGAAGGGCACCGCCCCGGTCCAGGAGCACGACGGCCGCGTCCTCGACGACAAGTCGATCGTGCCGTTCTCCATCGCGCAGTACCAGGCACAGTCCTCGCAGACCATCGCCGACCTGCGCGGCCGCGCCATCCTCGGCACCATCGACGGCCTGTCCCCGACGGTCCTCAACAGCGGCTTCGGCGTGAAGCGGGATGTCTACAACGTCATCCCGACCAGCAAGGTCGGCACCTCGCCGTGGAGCGACGTCTTCGTCGGCCCGAACTCCGGCATCTGCAAGCAGGCCGCCGTGATCAACACCTACGGCTTCGCCACCAACCCGAACTGCGGCGACACCACCAAGCAGACCCCCTGATCAGGAGCTTCGCGTGCTGAAGAACAGAGTCCTCCGGGCCCTCGCCCTGGGTGTCGCGGCCGTCACCACCGCCTTCACGGCGGGCCTGGCCACCGCGGGCGCCGCCTACGCCGCGCCCATCGGCACCCTCGAGATCACCCCCGCCACCGGTGCGGACACCAGCGGCATGTCGTTCACCACCTCCGGCGCCTGCCCGGCCAACGCCACCAACGTGCTGGTGAAGGTGGAGGGTTCCGGCTTCCCGGCCGGCGGCCTCAACGTCGTCGGCAACTCGCCCATCACCACGTACCCCACGGCGGGCAACGGCGGCATGGTCATCCCGCTGACGTCCACCATGCGCGACTACGCCTCCCAGGCGGGCTTCACCACCCTCCAGGGCAAGTACGCCTTCACCGTCATCTGCCGCACCGCGTTCAACGGCACCAGCCTCGGTGACTTCACCGGCGCCGTCTGGTTCACGTCGAACACCACGTACCAGGCGAACGACCCGGCGGTGAAGACGGACACCACCACCTCGCTCGCGGTCACCCCGGCCGGCCCGGCCCAGGTCGGCACCGCGGTCACCCTGGCCGCCATGGTCAGCCCCTCCGGCGCCGCCGGCTCCGTGCAGTTCAAGGACGGCTCCGCCGACCTCGGCACCCCGGTCACCGTCAACGGCGGCACCGCGACCCTCACCACGAGCAACCTGACGGCCGGCACGCACGCGCTCACCGCCGTGTTCACCCCGTCCAACGCCTCGTACAACGGCTCCACCTCGTCGCCCGTCTCCCACGAGGTCAAGCCGGCCGCGGCCACCCAGACCACCACCGCCCTCGCGGTCTCCCCGGCGGCGAGCACCCCGCAGTACAGCCCGGTCTCCCTGACCGGCACGGTCTCCCCGGCCGGCGCCGCGGGCTCCCTCCGGTTCACCGACACCGTCGGCGGCACCACCACCCCGCTCGGCACGGTCCCGGTCAGCAACGGCACCGCCGTCCTGACCACCTCCAGCCTGCCGGCCGGCCCGCACTCCTTCACCGCCGTCTTCGTCCCGGCCGACCCGGCCCGGTACACCGGCTCGGACTCCGCCGCCATCCCGTACACGATCGGCGCGTTCACCGGAGTCACCTCCTCGGAGACCATCACCACCACCGTCAACGCCGGCGCCCTCGTCATCAGCGTCGCCAACCCGCAGGTCACCCTGGCCTCGCCGGTCCTGAACAACGACGGCGACCTGCTCACCACGGCCGGCGCCCTCAGCCCGGTGACCCTGACCGACACCCGCGCGGGCAACCCCGGCTGGACCGTCAGCGGCCAGGTCGCCGACTTCACCGACGGCGCCACCCACACCATCAACGGCCAGAACCTCGGCTGGTCCCCGAAGGTCGTCGACAAGGCGCCCGCGCAGACCGTCACCCCCGGTTCCGCCGTCCCGGCCGCCTCCGGCGCGGCCCCCGGAGACACCGGCACCGCGGGCCTGAAGGGCGCGCGCACCCTCGCCCACGGCACCGGGCTCGGCACCGCGCACATCGGTGCCGACCTGGCCCTCAACGTCCCGACCTCCACCCAGGCCGGCACGTACACCACCACCCTCACCCTCACCGCCATCTGATCCAGGCGTGAGCTCCGGGGCGGAGCCGCGCCGCGGCCCCGCCCCGCCCCTGACCCCTGGAGACCCACCATGACCACACCCCGCCCCGCCCACCGGACCGGCGCCCTCCGCACGGCGCTGCTCGTCCTCCTGCTCGCCCTCGCCGGAACCCCGCACGCCACGGCCGCCGCTCCCGCCGACAGCGGGAAGAACGACGGAAAGGCCGTCTTCGGCGTCCAGCCCGCCGGCCCGAAGAAGCCCGACCAGCGGCCCCACTTCTCGTACGGGGTCACCGGCGGCGCCGGCATCCGCGACCAGATCGCCCTGTGGAACTACGGCTCCGAGCCGCTCACGCTCGCCGTCTACGCGAGCGACGCCGTCAACACCACGGACGGCGGCTTCGACCTCCTCCCCGCAGGCCGGAAGCCGACCGACGCCGGCAGCTGGATCACGCTCGCGAAGAACAAGGTCACGGTGCCGCCCAAGGGCAACGTCATCGTCCCCTTCACCCTCACCGTGCCCCGCCGGGTCACCCCCGGCGACCACACCGGCGGCATCGTCGCCTCGCTCTCCGGCACCGGCAAGGACACCCGGGGCAACCGGGTCCGGCTCGACCAGCGGGTCGGCGCCCGCGTCTACCTGCGGGTGGCGGGCACGATCAAACCGGAGCTCACCGTGGAGAACGTCCGCGCCGAGTACCACGGGACCCTCAACCCCTTCTCCGCCGGCTCGGCCACGGTCACGTACACCCTGCGCAACACCGGCAACGTCCGCCTCGGCGCCCGCCAGGCCGTCCGCGTCAACGGCGTGTTCGGCTCCTCGGTCATCGCCGAAGGCGCCCGTGACCTCGGCGAAGTGCTCCCCGGCAGCGCCCTCACCGTCACCGCCGAGGCCGCAGAGGTGACGCCGCTGCTGCGCGCCTCGGCCGTCGTCTCCGTCCAGCCGGTCGCGACCCGGGACGGCGTCGACCCCCGGCTCCCCTCGCTGACCCGCTCGGTCCCGCTGTGGACCGTGCCGTGGACGGCGCTCGCCCTGCTGCTCCTGCTCGTCGCGGGCGTCCTGTGGCGCCGACGGCGCCGAGACCGGAGCACCGGCCGGGGCGAGGGAGGGGGCACGGCGGCCGCCGGGGCGGACCCGCATCCGAAGAACGACCCCGAGACCCCGTACAAGGAGCTCCTCGTGCAGTTCACACGCCTCCCCCGGCGGGCAGCGGCCGGTGCCGCCCTCGCCGCGGCGACGGCCCTCGCCGGTGTCGGCGTCCTCACGGTGCCCACGGCCACGGCCGCCCCCCTGGGCGCCGCCGCCGTGACCCCGGGCCGGGGAACCGACGAGACCAGCATCTCCCTGACCACCTCGGGCCCCTGCCCGGCGCCCGCCACCAACGTCCTCGTGAAGGTGACCGGCCGGGGCTTCCCCGCCGAGGGCAAGAACGTGGTCGGCAACGCGCCCCTCACCACCTACCCCCACGACCCCGCCGGCACCGGCTTCGTCGTCCCGCTGACCATGACCATGAGGGACTACGCCAACGAGGCCGGGTTCACCACCCTGGAGGGCCGGTACGACCTGACGGTCATCTGCCGCAAGGCCTTCGGCAGCGAGACCTACGGGGAGTTCACCGGCTCCCTGTGGTTCACGTCGGACACGGCCTACCAGGACACCGATCCGGCCGGCCCGAACCCCACGGGCACCCCCACGGGTACGCCGACGGGCACCGCCACCCCGACCCCCACGGCGACGGAGACCGCGACGGAGACCGCCACCCCGACCCCCACCGCGACGGCGACGGCCACGGCCACCGGGACCGCCACCCCGACGGGCACCGCCTCGCCCTCGCCGACCGCGACCGCCACCGGCGGTGACAGCGTCGGCATCTCCACCAGCATCCCGCCGAGGGCCTCGGCCACCGGCCCCTCCACGGCAGGCGGCGGCACCGGCGACGCCTCGGGCTCCGGATCCGGCGGCACCGGCGACGGCAACGGCGGCAACGGCGGCCATGGCGGTGGCGGGCTCGCGCACACCGGCACCGACCCCCTCCTCCTCGGGCTGCTCAGCGCCGCCCTGCTCGCCGCCGGCGCCCTCGCCGTCCGGTGGGCGCGCCGCCGCGGACTGATCACCTTCGGCCCCCACTGACGTACGGAGCACACGCGATGACAGCCACCCCCACCCTGGTGGACGTGCGTCCCGCCCCCGCCGGGCCGGGGAGGCCCGGCGCCTCCCCGGTCCCGGCCGGCCGCGCGCCCCGCAACAGCCCGCTGTGGGCCGTCGGCGGCATCCTGACGATCCTCGGCGCGCTGCTCCTCGGCTTCGTCGCCGAGGTCGGCCCGCTCGGCCACCTCCGCCACGAGCGGGACCGCCGCGTCGGCTACGCGGACGTCCGCTCGACCCTGGCCAACGCCACCACGCCGATCGGCGCCTCCACCGAACCCGGCACGCCCATCGCCCTCCTCTCGATCCCCCAGCTCGGGGTCAAGGAGGTGATCCGCGAGGGCAGTTCCGCGGAGGTGCTGGCCTCGGGACCGGGGCACCGCCGCGACACCGTGCTGCCCGGGCAGGCGGGCCTCAGCATCGTCATGGGCCGCCGGGCGGGCTACGGCGGACCGTTCCGGCACCTCGCGAGCCTGCAGCCCGGCGAGACCATCAAGGTCACCACCGGCCAGGGCGAGCACAGCTACCGGGTGCGCGGCGTCCGGCGCGCGGGCGACCCGAAGCCGCCCGCCCTCCGGGCCGGGACGGGCCGGCTCACCCTGATGACCGCGACCGGCTCCCCGTACCGGCCGGACGGGGTCCTCCAGGTCGACGCGGACCTGATCACCCCGCCGCAGCCCGGCGTCGTCCCCGCCTTCCGCTTCGAGCGCGTCCCGGCCGACGAACTCCCGCTCGCGGGACAGCCGTCGTCCTGGCTGCCGCTGGTCCTGTGGTCGCACGCCCTGCTGCTCGCCGCCGCCGGTCTCGTCTGGGCGAGGTCGCGGGTGCCCCGGGCCCATGTGTGGCTGGTCGGCTTCCCCGTCCTGCTCGCGTTCGGGCTCACGGTCGGCGACCGGATGGCGTTCCTCCTTCCCAACCTCCTGTAAGGACAGTCGTGGCTTCCCACCTGGACGCACGTTCCCTCTCCGCCTGGTTCGGGCCCCGCAAGGTCCTCAACCGGGTCTCGCTGACCATGCCGGCCGGCCGGGTCACCGCGCTGATCGGGCCCTCCGGCTGCGGCAAGTCGACGTTCCTGCGCATCCTGAACCGGATGCACGAGCTGATCCCGGGCGCCGAACTCGCCGGCGAGGTGCTCCTGGACGGCGACGACATCTACGCGCGCGGGCGCCGTCTCACCGAGGCCCGCCGCAACATCGGCATGGTCTTCCAGAAGCCGAACCCGTTCCCCGCCATGTCGGTGTACGACAACGTCACCGCCGGCCTGAAGCTGACCGGCACCCGGGTCTCCGGACCCGACCGGGACGGCCTGGTGGAGGAGTGCCTGACCCGGGCCGGCCTGTGGAAGGAGGTCCGTGACCGGCTGCGCCAGCCGGGCGGCGCGCTCTCCGGCGGCCAGCAGCAGCGCCTGTGCATCGCCCGGTCCCTTGCGGTCCGGCCGCGCATCCTGCTGATGGACGAGCCGTGTTCGGCGCTCGACCCCACCTCGACACGGCGTATCGAGGAGACCGTCCGGGAGCTCGCGGACGAGGTGACGATCGTGATCGTCACCCACAACATGCAGCAGGCGGCCCGGGTCTCCGACCAGTGCGCCTTCTTCCTCGCCGAGCAGGCGACCCCGGGCGTGATCGTCGAGTACGGCCCCACGGACGCCATGTTCTCCAGCCCCCGTGACCAGCGCACCGCGGACTACGTGGAGGGCCGCTTCGGCTGACGGACGGCCGGGAGCGGACGAGGGCCCGTACGCACCGGGGAGGTGGGTACGGGCCCTCGTCGAGGGACTCAGTACGTCAGGATGCCCGGGTCCGACTGGCCGGGCGCGCCCGTCTCCACGTGGCCGGCGAGGCGGCGGAGGTAGTCCGCGCTCGCGGAGGACGTGACGGTGACGTCGTACCAGCGGTGGGCGGCGGGGGCGTCGACGGTGTGGGTGACGGTGGCGCCCTTGGCGACCGAGAGGGTCGTGGGGGAGCCGCCGTAGGCGTCGGTGACGGTCACGGTGGCGGTGGTGCCCGCGTTCGTGAAGGTCAGGTCGAGGGCGCCGGTGCTCGCGTTGTGGCGGGCCGACACCTCGGGGACCGCCGTCTTGCCGGGGGAGCGGAAGCGGCGGAGGAAGCCGTTGGGGCCGTGGACCGTGAGGTCGGTGAGGCTCTTGGAGTACTTGGTGTTCCAGGTGTCCGCGATCGACTTGTTCGCCTCGGCCGTGTACGTCCACGGGGCGTCGGTGCGGTTCGCCGAGGTCACGTAGAACTGGGCGCCCGCCGCCGGACCGCCGCTGAAGGTGAGGCGGTAGGTGCCCGCCGTCACGTCCGCCGCGCCGTCCACGTACGGGGCGTACTTCAGCGGGCGGGTGGGCTTGGCGCCCGGCTCCTGGCGCGGCATCGTGCCGACCGCCGGGGCCGTGGCCAGGAAGTCCGGGTGACGGTTCTTGTCCGGCGGGTAGTAGCCGGCCGTCGGCGGGAGCGCGGCCGGCTGGGCGTCCGTGCGCGTGAAGTCGAACGCCGAGGTCAGGTCGCCGCAGATCGCCCGGCGCCAGGGCGAGATGTTGGGCTCGCGCACCCCGAAGCGGCTCTCCATGAAGCGGATGACCGAGGTGTGGTCGAAGGTCTCCGAGCAGGTGTAGCCGCCCTTGGACCAGGGGGAGACGACGATCATCGGGACGCGGGGGCCCAGGCCGTAGGGGCCGGCCACGTAGCCGGTCTTGCCGCCGAAGTGGTCGAGGGCGGTGGGGGCCGTCGAGAGGCCCTGCGCCGCCGAGCCGGGGGCGTACGGCGGGACCACGTGGTCGAAGAAGCCGTCGTTCTCGTCGTACGTGATGAACAGGGCCGTACGGGCCCACACGTCCGGGTTCGAGGTCAGCGCGTCCAGGACCTGCGCGATGTACCAGGCGCCGTAGTTCGCCGGCCAGTTGGCGTGCTCGGAGAAGGCCTCGGGCGCGGCGATCCAGGAGATCTGGGGGAGGGCGCCGGCCTGGACGTCGGCGCGGAGCTTGTCGAAGAAGCCCTCGCCGGCCTTGGCGTTCGTGCCGGTGCGGGCCTTGTCGTACAGCGGGTTGCCGGGCTGGGCGTTGCGGTAGTTGTTGAAGTAGAGCAGGGAGTTGTCGCCGTAGTTGCCGCGGAAGGCGTCGCTGATCCAGCCCCAGGAGCCGGCGGCGTTCAGGCCGTCGCCGATGTCCTGGTAGATCTTCCAGGAGACGCCCGACGCCTCCAGGCGCTCGGGGTAGGTGGTCCAGCCGTAGCCCGCCTCGGCGTTGTTCAGGACGGGGCCGCCGCCCGTGCCGTCGTTGCCGACGTAACCGGTCCACAGGTAGTAGCGGTTGGGGTCGGTCGCGCCGATGAACGAACAGTGGTACGCGTCGCAGATGGTGAAGGCGTCGGCGAGCGCGTAGTGGAAGGGGATGTCCTCACGGGTGAGGTGGGCCATCGTGGCCTTGGTCTTGGCCGGGATCCAGTTGTCGTACCTGCCCTTGTTGAAGGCGCTCTGGCCGCCCGCCCAGTCGTGGTTGAGGCCCTGGAGGTACTCCATGCCCAGCTTGTCGCTGGTCGGCCGGAAGGGGAGCGTGACCTTGCTGCCGTCCGACTGGTTCCAGACCGACTTCCCGCTGGGCAGGGTCACGGGGCGCGGGTCGCCGAAGCCCCGTACGCCCTTCATCGCCCCGAAATAGTGGTCGAAGGAACGGTTCTCCTGCATCAGGACCACGATGTGCTCGATGTCCTGGATCGTGCCGGTGGAGCCCTGCGCCGGTATCGCGGCGGCGCGGGCGATGCTCTCCGAGAGCATCGTGAACGCGGCGGCGCCGCCGGTCAGCTGAAGGAACCGGCGGCGGTTGAGGTCGGCCATGGGGGAGTTGCCCTCCGGGTGTGAGTACGACGGTGGGGGTGCGGGTGCGACGGCCGGGCGGACCGGCCGACGGGCGCCCCACAGAAGAGCGCCCGTGAACCACCGCCCGGCGGCCGTCCCATGACTGCCCGTCGTACGGCAGACGAACCCCCCGTGCCCGAACGTGAAAACTCACAACCGAACGCCCCCGGTGGGTCGATGACCACCGGGGGCGTACGGGAACCAACAGAAAACCACGCGCTGATCCGCGCGCCGGACTACTCGACGACGAGCTCGACCTCGATGTTCCCGCGGGTGGCCTTCGAGTACGGGCAGAAGGCGTGCGTCTTCTTCAGAAGGGTGAGGCCCGCCTCCCCCTGGAGGTGGTCGGGGAACTCGGCGCGCATCACGACCGCGAGCCCGAAGCCGCCGTCGGCCGGGTCCTTGCCGATGGAGACCTCGGCGGTGACGGAGGCCTCGGAGATGTCGATCTTCTCCTGGCGGGCGACGACGCCCATGGCGCTGGCGAAGCAGGCCGCGTACCCGGCGGCGAAGAGCTGCTCGGGGTTGGTGCCCTGGCCGTTGCCGCCGAGCGCCTGCGGGTGGGCGAGGGGGAGGTCGATGTGGCCGTCGGAGCTGACGGCGCGGCCCTCGCGGCCGTTGGCGGTGGCGACTGCGGTGTAGATCGCGTCCATGGGTGTTCTTCCGTCCTGTCCGGGTTCCGGGAAGTGGTGACCTCTTATTTGTAGCGCACGATTTAGTTGTGCACAACTTAATGGCGTGTGAGGGGTCTCGCGTATCCTGGAGTCATGGAGACGCTCGACTCGGTCCCGGACGCCGAATTCCTCCGGCTCGACCACCAGATCTGCTTCTCGCTGCACGCGGCGACCCGCGCCTTCAACGGCGTCTACCGCGAGGCCCTCAAGGAGCTCGGGCTCACCTATCCCCAGTACCTGGCCATGCTCGTGCTCTGGGAGCACGGTGAGCTGCCCGTGAAGGGGATCGGTGAGCGGCTGCGGCTCGACTCCGGGACGCTGTCGCCGCTGCTCAAGAGGCTCGAAGCGGCCGGATACGTCGAGCGGCGCCGCAGCCCCGAGGACGAGCGGTCCGTCACCGTCCGCCTCACCGGCGACGGCACCGCCCTGCGCGAGAAGGCCCTCGGCGTGCCGCGCCGGATCGCCGCCGCCACCGGCCTCGGGCTCGACGAGATCGTCGAGCTGCGGGAGCGGCTCGACGCGCTCGCCGCCCGGCTCGACGCGGTCGACCCGGACGACCTCGCGTCCTGCGCGACCGGCCTCTGAGGCTCAGGCGCTCGGCGCGCGTGTCGTACGGATCTCAGGGCGCCGCGACCACCAGGGCCGCGTTGTGCCCGCCGAAGCCCACCGAGGTGGAGACGGCGAGCCGGAGCCGCGCGGCCCGGGCCGTCGTGGGGACGTCCAGGTCGATGCCCTCGCCCGGCTCCGCGAAGTTCGCGGTCGGCGGCACGGTCTCCTCCTCCAGGGACAGCACCGTGAGCGCCGCCTCCACCGCCCCCGCCGCGCCGAGCAGATGCCCGGTCACCCCCTTCGTCGACGTCACCGGCGGCCGGTGCGGAAAGAGCGCCGCGAGCACTGCCGCCTCCACGGCGTCGCCCTTCGGCGTACCCGTCCCGTGCGCGTTGACCAGGCCGACCTCGCCCGGCGTCGCGCCCGCCTCCGCGAGCGCGCCCCGCACCGCCGCCGCCAGGCCCGAGCCGTCGGGCCGGGGCGCCACCACGTGGTGCGCGTCCGAGGTCGCCCCGTACCCGGCGATCAGCGCCCGCACCCCGGCCCCGCGCGCGGCGGCGTCCGCCGGGCGCTCCAGGACCAGGAACCCGGCGCCCTCCGCCATCACGAAGCCCTCCCGGTCCTTGTCGAACGGCCGCAGCCCGCCCGCCGGGTCCTCGAACCGGCGCGACAGCGCGCGGAGCCGGTCGAAGCCCGCGATGTAGAAGGGGCTCAGCGAGGCCTCCGCCCCGCCCGCCAGGACGATGTCGCACCGCCCCAGGGCCAGCAGATCGAGCGCCGTGCCGATCGCCGTCGCCCCCGCCGCGCACGCCGTGGTCACCGCCGCCGACGGCCCGCGGATCCCGAACGCGACGGCCAGCTGCCCGGCGACCCCGTTCGGCAGCGCGCCCGGCACCGCGAACGGCGACATGTCCCGGGGGCCGTCCGTCCGCAGCACCTCCTGCTGCGCCTCGAAGGTGAGGACACCGCCCGCCCCGATCCCGACGACCACGCCGACCCGCGCCCCGTCCCAGCCGGCCGGGTCCAGGCCGGCGTCGGCGAGCGCCTCCCGCGCCGCGACCAGCGCGAGGAGCGCGCTGCGGTCGGGCCGCCGGGCCGTCACCGCCCGGCCGAGGTCCCCGGGAAGACCGGGCGCCCGGCAGGCGAGATGGCGCAGCCCGTCCCGCTCTTCGAGGACGGCGGTGGCCTTCCCGGCGCGGACGGTCTCCCAGGTCGTGGGGGCGTCCGCGCCGGCGGGGGTGAAGAGACCGATGCCGGTGACGGCGGCGGCGTGCCGCGCGGCGGCCATCAGACCACCTCCGCGTACCGCGAGACGAGCTCCTCGATCGCGGCTACCGTGGGCGCCGCGTACAGCTCCTCCTCGGGCACCGGGACACCCCGTTCCTTGCGCAGGACCAGGGCGAGCTCGGTGAGCAGGAGCGAGTCGAGCCCGGCCTCCTCACGGCCGGCCTCGGGGGTGATGTCCGCCGGGTCGAGGCCCAGCTGGACGAGCAGGGTCTTCAGTTCGTCGAAGGTCATGGACGCTCCTCGGGAGAGATACGGGTCGCGTACGCGCGCGCGTGGTTCAGGCCGAGCAGCACGCACACGTCCGTCAGCAGCGGCACGTGGTACGCGAGCGGGCGCGGCCCGGCCTGGTCGGGGCGGGACACGAAGCCGCCGTCCGGCCGCTGCCGCTCCAGCAGGTGGCGTACCGCCCGCCCGGTCGCACCCCGGGCGGACGGCACGGTCGGCGTCCGCGCCACCGCGATCAGCGCGTACGCGGTACTGATCGGGTCGCTCGGATCGGACGGCACGTGCCCCCAGCCGCCGTCCGCGTTCTGCGTGTCGACCAGCCGGGCCACCGCCCGCGCCCGGGCCCGCGCCACTTCGGTCGCGGCCGGACGGCCGGGCGCCACCGCCAGGAAGGAGTCGTACGCGAGGACGGAACGGAACAGGGCGTTGCTCTCGTTGAGGCTCCAGCTGCGTTCGAACGGCCCGGCGGCCTCCGCCCGGGCCACGGCGAACCGGACGGCGGACTCCACCGCGGGCCGGTGCGCGGGCTCGGGGGCGAGCGCGTTCACTGCGGCCGCCGTTATCGCGACCTCGGAGGCGGTGCCCCGTTCGAAGGTCGGGAAGCCGCCGTCCGCGCCCTGCCGGGCCAGGAGGTACCGCTCGCCGGCCGCCACCTCGGCGCCGAAAAGACCCGGGTCCGTCGCCCGCAGGAACTCCACGCAGTACGCGGTGTCGTCCACGTCGCTCTGCGCGACCCGCCGGTCGAAACCCCAGCCGCCGTCGGCGTTCCGGTGCTCCGCCAGGGCGGTCGCGAGGACCCGCAGGGTGTGGGCCGGGGCGCCCGCCCCGGCCAGGGCCAGCCCGCCGGTCGCCGTCGCGAACACGTCCATGCCCGTGAGGAACGGCAGCCCGCCGTCCTCGCGCAGCCAGCCGCGCAGCTCCCGCGCCCGCTCCCGTACGGCCGCCGCGTACCGGGGCCGCCGCCACAGCGCGAGCAGCGCCAGGACCCGGGCGAGATGGTTGCCGTACGGGGGCGGGCCGGGCAGCGCACAGGGTTCGAGGGCCCGCCAGTCCTCCTCCGTGACGAGCCGCGCCGCACCGGACCCGTGGGCGTACAGGACCTTGAGGGCGGCCATCTCCGTGATCAGCCACCGCTGTTGGCCACGGGCCTCGAACAGGGCCTCGGGGGAGGGGAGTTCGGGGAAGGAGTCGGCGCCCAGCTCCGCCAGGAGCATCCGGAACATCAGCCGCTTGCGCCCCGCGGTGAAGTGGTCGAAGCCGCCGAGCAGCCGGGCGAGCGCGCCCCGCCCGTCCACGTACTCGCCGAGGGCCGCCCGCGCCGCGGCCTCCTGCACGGGGTCGGGAGCGCCCTCGTCGACGGCGGTCTTCAGCCGGCGGGTGAGCCGCTCCTGGGCGTCCGGGTCCACGCCCGTCACCGTGAGCAGCCGCAGGGCCAGGGCGGATTCCAGGAGCCGGCTGTCGCAGGGGGCCCGGAGCAGCCCGTCGGGTCCCGCGGCCGCCACCACCCGGGTGGCGAGCCGGGCCCGGGCGCGGTCGAGCGGCCCGGTTCCCGGGAGGGGGTCCGGCCGGGGGCCGGGGGCGGCGAGGGAGGCGCCGGATAAGGGCAGCGCGCAGTGCGTCATGGTGTCCTTCACAGGTGTCGTACGAAAAGCGGCGGCGTTCAGCAGGGGAAGAGGCGCCTCACGGCCTCCGCGCCGGCCGGGACCAGCGGGGTGTAGCCGCCGGTCAGGACCGCGAGCGGCGCGACGAAGCCGCACCAGGCGATCTCCCGCGGATCGGGCCGGGGCGCGCGGTCCGCCAGCCAGCGGTGGACGGTCAGGAAGCAGGCGCCGTGCGGATCGTCCACGCGGATCCGGTACGCCTCGGCGAGCCCGGGCGCCTGCTCCCAGCCCAGCTCCTCGCGGAGCTCCCGCAGCGCGGCCGCGCGGTACTCCTCGCCGCTGCGGACCGCCCCGCCGATCAGGACGTCGTAGTGACCCGGGTAGGCGGGTGCCGAGGCGGTCCGCCGGTAGAGGAGGACCCGGCCGCCGTGGTCGGTGCAGACGGTCGCCGCGTACCGGCGGAGCAGCCCGTCGGGAGGCCCGGCGGCACGGCCGCCCTGGGTCACCACCCGGTCCCGGGGGTCGACGTAGTCGACGCGCTCGGAGCCCTGACTCCCGGGTGCCGGCGGGGTCATGCGCGCTCGCGGACGCGTGCGCGCAGCGGGCCCGCCGGGCGCAGGTTGATGCCGAACACGGGCTCGCCCACCGGTTCGGTCGTCTCCACCTCGAACCTGGCGAGGAGCGCGCCGAGCAGCACCTCCATCTCCCGCATCGCGAATCGGGTCCCCAGACAGGCCCGCGGACCCATGCCGAAGGGGAGGTACGCGCCGGGCGGCAGCGGCGAGCGGGCCGGGAAGCGGCCCGGGTCGAAGACCTCGGGCTCCGGCCAGACCTCCGGGTCGCGGTGGGTGAGGTAGGGGCAGACGAGGAGGTCCGTCCCGGCGGGGATCGCCCAGCCGTCCAGCGTCTCGTCCGCCGCGCTGTGTCGGGGCAGCAGCCAGCCCGTCGGGTAGAGCCGCAGCGTCTCGGACAGCACCGCCTCGACGGCCCCCGCGTCCCCCGCGGCCCGCTCCATGACCTCCGGGTGCGCGTCGAGCAGGACGAACGCCCAGGTCAGCGTGCGGGCACTGCTCTCGTACCCGGCGACCAGCAGGGTGACGAGCTCGTCGCGGATCAACCGGTCCGTGTACGCCGGATCCGTCCCGGCCGCGTCGAGCAGCCGGTCCAGGACGCTCGACGCGGCGCCGTCCGCCGGGTGGCGGGCCCGGGCGTCGGCGAGCGCCCGGTACATCCGCTCGTCGAGCGCGGCGAGCGCCGCCTCCGTCTCCGGCGGCAGCGTGCTCGCGCCGCCGACCTCGGCGGGGAGCGCAGCGACGACGTCCTGCACGGCCGCCAGGTCGACGTACGTCTCCCGGTCCAGGGGCCGGTCGGTGAGCGAGCGCCAGATCGTGTCGACGGTGAAGAACTGCACGTCCTCCGCGATGTCCGTCGGCTCGCCGCGGCGGGCCCGCTCCGACCAGCGGCCGACCACCCCCGCCGCCGCCTCCGCGATGTGCCGCTCCCAGCGCTGGATGGCCCGGCCGGTGAACATCGGCTGGAGCAGCTTCCGTTGGGACCGCCAGGCCTCGCCCGTCGCGGTGATCATGCCGTCGCCGAGGAGGGGTCTCGCCCGGTGCGAGCGCTTCACGTACCGCTCGCCGCCGAGGCCGAGCACCTGGTGCACGTGCCGGGCCTCCGTGACCAGCAGCGATGCCCGGCCGCCGCGGCGGAATCCGGTCAGCCGGCCCGGGGTGTGCGCCTGGCGGAGGAGGTCGACGAGGGGGGCTCCGGAGGCGGTCCAGGCCGCCACGGCCTCGTCGTCGAGGAAGTCGGGGGGCATGCCATCCGTCACGCATTCCGTCACGCTTTGCGATTGCATGATGACGTATCGTAGCGCCCTGTGCGATCTTCAGATCCAATTCGATCTTCCGCGGCGGTGCCGCTCGCGGTGCTCGACCGGCTCTCCCTCGACGTGGCGGAGCTGCATGCGACGGACTCCGCCCTGCACCTCGGCGGCCTGGTCGTCCTCGACGGCGAACCGCCCTCCCGGGAAAGGGTGTTGGAGCACCTGAGGGGTCGCGTCGGCCGGCTTCCGGAGCTCGCCCACCGGCTCGCGGGGAGCCCGCGACGCCCGCGCTGGGAGCCCGACCCCGGCTTCGACCCCGACGATCACCTGTACGAGCTATCCGGAGGCGCCGACCCGTTGACGGTCGTCGCCGGACTCCTGCGGCAACCCCTTTCGCGCGAGCGGCCGTTGTGGGGGATCTGGCTCGTCCGTGGCGTGGGCGACGGGCGGTGGGGGCTCTGCTACCGGGCCCATCACGCCTTCCAGGACGGTGCCGCCGCCGTCGCGACCCTGGAGCGGCTCCTCGGCCCCGAGGAGCCGCCGCCCGCGCGTGGTCTCTCCTTCCGGGCGCCCCGGCCCGTGGACTGGGCTGCCGTCCTCCCCGAGTTCCGGCCGCCACGCCGGGTCACCTGGTGGCCGACCCTCGACATCCCGCCCGCCCAGGCCTACGCCGCCGGGTTCGCCGACGTCGACACCGCCCGGCTGCACGCGCTCGGGCGCCTCACCGGGGCGACCGTCCCGCAGCTCTGCCTGGCCCTGACGACCGAGGCGCTGCGCGCCTGGCACCCCGACGGCTGGGGTCCGGACGGCCCCGGCCACGGCCTGGCGCTCCGCGCCAACCTCGGGATCGGCGTCCGCGACCCCGACGACCCGCGCCCCCTGCTCGGCAACCGGGTCGCCGTCGCCGGCGTCGACCTCCCCTGCGGCGAACCCGACCCGGCGCGGCGGCTCGCCCGCCTCGGGCAGGCCCTCGACCACGCCCGGCTCGCCCGCCTCGCCGACGCGCACCGGGTGATCCTGCGCAGACTCCCGTACGGCATCGGCCGGTTGGCGCTGTCCCGCAGCATCGACGCCCGCTACACCCCGCTCAGCGTGGCCGACCTCCGGGTCCGCCGGCCCCTCGGCTTCGCCGGAACCCCCGCGACCGGGGTGTACGCCCTGCCGGTCATGGTCCCGGGCCAGCCGCTCTTCGTCGCCTGGGTCACGCACCGCCGCCGCCTCCACGTCACCTTCCTCACCGACCGGGCCCTCCCCGGCGCCGAACGCCTCCCCGAGGCCTGGGAGTCGGCCCTCGCGGAACACGAACGCCGGGCCGGAGAAGGGGCGTTCGCCAGGGCGCGGGGAAGGGTGATCGCACCGTGAACCGTCCGGACGACCCGACACCCGCACCCCCGTCCGAGGCCGCGCTCCGGACCCTGCCCCCGCCCCGCCACGGCGACGCGCCCGGGGCCTGGCCCCTGCTCGGGCATCTGCCCCACCTGGCCGGCCGGCCCCTCGCCTTCCTCGACTCCCTGCCCGGTCACGGTGACGTCGTCCGCGTGCGGATGGGGACCCGGACCGCGCACGTCGTGACGCACCCCGCGCTCGTCCGCCGCGTCCTCACCGACCGGCGCTCCTTCGACCGCAGCGGCGTCCTGTACGAGAAGGTCCGCGCCCTCCTCGGGAACGGCCTCGCCACCTGCCCGAACGCCGAGCACCGCGACCAGCGGCGGGCCCTCCAGCCCGCCTTCCACCCCTCCCTCCTGCCCCGCTACACCGCCGTGATGGCGGCCGAGACCCAGGCCCTGACCGCCCGCTGGCGGCCGGGAGCGGTCGTCGACGTCACCGAGGAGGCGTTCCGGCTCACGACCGCCGTCGCCGTCCGCACCCTGTTCTCCGCCGGCATCACCCCGCACGCCGCCGAGGAACTGCGCGAAGCCCTCGAAATCCTGCTGCGCGGGGTCTACACACGGGTCGTGGCGCCCGCCGTCGACCGGGTGCCCTCGCCGGCCCGCCGCCGCTACCGCCGGGCCCTCGCCCGCTGGCGTACCGGCGTCGCCGCCATCGTCGCCGCGTACCGGGCGGCCGGCGTCGACCACGGCGACGCGCTCTCGCTGCTCCTCGCCGTGCGCGACGAGCACGGCCGGGCGCTGTCGGACGCCGAGCTCGGCGACCAGGTCGCCACCCTGGTCCTGGCGGGCGCCGAGACCACCTCGTCCGTCGTCGCCTGGGCCCTGCGCCTCCTGGCCGACCACCCCGAGGCCGCCGCCCGGCTGCACGCGGAGCTCGACGGGGTCCTGGCCGGAGGGCCGGTCACGGGAGCCGACCTGCCCCGCCTGCCGTACACCCGCGACGTGGTGCGCGAGGTGCTCCGCCTCTATCCGCCGGCCTGGGCGGTCACCCGCACCGCCGTCCGCGAGACCGAGCTGGCCGGGCTGACGCTGCCGCCCGGGGCCACCGTCATCTGCTGCCTCTACCTCCTCCACCGGCGGCCCGACCTCTTCCCGGAACCCGCGCTCTTCGACCCCGGCCGGTGGGCCGACGCGGGCGTGCCACGGGACGCCTGGCTGCCGTTCGGACTCGGCGCCACCAAGTGCGTCGGCGACGTGTTCGGCACGGCCGAGGCCGGACTCGCGCTCGCCGCGATCGCCTCGCACTGGCGCCTGACCCCCGTCGCCCCGCGCCCGCCCCGCCCGGTCCCGCGCATCGTCCTCTCCCCGGGGCCGCAGCCGATGAGGCTCGCCGAGCGGTGAGCGGAAGGGGCTTCCGTTTCGCGTTCATGAAATTGTAAGGAGCATCAGCCGCCCTCGCTCCTATACTCGATCCATGTCCGACATCACCATCCGGCGCGCCACCGCCGACGACTCCCCACGGCTCACCCGGCTCGTGCGGACCTCCCGGGCCTACCGGGGCGACTACGCCGCCATGGTCGAGGGCTACCAGGTCGGCGGGCCGTACATCGAGCACCACCCCGTCTACGTCGCCGTCGACGACGCCGACGGCGGCCGCGTCCTCGGGTTCTACGCGCTCCTCGTCGACGAGGCCGAGCTCGACCTCGCGTTCGTCGCCGACGCCGCCCAGGGGCGCGGCATAGGCCGGCTCCTCATGGACCACATGACCGAGCAGGCCAGGACCGCCGGGCTCGGCTCCGTGCGGGTCGTCGCCCACCCGCCCGCCGAGGAGTTCTACCTGCGGACCGGCGCCGTCCGCACCGGCACCGTGCGCCCCACCGGACGCATCCACTGGGAGCGCCCCGAGCTGCGGTACGACATCGCGTGACCGCCACCCAGGACACCGAGAAGCAGGAGCAGGACCGCCGCAAGGTCTTCGCCGACCTGACCCCGCTGCGCACCTCCGCGGACTACCGCCGCCTCTGGTTCGGGAACACCGTCTCCTGGGTCGGCCAGGGCATGACGTCGCTCGCCGTCTCCCTCCAGGTGTACGACATCACCCGCTCGCCCTTCTCCGTCGGGCTCGTCGGACTCTTCGCCCTCGTCCCGCTCGTCGTCTTCGGCCTGTACGGCGGTGCCATCGCCGACACCGTCGACCGCCGCAAGCTCGGCCTCGCCAGCGCGAGCGGCTCCGCCGCGCTCTCCGTCGCCCTCGCCGGCGCCGCGATCACCGGCTTCCACCACGTCTGGTTCCTGTACGGGATCGTCGCCCTCCAGGCCGTGTGCACCGCGCTCAACGCGCCCGCCCGCTCGGCGATGATCCCCCGGCTCCTGCCGCCCGAGCAGCTGCGCGCCGCCAACGCGCTCAACTCGATGGTCATGACCTTCGGCATGCTCGTCGGGCCGAGCCTCGGCGGCCTGATCGTGGGGCTCGCCGGCTACCAGACCGCGTACCTCGTGGACGTCGCCGCCTTCTCCGCGAGCCTCTACGCCATGTGGCGGCTGCCGTCCATGCTCCCGGAGCGGTCGGGCGGCAAGCGGGCCTCCGTCCTCGACGGGCTGCGCTTCCTCGCCACCCGCCCCAACCTGCGCATGACGTTCTTCTCGGACTTCTGCGCGATGATCCTCGCCCACCCCCGCGCCCTGTTCCCGGCCGTCGCCGTCCTCTGGTTCGGCGGCGACGCGAAGACCACCGGACTCCTCGTCGCCGCCCCCGCCTTCGGGGCGCTCCTCGGCGGCGTCCTCTCCGGCTGGCAGGGCCGCATCCGCCACCACGGGCAGGCGATCCTCCTCGCCGTCGCCGCCTGGGGCACCGCCATCGCCGTCTTCGGACTGACCCGGAACCTCTGGCTCGGGCTGCTGCTGCTCGCCCTCGCCGGCTACTCCGACACCGTCTCGATGATCTTCCGGAACACGATGATGCAGGTCGCCGCCCCGGACGAGATGCGCGGCCGGCTCCAGGGCGTCTTCATCGTGGTCGTCGCGGGCGGGCCCCGGCTCGGCGACTTCCTCGCGGGCTCCGTCGCCGACCTCACCTCGCCCGCGGTCGCCATCACCGGCGGCGGGATCGCCTGCGTCCTGGCGATCGGACTCCTCGCCCTCTACGGACGCGGATTCCGCCGCTATGACGCCCTCGATCCGACTCCGTGACCGAATGTCCCCAACGACCCGTCCGCTCCTGGCGGTTGGCCGCCACGGCACATAACCGCCAGGAGTGACAGGGGTCAACTCCCGCCCCACAGGCCAAGACTCCTCGCGGCACCCGGAACCACCCCGACCCCGGGTCCGCGAGGAGTTCCCACGATGACGTCGAGGACCGCACCCTTCGACAGAGGGAGGGCCGCGCTGCTCGCCGCGGGCATCTCCCTCGTGATGCTCTCGGCCGGGCAGACCGCCGCCGCCGCGAACACCGCCCCCCCTGTGCCGGACACCTTCAAGGCGCCCGCGACGAGCAGCACCGTCACCCTCGTCACCGGCGACCGGGTCACCCTCACCGAGCTCGGCGACGGCGCCAGGACCGTCACCGTCGACCGGGCGAAGGGCGCCACCGGCGCGATACGCAGCCGGACCGTGAACGGCCGCGTCACCGTCGTCCCCGACGAGGCCCGCCCCTACCTGGACTCCGGCGCCCTCGACCCGCGCCTCTTCGACGTCACCGGCCTCGTCGAGCAGGGCATCACCGGCGACCTCCCGCTGATCGTCACGAACGGAGCCACGACCGCCCGGAGCGGCGCCGCCGCCCCGCGCGGCACCCGGACCGTCCGTACCCTGCCCAGCATCGGCGGCGCCGCCGTCACCGCCACCGACCCCGCCGCCTTCTGGCAGGACTTCACCGCGCGCGGCACCCGGACCGCCCGCGCCGCCGACCCCGGTCCCGGCAAGGTCTGGCTCGACGGCCGCGTCGACGCCGCCATGGCCGAGTCCAACACCCAGATCGGCACCCCGAAGGCCTGGGAGGCCGGGCTCACCGGCAAGGGCGTCAAGGTCGCCGTCCTCGACACCGGCGCCGACCTCGGCCACCCCGACCTCGCGGGCCGGATCACCGAGACCAGGTCCTTCATCGAGGGCCAGGAGGTCGCCGACCGCAACGGCCACGGCACCCACGTCTCCTCCACCGTCGGCGGCTCCGGCGCCGCGAGCGACGGCAAGGAGAAGGGCGTCGCCCCCGGCGCCACCCTCGCCGTCGGCAAGGTCCTCAGCGACGAGGGCTCCGGCACCGAGTCGCAGATCATCGCGGGCATGGAATGGGCCGCCAAGGACATCGACGCGAAGATCGTCTCGATGAGCCTCGGCTCCCGCGAACCCAGCGACGGCACCGACCCGATGGCCCAGGCCGTCAACACCCTCTCCGCCGAGACCGGCGCCCTCTTCGTCATCGCCGCCGGAAACTCCGGCTACCCCGGCTCCATCGGCTCGCCCGGCGCCGCCGACTCCGCGCTCACCGTCGGCGCCGTCGACTCCGCCGACCGCGCCGCCTACTTCACCAGCCAGGGCCCCCGCCACGGCGACCAGGCCCTCAAGCCCGACGTGTCGGCGCCCGGCGTGGACATCCTCGCCGCCCGCTCCCGGCTCGTCTCCGGCAGCGGCCCCTACACCTCGATGAGCGGGACGTCGATGGCGACCCCGCACGTCGCCGGCGTCGCCGCGCTGCTCGCCGAGCAGCACCCCGACTGGACCGGCGCCCAGCTCAAGAACGCGCTCATGTCCTCCTCGAAGACCCTCGACGCCGGCGCGTACGAACTCGGCGCCGGCCGGGTCGACGTCGCCGCCGCGATCGCCGCGGACATCACCGCCACCGGCTCCGCCGACCTGGGCTTCACCTCCTGGCCGTACCAGGAGAGCAAGCCGGTCACCCGGACCGTCACCTACACCAACTCCTCCGACGCCCCCGTCGAGCTGAACCTCGCCGTCGAGGGCATGCCCGCCGGCGTCGCCACCCTCGCCGACACCGCCCTCACCGTCCCCGCCCACGGCTCCGCGTCCACCACCGTCACCGGCGACGGCACCCGGGCCCCCGTCGGACAGTCCTCCGGCCGGATCACCGCCACCGCCGGCGGGACGCCCGTCGCGCACACCGCGCTCGGCCTGGTGAAGGAGGAGGAGCGCTACACCCTCACCGTCCACGTCAAGGACCGCGACGGCGCCCCCGCCCCCGCCCACCTCGGCGTGCAGAAGCTCGCCGAGGGCGAGGACCCCTTCCCGGCCGCCGTCGGCGAGTCCGGCACCCTCGAACTGCGCCTCAAGCCCGGCACGTACACCGTCGACACCTTCCTCGACGTGCGCGGCTCCCACGGCGCGGACTCCCTCGGCCTCGGCTTCCTCACCGAGCCCGAGATCGTCCTCGACCGCGACCGCGAGATCACCCTCGACGGGCGGCGGCTCCGCGAGATCCGCGCCGAGGTCGAGAAGCGCACCGAGACCCGCCAGCTCCTCATGGAGTTCGACCGGAAGGCGAACGGCGCCTCCTACGGCGGAGCCGTCCAGGTCCCCGCGACGTACGACTCGATCTTCGCCGCGCCCACCCGCAAGCCCGCCACCGGCACCTTCGAGTACCGGACCGTCTGGCGGCTCGGCAAGCCGCTCCTGGAAGCGTCCGTCGACGGCGTCCGGCTCTCCGACGCCACCCCGCAGGCCGGCGGCACCCTCCTCGAAGGCCGCCACCGCCTCGGCCTCGCCGACGCGGGCACCGGCACCCCCGCCGAGTACACCGGCAAGGACGTCACCGGCAAGGCCGTGCTCGTCCGGCTCACCGAGGGCGCCGACCCGACGCGGCTCGCCCAGACCGCCCAGGACGCGGGCGCCAAGGCCCTGTTCGTCACCGACGACCGGCCCGGCCGGCTCATGACGTGGTTCGGCACCGACGCCTACGAGGACCGGCCGCTCGCCGTCGCCACCGTGAACACCGCCGACGCCGCCCGGCTCGCCGCCGGCGCCGCCCGCGGCCTGCGCGCCGACCTCACCGGCACCCGCTTCACCCCGTACACCTACGACCTCTCCGAAGGGCACCCCGGCGCCATCGGCACGGACCTCGTCCTCCGGCCCGACGAGGACGAACTCGCCACCATCGACTCCACGTTCCGCATGCCGACCAGGCGCAAGGAGCTCGGCGGCGAGTTCCGCTACTCCCTCACCGACACCTTCCGGATCGGCTTCGGCTTCAAGGAGTGGATCGCCTTCCCGGCCGAGCGCACCGAGTACGTCTCCACCGGCACCGGCCAGCGCTGGCACGAGTCCGTCGACCTCGGCGACTCCCTGGAGCAGCGCGGCGGCCAGTCCGTCTACCGGGGCGGCAGCCGCGTCGCCCTCGACTGGTTCGGCCCCGTCTGGCACCCCTGGCTGGGCACCGGCCTCGGCTGGGGCCAGCAGCGCACCGGCAACGACCTGCGCTTCAACACCCCCGGCTGGGGCGACTCCGGCGGCGACCACACCGGCTTCGGCAACGTGTGGAGCGACGACACGATGACCCAGTACACCGAGGTGTACGTGAACGGCGTCCGCGTCGACCGCAAGAAGAGCTCCGGCGCCTACGCCTGGGACGCGCCGGCGGAGGAGGCCACGTACAAGGTCGTCACCGACACCGCGCTCGCCGCGGACCGCTGGCGGCTCGCCACCAAGGGCCACAGCGAGTGGACCTTCCGCTCCGCCGAGACGCCCTCCGACAAGGTCACCTACCTGCCGCTGCTCAACCTCGGCCTCGACCTGGACACCGACCTGTACGGCGACGTCCGCGCCGGCAGCCGGCTGCCCGTCGGGATCTCCGCCTCGTACGTCCAGGGCGCGGCCGGCACCGGCACGATCGGCACCGGCACCCTGGAGGTCTCCTACGACGAGGGCACGACCTGGACGAAGGTCGCCCTCAAGAAGTCGTGGCGCGGCGCCTCCTGGACCGGTGAGCTGCGGATCCCGTCCGGGGCGGGCTCCGTCTCGCTGCGGGCCGGGGCGAGCGACGACCGGGGCGGCTCCGTGACGCAGGAGCTGATCCGCGCGGTCGGCGTGAAGTAGGTACGTAGGGAAGGCCGGGCCCCCTTTCTGCCGGGGGCCCGGCCTTCACTCGGTCAACGTGCGCCCGGCAACGCCTTCTTCAGCACCTTGCCCATGTCGTTGCGGGGGAGGGCGTCGAGGTAGCGGACCACCCGGGGACGCTTGTGCGGGGCGAGCAGCCCCGCCACGTGGTCGGCCAGATCCGCCTCGGCCGGCGGCTTCTCCCCGTCCTGCGGCACCACCCAGGCCACGATCCGCTCGCCGAGGTCCGGGTCGGGCTCGCCCGTGACGGCGGCCTCGCGGACGCCGGGGTGGTCGAGCAGCGCGTTCTCGATCTCGCCCGCCCCGATCTTGTAGCCGCCGCTCTTGATCAGGTCCGTCGCCTTGCGGCCCACCAGACGCACCCCGCCGTCCGCCTCACGGACCGCCATGTCGCCGGTGCGGAACCAGTCGCCGTCGAAGGCGGCGGCCGTCGCGTCCGGCCGGTTGAGATAGCCGGAGAAGAGGTTCGGTCCGCGCACCTGCACCTCGCCGACCGACTCCCCGTCGAGCTCCGCGAGCACGGAGCCGTCCTCGTCCACGAGCCGCAGGTCCACGCCCGCGAGCGGGGTCCCGACGGTCCCCGGGCGGGGCTCGCCGCCCGGCCGCACGCTGGTGTTCATGAGCGTCTCGGTCATCCCGTACCGCTCCACGACGGTCCGGCCCGTCGCGGCGGTGATCCGCTCGTGGTCGTGCACGGGGAGCGCGGCGGATCCGGAGACGAGGAGCCGGGCGCGGGCCAGGGCGCCGGTGAGGCGCGCGTCCCCGTCCAGGGCGTCGGCGATCCGGTGGTACATCGTCGGTACGCCGAAGAGCATGGTCCCCCCGTCGCCCAGCTCCCGCCGGACGCCCTCCGTCGAGAAGGCCCCCAGGTGCCGGACCTCGCCACCGCGCCGCAGCGGGCCCAGGATGCCGAGGACGAGCCCGTGGACGTGGAACAACGGCAGCGCGTGCACCAGGACGTCGTCCTCCGTCCAGGCCCAGGCCTCGGCCAGCGCGTCGAGGGAGGCGGCGACGGCCCGGTGGGAGAGGAGCACGCCCTTCGGAGGACCGGTGGTGCCGGAGGTGTAGACGACGAGCGCGGGGGACTCGGGGTCGACGGGGGGCCAGGGGGTCGTCTCGTCCCCGGTGAGCTCCACGTCGATACGGGGGAGCGCGGTCGGCAGCTCGTCCTCCGGCCCCGCGAGCACGAGGTCGGGCTCGCTGTCGCCGAGGATGTGCGCCAGCTCCCGCTCACCGGTGCGGGGGTTGAGCGGTACGGCGGGGACGCCGGCCAGCAGAGCGGCGACGACGGCGACGGCGGTACGGGCGGAGGGCGTCGCCCACACGGCGACGCGCCGGGCGGTACGGATGCGGGCGGCGAGGGCGGAGGCGGCGCGGGCGAGTTCGTCGTAGGTCAGGACGTCCGGGCCGAAGCGCAGGGCGGGGCGGTCGGACGGGTCCTGCAGGGCGGGCAAGAGCGCACTCACCGGTCGTACTCCTCGGGTCGTCGACGGCAGGGGCTACCAGGAGGAATTCTGCCCGGGCCGCGGGAGCGGCGTGGCCGATGACCCGGGTCGGGGACCACTCCGTGACGGGCGCGCGGCGATGACCGCGCACAGGGCCGCGAGGGGGAGTTCCGCGGCCACGGCCATGGCGACGGCGACGGCCAGTTCCGGGCCGGAGGCGCAGGTGGCGAGATCGATGCAGGCGTCGGCGAGGAGGAGCACCGCCGCCGCGGCCGCGGGCGCGCGGTGACGGGCGTCGCCGCGCGACAGACGGCTGCCGGCGGTGAGCAGCGCGGCGGCCTCCAGGGCGTCGAGGGTGACCCAGGCGGCGGCCTCGGCGGGCGGCAGGGTGCCGGCGAGGTAACCGAGCCAGGGCAGCAGGGCGAGGCCGGCGCCCATGAGCAGGCGGGCCTGCCGGCGGCGGGCGAGGCTGAGGCGAGGGATGTCGGCGGAGGGGCGACTGGCGTCAGCGGCAAGGGGGATGAGGGAGGTGGTGGCCATGTCGGAGGTCTCTTTCGCTGTCGCGAACCCGGCCGTCGGGCTCGTGATCAACCCTCCGGTCTCCGGCCCCCGGAGTCAGTAACACCGTTGTCCGTCCTGGGGTGGCACTGGCTACACCCCCGTTGCGGACGACAGGTTCATGGCAGGCCGTGGGGACCGGCCCCTACGGTGGGATCATGAAGATCCGGCCCCGGCTGCGGCGGGCGCTCACCCGGCTGACGCGCGACACCTCGTTCCTCGCTCTCGGGGTGCCGCTCCATCTCCTCATGGGCTTCCTGCTGTTCGTGGTCCTCGGCCTCGTGTGGGAGATCGTCGCGGGAAACGACGGCAGCGCGCCGTACGTCCTCGGGCTCGCGCTCCTGGTGACGGCGGTCTCCGTGCCGGCGCTGACCGTGGCCCAGTCCTGGCGCTTCCGGCGGCTGCTCGGGATCGACATCCCCCGCCCGGGATGGCGGCGGCCATGGCGACAGTTCGGCTACCACAGCCTGGCCGGGGCGCTGTTCGGCGGGCTCGAAGCGCTGGTGGTCGCGCTGCTGGTGGCCGGAGCCGCCGCGGCCCTGGCCTCGCTGTGGGTCTACGCGCTGCCCCGGCAGTGGCGGATGGACCACCTCGGCTACGCCACGCAGGCGGCCTACGTCTCCGTGGCGGGACTGGCCGTGCTGGCCGCCGTCCCGCCCCTGGCGGCGGCCCTCGTACGCCTGGAGACCCAGGTGGTCCCCACCCTGCTCGGCCGCAGCAGGGAGGAGGACCTGGCGCGGCGGGTCGAGGACCTCACCGAGAGCCGGGCCGGCGCGGTGGACGCCGCGAACGCGGAACGACGGCGCATCGAACGGGACCTGCACGACGGCGCGCAGCAGCGACTGGTGTCCCTCGCGCTGAACCTGGGCCTGGCCAAGGCCACCCTGGTGGATCTGCCGCCGGAGGCGCGCGAGGTGATCGACACGGCACACCGGGAGGCGAAGGAGGCGATCGAGGAGCTGAGCGGTCTCGTGCGGGGGCTGCATCCCGCCGTCCTGGACGAACTCGGTCTCGACGCGGCGCTGTCGGGACTCGCGGCCCGCGCCCCGCTGCCCGTGCGGCTGAGGGCGGACCTGCCGTGGCGATGCGCGCCAGCCGTGGAGGCCGTCGCCTACTTCGTGGTCTCCGAAGCGCTGACGAACGTCGCCAAGCACGCACGGGACGCGACCCGGGCGGAGGTGACGGCCACCCTGCTGGGCGGAATACTGCGGGTGGTGATCGCGGACGACGGCCTGGGCGGGGCCGACCCCGGGAAGGGAAGCGGCCTGACGGGGCTCGCCCAGCGCGTGCGGTCCGTCGACGGAACATTCCGGATGAGCAGTCCCCTGGGGGGACCGACCATGATGAGCGTGGAGCTGCCGTGCCAGAGCTGAAGGGTGCCGTTGCCGGCACGGGACACGAGAAGTCCGGCAGGCGGCGTGCGGTGATCGCCGAGGACTCCGTGCTGTTGCGGATGGGCCTGGTCAAGGTGGTGGAGATGGCCGGCTTCGAGGTGGCCGCCGAGGTGGGCGACGCGCAGGGTCTCCTCGCCGCCGTCGAGGAGCACCGGCCCGACCTCGCGCTGGTGGACGTCCGGATGCCGCCGGGCTTCACGGACGAGGGGGTCCGTGCTGCGCTGTCGATCCGCCGCAGCCGGCCGTCGACCGCCCTGCTGCTGCTCTCCCAGTACGTCGAGGAGCGTTACGCGGCCGACCTGCTCGCCGCCAACACCAGCGGTGTGGGGTATCTGCTCAAGCAGCGGGTCGCGGACGTGGAGGAGTTCGTCGAGGCGCTGCGGCGGGTGGCGGACGGTGGTACCGCGCTCGATCCGCAGGTCGTCGCCCAGTTGCTGGTACGGCGGTCGAACGATCCGCTGGACCGGCTGACGGCCCGCGAACGGGAGGTGCTCGCCCTCATGGCCGAGGGCCGCTCCAACGCGGGCATCGCCGCCGGGCTCGTGGTCAGCGAGAGCGCGGTCGCCAAGCACATCAACAGCATCCTGTCCAAGCTCGATCTCCCCAAGGCGGACGCCGACCACCGCCGGGTCCTGGCCGTACTGCGCTTCCTGGGGGTGGGCGCCTGAGGGCTGCCCGGTGCCTGAGGGCTGCCCCCAGGGGCGTCCTCAGGACTGCCCCTACGAGCGGTCCGCCGTGACCTTGGCCCGCTCGGGGTCCGGTTCCCCGGCGCCCGGCACGATCCCCCGCATCCGCCCGTACGCGTACACACACCCCGCCAGCGCCAGGTCCGACAGCAGCATGAAGCCGATCGAGTACGAGCCCTTCGCGCTGTAGATCGCGCCCATCACCAACGGCGGCAGGAAGCCGCCGAGGCCGCCCATCGCGCCGACGATGCCCGTCACGCTGCCGACCTTGGCCTGCGGGGTGACCTGGGAGACCAGGGCGAAGACGGAGCCGCTCGCCGTGCCGAGCCCGGCGGCCATGATGAGCAGGGCCGTCGTGCCGCCCGGGTTCAGGGGCGGGTCGAAGGCCTGGACGATCGCGAGGAGGGCGACCACCCCCAGCGCGACGGCCGTGACGAGCGCCGGATGGATCCGGTCCGAGAGCCAGCCGCCGATCGGGCGGAACACGACCGTCACCAGGGCGAACCCGGCCGCCTTCGTGCCCGCGTCCGTCGGGTCGAGTGCGTACCAGGTCTTCAGGTACGTCGGCAGGTACACGCCGAACGCCACGATGCCGCCGAACCCGATCGCGTACAGCGCCGACAGCTCCCAGGTCACCCGCAGCCGGGCCGCCGAGCCCAGGCGGCTCGCCAGGGACGCCGTCGGCACCGGACGGTCCGGGCGGTCCGTGATCAGGAACGCGGCGAGCACCGCGTACGCCGCCAGCGCGATCGCCACCACGATGAACGGCAGGTCCTCGCCGTGCCTGGCGATCCGGGGCGTGAAGTAGCCGGAGAGCGCCACCCCGCCCATGCCCATGCCGAACACCCCGAGCGCCAGACCGCGCTTGGCGGGCGGGAACCAGGAGTTGACCAGCGGGATGCCGATGGCGAACGTCGTGCCGCCGAGGCCGAGGAGGAAGCCGACGACCAGCATCAGGCCGTAGCTGTCCTTCACCACGATCAGCAGCAGCACCGGGACGATCGTCAGCGCCGACACCAGCGGGAACATCAGCTTCGCCCCGTACCTGTCGGTCAGCGCCCCGGCCGGGATGCGACCGACCGAGCCGACCAGGACGGGCACCGCCACCAGCAGCGACTGCTGGAAGGAGCTGAGTTCGAGCCGGTCCCCGTACCAGCTCGCGATCGGTGCGATCAGGTCCCACGCCCAGAAGGTGAGCGTGAAGCCGATCGTGGCCATCACCAGATTGCGGTAGGCCGCCGCTGTCGGGGGCTTGGTCTCGGTGGTCACGTCATCAGTCAAGATCCGGGGACAAAGCCCGGCGCGCCGGGTTGGGCCGTACGGGTCAGGGCCAGGTCACCGTCGTCGGCGGCGCGCCGTCGTCCTCCACGCGCAGCCGGACGCCGCCCTCTCCCGCCGACACCTCGACCGTGATCGCACCGACCCCGGCCCGCCGGTGCGCGGCCGCGAGCGCTCCGCGCAGCACGGCGAGGAGCTTGTCCGCCGTCTCCTCGTCCACGAGCGTGTCGACCGCGCCCGAGAAGTGCACGGACGGCTGGAAGCCCAGCAGGGCCGCCGCACCGCCGGTCTCGCACAGCACCCGTCCCCGGAAGGAGGCCGGCGCGTCCGCGGGCGGCTGCTGGAGGGCGAAGATGGTCGTGCGGACCTCCTGGATCGTCGAGTCCAGTTCGTCCACGGCCCGGCCGAGCAGCAGGTTCTCGTCGGAGGAGCCGGCGGCCCGCCGACGCGTGGACTCCAGCATCATCTCGGTGGCGAACAGCCGCTGCACCACCAGGTCGTGCAGGTCCCGTGCGATCCGGTCGCGGTCCTCGAAGACCGCGAGCCGCTCCCGGTCGTGCCGCGCGTCCGCGAGGACCAGCGCGAGCGCCGCCTGCGAGGCGAACTGCGAGGCGAGCAGCCGGTCCACGGCCGAGTAGGGCGCGCCGCCGCGCCGCCGGGGCAGGGCGAGGGTGCCGATGAGCTTCCCGCCGCTCTGCAGCGGCAGCATCATCGACGGCCCGAAACGGGACCGTACGGGGGTGGTCATCCGGGGGTCCGTCGCCGAGTCCTCGATGAAGACCGGCTCCCCGCCCAGGAGTTGGACCAGGACGGGGGAGCCGGGCGCGATCGTCGTGCCGACCAGGTCCCCCGGATCGTCCATGGTGGAGGCGGCGACGATCTCCATCCCGCCCTCCTCGGTGGGCTGGAGGACCACCCCGGCCGAGGCGTCGGCGAGGATGCGGGCCCGCTCGGCGACCGTCGTCAGGGCGTTCTCGGCGGGGGCGCCGGTGAGCAGCGCCGTGGTCACCGCGGCCGCGCCCTCGATCCAGCGCTCCCGCTTGCGGGCCGTCTCGTACAGCCGGGCGTTGCCGATGGCGATCCCGGCCTGGGAGGCGAGGACCCGCAGCAGGGCGAGGTCCTCCTCGGTGAAGCCGCCCGCGCGCTTCTCGGTGAGGTACAGATGGCCGAAGACCTGGGTGTGCACCCGGATCGGGACACCGAGCCGGTCCCGGGTGACGCCGGCCGGGTGCGCATCGGCCGTCAGGTCGTCGGGACGGCCGATCCGCTGCCGCTCCTCGTCCGTCATGCCGGAGGTGAAGAGCTCGGTGAGGCGGTGACGCTCGGGGTCGACGACCCCGAGCGCCCCGTGGCGGGCTCCGGTCAGCTCGGTGGCGGAGTCCACGATGTGCTGGAGGGTGGCGCGGAGTTCGAGGTCCGTGCCGACGCTGAGGACCGCTTCGAGCAGCATGGGCAGGCGGGGAGCTTTCGTGCCGTCCTCGGTGTCCGCGTCCTCGGCCTCGGCGTCCTCGTCCATGATCGTCATGGTCTCATTGTCGTACGAATCCCCCGGTTCCGGTCGATATCAGTCCTCGTCGGCGAGCGGGTCGCGCTCGGCCAGCGGGTCGAGGACCATCGGCTGGACCCTGCCCTCCAGCATCGCGCCGAGGCCGAGGACCGCGCAGACGTCCGGCCGTTCCGCGATGTGCACCGGCATCCCGGTCGCCTCGCGCAGCATCTGGTCGAGCCCCGGCAGCAGGGCGCTGCCGCCGACCATCATGATCCCGCGGTCCGCGAGGTCGGCCACCAGGTCCGGCGGGCAGTCCCGCAGCACCTTCCCGATGCCGTCGAGGACCGCCGTCAGCGGCGTGTGGATCGCGTCCCGCACGGCGGCGGTGTCGACGGTCACCGAACGGGCCAGGCCCGTGGCGACGTCCCGGCCGTGGATCTCCGTCCAGGCGGGACCCTGCGTGGTCAGGCCGTTGCCGCTGAGGGCGAGTTGCAGCGGGCGCACCGACTGGCTCGGCAGCATCAGCTCGTGGTGGTGGCGCAGGTGCTGGATGACGGCGTGGTCGATGGCGTCGCCGCCGACCGGCATCCGCTCCGCCGTGACGATCGCGCCGAGCGAGAGCACCGCGACCTGCGTGGTCGCCGCCCCGCACACCAGGATCATCGTCGCGGTCGGCTGCTCGACGGGAAGCCCGCAGCCCACGGCCGCCGCGATCAGGGTGTCGACCAGCTCGACCCGGCGCGCCCCGAGACCGACGAGGGTCTCCACGGCGGCGCGCTGCGCCAGCGGATCGCTGTCGTGCGGGGTGCAGGCCGCCGCGCGCAGCCGGGGCTTGCGGCGCAGCTGCCGGCGCAGCTTCTCGCCGAGGAGGTGACGGAGCATCCGCTGCGCCATCTCGATGTCGACGACCGTGCCGCCCGAGACCGGGCGCACGACCCGGATGTAGTCGGGGGTGCGGCCGGTCATCTTCTCGGCGAGGGCGCCGACGGCGATCAGCGCTCCGGTACGGGTGTTGACTGCGGCGACGCTCGGCTCGTCGACGACGAGTCCGGCGCCCTTGACGAAGACCCGGGTGCGGGCGGCACCCAGGTCGACGGCGACATGGCAACGACGCAGCTGCTCAAGGCTGACGGTCACGGCGGATCCTCCGGAGTGCGGTGCTGGCACGGGCGAGGCGGGTCGCGATTCGCGGTCCTGTTCGCATCGTCCGGCCGTCCGGGGCGCGGCGCGCGCTGGGCTGCGCCGCCCGGGGCTCCGGTGCGGGCCGTGTCGGCGGCCGCACTCCGGGTGAGGAGCACGGCGGAGGTCATCCCACCCGAAGCGGGAGAATCGCGGCGCACCGCCGACGACCTGCGGTTTCCACACAGGATCCTCACTTCCGCGCCTACCTGACGCCGCACCGGGCGACATAGCCTGCGGGCCCCATGGACTACTGCCACGCGTGCCGGCGGCATCTCAACGGGGCCCTCGCCTGTGCCGGGTGCGGGACTCCCGTCGAGGAACTGCGGTACGAGACCCCCCACATACCGGTCCACACCCCGGACCACAGCTACGGCGGGCCGACCCGGCCCGCGGTCTACGAGACGCCGAACCAGTCCGCGCTGTACGGCGGGCAGAACCAGGCCGCGCCGTACGGCGGGCAGAACCAGTCGGCGCCGTACGGCGGGCCGCCCGCGCCCGCGGCCTACGGTGCGCCGAACGGGCAATCGGCCTACGGTGCGCCGAACGGGCAGGCGGCCTACGGTGCGCCGAACGGGCAATCGGCCTACGGCGAGCCGCCCCGCCCCGGCGTCTACGGTGAGCCGATGCGCCCCGCGATCTACGAGTCGCCCGGGACATCGGTGCCCCCGGACGCGCCGGTGCCCCCGGACGCGTCCGGGACCTACGACCCCCCGGAGGCGTCCGGGGACCACGACGACCCCGACCGGCCCGCGCCCGAGCACGTCTTCGAGCTGGACGTCCTCGAACCGCCGCGCCCCGCCCCCGGCGGGCGTCGCGCCGCCTCGCGGGGCCGCTCCACCGCCCGGCGGGGGAGGGGCTCGCGCTCGCGCCGGGGCCGTACGGTCCTGGTGGGAACGGTGGGGCTGGTCCTCGCGGCCGGGACGCTGACCCTGGCGAAGCTCGCCCTCGATGACCCGCCGCAGGACGGCGCCGCCACGGCCGTCGAGGAGCTGGAGGTCACCGAGACCCCGATGCCTCCCACGCCCGCGGAGCCCTCCGAGACGCCGGAGGGGACGAGCCCGGCCCCGGCGACGGACGCACCGAGCTCCGTCCCCGCACGCCCCCGCCAGGTGAGCAGCGGCTCGGGATCCGGCTCGGGTACGGGTAGTGGTACGGGCTCCGGTACGGGCACGGGTGCCGGCTCCGGCGCCGGCCGGGGGACCGGTGGCGCCCCGGCCACCGCGCCGGCGACCACGGGACCCGCCTCCCCGTCCGCCCCGCCCGGCGCGACCGCGTCCCCGACGGCGAGCGGCCCGGCGCCGACCGGCTCGGGTGCGCCCGGTACGCCCGGGCCGTCGACCACCGGCCCCACGCCGAGCCAGAGCCCGACGCCCAGCCCGGAGCCGACGTGCACCCGGTTCCTCTGGTGGTGCGTGTAGCGCGGGCCGGCCTTACGCCGCGTCGACGCCCAGCATCCGCTTCAGCAGGTCCCGCAGCAGGGTCCGCTCGGCCTCGGTCAGCTCGCCGAGCGGTTCGCGCGCGAAGTCGAGGGACTCGCGGAGGCGGCGGGCGGTGTCCCGGCCCTCGTCCGTGGGGACGGCCAGCTTGACCCGCCGGTCGTCCGGGTCGGGCTTGCGCTCGACCAGACCGCGGGCCTCCAGGCGGTCGACGATCCCGGTGATGTTGGAGGGCTCGCACTTCAGCTTCTGCGCGATGCGGCGCATCGGCAGCGGATCGAGCGAGAGCAGGCCGAGGACGCGGGCCTGGGCGCCGGTCAGCGCGTGCTGCGCGGCCGCCTGCTCGTACTCCTCGTAGTAGCGCGCCACGACCGTGCCGATCAGCTCGACGACTTCGAGGGTCAGGGGGTCCGTGCGTGTGGTGGCCATGGGACTCAGTCTACCCAGATACTTGACAACATGAAATATCCAGGCGCATGGTTGTTTCAGTCAGTGAACCTTTTGTGATGTCAAGCTTTGCCTGGAGGCCGTGCTCATGTCCGTTCTTCCCGCGTCCAGCCGTGAGTGGCACCTCGTCGCCCGTCCGCACGGCTGGCCCGTTCCGGCGGACTTCGCCCTGCGCGAGACCCCGGTCGCCGAGCCGGCCGAGGGCCGCATCCTCGTGCGCAACCTGCACTTCTCCGTCGACCCGTACATGCGCGGCCGGATGAACGACGTGAAGTCGTACATCCCGCCCTTCCAGCTCGACCACCCCATGGACGGCGGCGCGGTCGGTGAGGTCATCGCCTCCAACGCCGAGGGCTTCGCCGTCGGCGACCACGTCCTGCACGGCCTCGGCTGGCGCGAGTACGCCGACGTCCCGGCCAAGGGCGCCACCAAGGTCGACCCGGCGCTCGCGCCCCTCTCCGCGTACCTCGGCGTGCTCGGCATGACCGGCCTCACGGCCTACGCCGGCCTCTTCGAGGTCGCCTCCTTCAAGGAGGGCGACGCCGTCTTCGTCTCCGGCGCGGCCGGCGCCGTCGGCAGCCAGGTCGGCCAGATGGCGAAGCTCAAGGGCGCCTCCCGGGTCATCGGCTCGGCCGGCTCCGACGAGAAGGTCAAGTTCCTCGTCGAGGAGCTCGGCTTCGACGCCGCCTTCAACTACAAGAACGGCCCGGTCAAGGACCAGCTCCGCGAGGCCGCCCCGGACGGCATCGACGTCTACTTCGACAACGTCGGCGGGGACCACCTCGAAGCCGCGATCTCCTCGCTCAACGTGCACGGCCGCGCCACCATCTGCGGCATGATCGCCCAGTACAACGACACCGAGCCGGTCCCCGGTCCGCGGAACATGGCGATGATCATCGGCAAGCGGCTGCGGCTCCAGGGCGTCCTCGTCGGCGACCACTACGGCCTGCAGAACCAGTTCGTCCAGGAGGTCGGCGGCTGGCTCGCCTCGGGCGAGCTGAAGCACCGCGAGACCTTCGTCGAGGGCATCGAGAACGGCGTGGACGCCTTCCTCGGCCTGCTGCGCGGCGACAACACCGGAAAGATGATCGTCTCGGCGACCCGCTAGTCTTCCCTCAGCCGTCGCGATCGTGGGCGCGAGTCGCGGCGAACCGAAGAAGGAAGACAACAGCATGTCGATCCAGCACTCCGACGTCCTGTACACCGCCGTCGCCACCGCCGAGAACGGCCGTGACGGCCGCGTCGCCACCGACGACGGTCAGCTCGACGTCGTCGTGAACCCGCCGAAGGCCATGGGCGGCTCCGGCGCGGGCACCAACCCCGAGCAGCTCTTCGCGGCCGGCTACAGCGCCTGCTTCCAGGGCGCCCTCGGCGTCGTCGCCCGCAACGAGAACGCCGACGTCTCCGGCTCGACGGTCACCGCCCAGGTCGGCATCGGCAAGAACGACGACGGCTTCGGCATCATCGTCAAGATCTCGGCGACCATCCCGAACGTGGACGCCGAGACCGCCAAGAGCCTGATCGAGAAGGCCCACCAGGTCTGCCCGTACTCCAAGGCGACCCGCGGCAACATCACGGTCGAGCTCGCCGTCTGAGTCTCTGAGTCACGCACGCGTAGCGCGAGGGCCGCACCCCGACCGGGGTGCGGCCCTCGCCGTGTCCGGACGCGCTGCGGCATCATGTCCGTGTCCTGCGGACTGGGGGAACGAGTGGTGGCGTACGACGGGTCGGAACAGGCCGATCACGAGCTGATCGGCGGGCGGTACCGCCTCGGCGAGCGGCTCGGCCAGGGCGGCATGGGCGTCGTCCGGCGGGCCACCGACGAGCTGCTCGGACGCCAGGTCGCCGTCAAGACGCTCGCGCTCGACTCCGGCGCCGACCCGGCGGGCGCCCTGCGGGAGGCCCGGGTCGTCGCCCAGGTCCGCCACCCGCACGTGATCGTCGTCCACGACGTCGTCGAGCACCGGGGGCAGCCCGCCCTGGTGATGGAGCTCGTCGACGGCGGCTCGCTCGCCGACCGGCTGGCCGCCGGCGAGGTGCTGTCCCCGCAAGAGACCGCGCGGCTCGGGCTCGACCTGCTCGACGCGCTGTGCGCCGCCCACGCCCGCGACGTACTGCACCGGGACGTGAAACCCGCCAACGTCCTCCTGGAGGAGGGCACCGGCAGGGCGGTGCTCACCGACTTCGGCATCGCCAGCCTCCCCGGCGCGACGACGCTCAGCCGCACCGGCGTCTTCATCGGCACCCCGGAGTACACGGCACCCGAGCGGATGCGGGGCGACGACGCGGGACCCGCCTCCGACCTGTGGTCGCTCGGCGCGCTGCTCTGCGCGGCGGCGACGGGCACGTCGCCGTTCCGCCGGGACTCCATCGGCGCCGTCCTGCACGCGATCGTGTACGAGGAGATCCGGCCCTCCGAACGGATGGGACCGCTCGTCCCGGTCGTCCAGGGCCTCCTCGAACGCGACCCGGACCGCCGCCTGGGCGCCGCCGAGGCCCGCCGCCTGCTCGCCGCGTGCGCGGCCGGACCCCAGCCGGCGCCGGACCCCCACCCGCCGACCGCCCGGGACACCGCCAGGGACACCACCCCGGAGCCACGGCACCCCGCCGCCGCCCCCGCCGACCCCTCCCGCCGTGGCGGGCTCGCGCTGCCCTTCGTCGTCGCCGCCGTCGCCGCCTCCGTCGCGGCGGTGACGGTGGCCGTGCTGCTCGCCGGTCGCGACGAGCCGCCCGCGGGGGCGGGGCCCTCGCCCACCGGTGGGCGGAGCTCCTCGGCGACACCCGCGCCCGTCCCCGCCGGATACACCGCCGTCCGGGACGAGCGCGGCTTCACCCTCGCCGTGCCCGCCGGGGCGGACCGCTCGACCGACGGCGAGCGGGTCTTCTACACGACGGGGGACGGGGCCGTCTGGGTCGGGATCAGGATCCGGGCGATCCCGCCCGGCGGGGCGATCGGGGTGATGCGCACCGCCGACGCGGCCGGGCCGAAGACCAACAAGGGCTACCGCGACGCCACGGTCGAGGAGACGCGCCACAAGGGACTGCCCGCCGCCCGCTGGGAGTTCACCTGGGACGGCTTCACCGGCGCCGAGGGCCCCCGGCACACCGTCGACCTCTGCTGGGAGCAGGCCGGCACCCTCTACGACCTGTGGGCCTCGGCCCCGGTGGGCCGCGCCGCCGAGGCCCGCCGTCACTTCGACACGGCCCTGGAGTCCTTCCGTACCACCGACGGTTAGGGTTTCCCCCATGCGTGATCTCGGGGTGGGTTTCAGATACCTGTTGCAGGGCCAGAAGTGGGTCGGACAGCACGGTCGGTGGTTCGGCTTCGGGCTGCTGCCCGGGCTCGTGACGCTCGTCCTCTACGCGGGGGCGCTCGTCGGCCTCGGTTACGGCGCCGACGACCTGGCCGCGTGGGCGACGCCGTTCGCCGACGACTGGAGCTCGCCCTGGCTCGGCATCTTCCGCGGAACCCTGACCGGGCTCGTCTTCGCCTTCGGGCTCTTCCTCGCGGTCATCACCTTCACCGCCGTCACCCTCCTCGTCGGCCAGCCCTTCTACGAGTCGCTGTCCGAGGAGGTCGACCGCAGCGAGGGCGGCGAGGTGCCCGAGTCGGGCCTGCCGCTCTGGCGCGAGCTGTGGATCTCGGCCCGTGACAGCCTGCGGGTCCTGCTGCGGGTCGCGCTCTACGGCGTCCTGCTCTTCGCCTGCGGGTTCATCCCCGTCGTCGGCCAGACCGTCGTCCCGGCCATCGGCTTCTGCGTCTCCGGCTTCTTCCTCACCGAGGAACTGACGGCCGTGGCGCTCCAGCGCCGGGGCGTCGAGCTGAAGGAGCGGCTGCGGCTGCTCCGCGGGCGCCGGACGGCCGCCCTGGGCTTCGGCGTTCCGCTGACGCTCGCCTTCCTGGTGCCCTTCGTCGCCGTCCTCCTCATGCCGGGAGCGGTCGCCGGAGCGACGCTGATGGCCCGTGACCTGCGCGGGGAGACCTCCGCCGACGACTCCGAGGAAAACGGTCAGGAAGGCGGCAACCTTCCTTCCGCCGGTGGCGACCAGGAGGTGCATCACCTCCGCCAGTCAACTTGACCCTGCCCTGATGGGCCGGGCTTGGAGGTAGCGCCTGGCCGGCTGCCAGGTGGGCTCCTCCGTCCGGACACCCTTACGGTGTGGCTGGGACGCGTGACTCACGCCCCGCGGTCCACACGGTCTGGCCCTTGTGGCCGATGTTGTGGGACGCATTGTCGTCCGCGTGCATGAGGGTCCCGCAGGACCGGCAGGCGAACGTCGGTTGTGACAGGCGGTTGCGCCGGTCGATATGGCCGCACTGGGAGCACTGCTGACTGGTGTACGCCGGATCGACGTAGACCAGCGGCACTCCGGCCCGCTTTGCCTTGTACTCGATGTACTGGCCAAGCTGGTGGAAGCTCCACGAATGCAGGGAAGTCCGCTGGTCCTTGCGGTGCCGTACCCGGCTGCGGATGCCCGTGAGGTCTTCAAGGGCGATACCGGAGCCGGTGCGTTCAGCGGTGGCGACGATGGTCTTCGAGATGACGTGGTTGACGTTGGCGGCGTGCCGGGCTTCCTTCCGGGAGCGCCTCTTGAGCAGACGCTTCGCTGACTTGGTGCCCTTGGCCTGGAGCTTCCTCCGTAGGCCGGCTTGCCGGGCCCGGTACCGGTTCAGGCCGCGCCCGGCGGCCCGGAAGCCGGTGGACGTGGTGGCGATGTTGGCGATGCCGAGATCGACGCCGATGAACCCGCCGGGCTCGTACTGATCGGCCTCGGGGATGTCGCAGACGGCTACGAGGTAGAACACGCCGCCGCGTTCGATGAGGTCGGACTCGCCCTTGCGGTGCTCGCGGAGCGTCTTGAGCGCGCCCGGGGAGCAGGCGAAGCGGACGTTCTTGAGCCGTCCGGCCGTCGTCCAGATCGACACCGTTCCGGCGTCGTATTGCCAGGAAAGGCACCGGTCGTCGTACGGCTGCGCGGAGTCGGTCCGGAAGGCGATGGGCTTCGACTCCGCTTTGACTCTGCGCTTCGACCCCGGCCTGCCCAGGTTCCCGGCGCGGATGTTCGCCTTCAGCGTGGTGTAGGCCTCCCGGGTCTTCTTGATGACGTGCTGGGCGGCTTGCGCCCCCAGCCCACGCGCCTTCAATTCGGCGTATGTGTGCTTCCGAAGCTCGTACTCACGCGGGACACGTCTCTCGAACGCCACATCGGAGACCCAGTTCGCGGCCTCGTTGACCGTAAGCAGGGTCGCCGACAGCGCGGAGGCCTGACCGGCCTCCGGCATCAGCTTGACCTGCACTACGATCTTCATGTCGGTAATCGTAGCATCACTCTACGTTACTGAATGTCGGGAATCTTAGGCCACATCAGCCTTCAAGGGCCGGGTGCAGCTCCGGCCGCGCGTCCCACCAGGACCGGTGGAAGGCATTGTTGTCGACGTTCGCGAGGTAGGCGCGGGCCGCCGTCCGGTACAGCAGCTCCGCCTGCTTGACGGAGACCGCAGCCCGGTTCCAGGCGAGCCGGATCCGCCCCGTCACCGGATCGCCCTCCAGGGGCCGCAGGACCGTGCCCTCGGCCGCCGGGGCCGTCGGCTGGCTCATCGAGATCGCCCGGCCGGCCGCGATCAGGTCGTAGTGCATCTTGCGGTCGGCGACCCGGTGCCGCAGCGAGGGCGTGAACCCGGCCTTCTCGCAGGCCGCGACCAGCGCCTCGGGGCCGCCGTCGTCGTCCTCCACCAGCGTCATCCAGGACTCGCCGGCGAGCTCGGCGAGCGCGATCCGCTCCCGGCCCGCCAGCGGGTGCGCCGCCGAGAGCCGCACGCAGAACGGCTCCTTGGGGACGAGGGTGCGGGCGCTCGTCCCCTCGGGCAGCGGCACCTCGTGGTCGTTGACCTCCCCGTACAGCACGGCGTCGTACCGTCCCGCGCCGAGCTGCCGGGTCAGCGTCGTCGCCGAGTGTTCCACGGTGACCGCGATCTCCTGACCCGCCATGACCTCCTCCAGTTCCCCGAGGAGCCGGTCGACGAGGACGAGCAGGATGCAGCCGAGCCGCAGCGGGGTGTGCGGGGCGGCGGCCCGCGCCCCGGCGGCCAGCGCGTCCATCTCGCCGAGCACGAGCCGCGCCTTGGAGAGCACGAACTCGCCCAGCGGGGTGGGTTCCACGC
Organism: Streptomyces sp. R44; assembly: GCF_041053105.1. NCBI lineage: Bacteria > Bacillati > Actinomycetota > Actinomycetes > Kitasatosporales > Streptomycetaceae > Streptomyces > Streptomyces sp. R44. The sequence continues at coordinate 2,777,158 of NZ_CP163444.1, read as the reverse complement.
CGTGCCGGCCGCGCAGGAAGAGCTCCCCGCCGGCCACCCGCTCGATGCGGCGGAGCTGCGCGGAGAGGGCGGGCTGCGAGACCCCGAGGCGCCCGGCGGCCCGCCCCAGACTGCCCGCTTCGGCTATCCGGCAGACGGCTTCGAGATGCCTCAACTCCAGCTGCATTTCAGCAGCGTACGCAGCGGTGGCTGGTCTGCACCATAACCCGCGTCTTATGCCGCGTGAGATGTCCCGAACTCGCCATGTCCACGCCCATACTCGGCGCGATGATCCGTCTCCCCCACCCTTGAACGGAGCACGACGTTGCACCCGACCAGACTCACGGCGGCCGTGGCCGCCCTGGCGCTCTCGGCGAGCCTCGCGACCGCCCTCGTCGGACCGGCGACCGCGGCGACCCCGCAGGCGCAGCCCGTACCCCCGGGGCACGGCAAGGCGCTCGCCCTCGCCGCCGCCGACAAGGCCGCGAGCAGCGGTCTCGACGAGCTGCGGCACGGCGCCGACGAGGACCTCGTCCGGACGTCCGTCACCCCGTGGACGAACGGCCTGTACTACGCCTCGTACGAGCGCACCTACCGCGGCCTGCCGGTCGTCGGCGGCGACGCGGTCGTCGTCTCCGACAGCTCCGGCAAGGTCCGCGAGGTCACCGGCGCCCCGGCCCCCGCGATCCGGCTCTCCACGAAGGCGACGGTGACGGCCGACGCGGCCCTCGCCACCGCCCGCGGGCAGCTGGCCTCGGTCGAGAGCGCGAGCGCCCCCGAGCTGACCGTGCTCCTGAAGGGCGGCAAGGCCGTCCTCGCCTGGCACACCCTGGTCATCGGCCGCACCGCCCAGGACGCCCCGAGCTCCCTCGCCACCTATGTCGACGCGCGCACAGGGGCTGTCGCCCAGGCCACCGACAAGATCCTGCACGCCGACGGCCGCGGCTACCACAACGGCAACGTCACCATCGACACCGCCGCCACCTCCATGACGGACCCCGTCCGCTCCGGCTTCAAGTGCGGCGGCCAGAACGGCAGCGCCTACACGGGCTCCTCGCCGTGGGGCAACGGCACCGCCAACGACCTGGTGACGGCCTGTGTCGACATCATGTACGCGGCGCAGAAGGAACACTCCATGCTCAAGGAGTGGTTCGGCTACAACGGCCAGAACGGGCAGGGCGGCATGGTCCCGGCCCGCGCCGGACTCGCCGAGGTCAACGCGTACTACGACGGTACGAAGACGACGTACGGCCGCAACCAGAACGGCACGATGCAGCTCACCGGCATCGACGTCGTCGCCCACGAGTACGGCCACGAGATCTTCGACCGGACGCCGGGCAGCTCGGGCTCGTCCAACGAGAACGGCGGCATGAACGAGTCGACGGGCGACATCTTCGGCGCGCTCACCGAGCACTACGCCAACAACCCGAACGACACCCCGGACTACACGGTCGGCGAGAAGCTGAACTTCCTCGGCGACAACAAGCCGATCCGCTACATGTACAACCCCTCGCTCGCCGACAACGCCCCCAACTGCTACCCGCAGTTGACCTCCGGCACCGAGGTGCACGCGGCGGCCGGCCCGCAGAACCACTGGTTCTACCTGCTCGCCGAGGGCTCCAACCCGGGCGGCGGCAAGCCCAGCAGCCCGATATGTTCCGGCGGTCCGTCCTCGGTGACCGGCATCGGCATCCAGAAGGCCGGCAAGATCTTCATGGGCGCCCTGCTCATGAAGACCTCCTCCTGGAACCACCTCGCGGCCCGCAAGGCGACCCTGACCAGCGCCAAGAACACCTACGGCAGCGCCGAGTGCAACGCCGTGAAGGCGGCCTGGAACGCGGTCGGCGTGCCGGCCCAGTCCGGTGAGACCGACTGCGGCGGCACCACCACCCCGGACTTCTCGCTCGCCCTGAACCCGTCCTCGGGCTCGGCGCAGCCGGGTGCCTCCGTCACCTCCACGGTGAACACCTCCACCACCGGCGGCAGCGCGCAGACCGTGCAGCTCTCCGCGAGCGGCGCCCCGAGCGGGGTCACCGTCTCCTTCAGCCCCGCCTCGGTGACCTCGGGCTCCTCGTCCACGATGACCGTCCAGGTCGCCGCGGGCACCGCCAACGGCACCTACCCGATCACCGTCACCGGTACGGGCTCCGCCACGCACACGGTCACCTACCAGCTGTCGGTCGGCACCACGACCCCGCCCACCGGCTGCGACGGCACCGAGTACACGTACCAGGGCAACCTGAGCTCCGGACAGGCCGAGGCCCAGCCGGACGGCTCGTACTACTACTCGGCGACCTCCGGCACCCACGTGGGCTGCCTGCGCGGCCCGGCCGGCACCGACTTCGACCTGTACCTGCAGAAGTGGAACGGGTCGACGTGGGCGGACGTGGCCGTCGGCGGCACGGCGACCGCCGACGAGGACACCAGCTACTACGGCACGGCGGGCTACTACCGGTACGTGGTCCACGCGTACAGCGGCTCCGGCGCGTACACGCTGGGCCTGAGCGCCCCGTAACGGGGGCGGGGTGACGTCGCGGACCGGGGGTTCCGCGTCAGCCTCCCCGGAGGGCCGGACGGTCGTATGTCCCACGACCGTCCGGCCCTTCCTCCGTGCTCAGCCCACCTCGGCGAGCACGAACCCCGGCTCCTCGGAGCCCGCGTCCGCGATCCGCCCGCCGTCCGGCCCCCAGGCCCCGGCCAGGCCGCAGCCCACGCCGTCCTCGTTGGCCCCCAGGACGTTGCCGAGCACCACGTACAGACCGAAGTCCCGGGCCCGCGCCGGATACACCTTCTCGAAGGAGTCGTTGTCTGCGCCGAGCACCGAACTCGCCAGATACACGGCGCAGTCGTCGGCGGCGGCCCGCTCGGCGAGCTCGGGGAAGCGGTTGTCGTAGCAGGTGGCCAGGGCGAAGCGGACCCCGTCGAGCGTGAACCGCCCGTCGGTGGCGCCCGGCGCGAAGATCTCGGCCTCGACGCCGTACAGGTGCTGCTTGTCGTATCGGGCGAGCAGCGAGCCGTCGGGGCCGATCACGAGCGTGGTGAGCCCCGCACCCGAACCCTCCGTCCGCACCGGCCCGTTGACCACGGCCGCCGCACCGGCGGCCCGGCACGCGTCCCGTACCGGGGCGAGGCGGGGATCGTCCTCGGTGAGGACGAGGCCGGGCGTGTCCCGGATCAGGGACGGCTCGTACCCGGTGAGCGAGAGCTCGGAGAAGACCACGACCCGGGCCCCCTCCGCCCCGGCCGCCCGGACCAGACCGGCGACGGTGCGGACGTTGGCGTCGATGTCCCCGGCGACCGGGGCGAACTGGGTGGCTGCGACGATCATGGCGGTCATCCTCCCTCGCAGGCGTGTAAGGGTCAATATGGCATTGAGTCTGTTAGCTTCCGGGCCGTCTCACGCAGGACGGCGAGGAAGGCGCTCGCCGCGACCGTGGGGGCCGGCGGCGTGGCCGCGCAGATCCGGCGGTACGGGACGTCCTCCGGGTGGATCGTGACGAGCGTGACGTCCGGGCGGACCGAGGCCGCCGCGAGCGCCGGAACGAGCGTGACGCCCAGTCCCGCCGCGACCGCGCCGAGCTTGGCGATCCAGTCGTGGGCGAGCAGTCCGGTGCGCGGGCGGAACCCGGCCGCGACCGCCGGGCGGAACAGGGTGTCCTCCAGGCGCTCGTTGCCGACGATCCACTCCTCGTCCGCGAGCTCCGCGAGCCGCACCGACCGCCGCCCCGCGCGCGCGTGCCCCCGCGCGAGCGCCACCAGCATCGGCTCGTCCAGGAGGTGATGCAGCGTCACGCCCGGCGGCGGGGGAGCGTCCTGGGGCGGGCCGACCACCGCGAGGTCCTCCTCCCCGGCGGCCACCAGGCGCAGATGCTTCACGGACGGCCCCTCCACCCGGCTGACCGTCACCCCCGGGTGCCGCTCCCGGAACGCGGCCTGGGCGCGCGGGACCAGGGCCGCCGTGGCGCTGGAGAAGGAGCCGAGCCGCAGCAGTCCGCCGTCCAGGGAGCGCAGCGCCTCCACCTCCGCCCGGGCGGTGGCCAGGCGGTCCCGGACCGCCTCCGCGTGCGGAACGAGCACCCGGCCCGCCTCGCTCAGGCGCACCCCGCGCGGCAGCCGCTCGAAGAGCTCCGCGCCGACCTCGTCCTCCAGGGACTGGATCTGCCGCGAGACCGCGGACTGCGTGTAGCCGAGCTGCCGGGCGGCGGCGGTGAAGGAGCCCGCGCGGGCGACGGCGAGGAACACCTCGTACAAGCCATGAGAATGAGGCATGGGAGGCATGCTAGACATTCGCTTGTCGCATGGGAGAGCCGGTCCTAGCGTCGACGTCATGGACACCACCCCGCAGAAGAGCCCCCAGAAGATCGCCTTCCTCGGTCTCGGCTCCATGGGCCTGCCCATGGCCCGCCGCCTCCTCGACGCCGGCCACCCCCTCACCGTCTGGAACCGTACGGCCGCCAAGGCCAACGCCCTCGTCGCCGACGGCGCCGTCCGCGCCACGAGCGCCGCCGAGGCCGTCCGCGACGCCGACGTCGTCGTCACGATGCTCGCCGACCCGGCCGCCGCCCTCGCCGTCGCGGACGCACTGATCCCCGCGCTGCGCCCCGGCACCCACTGGATCGACACCTCGACGGTCGGCCCGGACACCGTCGCCGCCCTCGCCGCCCGGCTCCCCGCCGGGGTCACCCTGATCGACGCGCCCGTCATGGGCAGCGTCGACCGGGCCGCCGCCGGTGAACTGCTCATCCTCGCGGGCGGCGACACCGCGCCCGTCGCCGCCGTCCTCGACCGGCTCGGGACGGTCACGCCCTGCGGCGGCCCCGGCACCGGCGCCGCCCTCAAGCTGGTCCTCATCAACGCCGCCATCGGCGGGGTCGCCCTCGTCGCCGAGGCCCTCACCCTCGCCGGCTCCCTCGGCCTGCCCCGCGAGCTCGCCCTGCGCACCCTCGGCGCGGGCCCCCTCTCGGGCGCCGTCGCCCGGGCCACCGCCACCGGCTCGTACTTCCCGCTCGCCCTCGCCGCGAAGGACGTCGCCCTGGCCACCTCGGCGGCGAAGCTCCCCGTCCTGGAGGCCGTCCACACCCTCCTGACGGAGGACCCGGCCCTGCTCGGCGAGGACCTGGCGGCGGTGGCGCGCTAGTCGCGGCCCTCCGGTCCGGCCAGCAGCCGCAGGAAGTCGCGGAAGGCGCCCGGCATGTCCACCGCCGAGGGATCCAGGAGCCACTGGTACTGGAGGCCGTCCATCACCGCCGTGAGCAGCGGGGCCGCGCGCTCCGGGGTGAGGCCGCCGGGCAGCCGCTCGCCGAACTCCAGGCGCAGGACGTCCGCCATGTTGGCCCGCACCTGCGCGTACCGCTCGGTGAAGAACTCCCGCGCCGGGTGCCCGTCGGTGACGCTCTCGCCGAGCAGCGCGGAGAAGGTCTGCACGATCCCGGGCCGCATCGCGTTGTACTCGACGAGGGACTCCAGGAGGTCGAGCCGCCAGCCCTCGCGGTCCCGGCCGCCGCTGGTGTCCCAGCGGTCGCGCTCCTCCAGGACCGCGACGAGCAGCGCCTCCTTCGTCGGGAAGTAGTGCAGCAGTCCCTGCTGGGTCAGCCCGACGCGCTCGGCGACCGAGCCGAGGGTGGCGCCCCGGTAGCCGCGCTCGGCGATCACTTCGAGGGCGGCGCGCAGGATGTCCGCGCGTCGCTCCTCGCTTCTGGCCCGCACCATCGCCGTGGCCCCCTTTCGCAGGTTCGTCCGACAGGACCGTACCCCCTCCCGACGACAGGGAAGTAACAGAATGATCACGTCACCTACCGATCTACAGGTAGGTGGGTGCACGATGAGCGCATCGGGGTCATTCGGTACGTCAACGAGGAGGTACGGCCATGGCGGAGACCAGCGCGGAGACCGTGAGGAACACGGTCGTCGAGGCGGCGCTCGGCAAGCTCGACCTGGACGCCAAGACCCGGCTGCTCGCCGGCCAGGACATGTGGTCCCTGCCCGCCCTGCCGGAGATCGGCCTGAAGTCCCTGGTCATGTCCGACGGCCCCATCGGCGTCCGCGGCGTCCGCTGGACCGCCGACGACCCGTCGATCGCCCTGCCGTCCCCGACCGCCCTCGCCGCCACCTGGGACCCCGCGCTCGCCCGCCGGGCCGGCCGCCTCCTCGCCCAGGAGGCCCGCCGCAAGGGCGTCCACGTCCTCCTCGCGCCCACGGTCAACCTGCACCGCACCCCCCTCGGCGGCCGCCACTTCGAGGCCTACAGCGAGGACCCGTACCTCACCGGCGCCATCGGCACCGGCTACGTCCAGGGCGTCCAGGACGGCGGCGTCGGCACCACCGTCAAGCACTACGTCGCCAACGACGCCGAGACCGACCGCTTCACCGTCGACAACCGGATCGCCCCGCGCCCCCTCCGCGAGCTCTACCTCGCCCCCTTCGAGGCCATCGTCAGGAACGCCCGCCCCTGGGGCATCATGACCGCCTACAACCAGGTCAACGGCGTGACGATGACCGAGCACCACCAGCTCGTGAACGAGGTCCTGCGCGGCGAGTGGGGCTTCGACGGCTACAACGTCTCCGACTGGATGGCCGCCCGCTCCACCACCGCCGACATCGCCGGCGGCCTCGACGTCGCCATGCCGGGACCCGACACGGTCTACGGCCCGGCCCTCGCCGCCGCCGTCCGCGCCGGCGAGGTCGAGGAGTCCGCCGTCGACACGGCCGTACGCAACGTCCTGCGGCTCGCCGCCCGCGTCGGCGCCCTCGAAGGCGCCCCGCCCGTCGTCACCGAGCACCCCGCCGCCCTCGACGGCGACGCCCTCGCCCGCGAGATCGCCCGCCGCGGCTTCGTCCTGGTGCGGAACGCGAACGCCCTCCCGCTGAGGAACGGCACCGTCGCGCTCTCCGGCGCCGCCGCCCGCGACGCCCGCGTCCTCGGCGGTGGCTCCGCCCAGGTCTTCCCCGACCACGTCGTCTCCCCGCTCGACGGCCTCACCGCCACCCTCCCCGAGGGCGCCCTGACCTACACGGTCGGCGCCGACCCCAGCGAGGAACTCGCCCCCGCCGGCTCCGTCTCACCTGGGTTCACCCTCCGCGCCCGCTGCCGTGACGCCGCCGGGAACGTCATCGGCGAGGGCTCCCTGCCCAACGGCCAGGTCCAGTGGATCGGCGACGACCTCCCCGAGGGCGTCACCCACGAGGCCCTCGCCTCCATCGAGGTCGTCGGCACCTTCACCCCGCGCGAGTCCGGCGAACATGCCTTCGGCACCCGCGGCCTCGGCGCCTTCACCCTCCGCGTCGCCGGCGGGACCGTCTTCGACGGCGTCCAGGTCATGGGCCCCGAGACCGACCCCTTCGAGGCCTTCTTCGGCTCCCCGGTCGAGCGCGCCAAGGTCACGCTCACCGCCGGCGAGACCGTCGAGGTCTCCCTGCTGCACACCCTCGACAAGGAGTTCGCGGCCCCGCTCCCGGCCGTCATGTTCTCCTTCGTCCACCTCGGTCCCCGCCGTGACCCCGACGAACTGATCGCCGAGGCCGTCGCGGCCGCCCGCGCCGCCGACACCGCCGTCGTGGTCGTCGCCACCACCGAACGCGTCGAGTCCGAGGGCTTCGACCGCAAGGACCTCGCCCTCCCCGGCCGCCAGGACGACCTCGTACGGGCCGTCGCCGCCGCCAACCCGAACACCGTCGTCGTCGTCAACGCCGGCTCCCCGGTCGAACTCCCCTGGCGCGAGGACGTGGCCGCGATCCTGCTCAGCTGGTTCCCCGGACAGGAGGGCGGCGCCGCCCTCGCCGACGTCCTCACCGGCGCCGAGGAGCCCGGCGGGCGCCTCCCCACCACCTGGCCCGTCGCCCTCGCCGACGTCCCCGTCACCGAGGTCACCCCGACGGACGGCGAACTGCACTACACCGAGGGCGTCTTCATCGGCTACCGCGCCTGGGACAAGGCCGGCGCCGTCCCCGCGTACCCCTTCGGCCACGGCCTCGGCTACACCACCTGGTCGTACGACTCCCTGGTCGCGGCCCCCGACACGGTCACCGTCCGGATCACCAACACCGGCGACCGCCCCGGCCGCGAGACCGTCCAGATCTATCTGGCCCCGGTCGCGACTCCGCCGATCGGCGCGCGGAACACGACCGCCGAGCGCCCCGCCCGCTGGCTCGCCGGCTTCGCGAGCGTCGAGGCCGCGCCCGGCGAGACCGTCGAGACCGAGATCGCGCTGCCGCGCCGCGCCTTCGAGATCTGGGACGAGGAGAAGAACGACTGGGCCTTCGTCACCGGCGCGTACGAGGTCGTCGCCGCCCACTCCCTGACGGACGGGCGCCTGACCGCCACCCTGGAGGTCTGACCCTCCCGGGAATCCCGTGAACCGGCCCCGGGGCGGAACCTGACAACCGCCCCGGGGTCCCTCACTCCTTCGTGATCCGCCGGTACGCGAGCTCCGCGAGCCGCGCCTGCCCGTCCTTGCTCGGATGGAACCAGTCCCAGGGGCTCAACTGCCCGCCGCCGAAGCGGAACCCGAAGACCGCCCCGCCGTCGTACCGGCAGCGCGCGTCCTTCGCGCAGACCTGCTCCAGGACCTCGTTGTACGCCACCACCCGGTCCCGCACCGAAGCCCGCCGCCGCTCGGCCGCCGGACCCAGGTCCTCCGCGTCCGCCAGCATCGCCCCGCAGATCCCCAGCTTCCACACCTGGCGCCCCAGCGGACTCACCCGCCCCGTGGACCACAGGTGCTTCAGGTCCGGCACGCTCGCCACGTACACCTGCGCCTTCGGTGCGCCCGCCCGCAGCCGGGCGAGGGCCGACTCGAAGGAGGCACGGAAATCGGCCACCGGGGTCATCAGATCCGGGGTGGCCCGACAGGCGTCGTTCGCCCCCATCATCACCGTCACCAGCTCGGGCTTCTCGGCGGCCGCCCCGGCCATCTGCTCCGGGAGCTCGGCCATCCGCGCACCCGTCCTGGCCAGGTTCCAGCTGCGGGTGGCCACCTTCTCCGGGCCGAGCAGCCGCAGCGCCAGACTGTTGACGGCGGCGTCCGTTCCGGTCGCCCACGACACCTCGGGGCAGTCCGACAACACCGAACAGGCGTCGAAGGCGCGGGTCACGGAGTCGCCGACGGCCGCGACGGAGGCGGGGGAGACGTCCCACAGCGGGGTCGGCCTCGGCACCGGTCTTGCCGAGGGCGCCTTCGCCGCCGGGTCCCCGACCGTGCAGCCGGAGAGCACCCCGCCGCACAGCAGCGCGGCCGTCGCGGCGGTGACAGCGGTACGGAATCGGCCTCGGCCACGCATCCCGTGCCCCCTCGTTCGGCGTCCTGGTGGGTGAAAGCTTCGTGTTCACCGGCCCCCGGACCGACCGTACGTCACACCGATGACGGTGCGGCACGGTAGCTTTTCCCCCGTCGAACCAGAGGCGCCTTCGCCGACCGGCTCCGGTAAATTACATCACGTCACATGCTGTCCCCTTTTTGAGGGTTTGCGATGTTCTGCTCCTGATGCTGTTTACTGAGGCCGCTGGGCAAGGCGAACCTCGTCCCACACTGGAGGTCCCGGTGACGACACGTGGAGTCCTGTACGTACACTCCGCACCGCGCGCGCTGTGCCCGCACGTCGAATGGGCGGTCGCGGGCGTCCTCGGTGCGAGGGTCCAGCTCGACTGGATCCGCCAGCCGGCGTCCCCCGGCACCTGGAGAGCCGAGTTCTCCTGGCAGGGCCAGACCGGCACCGCCTCCAAACTCGCCTCCGCGCTCCGCGGCTGGCAGATGCTCCGCTTCGAGGTCACCGCGGAGCCCTGCCCCACGGCCGAGGGCGAGCGCTACAGCGCCACCCCCGACCTGGGCATCTTCCACGCCGTCACCGGCATGCACGGGGACATCCTGATCCCCGAGGACCGGCTGCGGGCCGCCCTCGCCCGCTCCGCGCAGGGCGAGACCCAGCTGGAGGCGGAGATCGCCAAGCTGCTCGGAAAGCCCTGGGACGACGAGCTGGAACCTTTCCGGTACGCGGGCGAGGGCGCCCCCGTCCGCTGGCTTCACCAGGTCGTCTGACGCCCTTCACCAGCGGGTTGTAGATTCCGCGCGGGCGCGCAGGGGGCGCGCCGGGTGGGAGAAGCGATGCGTGACGGTACACCGGGCGCCGCGTTCGGCGCGGCGGCGGTCTTCCTGGGGGCGGGTGTCGCCGGCGGTGCCTGGCCGACGGGCTGGGCGGCGCTCGTGTGCGCCCTCGCGTGCGGGGCGGTGGGGACGACGCTCCTCGCGGTACGGCGGCGCGGTAGGGACTCCGAGGCCCCGGAGGAGGTACGGGACGCGGTTTCGGACCTCGCCGAGCACGACGCTGCCGTGAAACCCGTACGGCCCGGCCGGTCCTCGCTCGTCGCCGCCGCCGTGGTCTGGGCGCTCGCCCTCCTCGCCGGCGGCATCTGGACGCTCACGGCCGGGGACGACACCGAGGCCGGGGACGGCACCGAGGCCGGGGCGCCCGCGAAACCCTCGGCGTCCTCCGACGCGAAGCCCTCCGTCGGGTGGTTGGTCCCGGCCGCCGGTCAGAGGGGCGACAAGGGCGTCGGCTCCTGGGGCCTCGGCCCCACCGTCGCCCACGGACGGATCGACGGACTCTTCGCCTACGACTCCGCCGACGGCTCCCTCCGCTGGAGCGTGCCCGCGCCCCCACGCGAGGCGCTCTGCGCCATGTCCCCGAAGACCGGAGAGGGCGTGGGCCTGGTCGCGCACGGCCGGTACGAGAAGCCCTGCGCGACCCTGCTCGCCGTCCGCGCCTCGGACGGCAAGGTCCTGTGGAAGCGGCAACTCGGCGGCGAGGGTCTCGACGGCGGCGCGCTCGCCGTCGGCGGCGCCACCGCCGTCACCGCCGAGGACGGAGCCGTACGGGGCCGGTCCACCGAGACCGGAGAACAACGCTGGCAGCGCCGGCTCGGCAAGGACTGCACGGTCCTCGCGCTCGACGCCGACGCCACCCGTACCCGCCTCGTCGAGCAGTGCGGCAAGGGCGCACGGCTGGTCGCCCTGGACACCCGTACCGGAGACCGGCGGTGGACCCGGGACCTGCCCGTCGAGTCGGCGGCCAGGGCGTCGGTGGTCTCCGTCTCCCCGGTCGTCGTCGACGTCGACGAGGCGGACGCCCGCGGTACCCACGCCTTCCTGGGCTTCGACGACGAGGGAGCCCCCACCGCGACCGTGCCGCTCACCGGCCCCGAGGGCGCCCTCTCCGCCCTCTGGAGCGTGGCCGACGGCCGTACCGTCAGGCCGCTCGTCCTCGACGGCCTCCTCATCACCTTCGCCGAGAAGGACTCGATCTCGCCCAGTACGGTCGTCGCGTACTCCCTGAAGGACGGCCGGAAGGTATGGGCGCACCACAGCGAGGAACAGCTGATGGCGCTCGCGGCGGAGCCCGACGGCAGCGTCGCCTACCTGGGGTTCGACGCCTCCGTCACCCTCCTCGACCGCTCGACGGGCAAGGTCCGCAGGGTTCTCGAACCCGACGCGGGCAAGCGGCCGACGGTCTCCATCCACCCGGAACTGGTCCCCGTCCCCGGCGGCCACGTCGTCCTCAACCAGATCCTCCTCCAGGGCGAACCGGCAGCCTTCGCCCTCCGCTGACCCACGAGAAAGGCCCACCCCCGACCAGGGGGTGGGCCTCGCTGTTCAGGCGCGGGTCACACGGTGCGGAACGCCAGCACCACGTTGTGGCCGCCGAAGCCGAAGCTGTTGGCCTCTTCCTCGTGCGCCCCTCGCACCGCTTCGCGGGCTTCGGGACGCTGTGCCGGACTCCGTCCGGCGGGGGAACGGCGGTCCCCGTCCCCGGGGGGTGGGCCTCGCTGTTCAGGCGCGGGTCACACGGTGCCGCCAGCACCACGTTGTGGCCGCCGAAGCCGAAGCTGTTGGCCTCTTCCTCGTGCGCCCCTCGCACCGCTTCGCGGGCTTCGGGACGCTGTGCCGGGGTCCCGGGTACGGCGGAGGCCCGCCCCCCGTGCTGGGAGTGGGCCTCGCTGTTCAGGCGCGGGTCACACGGTGCGGAACGCCAGCACCACGTTGTGGCCGCCGAAGCCGAAGCTGTTGGCCTCTTCCTCGTGCGCCCCTCGCACCGCTTCGCGGGCTTCGGGACGCTGTGCCGGACTCCGTCCGGCGGGTACGGCGGAGGCCCGCCCCCGTGCTGGGAGTGGGCCTCGCTGTTCAGGCGCGGGTCACACGGTGCGGAACGCCAGCACCACGTTGTGGCCGCCGAAGCCGAAGCTGTTGGCTTCTTCCTCGTGCGCCCCTCGCACCGCTTCGCGGGCTTCGGGACGCTGTGCCGGACTCCGTCCGGCGGGTACGGCGGAGGCCCGCCCCCGTGCTGGGAGTGGGCCTCGCTGTTCAGGCGCGGGTCACACGGTGCGGAACGCCAGCACCACGTTGTGGCCGCCGAAGCCGAAGCTGTTGGCCTCTTCCTCCTCGTGCCCCTCGCACCGCTTCGCGGGCTTCGGGACGCTGTGCCGGACTCCGTCCGGCGGGTACGGCGGAGGCCCGCCCCCGTGCTGGGAGTGGGCCTCGCTGTTCAGGCGCGGGTCACACGGTGCGGAACGCCAGCACCACGTTGTGGCCGCCGAAGCCGAAGCTGTTGGCCTCTTCCTCGTGCGCCCCTCGCACCGCTTCGCGGGCTTCGGGACGCTGTGCCGGACTCCGTCCGGCGGGTACGGCGGAGGCCCGCCCCCGTGCTGGGAGCGGGCCTCGCTGTTCAGGCGCGGGTCACACGGTGCGGAACGCCAGCACCACGTTGTGGCCGCCGAAGCCGAAGCTGTTGGCCTCTTCCTCGTGCGCCCCTCGCACCGCTTCGCGGGCTTCGGGACGCTGTGCCGGACTCCGTCCGGCGGGTACGGCGGAGGCCCGCCCCCGTGCTGGGAGCGGGCCTCGCTGTTCAGTCGCGGGTCACACGGTGCGGAACGCCAGCACCACGTTGTGGCCGCCGAACCCGAAGCTGTTGTTGATCGCGGCGATCGTGCCCTGCGGGAGTTCGCGGGGCTCGTCGCGGACGATGTCCGCCTCGACGTCCGGGTCCAGGTCGTCGACGTTGATCGTCGGCGGGGCCAGGCGGTTGTGGAGGGCCAGGACCGTCGCGACGGTCTCGATGCCGCCCGCGCCACCCAGGAGGTGACCGGTCATCGACTTCGTCGCGGAGATCGCGACGTGGTCCAGGTCGTCGCCCAGGACCTTCCGCAGCGCCTTGATCTCGGCGACGTCACCCTGCGGCGTCGACGTGGCGTGCGCGTTGAGGTGGACGACCTCGGACGGCTTGAGGTCCGTCGAGTCCAGCAGGTTCTGCATCGCGGCGGCGATGCCCCGGCCGGTCGGCTCGGGCTGCGCGATGTGGTGGCTGTCGGCCGACAGACCCTGGCCGAGCACCTCGCAGTAGATGCGGGCGCCGCGGGCCTTCGCGTGCTCCTCGGACTCCAGGATCACGACACCCGCGCCCTCGCCGAGCACGAAGCCGTCGCGGCCGGTGTCGTAGGGACGCGAGGCCTTCGTCGGCTCGTCGTTGTTCTTGGACATCGCCATCATGTTGGCGAAGGCGGCGATCGGCAGCGGGTGGATCGCGGCCTCGGTACCGCCGGCGACGACCACGTCGGCACGGCCGGTACGGATCATCTCGACGGCGTAGCCGATCGCCTCGGCACCCGACGCGCACGCGGAGACGGGGGTGTGGACGCCCGCCCGGGCGTTCACCTCCAGGCCGACGTTCGCGGAGGGGCTGTTGGGCATGAGCATGGGGACGGTGTGCGGGGAGACGCGGCGGACGCCCTTCTCCTTCAGCACGTCGTACTGGTCGAGCAGCGTGGTCACACCGCCGATGCCGGAGGCGATGACGGAGCCGAGCCGCTCGGGCACGATCTTCTCGTCCTCACCGGCCGGGCCGGTGTAGCCCGCGTCGGCCCACGCCTCACGGGCCGCGATCAGCGCGAACTGCGCCGAGCGGTCCAGCTTGCGGGCCAGCGGGCGGGGCAGCACGTCGCCGGGGTCGACCGCGGCGAGGGCCGCGATCTGGACGGGCAGTTCGGCGAAGCGCTCGCCCTCGAGGGGCTTGACGCCGGAGCGTCCCGCGATCAGACCTTCCCAGGTCGATGCGGAGTCGCCACCCAGCGGTGTGGTTGCGCCGAGACCGGTGACGACCACGGTGCGATTGGTCGAGCTCACAGGAATTCTTTCTCCACGTGTGTGATGGTCGAAATACGGCGCCACCGCCGGGTGGCGAACCGAGTCAGCGAGGACCGAATCAGTCCTGGTGCTTCAGGATGTAGGCGGCGGCGTCGCCCACGGTCTTGAGGTTCTTGACGTCCTCGTCGGGGATCTTGACGTCGAAGCGCTCTTCGGCGGCGACGACGACCTCGACCATGGACAGCGAGTCGACGTCCAGGTCGTCGGTGAAGGACTTGTCCAGCTGGACGTCCTCGACGGGGATGCCGGCGATCTCGTTGACGATCTCGGCGAGACCGTCGACGATCTCCTTCTCGGTGGCGGCCATGTGGCGCTCCTTCTTGTGTCTGTACTGAGGAAAACGGCTACCGGAAGATCCGGTGTGCCTAGGGGAGGGTAACGACCGTCGCGGCGAAGACGAGACCCGCCCCGAAGCCGATGACGAGCGCGGTGTCGCCGCTCTTCGCCTGCCCGGTCGCCAGGAGCCGCTCCATCGCGAGCGGGATCGAGGCGGCCGAGGTGTTGCCGGTGGTCTCCACGTCACGGGCGACCGTGACGTGCTCCGGCAGCTTCAGAGTCTTCACCATCGAGTCGATGATCCGCATGTTCGCCTGGTGCGGGATGAAGACGTCGAGGTCGTCCGCCGAGATGCCGGCGGCGTCCAGCGCCTGCTGGGCGACCTTCGCCATCTCGAAGACGGCCCAGCGGAAGACCGCCTGGCCCTCCTGCGTGATGGCGGGGAACTTGATCTCGCCCTGCTCGTTGAGGGGCAGGTTCGAGACGTCGCCGCCGTGGAACTCGTTCCACGGCACGGTCTGCTTGATCGTCTCGGACTTGTCGCCCTCGGAACCCCACACGGTGGGGCCGATGTGCGGCTCGTCCGAGGGGCCGACGACCACGGCGCCGGCGCCGTCGCCGAACAGGAAGGCCGTCGCGCGGTCCTCCAGATCCGTCAGGTCGCTGAGCCGCTCCACGCCGATGACGAGGACGTACTCGGCCGAGCCCTCGACGATCATGCCCTTGGCGAGCGTCAGGCCGTAGCCGAAGCCCGCGCAGCCGGCGGAGATGTCGAACGCTGCCGGCTTCCCGGCGCCGATCTTGTCGGCGATCTCGGTGGCGACGGCCGGGGTCTGCTTGAAGTGCGAGACCGTGGAGACGATCACGGCGCCGATCTGCTCGGGGCTGATCCCGGCGTCGGCGATGGCCTTGCCCGAGGCCTCCACCGACATGGCGGCGACCGTCTCCTCCGGAGAGGCCCAGTGGCGGGTGGCGATGCCGGAGCGCGAGCGGATCCACTCGTCGGACGAGTCGATCTTCTCGAGGATCACCTCGTTCGGCACGACCCGGGTGGGGCGGTAGCCGCCCACACCGAGGATCCGCGCGTACGGGGCGCCCTTGCTGGGCTTGATCTTCGACATGTTTCTCGACACTCCTTGTCAGACGGCCGCGTGCTCGGCGATGAGCGTACGGGCCGCGTCGAGGTCGTCGGGAGTCTTGAGGGCGACGGTGGCCACGCCCGGCAGGGCGCGCTTGGCGATGCCGGTCAGGGTGCCGCCGGGGCACACCTCGATCAGCGCGGTCGCGCCGAGCGCCTGGAAGGTCTCCATGCACAGGTCCCAGCGGACCGGGTTCGCGACCTGGCCGACCAGGCGGGCCACGACCTCGGCGCCGTCGGTGACGACCTGCCCGTCCTTGTTGGAGACGTAGCGGGTGGTCGGGGCGGCGGGGGACAGCTCCTTCGCCGCCTCCTCCAGCTTCGCCACGGCGGGGGCCATGTGGTGCGTGTGGAACGCGCCGGCGACCTTGAGCGCGACGACCCGGCGGACGCCCTCGGGCTTGTCCGCCTCCAGGGCGGCCAGCTGCTCCAGGGTGCCGGCGGCCACGATCTGGCCGGCGCCGTTCACGTTGGCCGGGGTCAGGCCGAGCTTCTCCAGGTGCGGGACGGTGACCTCGGGGTCGCCGCCGAGCAGTGCCGACATGCCCGTCGCGGTGATCGCGGCGGCCTCGGCCATGGCGAGACCACGGGTACGGACGAGGCGCAGCGCGGCTTCGTCGTCGAGGACGCCCGCGAAGGCGGCGGCGGTGAACTCGCCCACGCTGTGACCGGCGACGACGCCGGCGACGCGCGCCGACTCGGCGGCGGAGGTCCCGTCGCCGAGCGCGGCCGCGGACAGCAGGCCGGCGGCGACGAGGAGGGGCTGTGCCACGGCGGTGTCACGGATGTCGTCCGCGTCCGCCTTCGTGCCGTAGTGGACGAGGTCGAGCCCGATCGCGTCGGACCAGGCCGCGAGGCGGTCGGCTGCGCCGGGGAGTTCGAGCCAGGGGGTCAGGAAGCCGGGCGTCTGGGCGCCTTGGCCGGGAGCGACGAGTACGAGCACCCTCACACTCTCTCTTGGGGACGGCTCCGAGCGCCCGTGGGGACAAGGACGAAGAACCGTCGGGGGAATTGTTGGTGTTCGACAAAAGTCTAGGACTGCGGATCTCCGTCGGCCAAGCGTCCCAGGATCAGGGCGATCCGCAGCGTGAACGCGGAGCGAACATCGGAGGGTGACCAGCCGGTGACGTCGGTCACACGTCGGAGCCGGTAGCGCACGGTGTTCGGGTGGACGAAGAGCATCCGTGCCGCGCCTTCCAGGCTGCTCGCCTGCTCCAGATAGACACTGAGAGTTTCGAGCAGCGCCGAGCCCGCTTCCTCCAGTGGTCTGTAGATCTCCTCCACCAGCTGCTCGCGGGCCGAAGGGTCGGAGGCGATGGCGCGCTCCGGGAGGAGATCGTCCGCCAGGACCGGCCTGGGCGCGTCCTGCCAGGCGGAGCAGGCCTTGAGTCCGGCGGCGGCGGCCTGCGCGGACCGGGTCGCGGCGAGCAGATCGGGCACGACGGGGCCGGCGACGACGGGCCCGGGCGCGTAGGGCCCGATCAGCGCCTTGGCGACGGCGAGGGGGTTGTCGTTGCCGCCGGCGATGACGACGAGCCGGTCGCCGAGGACGCCGGTGAGGACCTGGAGCTTGGCGTGCCGGGCGGCCCGGCGGATCGCCTCGACGGTGAGCTCGCTGTCCCCGTCGGGGGCGGTGCCGAGGATGACGCACACGTGGTCGGGCGAGTTCCAGCCGAGGGCGGCGGCGCGGGACACGGCGCCCTCGTCGGCCTCGCCCGAGAGCACGGCGTTGACGACGAGCGACTCCAGGCGGGCGTCCCAGGCGCCCCGTGCCTCGGCGGCCTGCGCGTACACCTGGGCGGTCGCGAACGCGATCTCGCGGGCGTAGACCAGGAGCGCCTCGCGGAGCACGGACTCGTCGCCGGGGGCGGCGACCTCCTCGATCGCCGACTCCATGACCTCGATGGTCGTGCGGACCATCTCCACGGTCTGGCGCAGGGTGATCGCGCGGGTCAGCTCGCGGGGCGCGGTGCCGAAGACGTCCGTCGAGATGGCCTGCGGGGTCTCCGGGTGCCGGAACCACTCGGTGAACGCGGCGATACCGGCCTGGGCGACCAGGCCGATCCACGACCGGTTCTCGGGCGGCATCGCGCGGTACCACGGCAGCGTCTCGTCCATGCGGGCGATGGCGCCGGCGGCGAGCCGCCCGGACGACTGTTCGAGGCGTTTCAGGGTCGCGGCGTGCGGATGGGCGGCGTTCACGGGTTCAGGCACGGGGACAAGACTGCCTTATCGGGACGCCGGCGTGCGGGGTCGGGGCTACGGTACGTCCGTGATACGCATTCAGCGCGCCACCGAGCGCTACCCCGGGGGCGACCCGGCGGCCGGGATCGAGACCCGGCACGCCCTGTCCTTCGGGCCGCACTACGACCCCGACAACCTCCGCTTCGGCGCGCTCCTCGCCTGCAACGAGGAGCGGCTCGCGCCGGGGGCGGGCTTCGACGAGCACCCGCACAGCCACACGGAGATCGTGACGTGGGTGGTCGAGGGCGAGCTGACCCATACCGACAGCACCGGCCACACGTCGGTGGTCCGTCCCGGCGACCTCCAGCACCTCGGCGCGGCGGGCGGCGTCCGTCACGTCGAACGCAACGACGGCGCCGCCCCCCTGGTCTTCGTCCAGATGTGGCTCGCCCCGCTGTCGCCGGGCGGCGAGCCGTCGTACCAGGTGGTGCGGGACCTGGAGGACGCGTACGACCTCCCGGCGGCCGGGGCGGTCCTGCACGTCCACCGCCTCGGGGCGGGCGAGTCCGCGGAGGTGCCGCCCGCCGACTTCGCGTACGTCCACGTGGTGCGCGGCGGGGTGTCGCTGGGCGACGAGGAGCTGGCGCCGGGCGACGCGGCCCGGCTCACCGGCACCGGGGGAGCCGCACTGGCCGCCACGTCCGACGCGGAGGTCCTGATCTGGGAGATGCGGGACTGGCGCAAGGCCCTGGGCTGACCGTTCAGCCGAGGGCGCTCTTCGCCTTCCACTGCTCCCAGTTCAGGTTCCACGCCCCGTACCCGTTGCCCTCGGCCACCGTCCCCTTCGTCTCCCGCCCCTTGATCTCGAAGGGGTCGCCCACGTTCACCGACGCGTAGAACGAGGCCGCGTTCGCGTCGCTCATCCCGATGCACCCGGAACTGTGGTTCTCCCGGCCGAAGTACGCCGCGTTCCACGGCGCCGCGTGCGTGTACATCCCGGACCACGTCAGCCGCATCGAGTAGTTGACCATCTTGTTGTAGGCGTCGCCGAGGCCGACCGTCTCCGAGTTCATGTTGATGGTGCCCTCCTTCGCCATCAGCACGGCCGTCCCCCGCCAGGACCGCTTGTCGCCGCCGGGGGTGCCGCCGGAGACGGGGATCGTGCGGACCGTCCGCCCGTCCCGTACGACACTCAGTCGGTGTGCGTCCAGGTCGACCTTGACGACCTGCGCCGCTCCGACGGTGAAGCCGGTGCGGTAGTCCCGTACGAACCAGCCGCCGCCCGAGTCCGTGCCGTCGAGGTCCGCTGCGAGGGTGACCTTCGTGCCCGGCTTCCAGTACTCCCGCGGCCGCCAGTCCACCCGGTCCCGACCCGAGTAGTCCTTGACCCAGCCCCAGGAACCCTCGGTGTTGTTCGAGGTGGTCACCTTGAGCTGCTTCTCCACGTCCGCCTTCCGCGTCACCGGCAGGTCGAAGACGATCGAGAGGGGGTGGGCGATGCCGACCGTGGTGTTCTTGCCGGGCGCCAGGGTCACCTTGTTGACCTTCCGGGGCTCCGGGGTGGCGAAGGACGACCGGCTGGTCGACTCCTTGCCGTCGGCGGTACGGGACGTCACCTCGACCGTGTAGGAGGTGCCGGGCACCGCCTTGCGGTCCGAGACCCAGCTCGTACCGCCCGCGTCCGTACGGCCCTCCAGGACACCGCCCTCGGCGTCCACGACCCGCACCGCCGCGAGCGTGCCGCCGGACGCCGTCACCGTCACCGGGCTGCCGGCCGTCTTCTTCACCACCGTCACCTTCGCCGGGGGCGCCGCCTCGGACGCCCCGGCCCGCGCCCCGGACGAGCCCCCGTCGGCCGCCTGGGCCGTGCAGGCGGTGAGGGACACGGTCAGCGCGACGACCGCCAGGGCGGGACGGGATGTGCGTATCGGCAGCACGGCAGACCTCCGCGAGTGAGGGAGAAAGGGTGGGATGTCCTGGACTGTAGGCCGCCGGCGAGCGCCCCCGGGGCGCCGGACGCCTCTGTGACGGCGGCTGCGGCGGAACGGTCATCGTCCGGTCACAATCGCCGCGCGCATCCGTCGAATTCGGCTGTGAGCCTGCTGTGCGCCCCACCACCGAGGGGCGGAACAAGGAGGCTCCCGTTGTGTCAGCGCTGCTCGTGACGGCCGCACCCACCGACCGCCGCGCCCCCGCAGGACCGGTCAGGCTCGGGCCCGTGACCCCCGAGGCGTACCGCGCGTTCCTCGACTCCCGCTCCGGCGCCGAGGGGCCCAGCTTCCTCCAACTCCCCTCCTGGGCGCAGGTGAAGGACGGCTGGAGCCACCAACTGGTCGGGTGGGGACGGGAAGGAGAGGCCCTCTCGGGCGTCGCGCTCGTCCTCCTCCGGCCCTTCCCCGGCACCCGGAAGTACTTCGCCTATCTGCCCGAAGGGCCCGTCGCCGACTGGGCCGACCCCGACCTCGACGGCTGGCTCGCCCCGCTCCTCGG
This sequence comes from Streptomyces sp. R44, assembly GCF_041053105.1. NCBI lineage: Bacteria > Bacillati > Actinomycetota > Actinomycetes > Kitasatosporales > Streptomycetaceae > Streptomyces > Streptomyces sp. R44. Next base: position 2,756,905 of record NZ_CP163444.1, on the reverse strand, counting down.
CCATCTGCGCTCCCTGGGCGCCTTCGCCGTCCGCATGGGACCCGGACCCGCCTACCGCCGGTGGAACGCCGCCATCGTCAAGGCCGGCACCGGAGCGGGCCGCCGGCTCTCCGACGTCCTCGCCGACGAGGTCGACCCGCTGGGAACCGCCGTCGCCGAACGCCTGCGCGCCCGCGGCTGGCGCAAGTGCGGCGGCGACTCCGAGGACGGCGCCGACGCCCAGCCCCGGCACGTCTTCCAGGTCCCGCTCGCCGGCCGCAGCACCGACGACCTGTGGACCGGCCTCAACCAGGAGTGGCGGCGCAACGTCCGCAAGGCCCGCAAGTCCGGCGTCGAGGTCGTCGTCGGCTCCGCCGCCGACCTCCCCGAGTTCTACCGGCTGCTGCGCATCACCGAGGAACGCGACGGCTTCCGCCTCGGCCGCTCCCTCGCCTACTACGAGCGCCAGTACGCCGTCCTCAACGCCGAGCAGCCCGGCCGCATGAGGCTCTACCTCGCCCGCCACGAGGGCGAGATCCTCGCCGCGCACACGATGCTCACCGTCGGCGGCCGCGTCTGGTACCAGACCGGCGCCTCCGCCGACCACCGCCGCGAGGTCCGGCCCTCCAACGCCCTCCAGTGGCGCATGATGCTCGACGCCCACGCGCTCGGCGCCGCCGTCTACGACCTGCGCGGGGTACCCTCCACCCTTGATCCGGACGACCGCGCCCACGGGCTGCTTCGCTGGAAGCTCGGCACGGGCGGTCAGGTCGTCGAGACGCTGGGGGAGTGGGAGATTCCGATGCAGGGCACGACCAACGGGGCGCTGTACCGCGCCTTCCAGGCCTATCTGGCCCGTCGATGACGGCGACGCTCACCGCCGCACCACCCGAGCCGAAGTCCTCCGCCCTCCGCAGCGGCGCCCTCATGGCCGCCGGCTCGCTCGTCTCCCGCGCCACCGGCTTCGTCCGGGCCTCCGTCGTCGCCGCCGCGCTCGGCGCGGGCCTCGTCGCCGACGGGTACGCGGTCGGGAACTCGGTCCCCACCATCGTCTACATGCTGCTCCTCGGCGGCGCCCTCAACGCAGTCTTCGTCCCCGAACTCGTCAAGGCCGCCAAGGAGCACGAGGACGGCGGCGTCGCCTACACCGACCGCCTCCTCACCCTCTGCGCGCTCGCCCTCGCCGCACTCACGGCCGTCGCCGTCCTGGCCGCCCCGCTGATCGTCGACACGTACACCGACTACGTGGGCGGACAGCGGGACATGACGATCGCCTTCGCGCGCGCGTGCCTGCCGCAGATCTTCTTCCTCGGACTCTTCACCCTGCTCGGACAGGTCCTCAACGCCCGGGGCCGGTTCGGCGCCATGATGTGGACCCCCGTCCTCAACAACGTCGTCGCCGTCACCGTCTTCGGCCTCTTCCTGGCCGTCAGCGACGGCGGCGAGCTCACCCCCGGGGAGACCGCCCTCCTCGGCTGGGGCACCACCGCCGGCATCGCCGTTCAGGCCCTCGCCCTGCTGCCCTCGCTGCGCGCCGCGGGATTCCGCTGGCGGCCCCGCTTCGACTGGCGCGGCAGCGGCCTCGCCGCCCCGCTGCGCTCCGCGGGCTGGCTGGTGCTCCTCGTCCTCACGAACCAGGGCGCGTACTGGGTGACGAGCTGGATCGCCACCTCGGCGGGCGGCCTGGTGAAGGACGGCGGCGCGGGCCTCGCCGCGTACAACAACGCGTACCTCCTCTGGACCGTCCCCCACGGCATCATCACCGTCTCCCTCGTCACGGCGCTGCTGCCCCGGATGAGCGGCGCCGCCGCCGAGGGCGACCTCGCGGGCGTCCGGCGGGACGTCTCGTACGCCCTGCGGACCAGCGCGGCGGCGGTGGTCCCGGCGGCCTGCGCGCTCCTCGCCCTCGCGGTCCCGCTGATGACCCTGGTCTTCGGGTACGGGGCGACCGGCGGCGACGACGTCCGCGCGATGTCCTGGACCCTGATGGCCTTCGCGCCGGGCCTGGTCGCCCTCTCCGGCCAGTACGTGTGCACCCGGGCCTTCTACGCCCTGCGGGACACCCGCACCCCGTTCTTCCTGAACCTGGTCATCGCCGCCCTGAACGCGGGCCTCTCCCTGGCCGCGTACCACTGCCTCCCGACCCGCTGGGCCGTCACGGGCATGGCGGCGGCGTACTCCCTCGCACTGTGGGCGGGCTGGGCCGCCACGGCGTACGTGCTGCGCCGGCGCCTCGGCGGCACGGCGGGCGGGGCGGTCCCCGCGCTGGCCCGGCTGCTCGTGGCGGCCGTGCCGGCGGCGGGCTACGGCCTGTTCGCCGCGGACCTGGCGGCCGGGGCGGGGCCGCTGGTCGCGGGCCTCGCGGGAGCCGCGACGATCCTGACGACCTTCGCCCTCCTCTCCCGCCCCCTCCGCCTCACGGAGCTCCAGGCCCTCCTCGCCTCGACCGCGAACCGGCTCCGCCGCACCTGACCCTCCCCGCCCCGTGGGGGCGCCCGTACCGACCTTGGGATACTCCACACATGCCCCGCGTGCTCCTCATAGAAGACGACCCCTCCGTCCGTGAAGGCGTCGAGCTGGGTCTCCGCCGCCGCGGGCACGACGTCCGGACCGCCCCCACCGGCGAGGCGGGGCTCGCCGCGCTCGGGGAGTTCCGGCCCGACCTGCTGCTCCTCGACCTGATGCTGCCCGGCATGAACGGCGTCCAGGTCTGCCGCCGGGTCCGGGAGAGCAGCCAGCTGCCGATCATCATGCTCACCGCACGCGGCGACGACTTCGACGTCGTCGTGGGCCTGGAGGCCGGGGCCGACGACTACATCGTCAAGCCCGCCCGTACCGAGGTCATCGAGGCCCGGATACGGGCCGTGCTGCGGCGCATCGAGGAGCCGGGATCCGGCCGGTCCGCCGTCGAGTTCCACGGCGAGCTCGCCATCGACCGGGCCGGCCTGACCGTCGCCAAGGCGGGCGAGCGCCTCGCCCTCGCCCCCTCCGAGCTCAAGCTGCTGCTCCACCTCACGGCCGCCCCCGAGCAGGTCTTCAGCCGCCAGCAGCTCCTCGAACACGTCTGGGAGCACAGCTACCACGGCGACGCCCGGCTGGTGGACGCCTGCGTCCGCCGGCTGCGCAACAAGATCGAGGACACCCCGGGCGAACCCCGCTACATCCAGACCCTGCGCGGCTTCGGCTACCGCTTCGGTCCGCTGTGAAGGCCTGCGTGACGCCGGAGCCCGGCACCGAGCCACGAGCCGGACGGGCCCGTCGCCGTGCCCGCCGCCCCCGTCCCCACCCCTTCGGCCTCCGTACCCGCCTCGTCCTCGCCTTCCTCCTCGTCGCGGCCGTCGGCTGCGGCACCACCGCCGCGCTCACCTACCGCGCCGCCCGCAACGCCATCCTGGAGCAGACCCAGAACACCGCCGTCTCCGCCCTGCGCGACCAGGTCGACCCGCTCACCACCACCCTGCCCGTCGACACCACCCTCCTGCGCGAGAGGGTCCTCGCCATCGCCCGCCAGGGAAAGCCCCGCCCCTGGCGCGTCTACGCCGAGTACGGCACCGTCCACGTCTCCTCCACCGACCGCCCCACCTCCTCCGTCATCACCCCCGAGCTGCGGGCCCGCGCCCAGGCCCGGTCGGCCACCCCGCACGCCAGCTTCCAGCGGGTCGTGAAGAACGGCAGGCCGTACCTGACCATGGCCGTCCCCGCCGTCTTCCGGACGCACGTGACCCAGGGCACCGCCCAGCCCACCGGCCTCGTCTTCTACGCCGTCATGGAGCTCGACGACGAGGAGGCGAACATCGAGGCCATGGTGACCGCAGCCCGCGACGGCGCCCTCCCGGCCCTGGCCGTGGCCCTGATCCCCGCCCTCATCGCCTCCCGCAGCGTGCTCCGCCCCGTACGGGAACTGCGGCAGGCGGCCCACAGCATGGGCCGGGGCCGGCTCGACACCCGCATCCACGCCAAGGGCAGGGACGAACTCTCCGATCTCGCCCGCACGTTCAACGAGTCCGCCGCCGAGCTGGAACGTTCCGTCACGGAACTCCGCAACGCCGAGGCCCGCGCCCGCCGCTTCGCCTCCGACGTCTCGCACGAACTGCGCACCCCGCTCGCCGGCATGCTCGCGGTCACCGAGGTCCTCGACGAGGACGCCGGGAGCCTCGACAGCGACACCGCCCGCGCCGTCCGGCTGATCAGCACCGAGACCGGGAAGCTCGCCGTACTCGTCGAGGACCTCATGGAGATCTCCCGATTCGACGCGCGCGCCGCCGAGCTGCACACCGACGAGGTCGACGCCGCCGACTGCGTCCGCAAGACCCTCCAGCACCGGCACTGGACCGATCCCGCGCAGGTCGTCCCGTACCTTGAGGAGGGCATCAGGGCCCGGCTCGATCCGCGCCGTTTCGACGTCGTCGTCGCCAACCTCGTCGGCAACGCCCTGCGGCACGGGGCCGCGCCGGTGACGGTCAGGCTGTACGCGGAGGGGGACGAGCTCGTGACGGAGGTCGCCGACCGGGGGCCGGGCATCCACCCGGACGTCCTGCCGCACGTCTTCGACCGCTTCTACAAGGCGGACCAGGCCAGAACCCGTTCCGCGGGCAGCGGCCTCGGCCTGGCGATCACCCTGGAGAACGTCCGGCTGCACGGCGGCACCGTCCGGGCCGCCAACCACCCGGCGGGCGGGGCGGTCTTCACCGTACGGATGCCACTGTGAAGCGCCGGACCACCGCCGTCGCGGCCGTGCTCGGCATGGTGTCGCTCGCCGCCTGCGGCATACAGGAGAGCGACGTCGTCGAGGCGGGCGGCGCCCCGACCGTCGTCGTCGTCCCGCAGCCCGAGTTCCGGATGGTGCTCTACTTCCTCGGGCCGGACGGCCGGCCGGTCCCGGTGGTCCGTGATTTCGAACCACCGGTCCCCGACCCGACGTTCGCCTCGGGCGGCTCCGAATGGGCCCAGGACCGGAAGGCCCAGGGAGAGGGCTCCGGGCACGCGCGGGACAAGCACGGCGACCCGTTCGCCGCCGAGAGGGTGCTCGCCGCGCTCCTCGCCGGCCCCGGCGACGCCGACACCGCGGCAGGCCTGACCACGGCACTCCCGAAGTCCGAGAAGCCACCGTACGCCGAGCAGGTCAAGGGCCTGAACCCGGAGGGCCGCCGGGTCATCAGGCTCCGGTCGCCGTTCCCGGTCACGGGCCTGTCGGACGCGGCCGTCCAGCAGCTGGTCTGCACGGCCGCGTACGCCGAGGACGACGGGGGCGTGGTGGACGTGAGCATCATGGGCACCGACGGTACGCTCCCGGCGACCCGCTGCGAGACCTGAGGCCCTGGTCAGGCCCCGCGCAGGTCCGCGAGCACCGCGTCCGTGAACGGCGGCCACGCCTCGACCGCCCACGGCCCGAAGGGCCGGTCGGTGAGGGCCACGCACGCGGCCCGCGCGTCCGGGTCGATCCACAGGAACGTGCCGGACTGCCCGAAGTGCCCGAACGTGCGCGGCGAGGAGCTCGCGCCCGTCCAGTGCGGGGACTTGCCGTCGCGGATCTCGAAGCCCAGGCCCCAGTCGTTCGGCCTCTGGTGCCCGTAACCGGGCAGGATGCCGGTCAGACCCGGGTACGTGACGGTCATCGCGTCCAGGACGGTCCGCGCGTCGAGCAGCCGCGGCGCCTGCACCTCGGCGGCGAACCGCACGAGGTCGTCCACGGTCGACACGCCGTCCTTCGCGGGCGAACCCTCCAGGGTCGTCGAGACCATGCCGAGGGGCTCCAGGACCGCCTGGTGCAGATACTCGGCGAAGGGGATGTCGGTGGCCTTGGCGACGTGGTCGCCGAGGGCCTCGAAGCCGGTGTTGGAGTAGATCCGGCGGGTGCCCGGCGCGGCCATGACCCGGTTCTCGTCGAAGGCCAGCCCCGAGGTGTGGGCGAGGAGATGGCGGACGGTCGCGCCCTCGGGCCCGGCCGGCTCGTCGAGGTCGATCGCCCCCTCCTCGTACGCGACGAGGACGGCGTACGCCGCGAGCGGCTTGGTGACGGAGGCGAGCGGGAAGCGCTGCCCGGTGGGGCCGTGGGACCCGGCCAGGGTGCCGTCCGCGCGGACGACGGCGGCCGCCGCGGTGGGGACGGGCCAGTTCTCGATCGACGCCAGGCTCGGCACGCTGCTCTGCATGGAGCCGAGCCTACTTGCTTCGAGTGCACTCCAACGTTTTAGCGTGGGGCCCATGAGCGTGATCGAGAGCACGACCGGGCTTGCCGGGAAGGACCGCTACACGATCAGTGAGGTGGCGGCCATCACCGGACTCACCGCGCACACCCTCCGCTGGTACGAGCGGATCGGCCTCATGCCGCACGTCGACCGTTCGCACACCGGACAGCGCCGCTTCACCGAGAAGGACCTCGGCTGGCTGGCCTTCGTCGGCAAGCTGCGGCTGACCGGAATGCCGGTCGCCGACATGGTCAGGTACGCCGAGCTCGTGCGCGAGGGCGACCACACCCGGGACGCGCGACGGGAGCTCCTGGAGGCCACCCGGCGCGACGTCCTCACCAGGATCACCGAGCTCCAGGACACGCTCGCCGTGCTCGACATCAAGATCAGCCATTACGGGACCGCATGCGGAGGAACACCTTCATGACCAGCGTGACCAGGATCGACACCGTACGTCTCGGCGGCCAGGACGGACCGGAGATCGGCGTCCAGGGCTTCGGCGCCATGGGCATCAGCGAGTTCTACGGGGACACCGACGAGGCCGCCGCCCGCGACACCCTCGACGCGGCCCTGGAGGCCGGCGTCACCCTGATCGACACCGCCGACATCTATGGCAGCGGCGCCAACGAGGAGTTCCTCGCCCCCTTCCTCGCCGCCCACCGCGACGAGGTCACCCTCGCCACCAAGTTCGCGATAGAGCGCCGCGCCGACGACCCCACCTACCGGGGGGTCCGCAACGACCCCGCGTACATCAAGAAGGCCGCGGAGGACAGCCTGCGCCGCCTCGGCGTCGAGGTCATCGACCTCTACTACATGCACCGCCGCGACCCGCGGATCCCCTTCGCCGAGTCCGTCGGCGCCATGGCCGAACTCGTCCAGGAGGGCAAGGTCCGCTTCCTCGGCCTGAGCGAGGTCACCGGACCCGAGCTGCGCGAGGCCCACGCGGTCCACCCCATCGCCGCCCTGCAGTCGGAGTGGTCGCTCTTCTCCCGGGACGTGGAGCGCAGCGCCGTCGGCGCCGCCGCCGAGCTCGGCGTGACCTTCGTGCCGTACTCGCCGCTCGGCCGGGGCTTCCTGACCGGCGCGTTCGCGGACGCCGGCAAGGACCTCTCGGGCGGCGACTTCCGCAAGTACCAGCCCCGGTTCACCGGCGAGAACGCCGAGCGGAACGCCGCCCTCCTCGACCCGGTCCGCAAGATCGCCGCCACCCACGGCGCGACCCCGGCGCAGATCGCCCTCGCCTGGGTGCAGCAGCGCGCCGCCGTGCACGGCCTCACGGTCGTCCCCATCCCCGGCACCCGCAAGCGCTCCCGCCTCCTGGAGAACGCGGCCGCCACGCGCATCACCCTCACCACCGCCGAACTGGCCGAACTGGAGCCGATCGCGGGCCTGGTGGCGGGCGACCGCTACCCCGACATGAGCTCCACGTCGGCGGCCCGGGAGGTCTGACAGCCAGGCCCTAGGCCAGCCCCAGGGCGAAGACCGCGAAGCCCGCCGCGAGCAGACCCGCCAGGGTGCGTCGGGCCGGCCCGGTCTTCGCCCACGGGGACTCGAAGACGCGCGCGTACCGGCCGATCAGGACCAGGAGACCGGCGAAGACCGGCATCCAGGCCAGCCGGGCCAGGATCCAGCCGACCGAGTCCGGCGCGCCGACCAGACCCGCGACCTCGCCGGCGTACGAGGCGGGGATCGCGGCCGCGAGCATCGCCGTCTGGTGCCAGCACAGGATCGTCATCGCGGACAGGTTGACCACGACGACCGGCGCCCACACCGCGGGCCGCTTCAGGAACCGGCCGAGCCGGTCCCGGAGCAGGATCGCCGCACCGCTCTGCGCGGCGGCGAGGGCGAGGACCAGCAGCGACGGCGGGTGCGAGTTGGTGCGGGCCTCACCGGGCACGCCGACCATCGACGCCGGGTAGCCGAAGACGAGGAGCAGGGCGGCGAAGAGCGCGGCGCCGCCGAGCAGCAGCCCCCACGCGTGCCGCCGACCGACCCGGCCCTCGCCCCACGAGACACCGAGCTGATACGCGAAGAGCCAGCCGGGCAGGATGTTCAGCAGGCTCAGCCAGGACGGCACGGCGTCGGCGTACGGCCCGTACCGCAGGAAGTCCACGACGGCGACCGAGCCGAGCAGCGGCGCCGCGGCCCAGACCCCGAGACGGCGGGCCGCCCGCACGCACAGCGGCGTCAGCGCGGTGACCACCGTGTACACGCCGACGAACCACAGCGGCTGGACCACCAGCGTGGACGCCGTCCGCAGCGTGTCCACGGGCACCCCGAGACCGAGGTGCAGCACCGGAAGCAGCGCCGCCCACACGGCGGTCACCCCGAGCACCGGCCGGCCGAGCCGGGCGAGCCGGCCGCCCAGCCACGCGCGCGTGGAGCCCTTGCGCCGCCGGTACGACAGGACCGAGGCGTAACCGCCGACCAGGAAGAAGATCCCCAGCATCTGAAGGACCCAGCTGACGGGCGCGAGACCGGCGAACGTGCCGAGCGGGCTCGCGTTGTGGATCGCGCCGTCGGAGGAGAGCGTGAAGCCGCCGAGCAGCCAGTGCCCGGTCGGCACGGCGAGCAGCGCGAGGGCACGGAGCCCGTCGATCGCGCGGTCGCGGTGGGCGGGGGTGGAGGACTCGATCTTCGCGACGAGCGTCTTCATCGGACGTCCCCCTCGGCGATCGCGGCGAATGCACGGAGGGAGGAGGTGCCGGGCGCGAAGTAGCCGCCGTGTCCGGCGGCGTCCGCGGCCGGGATCCGGCGCGCCCCGAAGGCCGGGTCGGTGGGGTCGGCGCCGTGCCCGAGCCCCGCGAGCTCGACGTTCGGGACCCGGTCGATCCAGTCGGTGGGATCCTTCGCCGCCCAGACCCGGGCGGAGGTGCCGAGCTCGTCGACGTTCTCGGCGCGCATCCCGGGGGAGCCGAAGACGACCAGGTCCTTCGCCTTGAGCCGGTGGGCGGCGAGACCGCAGACGACGGAGCCGTAGCTGTGGCAGAAGAGGGACGGCTCGGCCGCCCCCACGGCCGCCAGACCGTCCGTGAACCGGGCCAGGCGCTCCGCCCCGGCCTCGGCGAGCCGGCCGGTGGCCGCGTCCAGGCCGACACCGACGGGCGTCGTGTACCCGGCCCAGGCGACGACCGCCGTACGGCCGCCGGTCGCCCGGCGCAGCTCGGTCGCCATGTCGGCCAGCGGCTCGACGTGCCCCGCGTCGATGTCGGAGCCGGGGACGATCACGGCCACGTGCTCGGCCCGCGCCAGGTCCCCGTAGACCAGGGCCACCTGCCCCCGGCCGCGCGGATCGTGGGCGAGGACCCGCGCACCGCCGAACTGCCCGGGCACGGACCGTGCGTTGGCCTCGTACCGCAGCTCCAGGGGCGCCCCGTCGAGGTTCCCGACGACCGTCGGGTGCGTCCGGGCCAGCTCGTGCCGGCGTACGGGACTCAGCCCGGCGAAGAACCGCGCGACCTCGGCCGGGCCCATCCGCTCCGGGTCGGGCAGCCCCGCGGCCCGCCACGCCGCCGTCCCGGCCGGGGCCCCGGTCACGGCCTCCTGGCTGTTCCCGGACGCCCAGCCGGCCGTCCCGGCGATCACACCGGTCACCACGGCCGCGGTGATCAGGGTCCTCGTGAAGCGGCGCATCGGCCCGCCCTCCCTCGCTCTCGTCGTTGGCGAGAGGAAGGTAGGAAGGGGGTGGGTGACGGCACGTCACCCCGGGGAGCCAACTCCCGTCCGATACCTGGGTAGGGGGTGGAGGAGCAGCCAACACCCGGTGGAGGGTGGGGTTTTCCCCCGGGTGCCGGCGCGAGTCCCCGGTCCTGCCGGCTAGGCGCCGGGGGTGACCAGGCCGGGGGGGCGTCCCCGGTCCTGCCGGCTAGGCGCCGGGGGTGACCAGGCCCGACTCGTACGCGAAGACCACCGCCTGCGCCCGGTCGCGCAGGTCCAGCTTGGCGAGGACCCGGCCGATGTGGGTCTTCACCGTCTGCTCGGCGAGGACCAGGCTGTCCGCGATCTCCTGGTTCGACAGGCCCCGGGCGATCAGCTCCAGGACCTCCGTCTCGCGCGGGGTGAGCCCGTTCAGGCGCAGCGCCGTGGTGTCCCGGCGGGGCGCGGGGCGCGAGGCCGCGAAGTCGGCGATGAGACGGCGGGTCACGGACGGCGCGAGCAGCGCCTCGCCCGCCGCCACCACCCGTACCGCCGCGATGAGGTCGGCGGGCGGCGCGTCCTTGAGGAGGAAGCCGGACGCGCCCGCGCGCAGCGCCTCGTACACGTAGTCGTCGACGTCGAAGGTGGTCAGCATCAGCACCTTCGGCCGGTGCGTGACCCCGGCCGGCGGGTGCAGGATCTCCCGGGCGGCCGCGAGCCCGTCCAGCTCCGGCATCCGCACGTCCATCAGGACCACGTCCGGGTGCGTCGAGCGTGCCACGTCCACGCCCTGCCGCCCGTCGGGCGCCTCGCCGACCACGTCGATGTCGGGCTGCGCGGCGAGGAGCGCGGCGAAACCGGCCCGCACCATGGCCTGGTCGTCGACGATGATCACGCGGATGGTCACTCGGTGTCCTTCGTACGCAGGGGAAGCCGGGCCGCGACCCGGAAGCCGCCGTCCGGCAGCGGCCCGGTGTCCAGGGAGCCGCCGGTCAACCGTACGCGTTCCCGCATGCCGACGAGCCCGTGCCCGGTGCCGAGGGCGCCCCGCTCCACGGCGGAACGCTCCTCCAGGGACGGCCCGTTGACGACGAGAACGGTCAGCCACCCGTCATCGGCCCGTACGGAGACACGGGTCGAGGCCCCCGGCGCGTGCCGCACCACATTCGCCAGGGCCTCCTGCACGATCCGGTACGCGGACAGGTCCACGGCCTGCGGCAGGTCCCCGAGGTCGGCGGCGAGCCGCAGCTCGGCCGGCACGCCCGCGCGTACGGTCGCCTCGACGAGCTGCTGGACCCGGTCGAGGCCCGGCTGCGGGGCGCGCTCGCCCTCGCTGCCGTCACTGCGGAGGACGGAGAGGAGACGGCGCATCTCGGCCAGCGACTCCCGCGCGCTCGCCGCGATCGAGGTGAACTCCTCGCGGGCCGCGTCCGGGAGCTCGGGGATGCGGTACGGCGCCGAGTCCGCCTGCACGGTGATCACGGACATGTGATGGGCGACGACGTCGTGCAGCTCGCGCGCGATCCTGGCCCGCTCCTCAAGGAGGGTGCGGCGGGCCCGCTCGGCCTCGCTGATGGTCTCCTGCTCGGCGAGCCGCCGCTGCGCGTCCCCACGGGCGCGGACCGCAGAGGTGAGCAGCAGCAGCACGCCGCTCAGGACGAGCAGCAGGACGTGGAGGCTGGTCTGCCCGGCGGGCCGGAAGGCCTCCAGGACGAAACCCGCCACGCCGGTGGCCAGCCACACCCCGAACAGCGCCCGGCGGGACTCGCGCAGCCCGAGCGCGACCATGAGGGCGCAGTAGCCGATCACGACCGGCGGGGTCCACGGCCACATCTCCGCGTGGGCACCGTCCGAGCCGAGCAGCACGAGCGCGCCGAGCACATCGGCGGCGAAGACGATCCACCAGGCCTGGAGGGGGCGGGTGACGGCGAGGAGCAGCGGCGCGGCCTGGGCGGTGCCGAGGGCGCCGGCGAGGGCGCCGTTGACGCCGTAGTCGTTGATGAGGAGCAGGACGGTGGAGGGGAGCAGCGCGGCGCTGAACGCCAGGGCGACGACGTACGGCAGCAGTCGCACCCACCGCTTCGAGGCACCCGCGAGAAGCGGCGCGCCCGGGGTGGTCGGGGTGGTGAGAGCGCCCCCCAGCCCCTGGAACATCTCACGCACCCGGACGACTGACGGGAAACTGGTGGGCGGCTCGGGCCGCGTTTCGATACCCATGACGCCCTCAGCGTAGGCAGCACCCCCACGCCCGGGCGTCATACCGGGGAGCGGGGTGAGACCTGATACCGGGGTATGACCCCCCCCGTTGTGGGCAGGCGTTCCGCAAGGGGCGGAACGGGTGGGCACAACGGACCCGCGCCTTGCCGGCGCCAGAGGCTTACGCGCCCGAACCCGCACCACCAGCTCGGTGCCACGCGGTGCGGGTCAGGGCACGGAAGGCGGAGGCGCCGCGGGAGGGCGCCGTCCCGTGTGCCCACCCTCCCCCAAGCTCTCGGCTTCGCTCGACCAGGGGGGACCCCCATCGCCCAGCGGGACGATTGCCCACACGGCGGGTGGTCACCGCCCACCAGGCCGCGAGCCCAGCACCGCGCGAGGCCCGCCCCCTCAGAGCTCCGCCAGGAGTTCCGCCTTCTTCGCCGAGAACTCCGCATCCGTGACCAGCCCCGCCTGATGCAGCTCCCCCAAATGCCGAATCCTTTCAGCCACCGCCCCGGGATCCCCCGCCGCCGCGACCGGCACAGGCACGGGCACGGGCACCGGCGTCCGGTCCTTGCCCCGGATCGCGGCTAGGACCGAGGCGGCGAAGGTCAGGGACTCGTACACCGGCCCGTACCGGCCGAAGACGACGCACGCCGGGTCCTGATCGGGCCGCTCGGACCGGGGCCCGTGGCCGCCGCCCCGCGGCACCAGCCGCAGGTACCCGTCGACGCCGTCGGGCGAGCGCCATTCGACCCCGCAGAGGTCCCGTACGGGAAAGACCTGATCGCCCGACCGCCACTTCTCCGTCGACGCCCCCGTCCAGGACCAGCGGAACGCGACCTCGGAGGTCCCGTCGAAGCTGGCCTTCCCGTCGTACGCCTTGAAGGACTGCGGCCCCGACGGCGGCGCCACCAGGAACCGCTCGGCGGGCGCGACACCCCCGGCGTCGTACACCTCGTCCTCGTACCCGGCGGCCCCCGCGGCCCCCGGATGCGACGCGAGGAGCGCCCGCAGCTCGTCCCGGTACTGCTCGGCGAGCGTCTCGCGCTCCGCCGGGAGGACCAGGCGGTACGGATCGCTGCCTTCCTTGAGCTGCCCCGCGGCCGCCTCCATCAGCGGATCGGCGCCCGGCCTCGGCACGGCGTGCAGCACGACGGTGCCCCGCTTGCCGGGCGTGAGCGTCACCGACGCCAGCGCCTCGTGCGGTACCCGTCTCTCGCGCAGCGCGGAGAACAGCTTCGGCGTGCGGATCCCCCGATCGAAGCGGATGACGAGGGCGTCGCTCTCGAGCTCCCAGGTGGCATGAATTCCGGCCAGCACATCACCCATACGCCTCATCGTAAGCGGCGTGTGCCCTTGCGTCGCCCCTGTGAAAGGTCCCGAAATTGCGTGATCTACGCGCGTCAGAGCCCTTCCGTGCCGGATATTCCGTCGTGGCAAGCGCTGTCGGCACGTGCGCAGATCAGCTTCGGGTACGCCCCGACGCCTATCGCCGCGAAGTTGTCGAGGCTCTCCGTACCCGGCTCGAAATAGCCTCCGTGGCCGACCGCCCCGCGCGCGGAGAGCACCCGGGCGCCGAACTCCGGCGCGACGGGGTCCGCGCCGTGCCCGACCCCGCCGAGCTCCAGATGCGGCACGTCGGCGATCCAGTCGTCGGCGTCCCGCATGGCCCACACGCGCGCGGGGCTGTCGAGTTCGGCCGCCTGCTCGACCCGCATCCCGGGGCTCCCGGCCACGGCCACGTCGGTCACCCGGGCGGGCAGCCGGGGCGCGGCGACGCCGCAGAGCACGGAGCCGTAGCTGTGGCAGAAGAGCGCCACGCGCGCGTGCGGCGGCAGCGACTCCGTGAGACCGACCAGGCGTACGGCGCCTTCCTCGGCGAGCCGGCCGGTCATCGCGTCGACGCCGATCCCGGCGGGCGCGGTGTAGTCGGCCCAGGCGACCACCGCCACGCGCGCGCGGGGCGCGGCCTGCCGCTCGGCGGCGTAGAGGGCCTCGGCCATGCCGGCCGGGGCGGCGTACCGGCCGTGGGTCTTCTGGAAGGTGAGCAGGTTGGTGTCGACGCCGGGCACGATCACCGAGACGCGCCGGGCCCGCTCCAGGTCCCCGAGGACCTCGGCGGCCCGTCCCGTACCGGTCGGGTCGAAGGCGAGGACCTGGCGGCCGGGCCGCATGAGCGAGGCGAAGCGGTCGACGCGGCGCCGGGCCTCGTGCCGGCCCTCGGCGGAGAGCCGGGTGTCGTCGACACGGCCGCGCTCGGCGGCGTACGCGCGCGCGAGGGTGATCCGGTTGGCGCGGTAGCGCAGGGCGACCGGGACGCCGTCGAGGTTGCCGACGACGAGGGGGTGCCGGGCGGCGAGCCGGTCGCCGCCCGCCGGGCCGAGTGCGGCGAAGAACGCGGCGACGGTACGCGCCGGGGCGCCCGGGTCGGGCAGTGGCCGGTGGTCGATCCGGTCGCGCGCCCAGGCGGCGAGCGCGGCCTCGCGGGACGCCCAGGGCGCGGGCAGGTGCCGGATGGTGGTCCACCCGGTGGTCGAGAGGAGCACGAACACGACGGCGATCGCGAGGAGCGCGCGCGTGGCGACGAGGGCGGGCGAGGAGTCGACGGAGGTCACGGGCGGCCACCCTACGGGGCGAAGATGACGGCGCCGGACCTGCGGGGGTGGAGATGAAGGCCCCGGACCCGCGGGGGGTGGGGGAGATGACGGCCCAGGACGTGCGGGGGGTGGAGCTGACGGCCCAGGATCTGCGGGGTCCTATCGCTCCCGGTCCCGCCAGTGCGGGGCGAGCGCAGGGCCGAGGTGGTCGAGGTACTCCTCGGTGAGCGTGCGGATGGCCTCCAGGCTCTGGTCCGTGCCGCGGCCCCACATCTGGCCGGTGACCCGCATCACCCCGCTGAACGCGGCCACGGCGATCCGGGGGCGGGGGTCCTCGTCCACGTCGAGGCCCTCGCGCGCGGCGATGATCCGGGCGATGGTCTCCTCCATCTCCGTGGAGCGGCGCAGATGGACGGCGAGCAGCGCGGGCGTCGACTCGATCATGCGGTACGTGCGCAGGTGCAGCTCGACGGGGACGACCTCGGCGATCGCCTCGCCGATGGTGTCCCAGGCGCACAGGACGGCGTTGCGCATCGCGTCGAGGGGCGCCTCCTCCGGGGGCCGCCGGCCGAGCGCGTCCACGAAGCGCTCCTCCACCATCCGCTGGACGGCGAAGGCGACCTCCTCCTTGGAGGAGAAGTACCGGAAGAAGGTGCGCTGGGAGACCTCCACGGCGTCGACGATCTCGTCGACGGTGGTCCGCTCGTATCCCTGGGTGGTGAAGAGCTCCAGGGCGACCCGGGTGAGTGCGTCGCGCGTGCGCTGCTTCTTCCGCTCGCGCAGTCCGGGCGGAGACACGGGCAGGGTCACGTAGAGGTCCTCTTTCCAGGCATTTCGTCCTGCTCAGCGTACCTGTGAGCTACGTGACAGTTACCGACGCGTGAATCGCTTTGTCAATTGTCAGTGACTGTCATTAGCCTCTTTCTCATGACTAGTCAGACCACCGTGGAAAAGGCCCCGCAGGATCAGGGGGGTGCCCGGGAACCCGCTCCGGTCCCGGCGAAAGGACTGCGCGGCCACCCGTGGTTGACGCTCTTCAGCGTGGCCGTCGGCGTGATGATGGTCGCGCTCGACGGCACGATCGTCGCCATCGCCAACCCGGCCATCAAGGAGGACCTCGGCGCCACCCTCGCCCAGGTCCAGTGGATCACCAACGGCTATCTGCTCGCCCTCGCTGTCGCCCTGATCACCGCCGGCAAGCTCGGTGACCGCTTCGGCCACCGGCAGACCTTCCTCATCGGCATCGCCGGCTTCGCCGCCGCCTCCGGAGCGATCGGCCTGTCGCACTCCATCGGAGCCGTGATCGCCTTCCGCGTCCTGCAGGGCCTCTTCGGCGCCCTGCTGATGCCGGCCGCGCTGGGCCTGCTGCGCGCGACCTTCCCCGCCGAGAAGCTGAACATGGCCATCGGCATCTGGGGCATGGTCATCGGCGCCTCCACCGCGGGCGGCCCGATCCTCGGCGGCTTCCTCGTGGAGCACGTCAGCTGGCAGTCCGTCTTCTTCATCAACGTGCCGGTCGGCGTGCTCGCCCTCGTGCTCGGCCTGGTCATCCTCAAGGACCACCGCGCCGAGAACGCGCCGCGCTCCTTCGACCTCCTGGGCATCCTGCTGCTCTCGGGCGCCATGGCCGCCCTCATCTGGGGCATCATCAAGGCCGGTGAGTCCTGGGGCTGGGCGAGCGGCAACACCTGGGGCTGCCTGCTCGGCGCGGTGGCCCTGTTCGTGGTCTTCGCCTTCTGGGAGACGAAGGTCAAGGAGCCGCTCATCCCGCTGGGCATGTTCCGCTCCGTGCCGCTCTCGGCCGGTGTGGTGCTGATGGTCCTGATGGCCTTCGCCTTCATGGGCGGCCTGTTCTTCGTGACCTTCTACCTCCAGGGCGTGAAGGGGCTCGGCCCGGTCGACGCGGGTCTGCACCTGCTGCCGCTGACGGCGATGATGATCGTCTCCTCGCCGCTGGCCGGCGCGCTCATCACCAAGTTCGGGCCGCGCGTGCCGCTCGTCGGCGGCATGGTCTGCACGGCCGTCGCGATGTTCGGCATGATCACGCTCACCGCCGGCACCGGCACCCTCACCATGTCCCTCTGGTTCGCCCTGCTCGGCCTGGGCCTCGCCCCGGTCATGGTCGGCGCGACCGAGGTCATCGTCGGCAACGCCCCCCTTGAGCTCTCCGGTGTGGCCGGCGGTCTGCAGCAGGCCGCCATGCAGGTCGGCGGCGCGCTCGGCACGGCGGTGCTCGGTGCCGTCATGTCCTCCAAGGTCTCCGACACCTTCGCGGGCAACTGGAAGGAGGCCGGCATCCCGGTCCCGGCCGACCCGCGTCTCGAGCAGGCCGCCGAGTTCGGCATGACCCCGCCGGAGCTGGCCCAGGCGCCGGGGATGACCCCCGGCCTCCTCCAGCAGATCACCGGGGTCATCCACGACACCTTCCTCGACGGCATGGGCCTGGCCTTCACCGTCGCCGGCGGCGTCGCCGTCGTCGCGGCCCTCGTGGCCACGCTCACCAAGCGCGGCGAGAACGCGGAGGCGGGCGGCATGGGCGGTCACATCTGACACTCGCCCGTCAGGGTTCCCGTAGGGGGCCGTCACCCGTTCGCGTGAACGGGGGCGGCCCCTCTTCCGTTGCGCGGAGACCTCGGCCATTCTCGTGATTACAGAGAGTGACGAAACGGGGGTCCACCAGCATGTATACGAAGACGACTCTGCCGAAGACGGCTCTGCCGAAGGCGGCTCTGCCGAAGGCGGCTCGGCCGAAGACGGCTCGGCCGAAGACGGCTCTGCCGAAGACGGCTCTGCCGAAGACGGCTCTGCCGAAGACGGCTCTGCCGAAGGCGGCTCTGACAAAGACGGCTCTGGCGGTCGCGGCGGTCCTGACCACCCTCCTCGCCGTGCCCGCGAGCGCCGCACCCGCCGCGAGCGCCGCACCCGCCGGGGGCACCGCCCTCGGGGCCTGCGGACCGGGCCGGCTCTGTCTCTGGCCCAAGCCCGACTTCAAGGGCAGGCCGTGGACGCACGAGCTGGCCACGACCGACATCGACAGCTGCGTCGCCCTGCCGCCGGGCACCTCGGCCCAGTCCCTCGCGAACCGCACGGGGCGGCCGGTCACCACGTACCAGTCGGCGGAGTGCGGGGAGACGGGGGAGTTCGAGACGTACCCGGGGCGGGGGACCTGGGTTCCGCAGACGGCCTACGAGGTCAGAGCGTTCAAGCTCTGGGAGCGGTAGGCGAGGGGACGTCGCGCGGCTCGTTCGGCCCCGGCGGTTCCGGCGGGGCCGACAGCCGGGCCACCTCGGCCCGCAGCGCCCGGACCTCCAGGGTGAGCGCCTCCAGGAGCTCGGTCTGCCGGCGCTCCACCGCGTCGTCGCGGTCGAAGCGCGAGATGAACCAGGCCGCGATGTTGGCCGTGACGACACCGAGCAGGGCGATGCCCGAGAGCATCAGGCCCACCGCGAGGACCCGGCCGAGACCCGTGGTCGGGGCGTGGTCGCCGTAGCCGACCGTGGTCATCGTGGTGAACGACCACCACACCGCGTCCCCGAGCGTCTTGATGTTGCCGTTCGGGGCGTCCCGCTCCACGTGAAGCACGGCCAGCGAGCCGAACATCATCAGCCCGACCACCGCGCCCGCCACATAGGTGGTGAGCGTTATCTGCGGGGCCATCCGGGCCCGCCGGCCCACGAGGAGGAGCGTGGAGACGACCCGCAGCAGCCGCAGCGGCTGCACCATCGGCAGTATCACCGCGAGCAGGTCCAGCGGATGCCCGCGGACGAAGCGCCAGCGGTCCGGGGCCAGCCCGAGACGGACGAGATAGTCGAGCGCGAAGGCACCCCAGACGACCCATTCGACGTGGGTGCAGAGCCGGTGCACCCACGGCTCGGCGCCGGGAGCCACGATCGGCACCGCGTAGGCGAGGCCGAACGCGACCGCGAGCACCAGGAGCGGCGTCTGGGTGCGCTCTTCCCAGCGCAGTTTCATGACGGGCATGACCGGCATCGTAAGGAATGGAGGGAATGCCGAAGGGCGGCGGGACCGCGTCCCACCGCCCTCACCAGCCGAAACGAACGGCCGGCCGAAACCCGGCCGAAACGAACGCCCGGCCGAAACGACCTACCGGCCGCATCCGTCAGGCGCCGCAGCCATCGGCGCCGCAGCCGTCAGGCGTCGCCGCCCGCCGCACCCGGGTCGGCGGCGGCCACGTCGAGCAGCTGGTAGCGGTCCACGGCCTGCTTCAGGGCCGAGCGCTCGACCTTGCCCTGGCGGGCGAGCTCGGTCAGCACCGCCAGCACGATCGACTGCGCGTCGATGTGGAAGTACCGGCGGGCCGCGCCGCGCGTGTCCGCGAAGCCGAAGCCGTCCGCGCCCAGCGAGGTGTACGAGCCGGGCACCCAGCGGGAGATCTGGTCCGGCACCGCGCGCATCCAGTCCGAGACCGCGACGAACGGGCCCTCGGCGCCCTGGAGCTTGCGGGTCACGTACGGGACGCGCTGCTCCTCGTCCGGGTGGAGCAGGTTGTGCTCCTCGACGGCCACGGCCTCGCGGCGCAGCTCGGTCCAGGAGGTCGCGGACCAGACGTCGGCCTTGACGTTCCACTCCTCGGCGAGGATCCGCTGCGCCTCGATCGCCCACGGCACGGCGACACCCGAGGCCATGATCTGCGCCGGGATCGTGCCCGCCTCGCCGGCCCTGAAGCGGTGGATGCCCTGGAGGATGCCGTCGACGTCCACGTTCTCCGGCTCGGCCGGGTGCTGGATCGGCTCGTTGTAGACGGTCAGGTAGTAGAAGACGTCCTCGGCCTCGGGGCCGTACATCCGGCGCAGACCGTCCTTGACGATGTGCGCGATCTCGAAGCCGAACGCCGGGTCGTAGGCGATGCAGGCCGGGTTGGTCGAGGCCAGGAGGTGCGAGTGGCCGTCCGCGTGCTGGAGGCCCTCGCCGGTCAGCGTCGTCCGGCCGGCGGTGGCGCCGAGCACGAAGCCGCGCGCCAGCTGGTCGGACATCTGCCAGAACTGGTCGCCGGTCCGCTGGAAGCCGAACATCGAGTAGAAGACGTACACCGGGATCAGCGGCTCGCCGTGCGTGGCGTACGCCGAACCGGCGGCGATCAGCGAGGCCGTGCAGCCGGCCTCGGAGATGCCGTCGTGCAGCATCTGGCCGGTCGGCGACTCCTTGTAGGCGAGGAGGAGTTCGCGGTCCACCGCCTCGTACTGCTGGCCCAGCGGGTTGTAGATCTTGGCGCTCGGGAAGAACGCGTCCATGCCGAAGGTGCGGTACTCGTCGGGGGCGATCAGCACGAAGCGCTTGCCGATCTCCTTGTCCCGCATGAGGTCCTTCAGGATGCGGACGAAGGCCATCGTGGTGGCGATCGACTGCTGCCCCGAGCCCTTCTTGGCGGCCGCGTAGGCCTTGTCGTCGGGGAGGACCAGCGGCTTCGCGCGCACGACGCGGGTGGGGACGTACCCGCCCAGCGCCTTGCGGCGGTCGTGCATGTACTGGATCTCCTCGGAGTCCCGGCCCGGGTGGTAGTACGGCGGGAGGCCGTCCTCCAGCTGCCGGTCCGTCACCGGGATGTGCAGCCGGTCGCGGAAGCGCTTGAGGTCGTCGACCGTCAGCTTCTTCATCTGGTGGGTCGCGTTGCGGCCCTCGAAGTTCGGGCCGAGCGTCCAGCCCTTGACGGTCTGGGCGAGGATCACGGTCGGCTGGCCGGCGTGGGCCTTCGCCGCCGCGTAGGCCGCGTAGATCTTCTTGTGGTCGTGACCGCCGCGGCCCAGGTGCAGGACCTGCTGGTCCGACATGCCCTCGACCATGGCCCGCAGCCGGTGGTCGTCGCCGAAGAAGTGGTCGCGGATGTAGCCGCCGGTCTCCGTGGCGTACGTCTGGAACTGCCCGTCCGGGGTGGTGTTCAGCTTGTTGACCAGGATGCCGTCGCGGTCCTGCGCGAGCAGCGGGTCCCAGGAGCGGTCCCAGATCAGCTTGATGACGTTCCAGCCGTTGCCCCGGAAGATCGACTCCAGCTCCTGGATGATCTTGCCGTTGCCGCGGACCGGGCCGTCGAGCCGCTGGAGGTTGCAGTTGACGACGAAGGTGAGGTTGTCCAGACCCTCGCGGGCGGCGATGGAGAGCTGGCCGAGCGACTCGACCTCGTCCATCTCGCCGTCGCCGAGGAACGCCCAGACGTGCGACTTGGAGGTGTCGGCGATGCCGCGCGCCTCCATGTACCGGTTCATCCGCGCCTGGTAGATCGCGCCGAGCGGGCCGAGGCCCATCGACACGGTCGGGAACTCCCAGAAGTCCGGCATCAGCCGCGGGTGCGGGTACGAGGAAAGGCCGTTCGGGAACTTCGACTTCTCCTGGCGGAAGGCGTCGAGCTGCGTCGCGTCCAGCCGGTCGAGGAGGTACGCGCGGGCGTAGATGCCGGGGGAGGCGTGCCCCTGGAAGAAGATCTGGTCGCCGCCGTCGCCCTCGTCCTTGCCGCGGAAGAAGTGGTTGAAGCCGACGTCGTACAGGGAGGCCGAGGAGGCGAAGGTGGCGATGTGACCGCCGACGCCGATGCCCGGGCGCTGGGCGCGCGAGACCATCACGGCCGCGTTCCACCGGGTGGCGTTGAGGACCTTGCGCTCGATCTCCTCGTTGCCGGGGAAGAACGGCTCGTCCTTGGTGGCGATGGTGTTGACGTAGTCCGAGCTGCGCATCTCGGGCACGGCCACGCGCTTCTCGCGGGCCCGCTCGATCAGCCGGAGCATGAGGTAGCGGGCCCGCTCACGGCCCCGCTCGTCGACGGCGGCGTCGAGGGAGTCGAGCCATTCCTGGGTCTCTTCCGGGTCGAAATCCGGGACCTGGCTGGGAAGGCCGCCAATGATGATCGGGTTGCGATCGGATCCGGGAGCCACGCTCTTCCTTCGCTGTTCGGTGGTGCCCACGGGGCCACGGGCTGGTGGGGATGTCCATCGTGTACCCCGCCGACGCCAGACGTCACATTTACCGAGGGGTAACCCCCGGGGGGTGCCTCGCCCTGCCCTCCAGATGTCCAGTGCGGTCGATCCGGGCTGTTCTCTGCGGTCAAATCGCAACCTTACGCCCAACCCGCGCATGCGTTTCGTCCGGGCGTTCGGCAGACTGAAACCGCAGAAGTCAGCAAAACGGGACGAACCATGTGAGCCTGATCGCGGAGGAGGGTCCGACGATGCCGGAAGTTGCGGCGAGACGGCCCCAAACGTCACCGTTTCGGCGGTCTCGGCGGCCGGGTACTTGCGCGATCCGCCCCGGCACGTGTGGACTACGGCCAGCGCCGCGCGCATACGTGCGGCCCACAGGATTTTCCGAATGAGCAGGAGGCAAGCCGTGAGCGCGACCGCGGACCACGCGGAGGAGCGGACCAACCCGGCAGCGAGGCTGGGGTTCGAGCCCGGACAGGTGGTCCAGGAGATCGGCTACGACGACGACGTCGACCAGGATCTCCGTGAAGGCATCGAGTCCGTCATCGGAGCCGACCTCGTGGACGAGGACTACGACGACGTCGCCGACGTCGTCGTGCTGTGGTTCCGGGACGAGGACGGCGATCTCACCGACGCCTTGGTGGACGCCATCGGTCTTCTGGAGGACGGCGGCAATATCTGGCTGCTGACCCCGAAGACCGGCCGTGACGGCTACATCGAGCCGTCCGACATCCAGGATGCCGCGCAGACAGCGGGTCTCTCCCAGACCAAGAGCATCAGCGTCGCCAAGGACTGGACGGGCACCCGCCTGGCCGCCCCCAAGCGCTGATCACCACGCTGCGAGAAGCCCCCGCCGGTCCGCCGGCGGGGGCTTTCGTGCGCAGGCCGTAGGGTGGGTCCCACCCGGGTTCACCGATACGGCCCAAGCCCCGGGACCCGTCGAAAGGGACGCGTACGCGATGGCGATCGAGGTCGGCACCAAGGCCCCGGAATTCGAGCTGAAGGACAACCACGGCCGGACCGTGCGGCTCTCGGACTTCCGCGGCGAGAAGAACGTGGTGC
Source organism: Streptomyces sp. R44 (assembly GCF_041053105.1). Classification (NCBI taxonomy): domain Bacteria; kingdom Bacillati; phylum Actinomycetota; class Actinomycetes; order Kitasatosporales; family Streptomycetaceae; genus Streptomyces; species Streptomyces sp. R44. The sequence goes on along the minus strand of NZ_CP163444.1, from coordinate 2,734,315 downwards.
TGTTCTTCTACCCCTTCGCCTTCACCGGCGTCTGCACCGGTGAGCTGCGCGAGCTCCGCGACCACCTCGCGGCGTTCGTCAACGACGACACCCAGCTCCTCGCGGTCTCCAACGACTCCATCCACACCCTTCGCGTCTTCGGCGACCAGGAGGAGCTGGAGTTCCCGCTGCTCTCCGACTTCTGGCCGCACGGCGAGGCCTCCCGGGCCTACGGCGTCCTCGACGAGGAGAAGGGCTGCGCGGTCCGCGGCACCTTCGTCATCGACAAGGAGGGCGTGGTCCGCTGGACCGTCGTGAACGCCCTGTCGGACGCCCGCGACCTCGGCGACTGCCTGAAGGCTCTCGACGCCCTCTGAGCGCCCGCGGGGCCGGATCGGTCCCGACACCCTCGGATTCACCGGGCGAATCGACTGTTTCGACCGGGAACCCGTCACTAGGATCCAGACGTTGATCCGATGCCAACGCACGACTGGGGGCGCTGCCCCTGGAAACCTATGGAGGGACTCGTGGGAGTCAGCCTCAGCAAGGGCGGCAACGTCTCGCTGACCAAGGAGGCCCCTGGCCTCACCGCCGTGACCGTCGGTCTGGGCTGGGACGTCCGCACCACCACCGGTACGGACTTCGACCTCGACGCCAGCGCCATCCTGGTGAGCGAGGCCGGCAAGGTGCGCAACGACCAGGACTTCGTCTTCTTCAACAACCTGAAGAGCGCCGACGGTTCCGTCGAGCACACCGGTGACAACCTCACCGGCGAGGGCGAGGGCGACGACGAGCAGGTCAAGGTCAACCTGGCCGGTGTGCCGGCCGACGTGGCCAAGATCGTCTTCCCGGTCTCGATCTACGACGCCGAGAACCGCCAGCAGTCCTTCGGCCAGGTGCGCAACGCGTTCATCCGCGTCGTGAACCAGGCCGGCGGCGCCGAGATCGCCCGGTACGACCTCTCCGAGGACGCCTCGACCGAGACCGCGATGGTCTTCGGTGAGCTGTACCGCCACGGTGCGGAGTGGAAGTTCCGCGCCGTCGGCCAGGGCTACGCCTCGGGGCTGCGCGGCATCGCGCAGGACTTCGGCGTCAACGTCTGAGCCGAGCACCGTTCGAACCGTCCGGCGCCGCACTTCCCGTGCGGCGCCGGACGTGCCTCATCACCACCGGGGAGGAACCGAATCATGGGCGTCACGCTCGCCAAGGGAGGCAATGTCTCCCTCTCCAAGGCCGCACCCAACCTCACCCAGGTCCTCGTGGGGCTCGGCTGGGACGCGCGCTCCACCACCGGAGCCCCCTTCGACCTCGACGCCAGCGCGCTGCTGTGCCAGGCCGGACGGGTGCTCGGCGACGAGTACTTCGTCTTCTACAACCAGCTCCGCAGCCCCGAGGGCTCCGTCGAACACACCGGCGACAACCTCACCGGCGAGGGTGACGGGGACGACGAGTCCCTCATCGTGGACCTCACCAGGGTGCCGGCCCACTGCGACAAGATCGTCTTTCCGGTCTCGATCCACGACGCCGACAACCGCGGCCAGAGCTTCGGCCAGGTCAGCAATGCGTTCATCCGCGTCGTGAACCAGCTCGACGGCCAGGAGCTCGCCCGGTACGACCTCTCGGAAGACGCCTCCACGGAGACCGCGATGATCTTCGGAGAGCTCTATCGCTACAACGGCGAATGGAAGTTCCGGGCGGTGGGACAGGGGTATGCGTCCGGGCTCCGGGGCATCGCTCTAGACTTCGGGGTCAACGTTTCGTAAAGCCATGTAATTTCACGATGGGGTAGACAGTGATTCTGAAAACCTTCGGCTGGTCGTTCGCGATCACTGTGATCGGCCTGGCCGTGGCGGTGCTCTACGGGGGGTGGGAGGCGTTCGGGATCGTCGCGATCCTGTGCGTCCTCGAGATCTCCCTGTCGTTCGACAACGCGGTGGTCAACGCCGGGATCCTGAAGAAGATGAATGCCTTCTGGCAGAAGATCTTCCTCACGATCGGCGTCATCATCGCCGTCTTCGGCATGCGCCTCGTCTTCCCCGTCGTCATCGTCGCCATCAGCGCGAAGATCGGCCCGATCGAGGCCGTCGATCTCGCGCTGAACGACGCGGACCGCTACCAGGAACTGGTGACCGACGCGCACCCGTCGATCGCCGCCTTCGGTGGCATGTTCCTGCTGATGATCTTCCTCGACTTCATCTTCGAGGACCGTGACATCCAGTGGCTGCGCTGGATCGAGCGCCCGCTGGCGAAGCTCGGCAAGGTCGACATGCTGTCGGTCTGCATCGCGCTCGTCGTCCTGCTCATCACCTCCATGACCTTCGCGACCCACGCCCACCAGCACGGTGGCGCGCACGTCGACAAGGCGCAGACGGTCCTGATCTCCGGCATCGCCGGCCTCATCACGTACCTCGTCGTGGGCGGTCTCTCCGGCTACTTCGAGAACAAGCTGGAGGAGGAAGAGGAGGCCGAGCAGGAGGCCGAGGAAGAGGCCAAGCGCACCGGCAAGAAGGTCTCCGCGGTCCAGCTGGCCGGCAAGGCCGCCTTCTTCATGTTCCTCTACCTGGAGGTCCTCGACGCCTCCTTCTCCTTCGACGGTGTCATCGGCGCCTTCGCCATCACCAACGACATCGTGCTCATGGCGCTCGGCCTGGGCGTCGGCGCCATGTACGTCCGTTCGCTGACGGTCTACCTGGTCCGCCAGGGCACCCTCGACGACTACGTCTACCTGGAGCACGGTGCCCACTACGCGATCGGTGCCCTGGCCGTGGTCCTCATGATCACCATCCAGTACGAGATCCCCGAGATCGTCACCGGCGGCATCGGCGTCGCGCTCATCGGCTGGTCCTTCTGGTCCTCCGTCCGCCGCAACCAGCGGCTAGCGGCGGCCGAGGGCGGCTCCGGCTCCTCGGGCGACAAGACCGAGGTGCCGTCCGGGGTGTGACACCCCCGGCAACGAGGAACGCTTCACTGCGGGGCGGCCGACGACCGGCCGCCCCGCAGGCATGTGCGCGGTGTGTGACGACAGTGACAGTGGGGGGTGAAGGCGCCATGGCCTTCTGGGACAACCTGTTTCCGGGCAGGGCGGCGCAGTTCGACTCGGGCAGTGCCGCATCGAACGCGATCGACCTGACGAAACGGCGGCCGACCGTCTCGCTGACCCAGCAGGGCGCCGCCACCGGCAACCTCCGGGTGAACCTCTCCTGGCGGATGCGGACCTCCGACATCGAGGGCCGCTCCCGCCAGAGCGGACGGCTGCTGCGGAACCCCGCCCAGCTCTTCAAGCCCGAGGTCGTCCAGGCCCACACCCAGGGCATGGTCAACGTCGACCTGGACCTGGGCTGTCTCTACGAGCTCACCGACGGCAGCAAGGGCGTCGTGCAGCCGCTCGGAGGCTTCTTCGGCGACCTCAACGCCGCCCCGTACGTGAAGCTGAGCGGCGACGACCGCTTCGGCGGCTCCTCCGGGGAGACGATCTTCGTCAACCTGGACCACCGGGACGAGATCAAGCGCCTGCTGTTCTTCGCGTACATCTACGACCAGACGCCGGCCTTCGACCGTACGCACGCCAAGGTCACGCTCTACCCGAGCAACGGCCCCCGGATCGAGATCGAGCTCGACGAGCGCGCCCCACAGGCCCGCTCCTGCGCGGTCTTCTCCATGGAGAACGTCAAGGGCCAGCTGACCGTCCGCCGCGAGGTGCGATTCGTGTACGGCTTCCAGGCCGAGCTGGACCGGCTGTACGGCTGGGGGCTCCAGTGGGGGCGCGGCTACAAGACCAAGGCCTAGGGCCCGCGGGCCCCGGACTCACGAGCGGCCCCACGAGCGGCCTCACGAGACGAACTGGGGCCCCATCGGCGGCATGCGGAACTCCGATGCCGGGTTCTGCTCGGCGGCGGCCACCGGCTGGGGGTAGCCGTACGCGGGGGCCGGGTCGTTCACCGGCTGCTGCGGGTATCCGTAGGCGGGGGCCCGGTCCGGCATGGGCGGCACGGTCGGCTGCGGCGGTACGGGGGTGTGGACCACGGTCAGATCGAGATCGGGGTCGTGCGAGCCGGCCGGTCCCTGGGGGGCCTGAGAGGCGCCCTGGGCGGCTCCCTCGGCGGCGTCCTGAGCGGCGCCCTGCGCGGCGGCATCCTGGGCGGCGTCCTCGTCGACGGAGATGCCGAAGTCCGTGGCGAGGCCCACCAGGCCCGTCGGATAGCCCTGGCCCACCGCGCGGAACTTCCAGCCGTCCCCGCGGCGGTACAGCTCGCCGCAGATGACCGCCGTCTCCTCGCCGGTCTCCGCCGTCACGTCGAACAGCGCCAGCGGCTCGCGCTCCGGCCCCGCCACCGCGTCGTACAGCAGGATCCGCAGGTCGGAGACGGACCGGAAGGTGCCGCCGTCGGAGGAGGCCGCGATCACCACCCGGTCGACCGAGACGTCGAGCCCGGCCAGATCGGCCTCCACGGTGTCCGTCAGACCGTCGCCGACCCGCTTCTTCGGCAGCCGCCGCACCAGGCCCGAGGGGTGGCGCGGCTGGTTGTAGAAGACGAAGTCCTCGTCGGACCGCACGCGCCCGGACGGCCCCAGGAGCAGGGCGGAGGCGTCCACGTCGGGGACCCCGGGGCCCGGGGTCCAGCAGAGCACGGCCCGTACGGCCGCGGTGTCGAGAGGGACGTTGGAGCCCTTCAGCATCGCGTGCGTCATGACCGCAATCCTGCCCTCCCGCCCGACCCCCGGACAACGCGGGGGCGCCACGGATACCTGGAGGGGGTGACGGATGCTGACGAGTTACCTGAATTTCATGCGGGGAGGGAACTAAGGACACCCGTACCTACGTACTATTACCGGCCACGTGTCATCAGGGCCCGGAGAGGCAGACGGGGGACTTACATGCGTCATTTCGGGCACATCCCGTCCGCGGTGCGGACCGGGCTGTTCCACCGCGAGCCGGCCGAGTTCACCGCCGACTCGCCCGCCCGCACGCTCGCCGTGGCCCTGGGCGCCACGCTCTACAGCCCGGCCACCCGGCCCCGGCTCGCCGACGCCGTACGCAAACAGGCCGGCCGCGGAGTGGTCTCCATGGTCCTCTGCCTGGAGGACTCCATCAGCGACGCCGAGGTCGAGGCGGGCGAGGCCAACCTCGTCCGACACTTCGCCGACCTCGCCGCGGGGTCCGCGACGGACGCGGACCGCACCGCGGGGACGCGACACACGGCCGACCCCGCCGCGGGGACGCGACCCTCCGCCGACCTCGCCGCCGGGACGCGCTCCTCCGCCGACCCCGCCGCCGGGACGCGCCCCTCCGCAGGGACCGTGACGGACGCCGACACCGCCACGGAACTGCCCCTGCTCTTCATCCGGGTCCGCGAACCGCGCCAGATCACGGACCTCGTCGACCGCCTCGGCGACTCGGTGCGCCTGCTGTCCGGATTCGTACTGCCCAAGTTCACCGAGACCCGCGGCCACGCCTTCCTCGAAGCACTCACCCAGGCCGAGCGGACGAGCGGCAGGCGCCTCTTCGCCATGCCCGTCCTCGAGTCCCCCGAGCTCCTCCACCTGGAGACCCGGGCCGAGACCCTCGCCGGGATCGCCTCGATCACCGACAAGTACCGCGACCGCGTCCTCGCCCTCCGCCTCGGCGTCACCGACTTCTGCTCCGCCTACGGGCTGCGCCGCTCGCCCGACATGACCGCCTACGACATCAAGATCGTCGCGAACGTCATCGCCGACGTCGTCAACGTCCTGGGCCGCTCCGACGGCACCGGCTTCACCGTCACCGGACCCGTCTGGGAGTACTTCAGGCCCGGCGAGCGCATGTTCAAGCCACAGCTGCGCCGCAGCCCCTTCCTGGAGGGCCGCGCCGAGGACCTGCGCACCGCCCTCATCGAGCACGACCTCGACGGCCTGCTCCGCGAGATCGAACTCGACCGGGCCAACGGCCTGCTCGGCAAGACCTGCATCCACCCCACCCACGTGGTGCCGGTGCACGCCCTCTCCGTCGTCAGCCACGAGGAGTGGAGCGACGCCCAGGACATCCTGCGGCCCGAGCGGGACGGCGGCGGAGTGCTCCGCTCCGCCTATACGAACAAGATGAACGAAGTGAAGCCGCATCGCGCGTGGGCCGAGCGCACCCTCCTGCGCGCCGAGCTCTTCGGCGTGGCCAAGGAGGACGTCGGCTTCGTGGATCTGCTCACCGCCGGCCTGGCCGGCAGCTGACGAAGGGACGTCGACGACGTGGTGTGGACCGGAACGTGGGTCGCGGAGCGACTGGGCGTCGAACTGATCGGCGACGAGGAGCTGCCCGACCTGTTGGGCCTCGCACTGCGTCGCAACCCCAAGCGCGCGCACCTGCTGGTCTCCAGCGTGCTCGGCAAGCACGTGCCGCAGCGCCCCTCCGTCGTGTACGGCTCCGGCCTCGCCCTCGGCCGGCGCGTCCGCGAGCTCCTCGGCGACGAGGAGGCCGCCCGGTCCGTCGTCCTCGGCTACGCGGAGACCGCCACCGCCCTCGGGCACGCCGTCGCCGACGGCCTCGGCCTCGCCCCGTACCTCCACTCCACCCGCCGCCCGGTGGCCGGCGTCGCCCGCGCGGGCGGCTTCGAGGAGTCCCACTCCCACGCCACCTCGCACCTCCTGCTGCCGGAGGACCCGAAACTCCTCGCCGGCGACGGACCCCTCGTCCTCGTCGACGACGAGTTCTCCACCGGCAACACCGTCCTCAACACCATCCGCGCCCTGCACGAGCGCTACCCGCGCGAGCGGTACGTCGTGGTGGCCCTCGTCGACATGCGCTCCGCCGCCGACCTCGGCCGCCTGGACGCCTTCGCGACGGAGATCGGCGCCCGCGTCGACCTGATGGCCGGCGCCACGGGCACGGTCCGCCTCCCGGACGGGGTCCTGGAGAAGGGCCAGGCGCTGGTGGCGGAGCACACGGTGACGGCCTCCACCCCCGTACCCCTCCCGCGCGAGACGCCCGTACGGGTGGAACTCGGCTGGCCCGGCGACCTGCCGGACGGCGGGCGGCACGGCTTCACGACCGACCACCGGGAGCGCCTGGAGACGGCGCTTCCCACGATGGCGCAGGCGATCACGAAGGCGCTGCACCACGCGCCGGGAGGGGGCCACGAGGGCTCGGAGGCGCTGGATCTTCAGGACGCCCTGCAGGCCCCGAAGGCCCCAGGGGCCCCGGAATCCCCCGCACAGCCGCCCGCAGGCCCCCCGAACCGGCCCCGCGTGCTCGTCCTCGGCTTCGAGGAGCTGATGTACGCGCCGCTGCGCCTCGGCACCGCCCTGGAGGACGCGGGCCACGACGTGCGCTACTCCACCACCACGCGCTCGCCCGTCCTCGCCGTCGACGACCCCGGCTACGCGATACGCACCCGGCTCGTCTTCCCGGCCCACGACGACCCCGCCGACGGACCCGGCGAGCGCTACGCCTACAACGTCGCGGGCGCCGGCTTCGACGCCGTCGTCCTCGTCGTGGACTCCGCCGCCGACACCCCGGCCCTGCACGCCCCGGACGGCCTGCTCGCGCAGCTCGCCGCGCACATCCCGCGCGTCGTGCTCGCGGTGATCCCGTCCTACACACCCACGGTCTCCGCCACCGAAGCTCCCGAAAGGAGCTCCATGCTGCCCGAGCCCCTCCGCGGCCCCGCCTTCTCCTCGTACGCCCCCGAAGAGGTCGGCTGGCTGCTCCAGGACCTCTCGGACGTCGAACTCGAGGCCCCCACCGAGGAGCGCGAGGAGGCCATCCAGAGCGGCGGCGCCCACTACGCCGAGTCGCTCCCCGTCGAGTACCAGCCCAGCGAGCGCTACCAGGAGCTCTTCCACACGGCCCTGGAGAGCTCCGCCGCCCGCATCGCCCGCGCGGTCGGCACGGTCACCGAGACCGTCCTCGCCGAGCGGTCCGCGCGACCGGTCCTGGTCTCCCTGGCCCGGGCCGGCACCCCCGTCGGCGTCCTCATGCGCCGCTGGGCGAAGGCCCGCCACGGCCTCGACCTCCCGCACTACGCCGTCTCCATCGTGCGCGGCCGGGGCATCGACGCCAACGCGCTGCGCTGGCTGGCCGCCCACCACGACCCGGCCGACGTCGTGTTCGTCGACGGCTGGACGGGGAAGGGCGCCATCACCCGCGAACTCGCGGAAGCGCTCAAGGAGTTCGAGGGCTTCGACCCGGAGATCGCGGTCCTCGCCGACCCCGGCTCCTGCGTCCGCACCTACGGCACCCGCGAGGACTTCCTCATCCCCTCCGCCTGCCTCAACTCCACTGTCTCCGGCCTGATATCGCGTACGGTCCTCCGCTCCGACCTCGTCGGACCGAACGACTTCCACGGCGCGAAGTTCTACCGCGAACTGGCGGAGGCGGACGTCTCCGAGGCCTTCCTGGACGCCGTCGCCGCCCGCTTCGACGAGGTCGCCGCGACCGTCGACACGGACGTCAAGGAGCTCCTGGCCGCCGACCGCACCCCCAGCTGGGAGGGCTGGGCGGCCGTCGAGCGGATCAGCGAGGAGTACGGCATCCACGACGTCAACCTGGTCAAGCCGGGCGTGGGCGAGACCACGCGCGTGCTGCTGCGCCGCGTCCCCTGGAAGATCCTCGCCAAGCGGGGCGCGGACGCCGACCTCGCGCACGTCCGACTGCTGGCGGAACAGCGTGGCGTACCGGTCGAGGAGGTCGACGAACTCCCGTACAGCTGCGTGGGCCTGATCCACCCTCAGTACACGAGGGGCGCGACAGGCGCCGACGGCAAGGCGGTGGTGTCCCAGTGAGCACGAACACGAACACGACAACGAGCACGGGCACGACAACAAGTACGAGTACGGGCACGGGCACGGGCGCGGGCGCGGGAACAAGGACACTGGTCGCGAGCGACCTCGACCGCACCCTCATCTACTCGACCGCGGCCCTCGCCCTCGGCATGCCGGACGCCCAGGCGCCCCGGCTGCTCTGCGTGGAGGTCCACGAGTCCAAGCCGCTCTCGTACATGACCGAGGACGCGGCGGACCTCCTCGCGCGGCTGACCGCGGAGACCGTCTTCGTACCCACGACCACGCGGACGCGTAAGCAGTACCAGCGCATCCAGCTCCCGGGCACGGCACCGGCGTACGCGATCTGCGCCAACGGCGGGCACATCCTCGTCGACGGCGTCTCGGACCGCGACTGGCACGAGTCGGTCGTCCGCAGGCTCGCCGACGAATGCGCGCCGCTCTCCGAGATCCGCGCCTACCTCACCGCGACCACGGACCTGTCCTGGGTGCGCAAGCACCGGGTGGCGGAGGACCTCTTCGCCTATCTGGTCGTCGAGCGGGAGCGGCTCCCCGAGGACTGGCTGGACCGTTTCGGCGCGTGGGCGGGGGACCGCGGCTGGACGGTCTCGCTGCAGGGCCGCAAGGTGTACGCCGTACCGAAGCCGCTCACCAAGAGCGCGGCGGTCCGCGAGGTCGCCCGCCGCACGGGCGCGACGCTCACCCTGGCGGCGGGGGACTCGCTCCTCGACGCGGACCTGCTGCTCGCCGCGGACCGGGCCTGGCGCCCGGGCCACGGCGAACTGGCCGACAGTGACTGGACGGCCCCCCACCTCGACGTCCTCGCGGAGCGAGGGGTGGCGGCGGGGGAGGAGATCCTCCGCCGCTTCAGAGCGGCAGCGGCGTTCTAGCCGCAGCAACCCCCGCCGCAGCAGCCGCCGCCACCGCCCTGCGCGGGGGCGGCGGAGCTGCTTCCGCCGACGGCGACGGCCGAGAGCAGCTTCACGGTGTCGTCGTGCCCGGCGGGGCAGGAGGCGGGGGCGGAGGACTCGGCCATGGGACGGCTGAGCTCGAAGGTGTCGCCGCAGGTGCGGCAGCGGTATTCGTAACGAGGCATGGGACCAGGCTAACGGCGGGGCCCGCCGGACATCAGTGACCGGAGCCCCGCTCCTCCCGGATGAGGCCGACGACACGGGCGGCGGTGGCGCGGACGCCCTCCAGCTCGGTCAGGAAATGCCAGTAGTCCGGGTGACGACCCTCAAGACCGTCCACGGCCCGGTCGAGACGGGCGACGGCGTCGTCGAGGGGCCGGGCGTGGCGGGGGTCGGGGGTGTTCCGCCCGGCCATGGCGAGCCGCTGGGCGTCCCGTACGGCGAACCGGGCACGGTCGATCTCCGCCTTCGGGTCCTTCGCGACGGCGTCCAGGCGGCGCAGCCGGTCCCCGGCGGCCGAGACGGCCTCGTCGGTGGAGTCGAGGAGCGCGCGGGCGGTGGAGAGCAGGGAGGTCGCGTCGGGCCAGCGCTGCTCGGCCCGCGCCTTGCCGGCCTCGGCGATCCGCTCCTCGGCCTGCCGGAGGGTGACGACGGCCTGCTCGGGCACGTGCTGGAGGTCCTGCCAGCAGGCGGCCGAGTAGCGCCGCCGGAGCTCGGAGAGGACGGGCTCGACGCCCCCGGCGCGGGTGGTGAGCGCCTCGGTGCGGGTACGGAGCGACACCAGGCGCTTGTCGATCTCGGCGGCCCGCTCGGGGAGCCGCTCGGCCTCGGCGCGTACGGCCTCGGCGTCCCGCAGCACCCGGTCGGCGCGCTGGAGCGTCTCGGGGACGCCGTGCCGGCCGGCGCCCTCGTTGAGGCGGGTCAGCTCGGGCCCGAGCGCGGCGAGCCGGGCGGCGAGGTCATCGGCGCGCAGCCCGCCCTCGCGTACGACATCCAGGGCACCGCTCGCGCCCCGCAACGCCTGCCGGGCCCGCTCGACGGCGGGCGCGAGCCGCGCGAGCTGGGTCTCGGCACGCCCGAGGAGCGGGGCGAGCCCTTCCTCGAAGCGCTCCAACTCGCCCTTGACGCGGTCGAGCTCCTCCTTGGCGCGGGTCAGCTCGGCACGAGCGCGCGAAGCGGTCCCGGCATCCAACTCGTCCCGATCGAGATCATGAGCGTCGACAGCGGAGATATAGGCATGACTGACCTCATCGATCCGCCGCCCCAGCGCCTCGAACCCCTCGACGGCGCGACGAGCGTCCGGCGAACTGTCGACGGCCGTGATGGTCTCGATGGAGATGCGGAGCCCGCGCTGGGCCGTGTCGAGCTCGTAGAAGGCGGCAGCGGCGGCGTCCTTGGCGGCCTGGGCCTCGGCCCGCTGCCCCTCACCGCGCCCGCCGAACCACCGGCGGGTCCCGCCGCCGGCGAAGGCCTGCGGCAGCAGCGCACCCACGAGCAGAGGAAGCGCGAAAGCCAACCGGAACGCGGATGAAGACCTGGGCGCCGAAGTACCCCTCACACCACTCGCCGCCACGTACTACTCCCCGTGCTGTGTCCGCCGTGCCCGGTCCGGTTCATTCTCCCACCCGGTAAGGACGAACACACGGCCCGGTCAGTTCACCGTGCGCGCTACGACATCTCCGTCGTCACTGCGCAGACGGACGACGTGCCCGCTGCCCTCACGCAGAGGCACCTCGATACGAACATCCCCGTCGTCACTGGCGCCGGACGCCTCGTACGCGCCCTGCGGCACGGCCAGGGCGACGTCACCGTCCTCGGTGACGACGTCGACGTCGAGGGGAACGGCGTCGAGGGTGACGTGCACATCCCCGTCGTCGGCCCGCACGAGGACAGAAGGAGAAGTGACGGAACCGTCAACGCTGACATCCCCGTCCTGACTCCCGAGATCAAGCCCCCCACTCACCCTCCGCACGCGGACGTCCCCGTCGTCGGACCGCACCTTGAGGGGCGTGGTGAAGCCCTCGGCGGTGACGTCCCCGTTGCCGTCCTCGACGCTGACGGCGACCCCGCGGGGCACCTGGATCCGGTGGACGGCAGAGCAGCTGGCGGCGACGGCGTCGCAGTCCACCCTCAAGGTGAGCCTCCCGTCCTCCAGCTTCCAGCTCGCCTCGGGCCCGGACCCCATGACCACCCACCCGTCGACCTGCCGCTCCACCCGCACGCCGTCGACGTCGGCGGGCGTGATCACCAGATCGGAATCGTCCGAGTCGACGGTGAGCACGTCCCCGTCGAACGCGAACGTCCTCCGCTCCACCGGCGCCCCCTCGGCACCGGCACCCCCACACCCGGCGAGCGCGATCACGGCGACCCCGGAGGCGAGCAGCACACGGAACCGGCGACCTACGGCCATGACGATCATTCCCCCAGAGAGACCCGACGACCCCCCGACGCTACGACCCCACCACCCCGGGTCACGATCAGGCGACCCACCGTCCCGAGGGTGGGGCTACCCCCCCCCGTCCCCCCATCCGTTTGCAGCACCCACCCCCCGGCCATGTAGGCTGTTGCCTCTTCCACGGGTGCGTAGCTCAGGGGTAGAGCGCTGCTCTTACAAAGCAGATGTCGGCGGTTCGAAACCGTCCGCGCCCACCAGGGAAAAGGCCCCCAGTCGATCTTGACTGGGGGCCTTTGACATCCACATCTGACATCAACGTCCATGGTCATCTGGGCTCTGGGGCCTGCCCGGCTGATCATGATGAGCGTCAGGGCTGCGATTCCGTCGAAGGGGGAACGGTGGAGGACGTTTTCGACGCGACTGGCAGACCGCCGAAGGGCTGGATGCACGCGATCTTCCACGGCGGTCCGTACGGGGAAGACGTGGGCCGCTGCATTCCTGGCCCTCCCGCGCCGGAAACCCTCGCGGTGCCGCTGGCGGAGGGCGGTGTCCACACGTACCGCCTGTGGACGGTGGGCTCGTGGTCCGATCCGGAAGACCCCATAGCCGTCTACAACCCTGACGGACCTCCCGTACCGCCGTCTCTCCTGACCGGCCAGGAGAAGGAGTGGCTCCGGGATAGGCATCAGAAGGAGGGTCTTGGGCCGCTCAAGCTTGTCGCGCTGGACGCTGGCGGACGGCTGGTCCGCGACCCCGACGCCCCCACCATCGAGGCGATGCTTGCCGGACTGCAGCGCAGGGAGCACATGCTTCTCCAGCGGGTGACCGACCATGATGAGGGCGACTGGTACCTCCAAGTCCTGCTCGACGAGGACGACGCCTACGAGGTGGTTCACCAAGCGGGTACGGCCACTGAGCGCGATGGGACGCGGTCAGCTTCTCGGGCAGCAGTCCGTGATGCCGTCCTCCGCTGGGCAGCCGATCAGCCGAGCTGGCGATCTGCATTCGAAGGGCCTAAGACCGGGGACGACTCCTGAGCAGCCGGTCCATGTGACTCACGGCTTCACGCTGGGTGTCCTGGACGACATGGGTGCAGACGTTCATGGTCACGGCGATCTGGCTGTGGCCGAGGATCTCCATGACGACGCGGGGTGGGACGCCGGCGGCGGTGAGGAGCGTCGCCGTACCGTGCCGGGCATCGTGCAGCCGGACGACACGGAGGTCGGCGTTCTTCGCGACGCGCGTGAACGAGCGGTAGAGGTTGCGCGGCTCGATGGGCTGCCCGGTGCGGGTGGTGAAGACGTACCCGGTCTCCGTCCACTTTTCTCCAGCGCGCTCGCGGGCGGCGGCCTGCTTGAGCCGCTGCCACCGCAGAGGAGCGACGCAGATCGCAGGGAGCGGAAGCGTCTGCTTGCGCCGGCGCCCCTTGGGATCGTCCTCGTACACCTCCCCGGCGACCCGCTGACGCTGAGTTCTGACCCGGATCTCCCTCTTGTCGAGGTCCACGTTCTCCCAACGGAGGCCGACGACCTCACCGCGGCGGAAGCCGAGGGCGATGGCGAGCACGAAGGCGGCGTACAGCGGGTCCTTCCGGGCGGCGGCGAGGAAGTCCAGCGTCTCGTCGAGCGACCAGGGCGAGAGCTCCCGGGCGGCGACGGTGGGCGGCTCGACGAGCGTCGCGACGTTCCGGCTCACCAACTCCTCACGGCAGGCCGCAGTGAGGGCGGTGCGCAGAACGCGATGGGACTCCTTGGCCGTGGCGGCGCTGGTCTTCTTTTCCAGCTGGACGAGGAAGCGCCGTACGTCGGCGACGCTGAGGGACTGCAGCCGCTTGGTGCCGAGCATCGGCACGAGGTAGAGCCGGAGGTGCACCTCGTACTTGGCGGCGGTGGTCCGCTTCCGGCGTGGCTTGACGATGTTGTCGAGCCAGTACGGGAGCCACTCGGCGAGCTTCATCGAGCGGGTGGGGACGGGGACACCGTTGTCGACTGCGTCGAGGAGTGCGCGGCGCTTGGTGTCGCACTCCGCCCAGGTCTTGCCGTAGGCGAACTTGCGGGCCGTCGTGCCGTCGGGCTGGAGGACGTAGACGGCGGCCTGATAGCGGCCGTCCTTCCGCTGGGTGATGGTGCCGGCCCCGTTGGGATTGCGCTTGCGCTGGCTGGCCATCAGGCGGCCTCCTCGATCTGGTTGTCGATGAAGTCCCGGACGGCGTCGGCGGGGACGCGGCGCGACCGGCCGATGGTGAGGGAGACCAGGCGGCGGGACCGGATGAGGTCGTAGACGGTCGAGCGACCAAGCTTGAGGCGTGCCATGACCTCCGGCACGGTCAGCAGCTCAGGGGTGGCGGTGGTCATGCCACAGCTCCTTCCAGGGCGAGTTGGTCGCGTAGGGCTTCGCGAGCGGTCTCGCGGTTGAGTGCGATGTCCCTGGCGATGGAGGCGGCGAGGGCGGCCTCACCGGGGGAGTGGCCTTGGCCGGCGTACGTCCAGGAGGTGAGGATAAGGACGGTGTCCGGTTCGATGTCGTCGAGGCCGCGGGCGGTGCGTTCTTGGGCGGCGCGGTAGTCGGCGCGGGTCTGGCGGAGTTCGCTCAGGGTGGTGGAGTACTGGCGGGACTTGGTGGAGAAGTGGCCGCGGAAGCCGAGCATGTGGGCCCAGGCGAGGAGGCGGCGATCCGGGTACAGCGGGTCGAGGTCGAAGCAGGCTTCGACGAGGCGGCGGGTGTGGTCGGGGACGTCGAGGAGGACCAGGGCTTCACGGTTGCCGACGCGACGGTCGAGGCTGCCGGTGGTCTCCGCGGCTTTGGTGGCGTACTTGGCGATGTAGGAGGCGACGGCCTGTTCGGTGATGTCGGAGCCGTCGCCGAACGCCTTCACGGGCCGGATGTCGAGCTGGGTGCCCCAGCGGAGGCGACGTAACGGCTGATGGCCAGCGGCGGGGATGGTGACGGTCGTGTACGCGTGGGTGGCGGCGGCCTGGATGGCGTCGGTGAGACGTTCGGTGGTCGCCCACGACGGCGGCGGGGAGTCGGGACCGTCCGGGCCGTCGATGCGGATGACGGCGTGAAAGTGGACGGCGCCCCGCTTCTGGAACTCGGCAACCTTCCCGTACGAGATCCGGGCGACCGCCTTCAGCTCCCGCTGCGAAAGGCAGGCCACGGCGGCGACCTCCCGGCGGAGGCGGTTCGTGAACCTCTGCCAGAGCTGCCCGGCGTGGTTGTTGAAGAGGACGGCGGCGGCGTAGTCGTACGACTTGAGGTCGAGCGGCGTGCCGAGGGCGTCGTCGTCCTCGGCGTGGCGGGTGCCGCAGCTGCACGGCCGGGTGCCGGGCCGGTTGTGGACCGGGCCGAAGGACGGGGCGGTGAGGGTGAGGAAGACGCGGGGGTGTTCGCGGACGGCGGCGGGGATGTCCCGGCGGTCGTCCCCGGCGAGGCCGGCGCGGATGAGGTGGTACGTGTCGCCCGCGTACGTCCACGCGCAGGCGGGGCAGCGGGAGGCCCGGCGATTGCCGCAGGCGATCCGGAGCCGTGCACCCGGTTCGGTGTCGGTGGAGTACCGGTGCAGGGTCTCGCCAGTGGCTTTGTCCCGGGCGAGGGTCCAGCCCTGGAGGTGGATGGGGTGGGAGCAGCCGCCGGTGCGGTGGATCTGCTCCTTCCAGCGGTCGAAGCCGGGGGACCCGGCCACCCGGAGCATGTCGCCCAGAGTGGCGGTGTTGAACCCCGCCGACGAGGCGGCTGGGACGGTCATCATGGAGTGCTTCCTTCTGGTTCTGCGAGCCGGGTAGGGGCGGGGCTTCCAGGCGGCGGAGACTTGGCGGTTGAGCCGCCCGGAGGCCCGACTAGCGGCGCTGCTGGCCGTTGAGGAGCGAGCGCAGGACGACGGCGCACACGGCGACCGAGGCGGCGCTGATGGCGACGGCGAGGAGCATGGAGACCAGGACCGTGCCGACGACGAGGACGGCACCCGCGCCACCGGCGACGACGACAGCCAGGCCGGCCGGGGTGAGGCGCACGGCGGAGGATGGTGCCGGGACCGGAGCAGAGGCCGGGGCGTGGCGGTGGTTGCAGGCCGCCGTGTCGACGGTGTGGTGGGGCGCGATGTCGACGGTGGCGGTCGGCTGGACGAGCGGGGTGACGATGCCGGTCGGAAGAGGGTTGACCGGGATGCGCGGCTGGAACATGACGGTTCTCCCTACTTGTTGATCGTGGTGTCGATGAGCGGGGCGAGGACGCTGTCGGCGAGGAGGTAGCCGCCGAGGAGGATCACGGCGACGAGCCACCAGGGCGGGCGGATGAGCTTGACGCCGAGGCCGCCGACGACGATCAGGGCGAGCCAGAGCGGGACGTCCATGACGCGGGTCTCCTTCGAGGTCAGCGGGGCTTGCAGCGGTGGGTACGGGCGGCGAGCTGGGCGGCCGAGGAGCTGGAGTACTCGGCGGACCAGCCGCAGCCCTCGGAGGTGCACACGGCGGCGTACTTGGTGCGGCCGTGGCGGTCGCGGTGGGTGCCGATCTGCACCGGTCCGATCCGCATCACGGAGTGGAAGTGGTCGCGAGGGGCCATGAGGGTCTCCCTTCAGGCGAGCTGGGCGGCGATGGCAGCGGCCATCAGGGGCGGGACGCCGAGGCGGGTGCGGAGGGTGTCGGCGTCGATCGGGTAGCCGGTCCGAGCGCGGTAGTCGTCGGCGACCTTCCGGGCGTGAGCGACGAGGGCCGGCGGTACGGAGACGGGGGCGGGTTCGGACTTCGGGACCGGCTCCGGAGAGGGAAGGGCCGGGGCGGCGGCGATTTCGGGCTCCGGCTCGACCACGTCATCCCGCTCGATGACCGCTTCCACAGCCGAGGGTTGCTCGGCGGTGTCCGTGTCGGGTTCGGCAGGCTTGGCGACCGCCGAATGTCCAGGGGAGTGGACAAGAAGGGTCCCGCCGAGGAACGCGAGGGCGGGCCAGCCCGCGACGAGGATGCGCAGCCAGGCGGGAACGTGGCCGAGGTCGAGGAGACCGGCGGTGGCGACGTTCGCCCCGAGCGACGCGGCCAGGGCGACCATGAACCACGTCCAGGCCGAGCGGGCAGGCTCACCGGCGGCCCGCGAGGTCCGCAGCCGATGCCAGGCGGCGACGAGCAGGAGATCCACGGAGACCGGGTAGGCCCAGGCCTTCCAACCGGACTGTCCGGCAGCCGCAGCCAGGTCGTGCAGATGAGCGAAGGACAGGGCGCCGGCGATCACGGCTTGTACGAGGACGGCGTCCGGTCGGCGGATGGGACGCATCGGAGGGTCCTCCTTCCGGTTTCGGGCATGGGAGGGGTAGGGACCTGGCGTGAAGCGGTCACGCCGCCGTGGAGCGAGGGGATTCAGGCGATCGCGGGAGCCGTGACGGTTGAGGGCGCCGCGGCTTTGCCCAGGGGCGGCAGGACGGGCCGGAAGGCGTCCAGCGCGGGGATCTCCGGCGTGCGGTGGGCGTGGGAGTTCGCGATGTTCACGGCCCGCCGGAGCGTGAGGTGGGGAGTACGGATGCGGACCCACCCACCGGAGGAGTCGCCGGCGACGGCGGTGCCGGGCCGGTCGGTGCGGATCTGGACCGTGGCGAGGACGGCGTCCGGGGCGATGTCGCCGAAGGCCATGTTCGCGGACGTCTCGTCGTTGACGCGGTGGGCGGTGCGGCCGGTGAGCTGGGCGCGAAGCATGGTGATGCCCTTGCCGAGCTCGGAGCCGAAGCGTTGTCCGCAGATCTCCAGGTAGATGCCGGCGGCGCGGCCGAGCTGGGCGAGCCGGACGAGGGAGGTGATGATCCGATCCCGCCGCTTCTCTTCGTCCTTCGTGGCGTAGAGGGCGAGTTCGGCGACCTCATCGACCAGGAGCACGATCGGGGTCGGTCGCAGGTGATCGGGTAGGTCCCAGATGTCGGCGGTGATCTCTGCATCCGGCAGGTCTGCACTCAATCTCTGCTCGCGGCGAATCAGTTGGTAGACGTCCTCCATGTGCTCGACGAGCGCGTCGAGGAGGTCGGCGGCGGCGTCAGGGGTGTCGCCCAGGGCAGTGAACCGCCGGGCAAGCGGGGCAAGTTCAACGGCCTGCTTGCAGTCGATCCCGACCAAAGCAACGTCCAGCGGAGCGAGCGCGGCAACAAGATTGCGCTGATAGACGGACTTCCCGGACTGTGTGGCACCGACGTTCAGTGCATGCGGGGTCTGGCGGTAGTCGCGGTAGTAGACCTCTCCGTCCTCCCGCATGGCGACCGGAACGCGCATCACCCCAGCACGGGCAGCCGCGGGCATCTGGACCCGCTTGAGGACGTCGTAGCCGGTCATCCGCAGCTCGACGACACCCGAGCGGACCTCCCGGGCGGTGACGTTCTGCATGACGAACGAGTGCCGGAGCCGGTCCGAGGCGGCGGAGAAGTCGAACGCGTCCTGCCCGGGCCGCAGCTTCACCCGCAGGACGAGCCCGGTACGCGTCGGCCGCAGCCGCAGGATCCGGGGCGCCCGCGAGTCGGGGATAGGCCGGCCGGTCATCCGGGCCAGCGCCAGGCGCCAGCGCGAGGGCGGGACGGTCAGCCCGCACGCGTCCATGACCGACGCGTACCGGGCGAGGATGCGCACCACGGCGAAGACGACGCCGAAGCTCATCCAGTACCAGGCCGGACGCTGCCACCGCAGCAGCAATGCGACGCTGGCGACCAGCGCGAGGGTGACCGTTAAGGCGGTCATGGGTCACCCGACCTTCGCGGCGGCGAGCGAGGTGACGGCGACGGCGCGGAAGCTGATGCCGTGGCGCTTCTGGCCGTTGAACTCGTTCTCCCACGGCCGGGCGACGACGCCGGTGAGGGCGACCGGGGTGCCCATGGAGAGCTCCTCGGAGATGCCGGTCTTGGGCACGGTCAGATTGAGGATCTCGGCGTTGCCGTCCATGACGAACATGACGTCGACCGTCATGAGCGGGGCACCGGTGTCCCGGTCGGTGGCGATCTCACCGGTCTGCCGGTTCGCGATCTTCGGGGCCGGGGGCTGGGCCACCATCACCATCGCGGCGGAGGTGTCGACGGGGATCTGACGCACAGTGGATCACTCCTCTATAGAGGTCGGGCTCCTTCACTCCTGTATAGGAGTGATGTGAAGAAGAGTGCCTCACTCCTGTACATGAGTCAACCCGCCGCGGAAAGAAACCGCAGCGGGTTGAGGGGAGTTGAGCGGGCGTCAGTCGGTCGCGGGGATCCGGTACTGGAAGACGAACTGGTCAGCGGCCATGAGGGTGTCGCAGACCTCCACGACCCGCCCCTTCGTGGTCACCGCGTCCCGCACCAGCTGAATCACGGGGGCGCCAGGACTCAGAGCCAGCTCGGACGCCTCCGCCTTCGCGGCCGGCCGAGCCTGAAGGGTCTCCACGAACTCGGCGAAGGTGTGGCCGTGGTCTTCGAGCCGGGCGTAGATGCCACCGGGGCCGGGGTTCTCGGCGAACAGCTCGGGGATGTCCTTCACCACGTCCCACGGCAGGTACGACGAGGCGGTCTCGACGGGCGTCCCGTTCCGGAAGTACAGCCGCCGCCGCGCGAGCACCTGAGTTCCCGCGTCGACACCAAGTCGCTCAGCGATGTCCGTCGGCGCCTCCATGGGCCCGATGTAGAGAACGCTCACCTTGGCGGTCGCGCCAGACTGCTCGGACTCGGCAAGGTAGGCAGCCTTACCGCCCCGCCGGTGAGAAGCGCGGAACCGATCCGAAGACCGAAGCCGTACGGGAGGCCGATCCTTCACGATCGAGCCCTTGCCGTGCCGAGTCTCGACGAGCCCACTGGCCCGAACCTCGACCATGGCCTTCCGAATAGTCCCCCCAGCAACCCCGTACCGCTCGACAAGCTCCGACTCACTCGGAACCATGTCGCCGGCCTTGAGGACGCCGGACCGGATCTGCTGGACGATCTCGTCCGCGATCTGCACGTACCGAGGTACGGCCCTGCCAGCTCCTGCTGGAGTTCCCACAGTCCTACCCACTCTCATATGCTCCTGTACATGAGTAACGGGAGCGCGGGAACAAAGTCAACGCCACTCCACTCGGTGTCCGTGGGCGGAGCGGTCGTGCGCGAAGACGGCCGCCTCCTGGCCATCCGCCGAGCGGACAACGGCACGTGGGAGCTCCCGGGCGGAGTCCTCGAACTCACCGAGGCACCGGAAGCAGGCGTAGCCCGCGAGGTCCTGGAGGAGACGGGCATCCACGTCGAGGTGGACGAGCTGACGGGCGTCTACAAGAACACCATCCGCGGCATCGTCGCCCTGGTCTTCCGCTGCAAGCCCTCCGGCGGCTCCGAGCGAATCTCGGACGAGTCCACCGCGGTCGACTGGCTAACGCCGGCCGAGGTCGAGGAGCGCATGGCGGAGGTCTACGCGATCCGCCTCCTGGACGCCCTGGACGGAAACGGCCCCCACGTCCGCAGCCACGACGGCAAGAAGCTCATCCGTCACTAGTGTGCTGGGCATGACCGAGTCGACGTCCGCCAGACGAGCACCGAGGCATCTCAGCGAACTGCGAGGTATCTACGACCTCCTTGAAGAGGTCCGATTGCGCCCAGGGATGTGGGTCCGCGGCAGCTCCCTTCAGCACCTCGACTCCATGCTGACTGGCTACTGGATCGCCCTGGAGATCCATGGCGTGGACGAGGAGTCCGACTTTGCCAACCGTGGCCCGTTCAGTGACTGGCTTTGGAAGCGACTTGGCATGCAGTACCCCAGCGCGCTCGGGTGGGCCGTCGAGATCGAACGAGAGGCTGAGCGAAGGGACATGCCGACCATCGAGCTCTTCTTCGCTCTCCTCGACGAGTTCATGGCAGCCGGCGCCAGTGCATCCGAAGCCACAGACTAGGTGCGGTAAGAGTTTCTCTACTTCATCAAGGCACCCGCCGCGCACGGCGCGGCGCGCGCGGCCCGTCGCCCGGGCCTGCGCTCCTGTCTGCGCCCCGCTCCAGCCCGGGCGCCGTCCGCACGCCTGACGGCTCGGGTTGATGGGTGACGAACCCACGATGCGGCCGAGGCGGGACGCGAGTGCGGCTCAGGGCGATGCCTCCGGCGGGGGCGCTCAGGCTCCGGGATGGAGGGGGCCGGTGCGCGGGTGCCGGCCGGTGGGGCGGGGCGGGATGGGAGTTGGGGGCATGGCTGGCGGGCATGGAGCGGTCCTTCAGCTGGGTTTGCCGATCACACTGCCCTCCGGGGAAGGAGGGTCATCTAGACAGCAGACGACCCGGCTTGCCAAAACGCCCGGCTACTGGTCCTCGCTCGACTCGGTTGAGGCGGTTCCTGCACCTGCCAGCGCCTGCATCCGGCCGTCCTCAGGCGCTCGATCAAAAAGGATGTCGAAATAGTCCTGCCATTGCGACCTCGCCTTGCCGAGAAGGCCAGCCCAATCGGTCGCATCCATTCCCTGCCTACGCAGCCCAGCAAGCTTCTCAGTAAATCCTGCCGGCCTCTCCAATCTGTCTGCCACCATCAGACCAGTCACCGACGTAAAATCGCCACCTCGATTCGCAATTATCGCTTCTCGGAGGGAGAAAATGTATCGCTCGAACCGGCCGACGTGATCCCAGTCGGCCGTGACTCCGGGGCGCATAAATTCAATTACAAGAAGCTGATGTCCAGAACAGAGCACCAGATCCACTCGCCCCTTCCATCCTTCCAAAGTGTCAAGGGATGTCTCCCCGACCATCTTCATCAGGTTTTCGAGGCTCTTCTCGACCTTAAAAGTATCCCACTCCGGCGAGATCATCCACGGATTCTCCGCGATGTAATCTCGCACAGCATTCTCAAGTTCGCGATTCTTGATGCGCTGCTCAAGGCCTTCAAGGAGATTCAGTTGGATCTTAACGCGCTCCGCCGCATGAAGCGCGTTCATCGCCCGGGATTCAATCAAAATTCTGACAAGTGCGTCGGCATCCATCTCGCCGGTCTGGCCGAGATCATCGATCAAGTCGCGAAGTCGACCTCCTTCCCATGCGCTCAAGATGGCATTAGCCAAATCCTCGAACTGCTCGTCTGAAATTACGGCGACCCTGGCAAGCGATGTCAAGGCGCGATTCACAATCTTTCGCTCATGCCTCTCAAGCTTTCCGAGGCGCTGCGAGAACGGCTCAATCCTGGCGTTCATCGCCTTCACCTTCGACTCGGCGCGCCGATCTTGCCAGATCCTCAGAAGGGCCTTCACTCGATCCTGACCCCACGCAGCCAGGGGGAGAGCCGCGTCCGCCTCCCAGTTGATCCGCTGCCGTTCCGTCGAGATCAAATCTTTCTCTTGATCATCAATGAAGTCAGCCTCGATTCGACCTGACAGGTAACTCGTACCTTGCTGCCCTCCAATTCCGCCACTCAGATTGAAGAAGAAGGGACGCTGAGAGAGTTTATGATGACTGAAGATCGAGATGCCCGCCAGCTCTTCCTCATGGATCGGGTCCCGGTAGAAATGAAACCGCCAGCGAATCTTTTCTCCATTGGAGAGCCGCTCGACTCCCCAGCCTCCGTCGAGGGTCACGCCAGCCGGCGCTTCACCCTCGGCGTAGTCGACAGGGAAGGAGAACTGAATCTTCTCCACATTCTCCTCATCTGCGATCGGCTTGCCATCCACCAATACTTCAAACTCGTCCGAACGCTCCAGCAGGAGGAATCGTCGCGCCATGCTCAACCGAAACTGATCGCTATTCGGTCGCTTCTTGAGCGTTAGATTACGAAGATAGATGGTCGTGCCGCCATCCTTCCTCATGGACTCATTCGGGCCAGAGTAATCGACTACCTCCACATCGAGGCGGGTTTCGCTGGCATATCCGTCGGATTCTCCTGTGAGACGAGCAACGTCGAGCTTAAAAACCGTCCGCTCTCCCGTCTCTCGACTCACTGTGTCGACGACGACAAGATTCGCGATTCCGAATCCTGCGAACTTTCCGATCCCCTTGCGCCCCATGACCGGACGGCCGCCAACGGTGAACTCAGATTGCCGATCCTTCCGGCGATTGTAACCAACCTTCAGGTATCGATCCTGACACTGCTTAAGGGACATCCCCTCCCCAGTGTCCGAGATTACGATCTCGGCGTCTGCTGAAATGTCATCCGGCAAGCTGACCGTCACACGTCGAGCGTCAGCATCCCAGGAGTTCGAGACGAGTTCGGCAATTGCGGCGACCGGGGATTGATACATGTCGATTCCAAGGTGCTCGATCACTCGACCATGGAATGCGATGTACAGCTTGGCCGCTTCAGTTGTCACCGTATTCAACTTCTTCCTGTCTGAGGACGCTGCTTTCCGCCAGCGCCTTCTGGCCACCCGATCTCGCCAAGGAGCGCTCCCCGCCCCCGCACGCCGAGTCTCGCCCTAGCTATATGACATGGCCTGGCCGCGTGACAAGATCCTCAAAGACTAGACACGGAGGTTCTGTTGGGCGGCAGGTTTCGCGTAGGGCAGGTCTACCGCTACGCCAGCGGAAAGGACCCCCTACCGCAGGTGCTAGACGGCTACCCAAACTTCCACCACGTGACCTTCTCCCCAGGACTGAAGCGGGCGTTGCTCGAGCGTGGCATCAACGGGATGGCGAAGGTCTCAGCCCTCGACGGCGCCCGCAGGCCAGCCATCTTCATCCGGTCCAGCCCTTGGAAGGCAGGGACCGAACAGACGCCGTGGCACGACGTGTTCGACATGGACAACGGGCACGTCCGGTACTTCGGGGATCACAAGGCCGGCCTAAGCATGGCTCCGGGCACGACCACCGGCAATGCCACCCTGCTTGATGCCTTCGATGGCCACCAGGGTCATACGCCCGAAGCGCGAGCCGCGGCGACACCACTGCTGCTCTTCCGGTCGGTCTCTCGAAACGGGCAACCCAAGGGGCACGTTGAGTTCTGCGGGCTTGGTGTCATTGAACGGACCGAACGGCTCGTTCAGTGGGGTGGAAGCGACCACACCACGTTCGTCAACTATGTCTACGACATTGCACTTCTCGATCTAGCAGTTGAGGGCGATGAGGTCGCCTGGGAGTGGATCGAAGCCCGTAGGGACGAGACCGTCACAGACGCCGAGGCTGTCCAGCTCGCGCCCACGGCGTGGCGGGAATGGGTGAAGCACGGCATCTCAGCGCTGCCACGGCTACGACGTCGTGTCGCTCGTGCCAAGGTCAGCAAGGTTCGCGACCAGCGGCCTAAGCCTGGTAGCAGCGAACATGCCGACCTTGAACTGATCTACAAGCACTTCGACGGCCGCAAGCACGATTTCGAAGCCCTGGCGTCCGCGGTGGCGGCTCGTGTCCTGCGAGGATCCGGGCATAGCTACGTCGAAGGATGGTTGACGCGGCGCTCAGGAGACGGCGGCGCCGATTTTGTGGGTCGCATCGATCTGGGAAGCGGCTTGGCCGGCACGAACCTCGTGGTGCTGGGGCAGGCCAAGTGTGTGAAGCTCGACACGCTCGTCACCGCGGAACAGATCGCTCGCGTCGTGGCGCGGCTCCGGCGAGGGTGGATCGGCGTCTACGTCACCACCGGGGCGTACTCGGAGCCCGCACAGACCGAGATGGTCGAGGACCAGTACCCGATCGTTCTGATCAACGGATCAGAACTGGTGCGTGAACTCAGAGCTATGGCTAGGGACGACCACGGCGGCGACCTGACGGCGTGCATTGAACACATACTCGCTGGACAGGAAACTGTGATCACGAACCGCAGGCCGGAGGAGATCCTCCTTGAGTGAGCTCTGACGGTCGCGGTCTATTCGCGGACAGGCAGGGGGCATCCATGGGCCTGCGCGACCCTGACCTGCGGCAACGCAGAGAACGCACGGGGCCTCCGGAGCCGTGTGCCGAGAAGCCCCGGACTGAGTCCGGGGCTTCTCGGCGTCGTTGTAGGTGCGTTGCTCGTTAGCCGAAGGCCGTCGCCGGCAGCATCGGGCCCCCGGTTTCGTTGCCATGGGTGTCCGGGCCGGGAAGCGACAGGCGGTGACCGCGGCTCTCCGCGACGCGCAGCGTGTCCCGCAAGGATTCCGTGAGGTCGTGGGCCAGGGCGCGGAGCTCTTCCGGGGCAGCCTCCGTGTCGCCGAGTACCTCAGAGGCGTGGTCCAGGAGTTCTGCCGCCAGGCCGAGTTGGATCGCTTCGGTGTTGTCAGCAAGGCGGGACAGGTGGCCGTTGGCGTCGTCGGTGCTCAGGAAGCAGGGCTTGCCGTCGGTGCCCGACCAGGGGAGGAGCCGCAGTTCGTTGTCGCGCGTCATCCTTCCGTCTTCCTCTCTTCGGTCGTGGGGCGTGTGGTGAAGACTGCGTCCGCGCGGTCGCCGGGGAGCACCAGGAGCGCGGCTTCTACTACGCGGCCAGTGGCATCGGTTGCCACGCTCGTGATCGCGAGGATGGCCAGGGTGGAGCTGATCCGGAGAGTTGTTGCTTCCTCTGGGGTGGGGAGGCGGGCGGTGACCGTCTCTCGGACCTCCGTTGATATCGGCTCCGCGCTCTGGGGCCACGGCGACGAGCTGAGTTGGACGGCCGGCGCCAGGCCGCGGGGGACGTAGATGCGGGCCAGGCTGTGGGGTGACTTTCCCTCGTGGGTGATGCAGAGGAACTCGGTCAAAGGGCTGTTGGACGAGACCCTCAGTAGGGCTCTGAGGTGTCCGCGCGCCCGGAGGTTGGTCGTGCGGATGCTGACCTGGAGTGCGGGATCGAAGGGCGTGCGGCCACCGCCGGCGTACGTGATACGGCGGAGTGGGGGACGGACGAAATTCCCCTTGCCGTGGACCTTTTCGATGAGCCCCTCGGCTTGGAGGAGCGCGAGGGCGTTCCGCAGGGTCGCCGTGCTGACCTTGTACTGGGCGGCGAGCTGGGGCTCCGAGGGGAGGCGCTCGCCGGCCTTGAGGCGGCCCGTCGCGATTCGGGTTCGTAGGTCATCGGCGATGGTGTGACGGAGAGAAGGCACGGCGTGAGTCACCTCCTCTCAGCATCCGCAGGGCGATGAGTCGGGTCCGGGAGTGCATCGTCAGCAGCTCGCCGGATTCGAAGAGGAGGCGTTTGGCGCCGCCGGGGAGCTGGAAGAGGTCCGCGACCCGGCACGGCTGACCGCCGATCTGGATGACGTCTCCCAGTTGCACGGTGGCCGAGGTGATCTCGACGTTGGAGGCAAGGGCACCGCTGGGTGCCCATCCCCTCACTGGGGCACCTCCTTCGGTGTGTTCCGGTCGCCGGCCGGATGACAGGAGCAGTCGCACGCTTCGTAGACCACGGGGATGTCGACCGGCGCCGCGGTGGGGGCGGAGTGGGCGCACTCGTGATGTGTGCCGATCCGGCACGCGCTCGACCGGTAGGCAGCTGCGGCGTCTGTCACTCGCGGCTGGTGACGACGAGGCATCAGAGGGCCTCCGTCGGCGCGAACCAGGTGTGCGTGAGGAGGTCGTGAGGCAGGGGCGTCGAGCGCCGCAACGTACGCTCCTCGCTGGCCAGTACGTATGGGCGGACGAGTGCACTGTCCTCGCCCGCGAATACGTCCGTGCGGTTGTGGTGCGGCGCCGTGAGCAGCGTCGGCCAGTCGTAGAGGTCGTAGTGAACGATCGTCGGTCGGTTGGGCGTTAAGGGGCTGCGGTGCCTGCCCTTCGACGGGTGCCGCTCTCTGGTGCGCGAGACCGCGCGGCGGATACGGTTGAACATGCTGATCAGCTCCTATCGCTGACGGCCAGGTCCCCGGACGTCGCCTGTCGCGGGGACCGCTTTGTGTACGGCGGCCCATAACGTGCGGCCGTTCAGACTGCTGGCGAGAAGACCGAACCGATCAGCTTCCGCCACCACTTCCAGGGCCTCCCGCCATGTCTCGCCCGGGAGGGATTCCGGTACCTCCGCTTCGATCGACGTGTGTCGGGCGTGTGGCTCCACGCGTGTGGTGAGTCCGAGGGCGGACAACCGGGCGGCGATGGCCTCCGCGCTTACTTCCGGAGTAGGCACAGGGAGCCTCCGTCGCCGTGTGATCACTTTACGTGAAGCTAGTTAACTAGATTAGAGCTAGTGGACTAGATTTTCCATATGCCTGAGCAGCCGCCTTATCTCCGCATCGCGGATGTCCTTCGACAGCGGATCGCGGAGCATGAGTGGGCGCCTGGAGACCGGCTCCCCTCCCGTGCTCAGATCGCCCAGGAGTGCGGTGTCGGCGAGAACGTGGTCCGCCGGGCGCAGGAGCTACTGATCTCCCAGGGGGGTCCTGGAGGGCCGTGCGGGTTCGGGCACGTACGTCGCCGAACCTCGTCAGCGTGTTCGGGTGGTTCGGTCCTCGGCGCGCGAGCAGCGCGGCGGTTCTCCGTTTCGGGCTGACATGAAGGCCGTGGGGAAGCAGGGGGACTGGGAGAGCCGGACGGAGGCGAAGGTGCCAGCGCCGGCTGAGATCGCGGTGCGGCTCGGTATTGCCGAGGGGGACCTGTGCGTCCGGACCGTGTACGAGTTCCTTGCCGACGGTCGCCCCGTGCAGTTGTCGACGAGTTGGGAGTCGTACGACCTCACGGGCGGCACTCTCGTCGTCCTTCCTGAGGGAGGACCGCACGCCGGTGCGGGTGTCGTGAACCGTATGGCCGAGATCGGCATCACGGTCAGCCATGCCGTGGAGCAGCCCGAGCCAGCGCAGGCGACAGCAGAAGAGGCGTCACTTCTCGGGATCCAGAAGGGCTCCCTCGTGACGCACATCCGGCGGACGTACTACAGCGATGAGGGGCAGCCCGTGGAGACGGCTGACATCGTCGTGCCTGCGGCTCTGTGCGAGATCGTCTACGAGGTGCCCGTTAACCGGCAGCAGAGTTAGCGCAGCTCGGAGTATCTTCCGTGTCAGCTGCAATCCCGGTGCTGCAAAGACGGGCGATCGGGCAACGGGTCACCGGGAGTTTCCGTTGCTTGCGCCCGTACCAACGCCCGAACGCCCGTAGGGTTCCACCCATGGTGATTGCGACTGTCCGCGAGTGGAACGACGAGGAAGGTTGGGGCGTGCTCGACTCGCCCGAGACCCCTGGGGGGTGCTGGGGCCACTTCTCCGACATTCAGGCGGCGGGGTTCCGCACGCTGTCGCCGGGGCAGCAGGTCGAGCTCACCTGGGAAGCTCCCGGCTTCAAGCAGGACGGGTACGACTACCGCGCGCTGGGCATCGTTCCTCGATCCGCCTGACATCTACGGCTGACATCAACGAGCCCGGACGTGGGGGGTGTCGAGCGGTCATCAGCGGCATGGCAGGACGCTGATGAGGGCTTCGGGCGGCGAGTACGAGCGAACTTACAAAGCAGATGTCGGCGGTTCGAAACCGTCCGCGCCCACCAGGGAAAAGGCCCCCAGCCGATCACGGCTGGGGGCTTCTCCATGCCACGTCGATGCCACCTGACATCAACGATGGCGTAGACCAGGACCGGGAACGACTCTTGAGCAGTCGATCCCGGTAGCTGACTGCCATCGGGCGTGCCCGCACATGAGCGACCACGTCTGCTGGGACCGTGATCCGGAGCCACCGGAGGAGAAGACCGCCTCGGAGCCATGGCCTACAAGCCGATCACACTTTGACACCCCAAGCACTGCACCGCGGTAAGACTTTCTCTACTTCATCAAGGCACCCGCCGCGCACGGCGCGGCGCGCGCGGCCCGTCGCCCGGGCCTGCGCTCCTGTCTCCGCCCCGCTCCAGCCCGACCGCCGGCCGCACGCCTGACAGCTCGGGTTGATGAAGGGTGAACCACGATGCGGCCGAGGCGGTACGCGGGTGTGACTCAAAACGATGCCTCCGGCGGGGGCGCTCCGGCTCCGGGATGGGAGGGGGCCGTACGCGGGTGCCGGCCGGTGGGACGTGAGGGTGGGGAACTTGCATCCCGCCTGCCATCGGCCCAGGACAAGCCGAGCGGCCGCGGTGCCGGGCGTCAAGGTCGTTCGTACAGTGGCGCGCTCCACCTTGACGCCCGGCACCGCGGCCGCTCCACATACGTGTGGGCCGATGGCAGACGGGATGCAAGTTAGGCGAGGCGTGAATCGGTGAGGCTTCGATCCCGTCGCCTGCACCCCAGTAGGAAGATCTTGTCTGCCTTCGTGCGAGTGGATGAACTGCTGGTGCGTAGAACCCAGGTTACTTGGAGGAGGCTCGCGGAAAACAAGTCCTCCTCCAGTCGCTGCTAAATTCCAGACGAATTCTTCTACGTTTGAGCCCAGGATCGCCCCGGGTTCCATCTCTTCAGCACAGTCCACGACGTTGGGCGTAGGTCAGAGAGCTGTCGCCGATCTGCATGCCTCACGTGAACGCTGAAAAGTAGAATACTCGTCCGACCCTGCGGCATCACATGTGTGGACCATTGGCCCAGCGGTCCACCACTCGCGCGGTGTCTTGAATTTTAGTGATCCCGATCCTGGCCGGTTTGAGGGATCTCCTGAGGGGAGCGCTCAGTACCTCCACTGATGCCATGTTTTCGAGAAGTTCTGTCATGTTACCCACTACCTCGTGGAGATCAGCAGACTGTCGCATTGGCGCAACCAATTTCTCCAGTCCGGCCTTCCCCTCTTGAGTTGGTACCCGAGAGATTTGGTCGCTAATCGCATTCATTACAGCGTCGGCCTTCTCTGCCGTCTCTGCAAGCTTTACCCCAGAGTCGTGCAGTTTCTCC
Organism: Streptomyces sp. R44; assembly: GCF_041053105.1. Taxonomy (NCBI): domain Bacteria; kingdom Bacillati; phylum Actinomycetota; class Actinomycetes; order Kitasatosporales; family Streptomycetaceae; genus Streptomyces; species Streptomyces sp. R44. Next base: position 2,704,688 of record NZ_CP163444.1, on the reverse strand, counting down.
GACGGGATCTTCAGCTGATTGGCGATCGAGATTGAGACGGCTCGCATTTGCTGAACTGTCAAGCCAGGCTTGACCAACTTGGTTGCTTCGTTCACTACCTCAGACCACGAGCCGAAATCCTCCAGTACCTGCTCGGCAGCCTTCGCAAGAGCGGGAGTGAGGGTCTCCAACTCTGCCGCACTTGTCAGAAAATCACTGTTATCTTCACTGAGTTCGCCTTGGTCAACTCCACCCGAATCCTTAGATGCAAGCACGGGGGACGCTAGCTCTCCCCTCGAGATTAGTTCGATAAGCTCGTCGGTTAGGCCACTGAGTGCTCTGCGCCACTCCGGCGTTCCCGGGCCGGCAAGGAAGGTTTCCTCCAAGTTCTTATATTGCAGCGCCTTGATTGTCGCCACTTCTGGCATCGGATGGTCGGACCTGATGGCGTGGGCGCCGGCGATGACTACGGGAAGAATCAGGTACTGCACCCCCAGCCGCAACGCTCCTTGATGGAACGTGTTTAGTTCGTCCCGGCATGCGGAGCGGTTGAAGTATTGCATGGTGATGATCGGCATGAAGATCGAAGCGTTTTCCAGCTCGCTATCAATCCTAGACCTCCAGTTGTCACCCCATCCAATGCTTTCACGCGCAAAGAAGACCGAAAGTTCGTTGCCGGTTTTTGCTGAGTAAAACCGCTTAAGGTCGTTGGCAAACGCTCGCACAGCGTCATCGAACAGCTCGTCGTCCGAAAAGGCATAGCTGATAAAGAGCCGGTTCGCCTGAGAAATTATGGTATTGACGATGACCTCCACCCGAGCTGGAACGTAGACCCTTGGTATGCGTGCGGCCAGTATGACAACTGATGGTCCGCTTCGTGAGGTTCTGTGAAATGTTGTTGCTCTTGCACAGCGGGACGAGGGCCATGGAGCATGCACCGCTGATACCGACAGCCGTGAAGCAGCCCCATCATAGGGCGCAAGTACTGGCAGACGATGCCATAATGGCATCAGTCGGACTAGACCTCGCCAAGTGAATCAGTCACGTAGAGGTCAGTCGAACTCTTGATCGGTCAGGTCGAGAGCGGCTTCGGCCATTCGAAGGGCCGGTCAGGGGTGCCTGCCTGTATCCAAAACGACTACCGTAGGCCACACTTGCAGTGTGACAGCAGCCATCATCACCGCCAGCGCGAGCATTGTCGTCGCAGTTCTGGCATTTCTCCTAACCCAGCGGGCCCAAATTCGACAAGAGCGACGCCAGGCTCGTCTCGCGCGAATCAATAGCCAACTCCGAGAGCTTTACGGGCCTCTCAATACTCTCATTGAGAGTAATGAGAGAGTTTGGGAAGCATTGCGGGTTTCTTTTCTTCCCGCACAGGATGAGAGAGATCCAACCGCAAATTCGAGCGAGTGGCAGAGGTGGCGGGATCAGGCGCTTGTTCCAACTAATCGCCGAATGCGGGACTTGATTATCGAACGCGCCGACCTGATTGTTGAGCCCGAGGTTCCGCACCCCCTTCGCGACTTTTGTGCTCATGTTCTGGCCCTAGAGATTTCGATTCTAGAGGAGGCCGAAGGATTGCATAGGCGCGCCTTGATCGCACATCCGGGAAGCGCGTTTAATGAATATGTTCAGGGCTCGTTCGATCGACTTAAGAAGGAGCAGGAGAAGCTACTGGCGTGACGGGATATATTAATGATTCGGCCTCCCTTGAGACTTGTGATGGCGTCTGATTGGCATCCATCCAGATCTCCGTCTGCTGTCGCCAGCTCCTCTCTTATTTTATCTTTAGTCCAAGAGTAGTGCATTTGGCGTTCTGGTTGGATGACCTGATTTATCGGAGACACCGGAAAGTGCCCAGGGCTTCCCATGTACTGCTTTGGTAACGGCCCCTACCCTTTCCTGGGCAGGGGCCGTTTCATTGCCGGAGGGAGGATTTCAACCCGTGGCGATTCGGGCCGTTACGGGTTGCACGGCTACCTGTAGTCTTGAATGGCCTCTGGGGGAAGGTCGCTGACCCTAGGTAGAGGTGTTAGCGGGGGACATTCCAAGCGTGCACAAGAGCGTTGTGTAGCACGAGTTTCCCCTTGAGGTAAACGTCTGTATCTTCACGTCGGTGATAGAACTGCATGTAGGTCTCGGAGCCTCCTCGCAAGTTCCCAAGAGCCCCGGCAAAGAATAGCCACGTTAGGACCTTCTCGGATCTCTTGCGGCTCTCAACGGAAGCGTCTCCGAAGCATTCCTGTACGAACTCGTCGAGAGTAAACGAACTCTTAGGCAGGTGCCTAAGTGTGACCATAGCTTCGCGGACGAGGCTATCTTCGTCACCTTCGCGGCCAACGAGTTCGTTATTGATAGCGTCTACGAAATACTTTGACGAGTATTGCAGGACGCCCTCTCTGATGATTTCTTGTGTTACTTTCCCGTCTCTGGTCGTCGGGAGATTTCCCGATTCTGTAACCCTTCGAATGTGTTCGAACAGGCGCAGCATGTCCCTTGGTGTATGGCGCGTTAGGTTGAGCAAGTATTGATGGATAGCCACCCACTGGGGTGCCCCGCCACCCCTCCCTCCAATCTGCACGTCGATGGGGAAGTAGGTGTCGATAATGTCTGCAGGAGGGTTCGTGAGGAGCGATCCAGCTTTCCTGTTAACGAGCTTGAATAGGGGGGCCTGGCGTGGTTGGCCAGAGAGGATTCGCCAATCTAGGTCGGCTCCGAAATCCTCGCGCATCTTTCCGGCGTCGGCCAATGTCAACCTAGAGAAGAGGTCATTCCTGACAAGCAGGACTACGTGAGCGCTGGATCGTGAGGCACGCAATGCTTGATTGATTGAGTACACTGCTTGCACCATTGCGGAAATCGACGTGAAATACTTCGGGTCGTTCAGATAGATCGAGTCGATTCCGTCCAGGATCAACGTGTGTTTGTTTTTCTGGTTTGCGGATACCCATTTCTCAACAAAGGGAACAATATTGGCCAGATGGACAGAGCTGCTCTTTTCTCTTGAGAAGATCTCTCCAATCGTTGGGACTGGCACCTTAAACGTATTCTTAGTGGTTGCCAGTACCGCCTTTACTGGCGTCGGGTCCATGAAACCCTGACGTCTCAGCTCCTTTTCGACTCGCTGGACCTCTGCATTTGAGTGGAGAGGGCTGGATTGATCGGTCAAGATGAGATCGAGGAGGGCGCAAAGAATGATCAGCTTCCATGCGGTTACCGTTCTCCCGATTCCTGCATTGTCGCCAGTCTTCATCTTTTCTACGTCGGCAATCGGGAGCTCGCTAATGTCGCGAGTGCTGACCAGTTCCGTCGAGGACGCAGTAAGATCCATATACCAAGCAACTGCCGACTTTCCCGCGCCTTTGGGTCCTAGTACCAGGAACTTCTTTCGGCTTTGCAGGTCTGGGACGATTCCTTGAGGATCGATGAAACTCTTAATGAAGGCGTCAGGGCTGTCTCGCGCTTCGTTCTTGCTATCGGCCATGCCGAAGTAGAGTTCGGTGAATTTGGGCGACTGAGTCACTGTAGTCCTCGAATCGGCGTACCACTGAACGGGAGTGTGCAGCTGGCTCAGGTAACGATGGCCAGCCCTGTGAGCAGGATGCCAGATGTGTGAGTGCTGCGCGGCTTTCTGAGCTTCCGTCGAGTGGAGGGAGCTGACAGCCGTAACTGTGGCTCCCTGCAAAGGCGGTAGGTCTCGCAGAGGGTCCGCGAGGTCCCACAGCGCCCAGCGGGTGCCAACTGAGAAGCCTTTGTGTCCACGAGGTGCGGCCTGTTCGTGAGCCGAGAGCGCCCGCCATGCCACTTGTAGGACGTTGACCTGCGGGGGCGAGGGAATGCACGGCCTCCGAACTTGTGCCAGAGAAGCCCCCAGCGGAGATGCTGGGGGCTTCTTGATCGTGCACGCGAGAGTCCTGCATCCTGAGGTGGTTCGAGGAGGCGATGGCCTTGTTGATGTGGGCGGGGGACCCACCTATGGGAGGCGACGGCCGCGGCTCTCGGCAACGCGTAGCGCCTGTTCCAAGGCTTCCGCGAGGTCTGTCGACGTGGCTCGCAGGTCCGCCGGGTCGAGCTCCGGCAGGTTCAGTATTTCGATCGCGTCGGTGAGTGCCCCGGCCGCATGGTCGAGGTAGGTCGCTTCGAGCCTGTCGGCCAGGCGGGACAAGCGCCTGTTGCTGTCGTCAGTGCTCAGGAAGCACGGCTTGCCGTCGGGGCCGGACCAGGGGAGAAGCCGCAGTTCGTTGCGGGAGGTCACTTACCCGCCTCCTCTTCCTTGGGTGTCGGGTGGGTGGTGAAGGCCGCGTCGGCGGTGTCGCTGGGCAGCGTCATGAGTACGGCCTCGATCACGCGGCCCGTGGTGTTGATGGCGATGCTTGTGATGGTCAGGACCGTCCGCGTGGAGCTGATGCGAAGAGCCGTTGCTTCCTCTGCGGTGGGGAGGCGGGCGGTGACTGTCTCGTGGGATTCCGCCCAGTCTGAGTTTCGACCGCCGGGCCAGGAGGATAGGTCGCGGTGTGCCGCCGGTGCGAGGTCGCGGAAGAGCGGACGGCACGGCTACGAGGGCGGCAACGATGGTTGGATCCACGACAGATCATGATGCCCTTAGCAAGGGGCTTTCTCCAGAAGATCTGAGTGAACAGCTAAGAGTGGACGGCACCACCCGGAAGATCGATGGTCTCCGGCCGTGAGCCAATCAACCATTCAGTTCCTCCTCGCTCTCCTCGGCGTCATCGGCACCCTGGCCGCTGCCATCACGACTCAGCTACTACAGCGCGGGGCTGAGCGGGAGCGGAGAGAAGCTGACGACGCCCGTAGATGGCATGCAGGCCGCTTTCGCACGTCCAAGGACCTCCTCTACAAGGTGATGGAGACACAGCGGACCCTCTGGAGTGCCTGCGCGGCACTCCCAAGCGCCGATGAGCGGGCGCGCCTTCGAGAGGCCGGCCACACATCGTTGGCGGTTGTCACAAGTGTTGATGTTCCCCCCTTCCAGCACCCTTCAGTCGTCGTGCGAAACTCCCTCCCTGGTCGGAGAGAGGGACAGGGGCGTGGAGAAGTCCGAGGCGAAGCGGTTGCTGGAACGAGCTCGGGAGATGTGGGATGCGGAGGAGTGGCTGCGTTCCGCCGAGCTGTACGAGCAGGTCCTTGCTCACTATCCGGACGAGGGCCCCAGCGCGGAGTGGTGGTACGACGCGGCACTGGCGTACAAGTTTCTGCGTAACTGGGCAAAGGCCTACGAACTCGGCCGTGAGGCTGCTGCCCGCTCGCTGCGCGGCGAGCAGGACCCGGCGTTTTGGAACCTGGGGGTCGCTGCCACGATCCAGCGTGACTGGTCGACCGCCCGTGACGCTTGGGAGGGCTTCGGAATCCCGATGCCAGAGGGGGAGGGGGAGATCAACGGCGCCTTCGGCCCGGCGTGCGTGCGGCTGGACACGGGCGGCGAGCGCGAGGTGGTCTGGATCCAGCGGCTCTGCCCAACGCGAGGACGCGTGATGAACGTCCCTGCCACGAAAGGCCGGCGCTTCGGGGAGATCGTCGTCCACGATGGGGAGCCGACCGGCGAGCGGACGTACAACGGCCAGAGAGTCGCTGTCTTCGACGAATTGCTGCTCTTCGAGACCTCTCCACTGCCGACGCTGCATGCGACCGTAAACGCAGCGGATGCATCCGACGTCGACGCCTTGGTGGCTTCATTCTTCGCGCAGGACTTCGGTGCCGAGCCGGCGAGCAGCTTCCACATGCTGTGCGCATGCTGCAGCGAGGGGCGGGTCGACTGGGATGAGGCCGGCGTGCCGACACATGGTGGCTCACAGACCGTCTGGCTGGCCGCCCCTGAGACCGAGGCCCGGCAGCTACTGGATGCGTGGGCGATCGGCGGCGAACGCAGCTGGAACGGACTGGAGCTGTTTGGTTGAGCCCCGGGCGTGACGGGAAGGTGCGCGCCGGGGCCGGCGTCGTGGATCGGATGGCCCAGATCGGCGTCACCGTCAGCCACGCCGTCGAGCAGCCGGAGCCGCGGCAGGCCACCGCCGAGGAAGTGTCGCTCCTCGGGATCCAGAAGGCCGCGCTCGTCACGCACATCCGGCGGATCTACTGCAGCGACCAGGGGCGGCCCGTCGAGACCGCCGACATCGTCGTGCCCGCCGCCCTCTGCGAGATCGTCTACGAGATCCCCATCAACCGGGGAAGGTGAGAGGGGGGTGGGGTCCGAGCTGAGGATCCCGAAGCGTGAAAGCTCAGGGGACCCCTACCGTGCCACCCCCCCTGGCCGCCGTGTTCCGGGGAGGAACATCGAACCGGCTCAACCTTGGCCAGGACGCTACAGCCGACCACTGACAACGCCCGAGAGCACGTTCCGCACCATGGCTGCTGGCCGCTCCCCTGCCCCGACTGCGCCCGACCCATGCAGTGGAAGGGATTCGCTCCCTTCACGCGCGAGGAGGACGGCAAGAGGGTCTGCCGCTCCCTGTGGCGCTGTCAGCAGGACCGGGTCCTTTGGTGGCACTGGGCCGACCGCCCAGACGAACCGGACGGTGGATGACAGCAGTCCTCACGGCCCCTTACGACCGTCGCGAGCTGCGGCCCGACCCCGCAGGCGTAGTGGCCCAATCCAGCTCACCTGGAAATGTTCAGCGGCACAACCCCATGATGGTGTCGTCGAAGTCGGGGAACTCCTGTGTGGCCTGCGCGACGATCGTCGCCGCCGACGCACGGCAGGACGGAGCGTGCTGCTCCGCGATGGCCGCCAGGTCCTCGTTGACCCTGGGAGCCCAGTCGGGCTCGGGTTCGTAGAAGGCGGCCGCTTCCCACGGGCCGAAGCCGTCGGCCAGCAGCCACAGGAAGGTGCCCAGGTCGCGGGCGACGACTCCGGTCTCTCCTTCGGAGCCCATGAAGACGACGGGCTGCTCTGTCAGGTCCCGGCCGGGACGGGTGAGCCAGAAGGCTACGTTCCCGCCGGTGCCGTCCTGGCCGAAGACGCGGAAGTCATCGCCGGTCAGGTCGCTGTTGCCCGTCCACGCACGGAGCCAGTCCGTTGTCTCGTCGGCAGTCAGGAAGGACTCGTAGGGTTCGAAGTCGACGCCGTCCTCGCCTATGCAGTCGAGCCGGACCGCCATGGCAGCGGCGAGCGCAGCGGGAAACTGGCGGTCTTCGTTCGGGGTCATGCGAACAGATTAGTGACCGCTCGGGAGGCCCACGAGGCCGCTGGCCTCACCGGCTGTGCACGTGGGCGTTCGTGGGAGGCCTGTAAGAGCAGCTGTGAGGAGCCGCCCGCAGCGGACAATGGCGTCATGACGTTGACGATTTGGGTCGATGACTGGCAGATCCAGTGCTGCGGAGAGAGCTTCGCGCCAGGGGACGTTGTCTCCTGGACGCTGCTGGAGGTCGATCCGGAGGACTACGTCGACGTCGTCGGTGTCGAACGTGCTGATGAGATCGACTTCCGCGAGGAGCATCACGGCCAGGACGAGGGACATGCGCCCGCCTCGGTGGAGGTGGTGTCGATCGTCGAGGTGCACTGCCGTTACGGGGTACCCCCGGGCGCCACGGACAAGGTGAACTACCCCGTTCCGGGCACGACCGTGCTGGTACCGGTTGAGAGGGCGGACGGGTGGGCGAAGGCCAGGCCGGACGTCAGGTTCGCGGGCTACTTGGTGACCGCCCGGTGTGTCGCCGACCTGCCGGAAGGCGCGGCTGCTCACGGTCGATGAGGGAGCTGGCGGATGTGTGCCAGATCGAGCGGTCAACCGCGGGCACTGCGGCCTGTTTCAGCCGTCGTGGCGCACAGAGAGGCTGAGCTGCCAGGGCGGATCAGCTACGGGTGCCAGGCTTGCAAAGGAGACGTCGGCGGTTCGAAACCGTCCGCGCCCACCAGGGAAAGGGCCCCAGCCGATCATTGCTGGGGGCCTTTGGCGTCCACTTTTGACATCAACGTCCATGGTCACTGGGCTCTGGGGCCCGCCCGGCCGATCATGATGACCGTCAGGGCTGCGATTCCGTCGAAGGGGGAACGGTGGAGGACGTTTTCGACACGACCGGGCGACCGCCGAAGGGATGGATGCACGCGATCTTCCACGGTGGCCCGTACGGGGAGGACGTGGGGCGCTGCATTCCTGGCCCTCCCGCGCCGACAACCCTCGCAGTGCCGCTGGCGGAGGACGGTGTCCACGTGTACCGCCTGTGGACGGTGGGGTCGTGGTCCGATCCGGACGACCCCATTGCGGTCTACAACCCTGACGGACCCCCCGTACCGCCGTCTCTCCTGACCGGTCAGGAGAAGGAGTGGGTCCGGGATAGGCATCAGAAGGAGGGTCTCGGGCCGCTCAAGCTTGTCGCGCTGGCTCCCGACGGACGGCTGGTCCGCGACCCCGACGCCTCCATCATCGAGGCGATGCTTGCCGGGCTGCGACATAGGGAGTACCTGCTTCTTCAGCGGATGACCGACCAGGGTGAGGGCGACTGGTACCTCCAAGTCCTGCTCGACGAGGACGACAGCTACGAGGTGGTTCACCAAGCGGGCACGGCCGCTGAGCGCGAGGGGACGCGGTCAGCTTCCCAGACCGCAGTCTGTGATGCCGTCCTCCGCTGGGCAGCCGATCAGTCGAGCTGGCAATCTGCACGTGAAGGACCCAAGACCGGGGACGACTCCTGAGCAGCCGGTCCATGTGACTCACGGCTTCGCGCTGCGTGTCCTGGACGACGTGGGTGTAGATGTTCATCGTGACGGCGATCTGCGAGTGCCCGAGATCTCCTTCCCGCCCCGCGCCGGCACGCCTGCGGCGAACAGGAGCGTTGCGCACTCTTGCCGGTGTCGTGCAGCCGGATTCGGGGAGCCCCGTCGCCTCCGTGATGCGCTGACGCGAACGGATCTGGTTCATCGGCTTGACCGTGCGGCCGGCATGCGTCGTGAGGTGTAGTCGGTGTCCTGCCAGTCGTGCCCCCCGGTGGCACGCGTATGAGGGGGAGGGGGACGACATGCCTCCGACGGCCTTCGTGGAGCACTCGTAGGCTCGGCGGGTCGTCGAGGCTGCCGGGAGTCGCGCGCAAAGGGGCCTCTGGTACCAGCCGTGTCGCACCCATGTCTGATGAGGCGGGGCGCTCACGGGGAGTGGGAGATCCCGCGGGTGAGCGTCGATCTACCTTCTCCTGAAAGGCGCAGGTCAGTGCCACTCTTCGCCTCCCGCCCTCCTGAAGTGGGTGTCGAACAGGGCGTGAATTGCCGGAAGTTGCAGGCCAGGGGTGTTGGGCATCGGTATGATCCCACTTGGCAGCTGCGCCGCCTGAGCCACTACGTCGTGCCCACACCACTTCGTACACCCTGGCCAAGGTCCTCAGTGGATCGCGCAAGACTGGTTGACGCTCAGTGAGGCAGGGTGTGGGTAACTGCCGGTCTGGAAACTGATGGTCAAGCATTCAACCAGAAAGCGTGCTGCGCGGCGTCGTCAGGCAGCCGAGAACGTGCCGTACTCCGTTGCTCGCAGGACGAGCGAACCCTCGCTCGTCACCGGCCCGCGAGACTCGCTCCACCACCCCTACATCGGCTCCGTGGCCAGTCATTGGGCCGGCTCCGGCATTCCCGTGATCGGTTGGCGGGCCGGCGGATCGGGCGTGGACCGTTGGGGCGGGATCTGGTTCGACGAGGACTTCCGCGACGACCACGGCTGTGTGTTCCACCAGCTGCACTGGAGTCCTCGTGTCTACTCGCCGTCTGACCGTAGTGGCTGGGAGATGCATCTGATCCCTGCCGGGCGCGAACAGGGAAAACCCAATTACCACCTGCCCAGTCGTTTCGACCTCGCTCGGCGTGTCTTCGTCCCCTCCCCGCAGCAACTCCTGTCGGACCTGATGGTCTTCACCAACGGCGCCGACGCATCCCCCCGTGTCTCCCGGACTCTCATCGAGGCAGCCTCGTATCGGCTCGACGAAGAGGGCCTCGTCCCGCAGCTGGAGAAGTACGTCAGCAAGGTGGAACAACGGATGGGCGTAGCCCAGTGCTGCCTGGCAGGGATGTGCGATGCGGAAGGACCGGTGCTCTACAGTGCCATCGACTGAAAGGCGCATATCGCGCATCGACGGGTCCACCGCAACGGGCTGGATCACAGCGCTCACGGGGCTGATTGCTGTCATCACCGCAGCACTGCTCGCGTGGCATGGTGCTGCTGGGGCCGCTGCAGCGGTCGCTGCGATCGGCAGTGGATCGTCCCTGGTGGGCAGCGTCCACGTCAGGGTCACCGTCCGGAGAGAACGACAGAGTGGTAACCAGCCGAGCACGTACGGCGCCGTTGACGGATCCCCGTAGGTCTATGGCTTGGATGGTCGCCGCACCTTTAGAGCACTGCCTGCGTGCAAGGCCGTGCAGTTAGCAGGGGTGGCGGCGGTCGACGATGTGGCTGGCGGGCGCGTCCGCGCCTGCTGGCTCAGCCACGAGGTCGACAGATCACCGGCCGGGCGCCCTGGCCTCTCTCCGCCTGTGTACTGACGCGCGATCGCCCCCCGCCGGGCCGTCTTGGGGCAGTAGACGGGCGCTCGGTAGCGACTGGAGTCGACCACTGCCGGCGGCTCGTCAGCACGTCACGGTGCTGTTCGATTTGGTGGTCGTCACAGGTCGCGGCCTCAGGTGATCAGTTATTGACGTTCCTGAACGTCCGCGGGAAGCACTGTTCTTCGTCGAGATTCGCGATGACGATCGGTGGCCGTGCCGCGCCTCGGTGCCGCCTGCGGCCGGGATCCGTGGTTCTAGCGGCGCTTGGTGGAGGGTGTGAGGTGGGAGTTGACGGGAGGTTGGGCTTGCCGGTGTACTCGCGGTATGGCTGAGGTGGGGGACGCGCCCGAAGTGGGCGTGACGGGTGGCGAGATGACGCCGCAGCGGTACATGGAGACCAGGCTCGCGCAGTACCAGGGGTGGTACGACGCCAAAGCGACCCGGATGAAGGCCATGCATCTGCGGATGCGGACCGTCTCCGTCGTCGGCGGCGCCCTGGTGCCCGTGTTCGTGAATCTGGACCTGGGGTTCGCGCGGGTCACCGCCACGGTCCTGAGCGTCGTGGTCGTCGCCGCCGTGTCGCTCGAGAGTGTCTACCGCTATCGCGAGCAGTGGAAGAACTACCGGTCCACCGAGCAGTTGCTCGGGCATGAGCGGGTTTACTTTGAGACCAAGGTCGGGCCTTATCACAACCTCGCTGAGCGCGAGGCGTTCTCTGTTCTTGTTTCGCGTGTCGAGAAGGCCATCGCCAACGAGAACTCCGCCACCCTGAACGTCATGACCCTCGGCGGACAGGTCAACTCCGACGTCCAGCAGCACGGGGGTGGCGTGCCCGGGGCCCGGGAGGCGGCCGAGGCCTCCTGACCCCCGGGCCCCGGCCTCAGGCGCGGTGCCTCGTCAGCACCACTTGTAGTCCACCCGCGTCGAGTTGTACGCGCACGTGTCCACGCTCGTGCCGTTCGACTTGCGCAGCGTCGCCGTGTCCTTGTCGTTGTTCCAGACGTACGCCGCGCGGTTCTGGTAGACGTTCGCGGCGGTGTTCGTGCCCCGGCCCGTGCGGACCGTCACGATCTTGCCCGCGCCGAGCGAGAAGGCGCCGAAGGTGTACTTGTGGTTGGCCGCGTCCGTCAGCGTCCACCCCCGCAGGTTGACCGCGGCGCCGGTCGTGTTGCGTATCTGGACGTACTCGGCGTTCAGGCTGCTGTTGGACCGGTTGTCCGTGCCCGGGCTGTCGTAGTAGACCTTGTACAGGTGGACCGAACCGGCCGCCTGCGCCTGCGAAGGCAGCAGGAGGATGCCGGAGGCGGCGGCCGCGGTCACGGCCGCGAGCGTGCGTACGCGAAGCATGAATGTCCCTCAGTTCTCTGCCCGGCACCCGCCGATGGGGCCTGGCGAGCACACACGATACGCACGATCTTCACTTCTTCTGCACGGATTCAGGTCAGTTGTCGGCAGCTCGGCCTAGACTCGACGCATGGGCAGCGACTTGTTGCGGATCACCGTCCTCGGGTCCGCCACCCCCTTCCCCCGGCCCGGCAACGCCTGCTCCGGCTACCTCGTCGAGGGTGGCGGCGTCCGCCTCTGGGTGGACGCCGGGACCGGCACCCTCGCCGAGCTCCAGCGTTACGTGTCGCTCGGGTCGGTCGATGCCGTGTGGATCTCCCACCTCCACGCCGACCACAGCGCCGACCTGCTCACCGCCTCCTACGCGCTGCTGTACGCCGGGCTCGACCTCCCGCTGCCCGTGCCCCTCTTCGGGCCGCCCGGCATCGCCGATCGCCTCGCCGCCTTCCTGACGAACGGACCCGCCCGCAGCCCCGTCGAAAAGGCCTTCGCCGTCGAGGAGTTGCACGACGGGCATGTCGTACGCGTCGGGGGGCTCACCCTTCGCTCCCGCGCCGTCGAGCACGGCGGCCTGCCCGCCTTCGCCCTGCGCGTGGAGGACGAGGCAGGGGCCTCCCTCGTGCACTCCGGGGACTGCGAGCCCTGTTCCTCCCTGGTCGAGCTGGCCGAGGGGTGCGATCTGTTCGTCTGTGAGGCCGACGGCTCTGCGCCCGGGCATCATTCCGCCGCCCAGGCCGGACGCAGCGCCGCCGACGCCCGTGCCGGCCGGCTCGTCGTGACCCACGTCGGGCCGGGGACCAGTCCGGCGGACGCCGTCGCCCTGGCCGCCGCCGAGTTCCCCGGCGACGTCGTCCACGCCGACCCCGGCGCCCGGTTCGAGGCCGCCGCTATGCGTCGAAGTCGTACTCCAGGACGTACGACGACGAGTCCAGCGTCATCTCGTTGAGCTCCACCGCCATCCCCGGCCCCGTGAACGCCGTGCGCCCGATCAGGACCACCGGCGTCCCGAGCTCCAGGGAGAGCCGGTCCGACTCGTCCGCCGTCGGCATCCGGCAGCGGATCTCCTCCCGGAACCGCACCGGCCGGTGCCCCAGTTCCGTCAGCCGCGCGTACGTACCGCCCGGGCCCGTGTCCGGCTCCGCGATCGGCGTACCGCGTACCAGCTCGGCCGAGAGGTACGAGACGGAGAGCAGCACCGGCTTCGCGTCGAGTACGAAACGGCGGCTGCGGACGCAGACCGGTGCCCCCGGCGCCAGGTTCAGCGCCCCCGCGACCCGGTCCCCGGCCTCCGTCTCGCCCACCTCGATCTGGTCCACGACCAGCTCCCGGTCCTCGACGTCCGCCGACCACACCGAGCGGCCACTGCCCCACTGCTCCCCGGCGAGGCGCGGGATGCCCCGGCGGCGCAGCGGGCGGAAGACCCGGACGAAGACCCCGGCGCCCTTGCGCGCCTCCGTGAGCCCTTCCGTACGCAGGACGGAGAGGGCCTGGCGAGCGGTCATGCGGGCCACGTCGTAGGTCGACATGAGGTCGTTCTCGCCGGGGAGCCGATCGCCCGGCGCGAAGGCGCCCGACTGGATCGCGGTTCTCAACTCGTCGGCGATGCGCTGGTACTTGGGCCGACGAGCGCTGTCCTGGTCAGTCACGGGTGGACCACTCCCTTCCATTGCGGGACACCCTACGGCGCGCTCCTCGGCCCCGGTGCACACCAGTACGCCGTCCCGCCCGGTCGATCCATCCATCGGGGGACATCTCTAGAGATACGTTGACAGGGCGGGGTCGCCGCGCTTCCCTGAGTGTCCCCAGGCTTCAGGATTCGGGACGGAGGGGATGCGTGCAGCCACTGCCCGAGGTCGGTGACCTCGTCCGCGACACCGCCACGGGGCGGGTCGGTTTCTATGTGGAGTGCGTCTCCGGGCGCTTTCTGATCCGCGCCGTCCACGGCGGCGGCGAGTGGGAGGCCGAGCCCGTCGACGTCCAGCCCGCCACGCCCCTGCACGAGCTGCGGGCCCGCACCGCCGAGATCAACGCACGGAGCAGACGCGGGCTCGGGGGCGGGTGAGGGGGCGGGGGTGCCCCTATGTCTTTGGTCAAGCTGTCTAGGCCTCCCATCGCCCATGGCGGTGTCAGCCCGGTGCGATAGTTGGCGCCGTCGCAGGTGAATAGGGTTGCTAGCCGCAGGGGTATGAGTGGAACGGATCACTGAGGACCAGGTCGCACGGCTGGCTGGCTTCGTGTCGGCACGCATCCCCGAAACCGCTCCGCTTCAAGGCGAAGCCCGCCGCACGGCCGCAGCCCTGCGCCTGGCCGCGAACAAACAGATCGCGGCGGTGATCTTCCACCGAAACTCACCGGCTGAGCACTCAGGGGAGACGGAGCTGCATGCAACCGCCTCGTGGAACCTGCTGGTCGCCTTGGCTGGAATCTGGCACGACCACCCAGACTTTCCCGCTGACGCCGCCGTAGAGACTTTCGATTTCGACTGCGAGTCGCCCCTCTCGACGTCCATGCAGCGCGACTCGTGAGCGATCTCATGCCACTGCGGTAGGCCGGGACTCGTAGAAGGTTCCGTCGCGGAGCATTGCGAAGAGGACGTCGGCCCGGCGTCGGGCGAGGCAGAGCAGGGCCTGGGTGTGGTGCTTTCCCTTCCTGGCTCCGGTCCTGACGCCGACTCCCGGCATCGAGATCAGGACCTTCGAAAGAGGGTGTGCCTCCAGCAGTTCCTCGATTCGCCCGGCCAGTAGTTTGCGCTGGTCCAGGACGGCCGTCAGTGAGCTGGCCAGGCTCGGGACGATCAGTGAGGCCGCGTCCGTGCCGGGAACGGTGACGGTCTGCTCGTCCAGGGCCGCGAAGATCTCTTCAACCAGCCGCTCGGCCATCCGCGGCGCCTTCGGCCGTAACAACGTGACCAGTCGGCGCCTGCCCGCCTTGCGGATCTGGGCGGGTGAGCCGAACCGCTCCAGCAGGGCGAGGACGGCTGGGTGCTGCAACCGCGGCCCCAGGACCCGTTCCAGCGACGGATGGATCTGGGTGAGCAGGCCGTGCAGCCGGTTGGCGACCCGGGTTGCCTCGCCGGCCAGGTCGTCGTCGAAGCCGACGATCATCTCCAGCTCGGCGACTGTCTCGTCCTCGCCGTCGATCGCCCGCAGCGTGTGGGGCATCGCTCGGGCGGCGTCGGCGATGATGAACGCGTCCCTCGCGTCGGTCTTGGCCTCGCCTGGGTAGAGGTCGGCGATTCGCCGCATCGTCAGGCCGGGCAGGTAGGCGACGGGGCAGCCCATGTCCCGGGCGACTGCCAGCGGCAGGGCCCCGATCGAGGCCGGCTGGTCGACCACGACCAGCACCGTTCCGTGCTTGGCCTGGAGTTTCGCGAACAGCTCGCGGAGCCTGGGTTCGGTGTTGGGCAGCCGCTTGTCGAACGCCTTCTTCCCGGCCGGGGTGACGGCGGTGGCGTGGTGTTCGCCCTTGCCGACGTCCAGGCCGAGGAATACGTCGATGTCGCCGATGTCGATCACGTGCAGGCCCCTCCATCACGCTTTCGTCCGGCCTTGCCTCGGCACCGAGCTGCCACACCCACGTTACGGAGAGCTTCCGGCTCGGGTGAAGCCGGTGCTCAAGCCCCTCATTAGCGGTCCGTCGATGCCTCCGGGCCCGGTGACACCACCCCCCCGGATCATCAACAACAGGAGGGGGAAGTCATGCCGGACCCGAGGCCGGAGGCTCCATTGCGGAGCCGTGAAAAAGGTAACGGGGGGGGGTAGGTGAGGGGGTAGGTCAGGGGGCGGTTCCGCGGGGTTCCACGGGTGGTTCCGGGGGTTCCGCCGGCCGTTCCGGGCGGTTGTCAGTGGGGCGCGCCACACTGGAGACATGTGCCGCAGCATCAAGACTCTCCGTCCGCCCGCGCTGCCCGAGGAGGCGACCGAGGACGACATCCGCGCCGCCGCCCTGCAGTACGTCCGCAAGGTCTCCGGCTTCCGCGCCCCCGCCGCCCACAACCGCGAGGTCTTCGAGCGGGCCGTGGACGAGATCGCCGACGCGACCGCGAGACTTCTGGACGGTCTGGTGGTGCGCGGCGCGCATCGCCACGATCACCACGACCACGACCACGACCACGACCACGATCACCACGACCACGGTGCTGACGTCAGGGCGCGGGAGCCTCAGCCCGTGGCTGTCGCGGCGCGGTAGCCGCCCGCCTTCTGTGATCGGGGACGTGGGAGTCGCGGACCGCTGCCGTCAGGACGCGGGTGCCGGAGTCGTGGCCGGGCGCCGGATGAGGTACGCGGCGAGGCCGCCCGCCAGGAACAGCGCCAGGGTCGACACCCCCGCGCTGAACCAGGTCGCGCCCAGCCACTGACCGCCCAGCCACCCGAGCCCCACGCTGTACGAGGCCCAGGTCACGCCCGCCAGCGCCGACCACGGCAGGAACTCCTCGACCCTCCGCTTCGCCGCGCCCGCGCCCAGCGAGACCACGGAGCGGCCGGCCGGGGCGAAGCGCGCGAGGACGACGAGCAGCCCGCCGCCCCGGGCCAGCGCGGTGCCGAGACGTTCCTGCGCCAGCGAGAGGCGGCGGGAGCGTGCGATCGCCCGGTCCAGCCTGGCCCCGCCCCGCAGCGCCAGGCGGTACGCCAGGAAGTCGCCGAGCGTCGAGGCGGTCGCCGCGCAGAGGAGCAGGGGGAGGACCGACGGTACGCCGGTGGATGCGCCGGTCGCCGTCGCCGCCGCCGTGGCGGCGGTGATCACCAGGAAGCCGCTCGGCAGCACGGGCAGGAAGACGTCGAGCAGGATCGACGTCGCCACCACCGGATAGATCCATGGACCGGCGGTGAGCGACCGCAGCGAGCCCAGGCTGTCGAGCAGATTCACAGGGCCAGAGCCTACGCGGGGGCGGGGGGCCCGCTGCCGGTGGGCCCCGGGGCGGGACGCGGCCCGGCCCGGTGGGGGAATGGGCGGGATGAGTGGGGTGGGGGAGAAGGGTCGGGCCCCGGCACCCAGAAGGGCCGGAAACCGCACTGCGGATTCCGGCCCCCTCCGCTAGGTGGCTCGTGCGTCAGGCCGCGACCGGCGTGCCCCGCTCCTCGCGGGTCTTCGCGTCCGTGGCCTCGCCGGCGCCGAAGAGCCGGTCCAGGGCCAGCGCGCCCGGGCCCGTGAACACGAGCAGCGCGAAGGCCCAGCAGAACATGGCCGCGCCCTCGCCGCCGTTCTGGAGCGGGAAGAGCGACTCCGGCTGGTGGACCTTGAAGTACGCGTACGCCATCGAGCCCGAGGCGAGGAAGGCGGCGCTGCGGGTGCCGAGTCCGGCCAGGACCAGGACGCCGGCGCCGAGCTGGATGACGGCCGCGTACCAGCCCGGCCAGGTGCCGGCGGGTATCGCCGTGCCGCCGAGGAGGCCGAAGAGCGAGGAGGCGCCGTGGCAGGCGAAGAGCAGGCCGACGACGATGCGGAAGAGGCCGAGCGCGTAGGGCTGGGCCTGGTTCAGGCGTGCCGTGAGGCTCGCGGGGGTAGTGCTCTGAGCGGTCATGGGGGTGGGACTCCTTCGGCCTGGCGGCCCCGTTCGTGGGGAGCGGGGCGCGGGGGGACGGAAACCGATGAGGCCGTAAGGTTAGGCACCCCTCACTAATACTTGCAAGTTCAACATTCTGTCATCGGGGAGCGTGTGGCACGGCTCACTCCCCGACGACCGTCGCTGACGCGGGTTCAGCAGCGCTTCTTTCAGCAGCCGTTGAGTACGGACTGGAGGGCGCTCTTCTCGGCGGAGTCGACGCTGAGGTTCCAGTAGTACTTGACCTGCACCCAGGCCCGGACGTACGTGCAGCGGTAGGCCGTCCGCGAGGGCAGCCACGTCGCCGGGTCCTGGTCGCCCTTGGCCTGGTTGACGTTGTCGGTGACGGCTATGAGCTGCGGCCGGGTGAGGTCGTTCGCGAAGCCCTGCCGCTGCGCGGTGGTCCAGGAGTTCGCGCCCGAGCGCCAGGCCTCGGCGAGCGGGACCATGTGGTCGATGTCGAGGTCGGACGCTACGGTCCAGGTGGCGCCGTCGTACTCGGAGTACCAGCTGCCGCTGATCGCGGCACAGTTGGAGTCGGTGGCGACGTTCACGCCGTCGCGCTTGAGGACCGTCTCGCGCGTGTTGCAGGTGCCGGACTGGGTGATCCAGTGGGGGAAGAGGTCCCGGCTGTAACCCGAGGTGGAACCTTCCGCCTTGACCGTGAGGGCGGCCAGGTAGGTGCGGGCGGTCGCGGCGCTGACCGGGGTGGGCATCGCGGCCTGCGCGGCCGGGGCGGTGGCGAGGAGGCCGGTGACGGTGAGGGCGGCGGAGGTGGCGAGTACGGCGAGTCGACGCGCGTAGATCATGCCGGTGGGCATGTGAACTCCCTTGATGTGGGGGGACCTTGGCTGACTGCGTCCCCGCGGGGTGCCGGGCGGTGGGCCCGGTCATCGTGGCGGCGCCAGGTTTCGGTGGGGGGTGCGCCAGGTAACAGGGTGGCGACATGGACACGTCACATCAAGGGGTGTGACGTGTCCTGATGGAGTGCCAGATTCCGCCCGCGGTCAGGGAGTCGGGGGAAGGTGGGTCGGGGACGGGCGGGAAACGGTTCGCGCGCGGCCGGAAGGTCCGGTCGCGCGCGAGTCGGGAGAAAAGGGGGAGGGTTACGCCAGGACGGTCAGCGTGATCGAGCCGTCAGCCGCGGGCTCCACCCGCAGTCGCGTGAGGTCGGCGACGTGCGCGTCCGGTGCGAAGGCCGCAGCGCGCGGGCCGACGCCCACCACGCGCATACCGGCCGCACGGCCCGCCTGGATGCCCGCCTCGGAGTCCTCGAAGACCACGCAGTCCGCCGGCGCGAAGCCCAGCGCCGCCGCGCCCTTGAGGAAGCCCTCCGGGTCCGGCTTGCTGGCACCGACCATCTCGGCCGTGACCCGGACCTCCGGCATCCGGAGCGCCGCCGCACCCATCCGGGCCTGGGCGAGCGCCTCGTCCGCCGAGGTCACCAGGGCGTGCGGCAGGTCCGCGATGGCGGCCATGAAGGCGGGGGCGCCGGCGACGGGGACGACCCCGTCGAGGTCGGCGGTCTCCTCGGCCAGCATCACCCGGTTGTCCGCGTGGTTCTCCGCCATCGGGCGGTCCGGAAGCAGGACCGCCATCGTCGCGAACCCCTGGCGGCCGTGGACCACCTTCATCACCTCGCCCGCGTCGAGACCCTGGCGGTCCGCCCAGCGGCGCCAGCAGCGCTCGACGACGGCGTCCGAGTTCACGAGGGTGCCGTCCATGTCGAGGAGGAGGGCGCGGGCGGTGAGCGTTGCCGGGGTGGTGGCGGCCATCGGGTCTCCAGAAGGGGTGGCACGGAGAACGAAGTGGTCCCGCCCACCGGTCAGGGAGTGCGGGCGGGGCCACTTTGTTCTTCTACGATACAAAACCCGGGGCCGTCTTGGCCAACCGGTCCGCGCTCCGGAATCCCGCGGCCCGCCGCCCAGCCGTCGTACGGCGGTCTAGAGCCAGGTGCTCCGCTCCAGGGCCTCGCGCGTGTGGGGGCCGTACACACCCTTCGGGTCGCCCTGGATGTACATCCACGACTGGTAGTTCTTCACCGCGCGCCAGACCTCCTGGTCGTACTCCCCGTCCACGTCACCGTGGTACGCCCCCGCCAGGGTCAGCCGCGCCTGGAGCTCGACGACCTCGTCGCCCGAGGAGCCGAGGCTCAGCGTGGCCGCCGCTTCCTCGGTCGGCTGCGGCGGCTGTGCGGACGGTGTGGCCGTCGTCGGCGCCGCGGCCGTCGGAGCCGCGGAACGAGTGGCGGCCGGAGGGGCCGCCGACGCGCTCGCGGTCGTACGGCTCGGGGAGGGGGTCGCCGACGGCGACGCGGACGTCCGGTGCGGCGTCGGGGAGGAGGCGGTCGGCTCCGGCGTCTCCGAGGACGGGGACGGGGCCTCCGACACGGCGACGTTCAGGGAGGCGCTCGTGGTCACGTCGGGCACGGCCGCCCGGTCGTCGGTCTCGTCCGCGCCGCCGAGGACGGCCGCCGCCAGGGCCGCGGTGCCCGCCACGGCGACCGCGGCCACCGCCGCGACCATGACGCCCCGCTTGCGCCCGCGCCCCCGCGCCCGCTCGTGCGCGGGCGGTACGTCGCCGACACCGCGCAACAGCAGCGGCATGGTCTCGGAGGGGTCGCCCGCGGAGGCGCCGGGGTGGACGCCCTTGGGGTACGCGTCCGGGGCGGGGGCGGAGGGGTACGCGTCGGTGCCGGGGGCGCCCGGGTACGCGCCGGGATGCGCCGCCGCGGGGTACGCCTCCGACTCCGGGCCGGCCGGGTACGCACCCTCCGGGCGGATCGCCGCCAGCTGGGTGGTCGGCGGGTCCTCCGTGGAGTAGGCCGGTATGTGTGCGGTCGGCGGGTCCTGTGCGGGGTACGCCGGTACGTGCGCGGTCGGCGGGTCCTCCGTCGCGTACGCCGCCGGTACGTGTGCGGTCGCCGCGTCCCCCGTCGAGTACGTCGGCAGGAGCGCGGTCTGCTGGGCGTCCGGCCCCGCCGCTACGCCGTCCGCCGGACCGACGCCCGTCAGGCCGACGCCGGCCGGACCGACGCCCGTCACGCCGGCGCCCCCCGCGTCCGCCCCCGCCGCCGCCTCGTACGGCCCCGCCGGTCCCTCCGAGGCGTCCAGGGTCACGTAAGGCCTGATCCGCAGCGGGTCGAAGTCCTCGGCCGCCGCCATTTCCGCCGCCCGGGCGCAGGCGCAGCCAGGTCTGTGTACACCGCATTCAGGACAGACGTGTCCGGTCATGATGGGTCCCCTCCCCGATACCACTGCGAGCGATTATGCAGGCCGCACCTGTACGGCGGGCGAACGACTGTGCCCTTCCGCAGGCCATAGTGGGACATTCCGATCAGGATGGAGGGGCCCGCCGCGACACGGACACGGACACGGAGACCCCATGGCTCAGGACACGCACCCGTCCCAGCTCGGTGAAGCCGACGTCCCCGTGCCGGGCGAGGGCCAGAGCCACCGCACCGTCCTCGTCGCGATCGGCGCACTGCTGCTCGGCATGCTGCTGGCCGCGCTCGACCAGACCATCGTCTCCACCGCCCTGCCGACCATCGTCAGCGAGCTCGGCGGCATGGAACACCTCTCCTGGGTGGTCACCGCCTATCTGCTCGCGTCCACGGCCGGAACCCCCCTCTGGGGCAAGCTCGGCGACCAGTACGGGCGCAAGAAGCTCTTCCAGGGCGCCATCGTCGTCTTCCTGGTCGGCTCCGCCCTCTGCGGCATCGCCCAGAACATGCCGCAGCTCATCGCCTACCGTGCGATCCAGGGCCTCGGCGGCGGCGGTCTCATCGTCCTGGCCATGGCGATCGTCGGCGACCTCGTCCCGCCCCGGGAGCGCGGCAGGTACCAGGGCCTCTTCGGCGCCGTCTTCGGCGGCACCAGCGTCCTCGGCCCCCTGCTCGGCGGGCTCTTCACCCAGCATCTCTCCTGGCGCTGGGTCTTCTACATCAACCTCCCCATCGGCATCGTCGCCCTCTTCGTCATCGCTGCCGTCCTGCACATCCCGGTCCGCTCCACCCGCCACACGATCGACTACCTCGGCACCTTCCTCATCGCCTCGGTCGCCACCTGCCTGGTCCTGGTGACCTCGCTCGGCGGCACCACCTGGGCGTGGGGCTCGCCGCAGATCACCGGACTGGCCGTCCTCGGAGCCGTACTCCTCGTCTGGTTCGTGAACGTCGAGCGGCGGGCCGCCGAGCCCGTGCTGCCGCTCAAGCTGTTCCGGATCCGGACCTTCAGCCTCGTCTCGGTGATCAGCTTCGTCGTCGGCTTCGCCATGTTCGGCGCGATGACCTATCTGCCGGCCTTCCTCCAGGTGGTCCAGGGCGTCACCCCGACCATGTCCGGCGTCCACATGCTGCCCATGGTCCTCGGCATCTTCATCGCCTCGACCGGCTCCGGCCAGATCGTGTCGCGCACCGGCCGCTGGAAGGTCTTCCCGATCGCCGGCACCGCCCTCACCGGGCTCGGTCTGTTCCTGCTCCACCAGCTGACGGAGACCAGCTCGACCTGGTCGATGAGCGTCTGCTTCTTCGTCTTCGGCGCCGGACTCGGCCTCGTCATGCAGGTCCTCGTCCTGGTCGTGCAGAACGCCGTCTCGCACGAGGACCTCGGCGTCGCGACCTCCGGAGCGACCTTCTTCCGCTCCATCGGCGCCTCCTTCGGCGTCGCCGTCTTCGGCACGATCTTCACCCACCGGCTCACGGGCAAACTCGACGACGTGTTCGCGAGCGCGGGTACGGAGCTCCCGCCCGGCACCGGAGCCGACCGGGTCGCCGCCGACCCGCGCGCCATCGCCCAGCTCCCGCCCGAGCTGCGGCCGTCCGTCCTGCACGCCTACGCCACGTCCATCACGGACGTCTTCCTGTACGCGGCGCCGGTCGTCCTCGTCGCCTTCGTCATCTCCTGGTTCCTGAAGGAGGACAAGCTGCGCGCCTCGGTGACCCCGCCCGACACCAGCCGGACGCTCGCCTCCCACCCGGCCGAGCGCTCCTCGTACGAGGAGCGCGCCCGCGCCCTGTCCGTCCTCGGGTCCCAGGAGGGCCGCAAGGCGATCTACGTGAAGATCACCGCCCGCGCCGGGCTCGACCTGCAGCCGGCCGCGAGCTGGCTGCTGCTGCGCATCCGCCGCCACGGGACCGTCGAACCCTCCCGGCTGGCCGAGACCACCCCCGTACCGCTGGGGGTGATCACGGAGGCGTCCCGGCAGGTGGAGGAGCGGCGCCTGGTGGCCCGGGAGGGCGTCCAGCTGACCCTCACCGAGGAGGGGGTGGGGGCGGCGACGGTACTGGCCAGGGCCAGGGAGGAGTCGCTCGCCGAACTCCTCGGCGACTGGTGGGGACCCGACCGGCCCACCGACCTCGTCCAGCTGGTGGAGGAGCTGACGGCCGAACTGCGCGGCCCGGACGGGGAGCTGCCCCCCACACCGGAACCGCCCCGCGACCACCACGAACCGCCCCGCGACCGCCAAGGGCCGCCCGGCGACCACCAAGGGCCACCCCGCGACGACCACGGCTGAACCCGGAGGGGCTCAGAGCTCCTTGCCGTACCAGATGTCCATGTAGGGCCCGGTGCAGTACGCGGGGATCTCGTCGTACCCGTGCCGCGTGTACAGGGCGCGTGCCTCGACCAGGTCCAGGCGGGTGTTGAGGACCATCCGGCGCGCGCCGAGCGCCCGCGCCTCCTCTTCCAGGCGGCGCAGCAGGCCGCCCGCGCCGCCCGCCCCGCGGTAGGCGTGCCGGAGGAACACCCGGGTCAGCTCGGCGCGTTCGTCGTCCAGCATCAGGACGCCGCCGCACCCGGCCGGCTTCCCCTCGAACCGGGCGACGAGGAACTGCCCGGTCGGCGGCGTCAGCTTCTCGACCCCGTCGTTCGTCAGGCCCTCGTCTATCTCGGCCTCGGTCGCGGGCCGCTTCCAGTAGCGGCTGGCGACGTCGTCGTAGTAGTCGCGCCGCAGCGAGGTCGCGTCCGGGGTGTCGACGCGCTCAGGAGAGAAAGTCCAGGTCATGCGGGCCATTCTGAGGCCCGCATGACCATGCCCGCCGCCGAATTACTTGGGCGACGCCTGCTGGACGACCTCGAAGGACCACAGGGTGGAGCCGGAGGCCGCGGGCTTCGGCCGCTCGCCACCACCACCCTGGTGAGCGTCCTTCATGGAACCGCTCATCCAGTTCTGGAAGTCCTCCTCGCTGCGCCACCGGGTGTACACCAGGTACTGGTCGGTGCCCTCCACCGGGCGCAGCAGCTCGAACCACTCGAACCCGTCGGACCCCTCCACGGCCCCGGCCCGAGAGGCGAACCGCTGCTCGAGCACCTCCCGCTGCTCGGCCGGCACGGTCAGGACATTGATCTTCACGATGCTCATGGAAGGCAGGATATGACCCACGGCTCCGGTACCCCCGAAGCGGATGCGGCGGCGGACGCGATACGGACCCTGGCCGCGCGGTGGCTGTCGCGGCTCGGGGACGACGACTTCGTCGTGTCGCCCGTCGGGTTGTGGCTGGCGCTCGGGGTCGTGGCGGCCGGGGCTCGGGGGCGGACCGGGGAGGAGTTGCGGGGGCTGCTCGGGGTCGAGGGGGAGGAAGCCGGCGCGGCCGTGACCCTGGTCGGGCGGCGGGTCGCGGGGACCGACGGGGTCGACGTGGCCACCGGGGTGTGGAGCGCGCTGCCGGTCCTGGACACCTTTCGGCAGAGGGTGCCGGGGGTGCGGTTCGGGGTGTTGCCCTGGGCCGTCCTGTTCGCGCTGCCCGATGAAGTCCTCGGGGCCACGGACGACATGTCGATGGGGGAGCTTCCCGATCTCCAGGAGGAGCTCGACGGCTGGGTACGGGGTGCCACCCGCGGGCGGATCACGCGGCTGCCGCTCGAACTCGACGGATCCGAGGACCTGGTGCTGCTCAACGCGCTTGCCCTCCGCGCCTCCTGGCTGTCCGCCTTTCCGGGGCACCTCACCCGCGACCTGCCCTTCACCGACGGGTACGGCGACACCCGCCCCGTACCGACCATGCGGAAGCGGATCCCGGCCGGGTGGGTCTGGTACGTGGATCGGGTCTGTGTCGTCGAGCTGCCCTGCGAGGAGGGGGTGCGCGTGCGGTTCGTGCTCGGGGCCGAGGGGGACGGGCCCGCCGACGTGCTGCCCGCCGCCTGGGCCGGGACCGGGGCCCGGCGGCCGCTCGTCGCCGACTCGGCCGACCTCGGCCTGCCGCGGTTCACGCTCCGTACGACGACTGATGCGCTGGAGCACCTCGCGGCGCTCGGTGTCGGTCGCGCCCTGCGGCCCGGGGCCGAATTCCCCGGGATCTCCGACGCCGATCTGTACATCGCCAAGGTCGCCCAGTCGGCGATGATCGACGTCGCCGAGGAGGGCGTCGAGGCCGCCGCCGTCACCCAGGTCACGATGACCCGCGGCGCGGCCCCGCCCCGGCACGAGGTGGTGGAGCGGATCGCCTTCGACCGGCCCTTCGGGGTGGTGGTGCTCGACGAGGAGGGTGAACTGCCCCTCTTCACCGGGTGGCGGTCCAGCGCCCCCGTTTGACGATCCCCGTGGGCAGGCGTAGTCCGGAATCAGGGGGATTCGGGCGAGAGGAGTCCCATCATGCTCGGCGAGCAGCTGGGGACGATTTCCGGAGAGATGACAGGGCTGCGCGTGCTGTCCACCGACGGCGGTCACGCCGTCACGGAGTCCTCGTTCTCGGGCACGGGCACGCTCCTGGGCGTGACCATCAAGGACATGGGGACGTACGAGTCGGTCCTGCAGGCCGACGGCACGCTCTTCGGCGAGGGCCAGGGCATCAGCATGACCCAGGCCGGAGAGACGATCACCTGGCACGGCACCGGTGTCGGCCGCTTCAACGAGTCCGGCGGTGTGAACTGGCGGGGCGCCGTGTTCTACGAGAGCGCCGCCGCCCAGTTCGCCCGGCTCAACGGCACCTGCGCCGTCTTCGAGTTCGACACCGAGGAGAGCGGGAAGGTGACGGGGGCTCTCTACGAGTGGAAGTAGCCCTACCCGGTGACGCGGGCCAGGAGCAGGCCGTCGTAGCCCTTCGTGCCGACCGTCTGGATCGCGGTCGCGTCCAGGCTGGAGTCGGCGGCGATCCGGGAGAACATCTCGCGCGTGCCCGTGATCGCCTCGTCGTCCGGGTGCGGAGTCGCGACCCGGCCGTTGCGCACCACGTTGTCGACGATGATCACGGTGCCCGGACGGGAGAGCTTCACGGCCCACTCGACGTACCGCGGGTTGTTGACCTTGTCGGCGTCGATGAAGACCAGGTCGAAGGGGCCCGCGCCTTCCGCCTCCAGCTGGGGCAGGGTGTCCAGGGCCGCGCCCGTGCGGACCTCGACGAGCTTGTCGAGGCCGGCGCGGGCGATGTTGGCGCGGGCGACGTCCGCGTGGGCCGGCTCGTACTCCAGAGTGATCAGCCGGCCGTCGGCGGGCAGCGCGCGGGCCAGCCAGATCGTGCTGTAGCCGCCGAGGGTGCCGATCTCCAGGATGTTCTTCGCGCCCTGCATCTGGGCGAGCAGATGGAGCAGCTTGCCCTGGTTGGGGGCGACGGCGATCTCCGGCAGGCCGGCGGCCGTGGAGTCGGCGAGCGCGGCCGTGAGCGCCTCGTCGGCGGGGGCGATCGTCTCGGTGAAGTACGTGTCGACTGCGGTCCACTGAGGGTTCGTCATGCGGTCGAACGTACACCTGCGGCCCTGCGTGAGCGGCGCCTTGCCATCCGTACGCACGCCGGCGCCGCGACCAGGAGTACGGCTCCGGCCGTCAGCAGCCACACCGGGATGCCGCCGAGCGTGAGCAGCCGGTCCGTGTACGCGATCTCGCGGTACGGGGTGTCGGCGACCGCCCGCAGGTGGTGGTCGTCGTCGATGCGCGCCGGGTTCGGGAACTTCTGCTCCAGGGCCGTCAGCTGGACCGGCGCGCCGCCCGCCAGCCCCGCCACCGCGTGCTCGGGGCGCTCGATCCGGCCCGCGAACGTCACCTCGGGGCGGTCGCCGCCGATCGGGGAGCGGGGCTCCATCCGGTGGTCGGCGAGGATGTACAGGCCGAGGGTCTGCGCGGTCCGCGCGAGGCGGGAGAGCCGCATGGGGTAGACGAGTTCGGGGGAGGCGAAGCGGATCCGCAGCGGGGTCAGCTCGCCGTACAGCGTCGCGCCCTGCTCCTGCGGCGCCAGGCGGACGGCGACGTACTCCCACTTCCGCTCGACGTACGGCTGGAGCGCGTCGGTGAGCCGTTCGGGCAGCTCGAAGCCGTTGGTGCGCAGCCAGTCACCGAGGGCCTCGGGGTCGGTGGCGGTGAGCCGGGCCACGTCGAAGGGGCCGAGCCGTTCGCGGCCGACGACACCGACGCCGGAGCCCGCGCCGGGCGGGGCGGCGGCGGCTCCGTCGCCGTACGTGTCGTCCAAGGGCCAGTCGCCCTCGCGCGGCCAGAAGTAGTGACGGTCGCGCTGTTCGGGCTCGGTGAGCCGTTCGAGCTCGTCGAAGAGCGCCGGGTCGCCGAGGGTGACGTCGGCGCGGCTCGGCACCGGCATGATCCAGGCCGCCCGCCGGGCGTTCCCGTGGACGTGGAAGCGCATGACGACGGTCTCGGTGCGGCCGTCCCAGCGGACGGCCGACTCCTCCCGGTCGACACCGATGCGCTCGGACCTGTCCGGGATCATCGCGCCGCAGCCGCAGGCGTAGGCCGGTGCGACGAGCGAGCCGAGCTGGAGCGCCAGCAGCGCGATGACGACCGTCAGGATGTTTCTCTGTGTCCCCCGCATGCGGGGTCAGACGTGGTCGATCGCATTCCGGTTCCGTGCGTGCCTTCCGTGAGTACCTTCCGTGCGTACCTTCCGTGCGTACGGCTCAGACGGAGGTCCGGACGCGGAGTTCCTTCACCCCGTTCAGCCAGGCCGCCCGCAGCCGGCGTGGTTCGCCGGCGAGGGTGAGGTCGGGCAGGGCGTCGGCGATGGCGTTGAAGATCAGCTCGATCTCCTTGATGGCGAGGGACTTGCCGAGGCAGAAGTGGGGTCCGCCGCCGCCGAAGCCGAGGTGGGGGTTGGGGTCGCGGGTGATGTCGAAGCGTTCGGGGTCGGCGAAGACCTCGGGGTCGTTGTTGGCGGAGGAGTAGAAGAGGCCGACCCGGTCGCCCTTGCGGATCTTCTGGCCGCCGAGTTCGGTGTCCTGGGTCGCGGTCCGCTGGAAGGAGACGACGGGGGTCGCCCAGCGCACGATCTCCTCGGCGGCGGTCGCGGGGCGCTCGCGCTTGAAGAGTTCCCACTGCTCGGGGTGGGTGAGGAAGGCGTGCATGCCGTGGCTGATGGCGTTGCGGGTGGTCTCGTTGCCGGCGACGGCGAGCAGCAGGACGAAGAAGCCGAACTCGTCGGAGGAGAGGTTGCCCTGGCCCTCGGCGGCGACGAGCTGCGACACGATGTCCTGGGCGGGGCACTCCTTGCGGGCGGCGGCCATGTTCATCGAGTAGCCGATGAGTTCCATGGCGGCCTCGGCGCCGATCTCCTCGGTGATGGCGTACTCGGGGTCGTCGTACGCGACCATCTTGTTCGACCAGTCGAAGATCCGGGCGCGGTCCTCCTGGGGGACGCCGATGAGTTCGGCGATGGCCTGGAGGGGGAGTTCGACGGCGACCCGGGTGACGAAGTCGAAGGTGCCGTCGGCGTCGGTGCCGCGCTTCGCCTCCTCGACGATGGCGTGCGCGCGCTCGCGCAGGGCGGTCTCCAGGTTCCGGATCGCGCGCGGGGTGAAGCCGCGCTGCACGATCTGGCGGACCCGGGTGTGCTCGGGCGGGTCCATGTTGAGCATGATCAGCTTCTGGACCTCGATCTGGTCCCGGGTGATGTGCTCGTTGAAGCGGATGACGGCGGTGTTCTCGTTCGAGGAGAACAGCTCAGGGTGGGTGGAGACGTACTTGACGTCCGCGTGGCGCGTGACCGCCCAGTACCCGCCGTCCGCGAAGCCGGTGACGCCGGACGGCTGGGGGCACCACCACACGGGCGCGGTCTGCCGCAGCCGGGCGAACTCCGGGAAGGGGACGCGGTCGCGGAGCAGATCGGGGTCGGTGGCGTCGAACCCTTCGGGGAGCCCTTCCGGGAGCCCTTCGGGGAGCTGTCCTCCGGGGAGATGCGGGCAGGCCATCGGCAACACTCTCCATATCTGATGGACCATCAGAAGTTGCCGGGAAAGTTAGTAACGAGTTCTACAAGTAGCAAGGGGCGGAGCGGGAACTGTTGCCTCCCGGACCCTTGCGTACCCGCGGTAGCAGTCATAAGACTGCACTCAGAACTAGAACGCGTACTAGTTCCCCCGTGACGCCGACCGACCGGGGTGCCGGGACACCCCGTCCGGTCGAGGAGAGGACGAGCTCATGGCCGCGGAACCCGTCATCGTCGAAGCCGTACGCACCCCCATCGGCAAGCGCGGAGGCGCGCTCGCCAACCTCCACCCCGCCTACCTCCTGGGCGAGACCTACCGCGAACTCCTCGGCCGCACCGGCATCCACGCCGACTGCGTCGAGCAGATCGTCGGCGGTACGGTCACCCACGCCGGCGAGCAGTCCATGAACCCGGCGCGCACCGCCTGGCTCACCATGGGCCTGCCCTACGAGACGGCCGCCACCACGGTCGACTGTCAGTGCGGGTCCTCGCAGCAGGCCAGCCACATGGTCGCCAACATGGTCGCGGCCGGCGTCATCGACATCGGGATCTCCTGCGGCGTCGAGGCCATGTCCCGCGTCCCGCTCGGCTCCGGCTCCAAGCACGGCCCGGGCAAGCCGTTCCCCGACGAGTGGAACGTCGACCTGCCCAACCAGTTCGAGGCCGCCGAGCGCATCGCCCGCCGCCGCGGACTCACCCGCGAACGCGTCGACTCCCTCGGCCTGCTCTCCCAGGAACGGGCCGCGATCGCCTGGTCCGAGGAGCGCTTCAAGCGCGAGACCTTCGCCGTCCAGGTCCCCACCACCGAGGCCGAACAGGCCGCCGGGCAGGGCATGTGGCGGCTCGTCGACCGCGACGAGGGCCTGCGCGACACCACCATGGAGGGCCTGGCCGGCCTCAAGCCCGTCATGCCCACCGCGATCCACACCGCCGGGAACTCCTCGCAGATCTCCGACGGCGCCTCCGCCATCATGTGGGCCTCCAAGCGCATGGCCCGCGCCCTCAAGCTCCGCCCGCGCGCCCGGATCGTCGCCCAGGCCCTCGTCGGCGCCGACCCGCACTTCCATCTGGACGGGCCGGTCGACGCGACGCGGGCGGTGCTCGGGAAGGCCGGGATGTCGCTCAAGGACATCGACCTCGTCGAGATCAACGAGGCCTTCGCGTCCGTGGTGCTGAGCTGGGCGCAGGTCTTCGATCAGGACCTGGAGAAGGTCAACGTCAACGGCGGTGCCATCGCCCTCGGTCACCCCGTCGGCGCCACCGGCGCCCGGCTCATCGCCACCGCCCTGCACGAACTGGAGCGCACCGACAAGGAGTTCGCGCTCATCACGATGTGCGCGGGCGGGGCGCTCGCGACCGGGACGATCATCCAGCGGCTCTGACCGTCACCCCGCGGCTCCGGCGATCAGCCCGCGGCTCCGACCGTCACCCCGCGGCTCCGACAGCCTGCTCCACGAGGGCGGAGAGGTACGCGGCGGCCGAGGGCTCCTGCGCCAGGGCCGCCGCCTGGCCGGCCCAGAGGTTCACGTACTCGGGCCGGCCCTGCTCCGCGGCGGCCCGCCGCACCGGACCCATCAGCGCGTTCTGCACGGGATACGGCGGTACGCGTTCCTCGTGGGCGGCCATGTCCCGGACGAAGCCGTTCGGGATGCCCCGCGCCGTGCGCCCCGAGAAGAGGCGGGTGAGGACGGTCGTCCGGGCCTCCGGGGTGCCGAGGATCCGCCGGTGCGCCTCGCTCGCCCCCGACTCGCGCGTGGCGAGGAAGCCGGTCCCGACCTGGACGGCGTCCGCGCCGAGCGCGAGCGCGGCGGCGACCCCGCGCCCGTCGGCGATCCCGCCCGCCGCGATCACCGGGACCGCCACCGCGTCCGCCACCTGCGGGATCAGCGAGAAGGTGCCGACCAGGGATTCCCGTACGGGACGGAGGAAGGCGCCCCGGTGGCCGCCCGCGTCGCTGCCGGAGGCGACGACCGCGTCGACCCCCGCCGCCTCCAGGGCCACCGCCTCCTCGACCGTCGTCGCCGTGCCGACGACGACGGTCCCGCGCCGCCGGGCCTCCGTGACCAGACGGCGCGGCGGCAGGCCCATGACCAGGCTGATCACCGGCGGGGCGGTCGCGATCAGGGCGTCCAGCTGCGCGTCGAAGTCGGGCCACGCCCGGACGTCCTCGGCGCTCGGGGCACGTACCCCCAGCTCCTCGTAGTACGGGCGCAGGCGCTCGATGTGCTCGGCGAGCGCGGACTCGGGAAGGTCGGTGCGCTCGCCCTCCTGCGGCACCCAGAGGTTCACGGCGAAGGGGCGGCCGGTCGCGGCGCGCAGCTTGGCCACCAGCGCGGTGATCTCCTCCGGGGTGTGGATGTGCGCCCCGTACGAGCCGAGGCCGCCGCCCTCGGAGACGGCCGCGGCCAGCTCGACCGAGGAGAGGCCCCCGCCGAAGGGGCCCTGGACGACGGGGAGCGGGATCCCGACGAGGTCGCCGAAGCGGCCGGGCGGAAGGGTGGGGGCGTCGGCAGGGGCGGGGTGCGCGGACACGGGCAGCCTCCGAGGTCGGTCGCGGCGGGACCGTTCGGTGGGGTCCGCCGCCGATACCGGGAACCCTAGACGAAGCTAGACGACCGGTCTACTAAATCGGGGGACGCGGAAAACGCCGCAGGCCCCGCCCCTCCGTGAGGAGGGCGGGGCCTTGCGGATGCGCGGTGCGGCAGGTGCTTCTTAGTACCAGCCGTTGGCCTGCCAGAACGCCCAAGCGGCGTTCGGGGAGCCGTAGCGCTCGTTCATGTAGTTGAGGCCCCACTTGATCTGGGTGGCCGCGTTGGTCTTCCAGTCGGCACCGGCCGAGGACATCTTCGAGGCCGGCAGGGCCTGGACCAGGCCGTAGGCGCCGCTGGACGAGTTGGTGGCGCTGGGGTTCCAGCCGGACTCGTGCTCGACGATCTTGCTGAACGAGGCGTACTGCGAGGCGGGGACGATCTGACGAGCGAGCTCCTGCGGGCTGGCGGCCGAGGCCGCGCCCGTCGTGCCCAGCACCGCACCCGACGCACCCAGCAGCACGGCTGCGGACACGGCGATCTTCTTGTTGCGGGCAGAGACACGAGTGGTGAGCGAGCGGATCAAGGTATCGACCTAACGTCGGGAACAAGGGCTGCGCCAGGCGTTTTCGGCAAGCCGGAACCAGAGCCCGGGAGGCCCGGGAACTGGGGGGACCGGCTGTCCGTGGTGCTGCGATGAGCACCGGCTGCCTGGCGACGTCCACCAGAGAAGCAGGGCCGGAACGCCGATGCAATGACCCCCTGTACGAGGGAGGTTCGGACCCGGGGGCCCCTCGGGGGTGGGTGGCTGTGCCGTGTTTCCGCAGGTCATGCGGGGGTGTGGGGTAGTTTGGACGGGTACGTCGGGCTACTATTTCGCTTCGTACGTGACGTAGGTCCTATGGGGCGCCTCACTCGGAGACCCCCCTTCCGGGGCCTCGAATGTGACCTGGGCCTCGAAGTTCGCCCGCCGCGTGGCCCGCCGCAGCGCCCGCAGCAGCGTGCCGCCGACGGTGAGGGTCAGGACGACGGTGAGCGCGGCGCGGCCGAGGTCCCAGCCGAGGGAGGTGGCGAGGACGTAGGCGAGGAAACGGACCAGGTTCTCGTGGAGCGGGGCGCCCGGCACGAAGGAGACCCCGCTGCCCAGGCCCTGCAGCAGGACCCAGCCCTGAAGGTTCATGACCGTTCCGTACGCGAAGGCCGCCAGGAATCCGTACACGGACAGCATCAGCAGCTCGCCCCGGCCCCGGAGCCGGTCAAGGCCCGGGAGCAGTCCGGCGCCCATCGTGAACCAGCCCATCGACAGCATCTGGAACGGCATCCACGGGCCGACCCCGCCCGTGAGCAGGGCCGAGGCGAACATCGTCACGGACCCCAGGACGAAGCCGAAGCCCGGGCCGAGGACCCGGCCGCTCAGCACCATCAGGAAGAACATCGGCTCCAGACCGGCCGTCCCCGCCCCCAGCGGGCGCAGGGCCGCGCCCACCGCGGCGAGCACGCCCAGCATCGCCACCGCCTTCGCGTCCATCCCGCAGTCCGCGATCGTCGCCACCACCACCGCGACGAGGAGCGGAAGCAGCGCCGCGAACAGCCACGGCGCGTCCCCGGCGTGCGAGGTCACGGCGGAGCCGGCGTCCGCGAAGAGGGGCCAGCAGAAGGCGAGGATCCCGACGAGGGAGACCAGGACGAGTGCGGCGACGGAGCGTGGGCCGAGGCGGAGGGGGCGGGCCGTCTTCACAGTGCCGCCTCCACCTGTTCGACCGTGAGCCACGGCTGCGGCGCCAGGATCTTCGCCACCTGCGGCGAGAACGCGGGCGAGGACACGACGACCTCGGCGGTCGGGCCGTCCGCGACGACCTCGCCGTCCGCGATGATCACCACCCGGTGCGCCAGCTCGGCCGCCAGCTCCACGTCGTGCGTCGCCAGCACGATCGCGTGGCCCTCCGCCGCGAGGGTCCGCAGATGGGCGACCAGACGGGCCTTCGCCGCGTAGTCCAGGCCGCGGGTCGGCTCGTCGAGCAGGAGCAGCGGGGGGCGGCCGGTCAGGACGACGGCCAGCGCGAGCGCGAGCCGCTGGCCCTCGGACAGGTCGCGGGGGTGCGTGCCGTCCGCGACGCCCGGCAGCAGTTCCTCCACCAGGGTCCGGCAGGTCCCCGGCGTCGCGCCGGCGTCCGCGTCGGCCGCCGCGCACTCGGCGGCGACCGTGTCCGCGTACAGGAGGTCCCTCGGCTCCTGCGGAACCAGGCCGACCTGGCGGATCAGCTCGCGGGGCGGGGTGCTGTGCGGGGCCCGCCCCGCGACCCGGACCGTGCCGGTCGTCGGCTCGATCATGCCCACGAGGGTGGAGAGGAGGGTGGACTTCCCGGCACCGTTGCGGCCCATGAGCGCGACCGTCTCGCCGGGGGCGACGTGGAGGTCGACACGGCGGAGGGCCTCGACGCGGCCGCGGCGGACACCGAGGGCTTCGGTGCGGAGGAGGGGGGTGGTGGGGGGGGGGTCGGTGGGGAGGGTGCGGCGCCGTAGGAAGGGGAGAAGGCCTGACACGGCCGAAGGCCGTACGGGGTCCGGGGCGGAGCCCCGGTTACGGGAAGGGGCGGGGTGGGGGAGAAGCCCCGCAGGGCCTGCGGGCGCACGGCCCTCCAGCCGCTCCTTCAGCTCGCCCGCCCTCCGCCGCGCGTCCCGCACCGTCAGCGGCAGCGGGTCCCAGCCCGCCAGCCGGCCCAGCGCCACCACCGGCGGGTGTACCGGCGAGACGGACATGATCTCCGTCGGCGGGCCCATCACCGCGTCCGGCAGGAGGAGGACCTGGTCCGCGTACTGGACCACTCGTTCCAGGCGGTGTTCCGCCAGGAGGACCGTCGTGCCGAGGTCGTGGACCAGGCGCTGCAGGACCGCCAGGACCTCCTCGGCCGCCGAGGGGTCGAGCGCGGAGGTCGGTTCGTCGAGGACGAGGACCTTGGGGTGCGGGGTGAGGACCGAGCCGATCGCGACCCGCTGGCGCTGGCCGCCGGAGAGCGTCGCGAGGGGGCGGTCGCGGAGGTCGGCGAGGCCCAGGAGGTCGAGCGTCTCCTCCACGCGCCGGCGCATCACGCCCGGTGCGAGGCCCAGGGACTCCATGCCGTACGCGAGCTCGTCCTCCACCGTGTCCGTGACGAAGTGCGCGGACGGATCCTGCCCCACCGTTCCCACCAGGTCCGCCAGCTCCCGCGGCGGATGCGTGCGGGTGTCGCGGCCGTCGACCGTCACCCGGCCGGTCAGGGTGCCGCCCGTGAAG
Organism: Streptomyces sp. R44; assembly: GCF_041053105.1. Lineage (NCBI taxonomy): Bacteria > Bacillati > Actinomycetota > Actinomycetes > Kitasatosporales > Streptomycetaceae > Streptomyces > Streptomyces sp. R44. Next base: position 2,670,398 of record NZ_CP163444.1, on the reverse strand, counting down.
TGGGGGACGAGCCCCGACACCGCGCCCAGGAGGGTGGACTTGCCCACGCCCGACGGGCCCACGAGCAGGACCAGCTCGCCCTCGGGGACCGTGAGGTTCACGTTCCGCAGGGCCGGCTCCGCGTCCTCCTCGTAGCGCACCGAGACGTTGTCGAAGCGGATCACACGAACTCCTTGGGTTTCGGCGCCACGAACGCCGGGACCAGGCCCACCAGGACCGACACCGCCGGCCACACCGGCAGCTCCGGCGCCTCCAGGGGGACCACTCCGGGGTGCAGCGCCTCCGGGGCGTACGCGTTCGCCCAGATCATCAGGACCGCGACCGCCACCCCGGAGCCCGCGACCAGCCAGGCCCGCGCCCCCCAGTGGTCGGGGCGGTAGCGCGTACGGACCGTCCTGCGGCCGCCGAGCCGGAGCCCGGCCATCGCGGCGAGCAGCCCCGCGCCGAGCAGCGGAAGTCCGTAGCCCGCGCCCTCCGCGGCGAGCAGTCCGTACGAGCCCGCGCAGATGCCCAGGAGGCCACCCAGGGTCAGGACGTTCGTGGTGCGGCGTACCGCCGCCGGGACCTGGGCCGTCCGGCCGTAGCCCCGCGCGTCCATCGACGCCGCCACCGCGATCGACCGTTCCAGCGCCCCCTCCAGGACCGGCAGGCCGATCTGGAGCACCGCCCGCACCCCGCCCGTGGGCCGGCCCCGCAGTCGGCGGGCGGTCCGCAGCCGGACCACGTCGGCGACCATGTTCGGCGCGAAGGTCATCGCCACGACGACGGCGACCCCGGCCTCGTACAGCGCCCCCGGCAGCGACTTCAGCAGCCGCGCCGGGTTGGCCAGCGCGTTCGCCGCGCCCACGCAGATCAGCAGGGTCGCCAGCTTCGCGCCGTCGTACAGCGCGAACACCAGCTGCTCGGCCGTCACCCGGCCCCCGATCCGTACCCCCTGCGCCCAGTCCGGCAGCGGCACCTCGGGGAGGACGAACAGCTCGTGCTCACCGGGGATCGGGGAGCCGAGGATCAGGGAGAAGACGACGCGCAGGGCCACGACGAACAGGCCCAGCTTCACGAACGCGCCGTACGAGCGGGCCCAGGGCGCGTCCGTGCGCCGCGCCGCCACCACATAACCCGCCACCCCGACCAGGAGGCCGAGCAGCAGCGGGTTCGTCGTCCGGGACGCGGCGACGGCCAGGCCGAGCGCCCAGAGCCACCACGCGCCCGCGTGCAGGGCGTTGGCCCGGCTCGCCTCGGGGGCCGTCATCACGCTCCGGGCCGAGGACGTGAACACGCTCCGGGCCGTACTCATCCGCGCCGGCGGGCCTTCCAGATCGCCGCCCCGCCCAGGGCCAGGACCGCCGCACCGCCCGCGAGCACGCCGAACGACGGGCCGCCGCCCCCGTGGGACTCCTGTGCGGCGGCCTTCGGAGCGGCCGACGCCGCCGGCTTCTCCTCGACCTGCTCGCCGCAGCCCTTCGCCGGATACCCGGCGATCCCGCACAGCATCGCGGCGCTGTCGTACCGCAGCGGTTTCGCCACCGCGGCCAGCGCCTCCGCGCCCGTCGCGTCCTCGCGGACCTGCGCGCAGCCGACCTGGACCGGCTTCGCCGGCGGGGTCTCCCCGGGCGGCGCGTCCGCCGGGCCGCCGAAGTCGACGACGACCGCGATCCGCTTCGTACCGTCCTTCTTCTCCACGCCCCCGCAGATCCCCGGGAAGTCGGGGGCGTTGGAGGGCCGGGACATGTCGTCCGTGCCGTTGCTGATCGCGAAGCGGAAGCCGAGGGCGTCGCCGTCGGCGGGCCGGGCGGTCGCCGGACCCTGCGTGGCGTACGTCCAGGGCTTTCCGCCGGTGCTCTCCCAGAACGACCAGTAGCGGTAGCCGGCCGCCTGCGCCGGAGCCGCCGCCACGGCGGTCAGGGCGAGGAGCGCCCCGGCCGTGACGCCCGCGGCCTTCGTCGGCATACGGCTCACTTCTTGCGGCCGCTCACGAGGAAGCCGATGCCGACGCCGACGACCGTGCCGATGCCGATGATCCACCAGACGTCGAAGCCGAAGCCCTCGTCGTCGCTGGTGGAGGAGGCCGAGGTGTCCGGGGTCTTGGGCGCCGGGCCGGTGGCGTTGAGCTGCTCGACCAGGTCCACCGTGCCGAACTCGCGCGGGTCGGTGTCCGTCGCGCGGGCCGCCAGGATCAGCTGCGCGTACGCGGCGGGGCCGCCCTCCTTCGCCCACGCGGCGGAGTTCTTCTCCAGCCACGCCAGGGCCGGTTCGGCCTCCTTCGTGGCGCCGGCGGCGGCGAGCGCGACGACGGCGTCGGCGGTGTTGCCGACGTCGGGCTGCTCGGTGGTGTCGGTGGCGCCCGGCATCGGCGGCAGCGTCAGGTGACCGGTCTTCGCGAGGGACTTCGCCAGGTAGGAGGCGCCGTTCAGGGCGGCCCGCTCGGCGGTCGGCTTCGACAGGTCGTTGCAGGCCGGCGGCTGCTCGGGGGAGGCCTTCGCGGCGACGATGCTCTTCCCGAGCCCGGCGAGGGTCGCCGCCGCGGTGGCGTCGGCGTTGGCGAGGAGCTTGCCGTCCTTGTCCGGCTGGTACGCGAACGCCCCGGCGCCGTCCTTGGACGAGCAGGGCAGGGCGAAGGCGAGGAGCGCGTCGTACGGGGTGCGGCCCTCGGCCGACGTGAACGAGACGGGCTTCACGCCGATCGCGGCGAGCGCGCCGATCACGATCGAGGTGGAGTTGGCGTCGCTCGCGCCGCCGGCGCCGTAGCCCCAGCCGCCGTCCTTGTTCTGCACGGACCGCAGCCAGTCGGTGCCGGCCTCGACGGCCTTGTCGATCGCCGCGGGGGCGGCGGACTGGCGGCGCACGGCGCGGAGCGCCTCGACGGCGACGGCCGTGGCGTTGGTGTCCCGCATCGTCTTCGCGTCGCAGGACGTCGACACGTCCGCGCGGTACGAGGCGAACGAACCGTCGTCGCACTGCTGGCCGAGCAGCCAGTTCACCGCCTGGTCGGCGGGCTGGTAGCCGGCGCGGCCCTGGGCGAGGAAGGCGAGCGACTGCCGCCAGACACCGTCGTAGGTCGGGTCCTTCGTGCCGTACAGGCCGGGCGGGAGGGTGCCGGTCGAGGGGGTCGGGGACGGCGCGGCGGCGGCCGGGACGGCTGCTGCGGTGCCGAGCGCGACTGCGGCGGCGGCGGCGAGCGCGGCGGCGCCGCGGCGGACGGTGTTCATGGGGCCCTCTCCTGCGGCCGGGCACCGGCACGCCTCGGGGGCACCAGGCTCCGGCTCCGTATTCCTCGACGGTGCCGGCGGTCACGTCCCGGGCGGGGCATTCCGACTCGCCGCTCCCCTGGGGGCGGCTCACGGCTGCGCGGTCAGTGCCGGATTTCCACCGGCTTCCCCCCGTACGGGCATGATGACGACCCGCTCACTCTACCGGCCCGTACGCCCGCCGCCCCGGGGGTGCGAGGCGCCTCACACCGGCTGCGGGAGCAGCCTGCCGGAGAGCTGATCGCTGTGCCATGCTGACGCCGCCACGAGAGCACGACGACGGCGTCTTCACGGGGGTGCGGAATGCGCGCGTTGACCGAGAGCGACCCGCGGGGCGTCGGCCCCTACCGGCTCCTCTACCGGCTGGGCGAGGGCGGCATGGGCCGCGTCTACCTGGGCCGTTCGCGGGGCGGCCGGACGGTCGCGCTCAAGGTGGTGCACGGCGCGCTCGCCGGCGACCCGGGCTTCCGCAAGCGTTTCGCCCGCGAGGTGCGGGCCGCCCGGTCGTTACGCGGCGCCGGCACCGTCCCGGTCCTCGACGCCGACCCGGACGCGGAGGTGCCCTGGCTGGCCACCGCGTACGTGCCGGGTCCCGCGCTCTCCGAGGCGGTCCTCGCCCACGGACCCCTTCCCGAACCGGCCCTCTGGCGGCTGCTCTCCGGCCTCGCGCACGCCCTCGACGGCGTGCACCGGGCGGGGCTCGTGCACCGGGACGTCAAACCGTCGAACGTGCTGCTGTCGCCGTCCGGGCCCCTGCTCATCGACTTCGGCATCGCCCGCTCCGCCGACGAGACGGCCCTCACGGGGACGGGCCTTGTCGTCGGCTCGCCCGGTTTCATGTCGCCCGAGCAGGCGGAGGGGCGGACGGTCGGGCCCGCGGCGGACCTCTTCTCGCTCGGCGCGGTCCTCGCGTTCGCGGCGACCGGGCGCGGGCCCTTCGGCGGCGGTTCGGTGGCGGAGCTGCTGTACCGGCTCGTCCACCACGAGCCGGACCTCGACGGGGTCGAGGGGCCGTTCGGGGAGCTCGTACGGAGCTGCCTCGCCAAGCGGCCGGACGACCGGCCGCCGGTGGCGGAGCTCGCCGCGACGGCGGACGCCCACCGGGCGGAGTCGGGGAGCTGGCTGCCGGCGCCGGTGGTCGCGGCCATCGCGCAGAAGGCGGAGGAGCTGCTCAACGCGGAGGCGGAGTTCGAGCCGGAGCCCGCTGCCGAGCCGGAGCCCGATGGCGGGGTGGAGCCCGATGCCGAGCCGGAGCCCGATGGCGGGGTGGAGCCGGCTCCCTCAAGCGCCCGTACGGGCACGGGTACGACGCCGGCCACCACCGTCCTCCCTCCGCCGCGCCCCACCGCCGTTCTGCCCCGGCCCCGCGCCGCCGTCCGCGGACCGGCCGCCGCCGGAGGGCGGGCCCGGGCCTCCTCGGCCGGTGTGCCGTCCGCGCGGGAGCGTGCGGTGCGGGCGCTGACCTCGGGTCTGGGGAGGCCGCTTCTCGGCCTCTTCTACCTGGTGCCGATGGTGGCCTTCCTCGTCGGCGGAGTGGACCTCCTGAGCCGGGCGATCGCGTACCCCTCGCTCTCCGACCAGGCGCAAGGCCCGTACCAGTGGGCGATGAACGACTGGTGGCGACTGCCCGCGACGGCCCTCCTGATCGCCACGATGGTCGGACTCCAGGTCTACCGGGGGCGGCTGCTCACGGTCCGGCCCGGCCGGGTCCGGCTGTGGTCGGCCGGGGTCGCCCTCTACTGGATCGCGCTGATCGCCTTACTGACCCTCCACCTCCTCTGGTTCCTCTTCGTCCACAACGGCTACGACTCTTACGAGCACGGTGGGCAGCACTGGCTGTGGTGGGTGGCGATCCCGGTGATGGTGCTCGGCGGCGGCATCTCCCCACTGGTCCTGATCATGTCCCTCATCCGCCTGTTCAAGGCCTGAGGCGGATGAGGGACAGGGCGGGCCGAGGCGGGGCGGGCCTCAGACCGCGACGTACGTGACCGGGTCCGTGCCCGCCACCGGCTCCGCGCGGCCGAGCTTCACCAGGCGGCGGAGGTGGGCCTCGGCCTCGCTGACGGCGATGTTGCGGGAGCCGTAGGGGATCTGCTCCCAGGGGCGGTTCCACTCCATGCGCTCGGCGAGCTGCCACGGGGTGAGCGGGGTCGCGAGGAGGCCGAGGAGGCCGGTGAGGCGCTCCTCGTGGTGGTCGAGGAGTTCGCGGACCCGGCCTGCGGCGTCGGTGAAGGCGTACTGGTGGGCGGGGAGGACCTCGGCGACGCCGAGGCGGCCGATCCGTTCGAGGGAGTCCAGGTAGTCGCCGAGGGGATCGGTGGCGGTCGCGTCGTCGGGGTCCTCGTACAGGCCGATGTGCGGGGAGATCCCGGGCAGCAGGTGGTCGCCGGAGAAGAGCCGGCCGTGGCCGGGCAGCCGGGAGGGGTGCTCCTCCTCCAGGTGGAGGCAGACGTGCCCGGGGGTGTGGCCGGGGGTCCAGATCGCGCGGAGGCGGCGTCCGGCCAGGTCGAGGAGCTCGCCGGGGACGATCTCGCGGTCGGGGAGGGCCGAGCGGAGTCCTGGCAGGGTCCGCATCCGGCCGGCGGCGCGGGCGGCGCGCAGCGGCGCGATGTGGTCCTCGGGGGCGCCGACGGTGGCGAGTTTGCGGGCGAGGTAGTCGAACCAGGTGCCGGGCTCGGCCTCGCGGGTGCGGCGGACGACGGCCGTGTCGGCGGCGTGCATGGCGATCCAGGCGCCCGACTCCTCGCGGACCCGGCCGGAGAGGCCGTGGTGGTCGGGGTGGTGGTGGGTGATGACGACTCCGTGGATCTCCGTGACCGACAGGCCCAACGCGGCCAGTCCGCCGCTGAGTTCGTCCCAGGAGGCCGGGTCGTCCCAGCCCGTGTCGACGAGGACCGGGCCGCGGTCGGTGTCGAGGACGTGGACCAGGGTGTGGCCCAGCGGATTGTCCGGGATGGGCACCCGCAGGGACCAGACGCCTCCGCCGTGCTCGGTCACCTGGGTCATGAGCGTCCTCGTCTCTGCGTACCGGTACGACCATCGCCCACCATAACTAGAACTGACTACTCGTCAGAAGAGCCGGGCTACGGACCGTCAGGATCCGTGCTCCATGGGCCGGTTATTGCCGAGGCGCTCTTGCGGACCGGTCTTACGCTGGAGGCATGGCCACCGATCCCTTGTTGAGACAAGGCCCCGACTCGACGGATCTGGTCCTGCGCGCGGGGCCGACCGGGCGGGTGTGGAACGCGCTGATGTCGTTGGGGCCGACGCTGTTCGTTCCGCTCGCCTTGGGTGCGCTGACCCTGGTCGTCGCCCTCTGGATGGCGCTGGCCGGGGCGCGGGCGTCGACCGTGTTCGTGGTGGTGGGGGTGATCGCCGGGCTGGAGTACCTGATCGGCTGGCCGGTGATGGCCTTTTCCCGGGCCCGGGACATCCTGCGGGTGGAGTTCGCGCCGGCCGGGGTGCCCACGTCCCTGCGGTTGGTCCGGGCCGCCGGGCCGGACGTCTGGCTGCCCGTCACGACCCTGCGCGAGGTGTGGCTGACGCACAAGGTGGTGGAGCCGTACGAGGGGGACTACAAGCCGGCCGTCTCCACGCTCGCGCTGGAACTCGTCCTGGGGGGCGCCCGGGAGCGGATCGAGCTCCCGTTCGGCGGCGACCCGCGGCGGCTCGCCGACGCCTTGAAGGCTCTGCTCGGCCCGGCTGGGGTTGTCGTGCTGCTGCGCACCGAGCGCAGCACGCGCGAACGGCCGCAGCCCAACTCACGCTGGACCTCAGGTGGTTCGGCCTCGGCCAACTCGGGTGGCGGCTGAGCCCGGGCTGCCCGTGGCGCTCCCCGGCCGGGAGCGCCCGTCGAAGCGACCGGCGGCTGGTGCTGCGGGGCAGCCTGCCGCGCCCCGGGTGCGTTGAGCCGTCCGGTCGACCATTGCGGGCGCTGCTCGACGCAGGCGAGAACATCAAGGCGCTGAGCGGCTGCCCGGGGCACGCCGACCCTGGCTTCACGGCATGACGACGGCCCCCACCAGTGGCAAAGCTGCTGGTGGGGGCCGGTTTGGCCTCAAGTCTGGCCAAGTATAACTAGAACTGGTATCAGTTCTGAAGCACCGTCAGGAAACATCGTCAGGGATACCGGCAGGCAATTCCATCCCCTCGGGAGGCAGCGGTCATGACCGAGCTTGTGGAGCACGGAAAGCTGTTCATCGGCGGGGAGTTGACCGACCCGCTCGGCGACGGGGTCATCGAGGTGATCTCCCCGCACACCGAGCAGGTCATCGGCCGTGTCCCGCACGCCTCCGAGGCGGATGTCGACCGGGCCGTGGCCGCCGCCCGCCGGGCCTTCGACGAAGGGCCCTGGCCTCGGATGACCGTCGAGGAGCGGATCGCCGTCGTCACCCGGATCAAGGACGCGATCGCCGTCCGGTACGAGGAGATCGGTCGCGTCATCAGCGCGCAGAACGGCTCCCCGTACTCCTGGTCCGTCCTCGCCCAGGCGCTCGGCGCGATGATGGTCTGGGACGCGGCGATCACCGTCGCCCGGGACTTCCCGTACGAGGAGCGGCGCGGCGGTGTCCTCGGGCCGCTGCTCGTCCGGCGCGAGCCCGTCGGGGTCGTCGCGGCCGTCGTCCCGTGGAACGTGCCGCAGTTCACCGCCGCCGCCAAGCTCGGGCCCGCGCTGCTCGCCGGCTGCACGGTGGTCCTCAAGCCCTCCCCGGAGTCGCCCCTCGACTCGTACATCCTCGGCGAGATCGCCGCCGAGGCCGGTCTCCCGGAGGGGGTCCTGTCGATCCTGCCCGCCGACCGCGAGGTCAGCGAGTACCTCGTCGGCCACCCCGGCGTCGACAAGGTCTCCTTCACCGGCTCGGTCGCCGCCGGCAAGCGGGTCATGGAGGTCGCCTCCCGCAACCTCACCCGCGTCACCCTCGAACTGGGCGGCAAGTCGGCCGCCGTGATCCTGCCGGACGCGGACCTGGAGACCGCCGTCGCCGGGATCGTCCCGGCCGCCTGGATGAACAACGGGCAGGCGTGCGTGGCCCAGACCCGCATCCTCGCGCCCCGCGCGCGGTACGAGGAGATCGCCGAGGCCTTCGCGGCCGCGGCCGGCGCGCTCGTCGTCGGCGATCCGCTCGACCCGGCCACCCAGGTCGGCCCGCTCGTCGCCCGGCGCCAGCAGCAGCGCTCCCTCGACTACATCGGGATCGGCCAGGCGGAGGGCGCGAAGCTGCTCACCGGCGGCGGCCGCCCGGACGGCCTCGACCGCGGCTGGTACGTCGAGCCGACCCTCTTCGGCGACGTCGACAACTCCATGCGGATCGCCCGCGAGGAGATCTTCGGCCCGGTCATCTGCCTCCTGCCGTACGGGGACGAGGACGAGGCGCGGCGGATCGCGAACGACTCCGACTTCGGGCTCAGCGGCAGCGTGTGGACCGGGGACGTGGAGCACGGCATCGACTTCGCCCGCCGGATCCGCACCGGCACCTTCAACGTCAACACCTTCAGCCTCGACATGCTCGGCCCCTTCGGCGGCTACAAGAACTCGGGCCTGGGGCGGGAGTTCGGCCCCGAGGGCTTCGGCGAGTACCTTGAGCACAAGATGATCCACCTCCCCGGCGGCTACGAGGGCGGGGCGTGATGGGGGACCGCTGGCACGTCGAGGTCGACCGGAGCGTCTGCATCGGCTCCGGCATGTGCGTGAACCACGCCCCGGGCGGCTTCCGCCTCGACACGGCCCGCCAGTCCCACCCGGTGGAGCCGGAGACGGACGCGGGCGAACGCCTCCTCGCGGCGGCGGAGGGCTGTCCGGTGGAGGCGATCCTGATCACCCTGGCGGACGGCGGGGAGCCGGTCTTCCCGCCGGAGGACTGACCGGGCCCGACCTCCTGCGGCCCGCCCGTGCGCCGTGTGCTGTCGGGTGAGGACGCCTAGCAGCCCTGACGACACGCGCCTTTGCGTACGGCAGCTGTTTCCACGTGCAAAACTAGGCCCCTTGATCACGGGGGCAAGGGGCCTTCGTGCGCGCGGAATTGGGAGTGTTGTGCGCAAGGCGATGTGGGCGGCCGCGGCTGCCGGTGTGGTGCTGCTCGTGGCGGGCTGTGGCAGCGAGGGCGGTACGGACAAGGGCGGTTCGGCGTCCGGCGGTTCGTCCTCGGCCGGTTCGTCCGCGACGGGCGGTTCCGGCGCGGGTGGTTCGAGCGACGAGAAGCTGGACGCGGCCGCCGTCACCAAGGAGTTGACGGACGCGGCGACCGGGGCCGGCTTCACGCAGGACTCCTCGGGCGAGGCGGTCCCGGCCGAGGCCAAGGAGTGCATGGTCAGCTGGACGGCCGACGCCGAGAAGGCCGCGGACCCGGCGAAGTCGTACTCCGGCACCGTCGCGACCCTGACCTCGGGCGGCTGGAGCGAGGAGCGGAGCTCCGGCGCGGGCGGCTCGGTGATCAAGTCGCTGACGAAGAGCAGCTGGAAGCTCCAGGCCAGCAACCACTCGGCGGGCCCGCTGAAGCTGGTCATGTTCGTGGCCGTCGACAGCAGCGCGGAGTGCGCGGCGGTCCTCGCGGAGAGCAACGCCAAGCCGCAGGGCTCCTGACCCCGCACCGCCCGCGCCCCCGGCAGGTGGACCGGCCGGGGGCCCGGGCGGAAGCCCCGGGCCGCCGGCTCGTGCGGCCTGAGGTGTCCTCAGGCCGTCGGTTCCGGTGCCGTCAGGTCGATCAGGCGGCAGACCGTCTCGATGTCGATCTTCACCTGTGCGATCGAGGCGCGTCCGGACAGCCAGGTGATCAGCGCCGAGTGCCAGGTGTGCTCGATCACCCGGACCGCCGAGAGCTGGCTCGGCGTCGGGTGCTCCGCCCCCATCGCGTCCAGGATGATCGCCGTCGTCAGCCGGGAGACCGTGTCGACCTCGGGGCTCACGCTGCGGTCCGCGAAGGTCAGCGCCCGCACCATCGCGTCCGCCAGCTGCGGCTCCCGCTGGAGTGCCCGGAAGGCGCGCATCAGCGTCTCGGCGACCCGCTCCGCCGGATCGGCGCCCGCCGGCGGCCGCTTCCGCAGCGTCGTGTGCATGTGCTGCAGCTGGTCCTGCATGGTCGCCACGAGCAGGTGGATCTTGGACGGGAAGTACCGGTACAGGGTGCCGAGGGCGACCCCCGCCGCCTCGGCGACCTCCCGCATCTGCACGGCGTCGAAGCCGCCCCTGGCCGCGAGCTGGGCGCTGGCGTTCAGGATGCGGCGGCGGCGCGCCTCCTGGCGCTCCGTGAGGGGCGGCGACGCGGGTCTGTGGTCCGCCCTGTTCTCTGCGGTCATGAGGTCCCGTTCCGTGCGGCTTCCGTTCGGTGGGGAGCGACAGTATGGCCGTGCCGCCGCCGTGGCGCGAATCACCTGTTCCGGCTCTCACCACGGAGCTACCTGCCGGTAGATTCTGTGCTCCTTGAAGGATCAAGAACGTTCAAGTCTGTAACTTGTTCTAGATTAGCGCGAGCGGTTACGCTCCCGCGAAACGCACGCTCGAAGGGGGTCGCGCATGACCGCTGAGGCCATAGAGGCAAGCCCCCGCCAGGGCGTCACCGCGGCCGGTGACCGTCCGTTGCGGATCGCTCTCCTCACGTACAAGGGGAACCCGTTCTGCGGCGGCCAGGGCGTCTACGTCCGGCACCTCTCCCGCGAGCTCGCCCGCCTCGGCCACACCGTCGAGGTCATCGGCTCCCAGCCGTACCCCGTCCTGGACGAGGGCGAGGATCTCGCGGGTCTCACGCTCACCGAGATCGCGAGCCTCGACCTCTACCGCTCGCCGGACCCCTTCCGGACCCCGAAGCGCGAGGAGTACCGGGACTGGATCGACGCGCTGGAAGTCGCCACCATGTGGACCGGCGGCTTCCCCGAGCCGCTCACCTTCTCCCTGCGCGCCCGGCGCATGCTCGCCGCCCGTCGCGGCGACTTCGACGTCGTCCACGACAACCAGACCCTCGGCTACGGACTCCTCGGCGGCCCGCGTGCGATCGGCGCGCCGCTCGTCACCACGATCCACCACCCCATCACCGTCGACCGGCAGCTCGAACTCGACGCCGCCGCCGACTGGAAGCGCCGCGCCTCCGTCCGCCGCTGGTACGCCTTCACCGGCATGCAGAAGAAGGTCGCCCGCCGGCTGCCGTCCGTGCTCACCGTCTCCGGCACCTCCCGCCAGGAGATCGTCGAGCACCTCGGCGTCCGCGAGGACCGCATTCGCGTCGTCCACATCGGCGCCGACACCGACCTCTGGTCCCCGGACCCGTCCGTCGCCGAGGTCCCCGGGCGGATCGTCACCACCTCCAGCGCGGACGTCCCGCTCAAGGGTCTCGTCTTCCTCGTCGAGGCGCTCGCCAAGCTCCGTACCGAGAACCCCGAGGCGCACCTCGTCGTCGTCGGCAAGCGCGCCGAGGACGGGCCGGTGGCCGCCGCGATCGAGCGGTACGGGCTGGCCGGCGCCGTCGAGTTCGTGAAGGGCATCAGCGACGCGGAGCTCGTCGACCTCTACCGGTCCGCCCAGGTCGCCTGCGTGCCCTCGCTGTACGAGGGGTTCTCGCTGCCGGCCGCCGAGGGCATGGCGACCGCGACTCCGCTCGTCGCCACGACGGGCGGGGCCATTCCGGAGGTCGCCGGGGCCGACGGCGAGACGTGCCTTGCGGTGCCGACGGGGGACGCGGGGGCGCTTGCCGCTGCGCTGGGGCGGGTGCTGGGTGACGCGGAGCTGCGGGCGCGTCTCGGCCGGGCCGGGCGCGAGCGGGTCCTGGCCAACTTCACCTGGGCCAGGGCCGCCCAGGGGACGGCCGAGCTGTACCGCGAGGCGGTGGCCCGTCAGGGAGCCGGAGTCCGCCGGTGACATCCCGCAGTCGTTGCCGGCCGCAGCCCGGCGGTGGAGTTGTGCCCACCTGTTCCGCCCCGCGGAACGCCTGCCCACAACCAGTCTCCAACCCCGAAAGCAGGCCTTCGTGCTGACCGTCGACTTCACTCGTTTCCCGCTCGCCCCCGGTGATCGTGTGCTCGATCTCGGCTGCGGGGCGGGGCGGCATGCCTTCGAGTGCTACCGGCGTGGTGCCCAGGTCGTGGCCCTCGACCAGAACGGCGAGGAGATCCGCGAGGTCGCCAAGTGGTTCGCGGCCATGAAGGAGGCCGGGGAGGCCCCCGCGGGGGCGACCGCCACCGCGATGGAGGGCGACGCGCTCAACCTGCCGTTCCCCGACGAGTCCTTCGACGTCGTCATCATCTCCGAGGTCATGGAGCACATTCCGGACGACAAGGGCGTGCTCGCCGAGATGGTGCGGGTCCTCAAGCCGGGCGGCCGGATCGCGATCACCGTGCCCCGGTACGGCCCCGAGAAGGTCTGCTGGGCGCTCTCCGACGCGTACCACGAGGTCGAGGGCGGCCACATCCGCATCTACAAGGCCGACGAGCTGCTCGCCAAGATCCGGCAGGCCGGTCTCAAGCCGTACGGCACCCACCACGCGCACGCGCTGCACTCGCCGTACTGGTGGCTGAAGTGCGCCTTCGGCGTGGACAACGACAAGGCGCTGCCGGTCCGCGCGTACCACAAGCTCCTGGTCTGGGACATCATGAAGAAGCCCGCTCTGACCCGGGTCGCCGAGCAGCTGCTCAACCCGGTCGTCGGCAAGAGCTTCGTCGCCTACGCCACCAAGCCCCACCTCCCCAAGGCCGACGCGCAGTGACCTTCCCCGAGCGGATCGCCGAGCACCTCGTCCTGCCCGGGGTGCTCACCGCGGAGCAGGCCGCCGAGACCGTCGCCGGGATACTCGCCTGCCAGCGCGAGGACGGCGCCATCCCCTGGTTCCGCGGGCACCACCTGGACCCGTGGGACCACACGGAGGCCGCCATGGCCCTCGACACGGCCGGCGAGCACGAGGCCGCGGCCCGGGCCTACGAGTGGCTCGCCCGCCATCAGAACGGCGACGGCTCCTGGTCCGCGGCGTACCACGACGGCGACCCGGAGCAGATCACCGACCGCAGCCGTGAGTCCAACTTCGTCGCGTACATCGCGGTCGGCGTCTGGCACCACTACCTGTCCACCGGCGACGACGCCTTCCTCGACCGGATGTGGCCCGTCGTCTACGCGGCCGTCGAGTTCGTCCTCGGGCTCCAGCAGCCCGGCGGCCAGATCGGCTGGAAGCGCGAGCCCGACGGCACCCCGGTGAACGACGCGCTCCTGACGGGCAGTTCGTCGATCCACCAGGCGCTGCGCTGCGCCCTCGCGATCGCCGAGGTCCGCGAGGAGGCGCAGCCCGACTGGGAGCTGGCCGCGGGGGCCCTCGGCCATGCGATACGCCGGCACCCCGAGCGCTTCCTCGACAAGTCCCGCTACTCGATGGACTGGTACTACCCGGTCCTCGGCGGCGCGGTCACGGGGGACGAGGCGAAGGCCCGGATCGAGGCCGACTGGGACCGCTTCGTCGTGCCCGGCCTGGGCGTGCGCTGTGTCGTCCCCAACCCCTGGGTCACCGGCGGCGAGAGCTGCGAACTGGCCCTCTCGCTCTGGGCGATGGGGGAGTCCGACCGGGCGCTCACCATCCTCCAGGACATCCAGCACCTGCGCGCCGAGAACGGCATGTACTGGACGGGGTACGTCTTCGAGGGCGCCACGGAGGCCGACCGGGCCGTCTGGCCCGAGGAGCAGACCAGCTGGACCGCCGGCTCCCTCCTCCTCGCGGTGGCGGCCCTGGGCGGCGAGGAGGCGACCGTCGCGGTCTTCGGCGGTGACCGACTCCCCACGGGCCTCGAACCGGACTGCTGCGGAGGCTAGGCCCGCCCGAACCCGTACGGAGTCGCCCCGGTGGCGGACGCGGTGGGCCCGGGTGAGGCTGGCGCCACCGTCACCAGGGAGGTTTCGTCTTGCCCAGAAGCGTTTCGCGGGGGGTCGTGGCACTGCTGTTGTCCTGCGCCCTGCTCCTCACCGCCACCGCATGCAACGACGACGCGCAGAGTGCGAGCGGTGCCGCGACGCCGACGGCCTCCGCGAGCTTCGAGCAGCAGAAGCTGGCGAAGACGCGGTTCGTGGCCAACGCCGGTCTGGCCGCGGGTGCCACGTACCAGTGGATCGTGAAGCCGTACCGGGCGGGCAAGTTCAAGAAGGGCGCGGACGGCCGGACCTTCGCGCTGGTCAAGGCGGGGCTCGCGGGCGCGTTCACGTACAACCGGCTCAAGGCGGCCGTGAACAACGCCAAGGGCGACCCGCTGCTGTCGAAGGCGGTCGCGCCGCTCTCCGCCGGGATCGAGTCGCTCAAGGACCTGGGGACGAAGCTCCGCAAGGGCGAGGTGGGCGACGCGGACGTCGGCGCCTTCGAGAACGTCATCAACAGCGTGAAGGACGCCGGCAGGAGTGCCGGTGCGGAAGTGGTGGACAAGGTGCCCAGCACGTCGGAGCTGGGTGGGTGACCCTCAGGCGTTGAGCTCCGCCAGGAGGCGGAGCGTGGCCGGGTCCGGTGCCGTGACCAGCAGGTCGGTCACCGGGCCCTGTCGCCATCGGTCGAGGCGCTCGGCGATGCGCTTCCGGGGGCCGACCAGGGAGATCTCGTCCGCGAAGGCGTCCGGTACGGCGAGCACCGCCTCCTCGCGCCGCCCCGCCGCGAACAGCTCCTGGATGCGGCGGGCCTCCTTCTCGTACCCCATGCGCCCCATGAGGTCGGCGTGGAAGTTGCGGGCCGCGTGCCCCATGCCGCCGATGTAGAAGCCGAGCATCGCCTTGACCGGCAGCAGCCCGGCCGTCACGTCCTCGCAGAGCCGCGCCCGGACCATGGGCGCGACGAGGAAGCCCTCGGGGAGCGTGTCCGGGAGGGCGTACACCTCGGCCCAGCGGTCCGGCGTCCAGTAGAGCGGCAGCCAGCCGTCGGCGATGGCGAGGGTCTGCGCGATGTTCTTGGGTCCCTCGGCGCCCAGCAGGATCGGGACGTCGGCGCGCAGGGGGTGGGTGATCGGCTTCAGGGCCTTGCCGAGGCCGGTGCCGTCCGGGCCGGTGTACGGGTGGGAGTGGTGGCGTCCGTCGAGTCGTACGGGTGCCTCGCGGCGCAGCACCTGGCGGACCACGTCCACGTACTCGCGGGTCGCGGTCAGCGGGGAGCGGGGGAAGGGGCGCCCGTACCAGCCCTCGACGACCTGCGGGCCGGACAGGCCGAGCCCCAGCAGCACGCGCCCGCCGGAGAGGTGGTCCAGTGTGAGCGCGTGCATCGCGGTGGTGGTGGGCGCGCGGGCGGCCATCTGCGCGACGGCGGTGCCCAGCCGGATGCGGCTGGTGTGCGCGGCGATCCACGTCAGCGCGGTGAAGGCGTCGGAGCCCCAGGCCTCTGCGGTCCACACGGAGTCGTAGCCGAGCCGCTCGGCCTCGCGGGCGAGGTCGAGATGGGCGGGGGAGGGGCCGCGGCCCCAGTAGCCGAGGGCGAGTCCGAGTCGCATGCCCCACATCCTTTCTGACGGTCCGTCAGGTGTGTTGCGGGGACTGTACGGCAACGGCCCCCCGCCCGGAAGGGATTCCGGTCGGGGGGCCGTTCGTGAACGGGGCGCGATCAGCCGCGCTGGATGCCCGTCGTGTCCTGGAGGACACCGCGGCGGCCGTCCTGCGTCTGGGCCACCAGGCCCGGACCGCGCTGCTCGACCGCCAGGTACCAGGTGCCCGGCGCCAGCTCCGCGATCGGCGCCTGCGAGCCGTCCTCCGCGTACAGCGGACGCGCGACCGGGACCGCGAACCAGAACGGCGCGAAGTCCGAGGCCGGCTGCGGGGCCGGGGCGGCCGCCTGCGGCTCGGGCTGCTGCACGGCCTGCGGCTGCGGGGCGGCGGCCTGCGCGCCGAACGGCTGGCCCGCACCCTGCGAGGGGTCGTGCGGAGCGCCGTACGGCTGCTGCTGCGCGCCCGGGTAGCCGTAGCCGCCGGGGACGCCCGGCTGACCCGGCTGGCCGGGCTGCATGCCGTACGGCTGCGGGGTCTGCGGCTTGGGCGCGCCGACGAGCGGGGCCTGCAGGGCGGGGACCAGCGGACCGGCGACGGCGGCACCGGCCACCACCAGCGCGGCGATGAGGCCGAGGATCAGGCCCGCGCCGGCGTTCTCCGCCTCGAAGATCCACATGAGCAGGGTCCAGGCGGACGCGATGGTGAACGCGGCACCGACCTGGCCGAGCTCCAGGCCCGCCACCTTGCGCTGCTGCGGCAGGGCGCGGGACGCGACGACGAGGGCGGCGCCCGCGATCCCGACGAAGAAGGAGCCCCAGCCGAGGTACGAGAGCTCCCACGAGTTCACCGTGGGGACCTTGTCGCAGATGTCGGCGCCGGCGTCACAGCCGGAGATGTCGAGGAACGAGGCGATGAACAGCACCACCGCTGCGCCGATCAGCACGCCATCGCCTCGGGTGAGGGAGCGGATATTCACGTAAGAGTCCTTCGTCGGGTCGTCGGTCGTCGCGTCGGGTGGCGCTCTGGTCATGGCGCTCGGGCCATGGCGCTCAAGTGTGTGGCACGGGGGGCGGGGCCCCCATCGTACGGAGCGAATCTATCGCCCGCGGGTTCTACCCCTTGAGGTAGGTCGCGATGCCGTCCGCCAGTCCCTGCGCGGCCTTCTGCCGCCACGTCGCCGACGTGAGCAGCTGAGCGTCCTTCGGGTCACGCATGTTGCCGCATTCGACGAAGACCTTGGGAACGGTCGAGAGGTTGAGGCCGCCGAGATCGTCCCGTACGTCCAACCCGGTACCGGAACCGATGTAGTTGGCGGGCGAGGTTCCGGTGGCGCGGGCGAACCGGTCCGCGATCCGCTCGCCGAGGGTACGGGAGGGGCCGACGATCTTCGCGGTGTCGGCGGCACCCGCCTGGACCTTCGCCGGCAGGATCACATGGAAGCCGCGGTGGCCGACGGCCGAGCCGTCCGCGTGGACGGACACCACGGCGTCGGCGCGGGCGGCGTTGCCGATCCTGGCCCGCTCGTCGATGCACGGGCCCCAGGGGCGGTCGCCGTCGTGGGTGAGGACCACCTTCGCGCCGCGCGCGGTGAGGAGATCCCGCAGTCGGTGCGAGACGTCGGAGGTGAACGAGGCCTCCGTGTAACCGGCGTCGGTGGAGGTGCCGGTGGTGTCGCACTCCTTGCGGTTCGTCCCGATATTGACCTTCTGGTTGATTTCGGTCGAATGGCGGAAGTTGCCGGAGTTGTGGCCGGGGTCGATGACGATGGTCTTCCCGGCGAGCGAGCCGCTTCCCTGGGCGGCGGGCGGCGCATGGGTGGTCCGCGGTGCGGAGGGAGCGGCGGGGGCGGAGGCGAACGGCGGCCGGGACTGCGTCCCGCTCTCGCCCTGGGTGGCCTCCTGGGCCTTCCCCGCCGGCGGAGCGGCCTGTGAGGCCCCGCACCCGGCGAGCACGGCACAGCAGCCCGTGGCGGCGAGGGCGAGGGCGAGGGTACGGCGGGCGGTGTTCCGGTGGTCGTACGGCACCCCGCGACTTTAGGCCCTGCGCGGAGCGAAATGCCGCAGGGGTACGTCGCAGGTTGGTCACCGGCTTCATGGATCGGTGGACGCGTGTGAGCGAAGCGTGAAGGGTAGGTGAGAAGGGCGACGGTGGGGTGTCACCGCGCATGGACCCACGAGGGGGAACCGTGGTGGGGGAAGAACCGAACGACGCACGTCCCGAGCCGAACGACAGGCGTCCCGAGCTGAACGACAGGCGTCCGGGCGAGAGCGACTTAAGCCGGCGGAGCGGCCGGACGGACTCCGGGCCGCCTCCCGGAGCCCCTTCGGACGCCCCCGCGCCACCGTGGGCACCGCCGCCGCCGTCCGGCGCGGGGGCCGAGGGTGCGGCTGGGCCCGGCGCGGCCGGCTCGGGGACTCCGGCGGCGCCTGCCGCGCCCGGCGCGGGAACGCCCACGCTCGCCTTCGGCCCGCCGCCCGGCGCGGGGGCCGAGGGCGCTCCGCCCGTGGCCCCGGCCCCGGCCGGCTCGGGGGCTCTGGCGGCTCCCGCCGGCTCGGGTGCGGGTGCGGGGGCGGGTGCGGGTGCGCACACGCTCGCCTTCGGTCCGCCGACCGGCGCCGGCGCCACCCCGCCCGGGCCCGTGCCCGGTGCGCCGTACGGCCCAGGTCCCGAGGGCGCACCGCCCGCGGCCACGGCCGCCTCGCCCGGCGCCGGTCCCGCGCCCGGGACCGGTCCCGCGCCGGGGCACGGCGCCGCCCCCGGGCCCGCGACCGCGACCGGGTGGGCCGGGGCCGGGACGCTGCCGCCGCCGCCCGGCGCTCCGCCCGGGTTCGGGCCACCGCCGCCGCCCGCGCAGCCCCAAGGCCCCGCGAACCCGGCCCAGTCCGCCGCCGTCGCCCTGCTCAACCTCTCCGGCCTCGGGCTCGGCTATGTCCTGCTGCGGAACTGGATCGGCGCCGCGCTCTGCTGGCTCGCCACCGCCGCCCTGCTCGTCGCCGCGCTCCCCGCCGACGTCGACGGCGTGCCCACCTTCGTCGTCTACGGCTACCTCGCCTTCCTGATCGCCGTCGCCATCGACGGCGGCCGGCGCGGAGCGCGCGCCAGCCTCCGGATCGGCGCCGGCCTCCGCCGCCTCGCGCTCCCGCTCGCCCTCGTCCTGCTCGCCGTCCCCGCCGGAGGCTCCCTCGCGTACGGCGCCGCCCGCGACGAGGCCAAGGAGCAGGCCCTCCTCGAACGGCTCGCCGCGGCCGACACGCTCGTGAAGTCCGCCGACGGCCTCGCCTTCGACAAGGCCGAGCCGACCTACCGCAAGGCGCTCGACACCTACCAGGACCTCGGCACGAAGCACTCCGGCTCGCGGGCCGGAAAGCTCGTCCCCGACCGCCTCGACGCGTACTACACGTCGGTCTCCGCCCCGTACGACAAGAAGCAGTACTGCGCGGCCGTCCCCCCGCTCAAGCACCTGCGGGGGCTCGCCGCCACCGTCGACAAGGAGCTGCTCGGCTCCCGGCCCGCCAAGACCGACGAGCCGCTCGCCGAGTCGCTCTACCAGTGCGGCACGGCGGCGCTCGGCGTGCAGACGGCGAACCCGACGGCCGGCGCGAGCCTCAACGAGCTCCTCAGCACCTTCCCGAAGTCCACCCAGGCGACCCGCGTCGAACCGGCCGTCCGGGAAGCCATCAAGACCCGCGTCACCGCCCTGGGCGGCGCCGAGCCCTGCGACGCCACCGCCGAGCTGCGCACGCTGCGCTCCTCCCTCGACGAGATGCCGGACCCGTCCCTCGAACCCGCCTCGAAGGAGGCGTCGGACGCGGTCCAGAAAGGCGACTTCGCCTGCGGCACCGACCAGTTCAAGGACAAGGAGTTCAGCACCGCGGCCACGACCATGACCGACTACGCCAAGACCTACCCGAACAGCCCGCAGGCCGCCCACGCCCGCTCGATCGCCATCGCCGCCGAGATCGCCGAGGAGGAGCCCGCCGCCGGCGGGAGCCTGCCCCCGGCCGACGTCCCCGGCGGCGCCCGCATGGTCATGGTGGTCAGCAACGACGGCCCCGGCGAGGTCGAGCTGCTCTACACGGGCCCGATGACCGGCAAGGTCACCCTCAAGGCGTGCGGGACCTGCACGAAGTACCAGACCCCGCTGCTCGTGAACTCCCCGAAGATCAAGGCCTGCTCGGGGCCGTCCTCGAAGTACCCGAAGGCGACCCTGCTCCTGCCCGCCGGCGACTACCACTTCCTCCAGAAGCGCGCGGCCACCGGCACCTCCACGGCGGGGGACACCAAGTCGAGCAGGACGAAGATCGAACCGGGCTACAGCTACACCAACTGCCTGTACGTCACGTCGCTCTTCTGAGCCCGTGCGTCAGCGGCGGCGCAGCACCCGCAGCGAGTCGGTGACCGAGACCTCGTCGAAGTCACCCGACTCGAGGGCTCGGAGATAGATCCGGTACGGCGCCTGGCCGCCGTCCTCCGGGTTCGGGAAGACGTCGTGGATGACCAGCAGGCCCCCGGGGGCGACCTTGGGGGCCCAGCCCTCGTAGTCGTTCGTGGCGTGCTCGTCCGTGTGCCCACCGTCGATGAACACAAGACCCAGCTGCCCGCCCCAGGTCTTCGCGACCAGCGGCGAACGGCCGACCACCGCGATCACGTGCTCCTCCAGGCCCGCCTCGTGGAGCGTCCGGCGGAACGTCGGCAGCGTGTCCATCAGCCCCACCTCCGGGTCCACCACGCTCGCGTCGTGGTACTCCCAGCCCGGCTGCTGCTCCTCGCTGCCCCGGTGGTGGTCCACGGTCACCGCGACCGTCCCCGCCTCCCGGGCCGCGTCCGCGAGCAGGATCGTCGACCGCCCGCAGTACGTCCCGACCTCAAGGAGCGGCAGCCCCAGCTTCGCGGCCTCCACGGCCGCCCCGTACAGCGCGAGCCCCTCCCCGACGGGCATGAACCCCTTCGCGGCCTCGAAGGCGGCAAGGATCTCGGGCGAGGGCTCGGACATGGTCACTCCTACTGGCGGGTACGCGTCTATGGCCGCCCATGGTGCCCTATGCGTCGCACGCGAACCACACCGTCTTCCCTCCGTTACGATCGCTGACCGTGGCGACCCTCATAGGCATGGTGATCCTGGCGTTCGTCCTGCCGGCCTGGGTGGGGATCACGTACGTGGGGCTGGTCCGGGCCCGGCAGGAGGAGGCCGGGTTGCCCCTGCCGCCCCCGCCTCGCCGCACACCCGCGAAGAAGGCCGCCTGGGTCGCCGCCCTGGCCTTCGTCGGGGGCGGAGCACTGCACGTGTACGGGCTCTCGTACATGCCGTTCCTTCAGCCGGAGGACGCGTGCTGGTTCAACGCGGGGCACATGGCGGACCCCGACTCCAGCAGCGCGCTGCCCGTGAGTCTGGTGTGCGCGGGCGAGGAGATCGTCCCGTGGTGGGTCAACCCCGGTCTCCTCGTCCTCGCGCTGACCGCCGTCACGGCCACCGTCACGAGCATCGTCCTGGCCCTGAGGAGACGCGCGTGAACGAACCCCGGTTCGACCTGCCCCCCGAAGCCCCGCCCGAACTCGTCGCCGAGTGGAACGAGCTGGCGGCCAGGGTCTGTCATGAGCTGGTCCAGGCCGGACTTCCCGCCCGCAGGGCCGACCTCGGGGATGCCCCGTGGGGCAGGCCCGGTGCGGACGTCCACGTGGACCGGCTCCTCGACGGCGGGGTGTACGTGAACTGGAGGACGGGCGAGGAACTGCGGACCGTCGCCCTCGAACTCTTCGAGCAGGGCATCGACTACGAGGATCCGCCTCCGGTCGTGCGCCACCACCGCGACGTTCACCAGTTCATGCAGGACGCCCTGCTGGGAATCCTCGCCTCGGCCGGATTCCAGGTCGAGGTACCGGATCCGCACGCGCACGGAAGTGCGGTCCACGTGAGGGGTCTTCGCACCTGATCCGCGGGTCAGGCCCCCGCGAGGACCGCCCTCAGCTTCCGTACCCCCGCCTTCCACTCCTCCCCGTCCGACTCCTCCCAGAGCTCCAGGAGTTCGGACGGCTCGGTGAGGACCCGGTCCAGGGCCTCGACGGCCGCCGGACGCAGCTCCGCCGGGAGTGCGGGCAGGGGCTTCTCCGGGCCGTACGAGGTGGTGACCGGCTCCCCGCCCGGGCACTGCGCCGCCACGAGCGCCGCCGAGGCGATCGCCTCCACCGCCAGGTCCGAGTCCAGGTACTCCTCGCCCGTCCCGGTCACCTCGCGGAAGGCCGCGAGCAGGACCCCGGCCCGCTTCTCCTCGGGGGCCTCGTCCACCCGGTACGAGAAGTCCGCGGCGGTGTCGTTGTCGAAGGGGCCGATGTCCCAGGTACCCATGGCGTGCTCGCTCTCTGCTGTCCTCCAGGTCTCCGGAGATCGTGACAGCCGCCACTGACAACGCCCCTTTCTGAGCCTCCCGATCGTCCGCGCACCGCGCCGGTCATGGCCGGCCGGGTCCGTCGAGGTTCTGGATCATGCGCTCCAGGACGCGGATGACGGTCCCGTACTCCTCTGGGGTGATGCCGTCGACGGAGCGGGTCCGGAACGCCGTCACGTGCTCCGCCACCTCGGCCAGGCGGGTGGCGCCGTCCGGGGTGAGGGCGAGCTGTCCGGCGGCCGGGCGGGTCGTCCAGCCTCCGGTGAGGGTGGTCTCGATGGCGGCGGTCAGGGTGGGGGCGTCGGCGTTGACCGAGAGGATCTTCAGGACCTCGGCGTCGGTGATTCCGCCTTCCTTCTTGACCATGTTCAGGACCTGCCAGGCGACTCGTGTGAGGCCGAACTCCCCGAGCGTGCCGTCCAAGGCGCGCGTGAGGGCTTTGTCGGTGCGGTTCAGCAGGAAGCCGATGGGCGTGGGTTTGTGCTGCATGCGGGACTCCCCGGTGGTGACGGATGCGGTCAGTGGTGGGACGGCGTGCGCTCCGGCGCCAGTATCGACGTCCAGTCCTGCGCCCGCGCCCAGTCGTCGAAACCGTGCCAGCCGACCTCGGGGAACTCGCGGCGCAGCCCGGCGACGTCCACGTCGAGACCGGTCGTGGTGAAGTACGAGAACATCGCGGCCAGGTCCGTGGACCGGGTGCGCACATGGGCGAGCGGGACCTCCTGGTAGGAGACCGGGCGGCCCATGGCGGCGGCGAGGGCGCCGGTCATCTCGCCGGGGGTGCGCTCGTCGGAGGCGATGTCGATGCGCCGGCCGGTGAAGTCCTCGCGGCGCCCGAGGGCGAGCGCGGCGAACGCGCCGATGTCCCGCGAGGAGATGAGTGCGAGCGGGCGGTCGGCCGGCATCGGCCAGGCGAAGGTCCCCTCGCGCAGTCCGTCGGCGGTCCAGCCGCCGGTGTAGTTGTCCATGAACGCGGCGGGGCCGATCACCGTCCAGGGCGTGCCGGAGGCGCGGAGGTGGTGCTCGACCGCCCGCTTGCTCTCGTAGTGCGGGATGCCGGTGTCGCGGTCGGCGTGGGCGACGGAGGTGAGGACGACATGGCCGAGGCGGGCGCTCGCCGCCGCGTCGACGAGGGCCCTGCCCTGCCGGATCTCGGTCTCGGCACCGGCCTCGAAGGCGGTGACGGCGAAGAGGGAGTCGGCGCCCGCGAGGGCGGCGTCGAGCGAGGAGCGGTCGTCGAAGTCCGCGTACCGCACCTGGGCGCCGAGGGCGCGCAGGGTCTCGGCGGCCGGCGAGTCGGGGCGGCGGGTGAGGGCGCGGACCCGGTGGCCCGCGGCGAGCAGGCTGCGGGCGGTGGCTCCGCCCTGGGCTCCGGTGGCTCCGGTGACGGCGACGGTGAGCATGGTTCCCCCTGGGTGGTCACCGGCATGGGCTACCGGCGTGGGTTGCTGTGCAGTGCATTCTCTGCGTTATGCAGATGACCCTACCCCGCGTTCTCTGCGTCATGCAGGTTTTCTCGAATCGAGTTTCTGACCTTCCGTCAGAATGGAACGTGTTCTAGTCTGCGGCCCATGGGCATCGCCATCACGCACGAACAGCGGGAGCTCGCCCGATCCGTCCGGGGCTGGCTCACCCGCGCCGTACCCCCCGAGGAAGTCCGCAAGCACCTGGACGTCCCCGACACCGCCACCGGCCGCCCCGCCTACTGGGACGCCGCCGCCGAACAGGGACTCCTCGGACTCCATCTCCCCGAGGAGCACGACGGCGGGGGCGGCGACCTCGGAGACCTCGCCGTCGTCGTGGAGGAAGCGGCAAGGGCCCTGCTGCCCGGGCCCTACCTGCCCTCCGTCCTCGCCGCCGAACTCCTCCACCGGTGCGGGCACCACGAAACGGCCGGCACGCTCGCGCGTGGGGAGCGGATCGGAGCCGTCGCCCTCGGCGGCACCGGCACCCTCACCGCCGTCCGCACCGCGAGCGGCTACCTCCTCGACGGCACCGCGCCCCCCGTCCTCGGCGGCGCCCAGGCCGACCTCGTGCTCCTCCGCGCCGCCACGGCCGACGGCTCCGTCTGGCTCGCCGCCGACACCGAGACCCTCATGGTCCGGCCCCACGAGAGCGCCGACCCCACCCGGCCCACCGCCGAGATCACCGCCCGCGGCACCCACGTGCCCGCCGCGCACGCCCTCGATCTCGACACCCCCCTCGTCCACGACCTCGCCGCCGTCCTCTTCGCCGCCGACGCCTGTGGCACCGCCGCCCGCGCCGTCGAGACCGCCGCCGAACATGCTCGCACCCGCGAACAGTTCGGCCGCCCCATCGGACGGTTCCAGGGCGTCAAACACCTCTGCGCCGACATGCTCGTGCGGCTCGAACAGGCCCGCGCCCTCACCTGGGACGCCGCCCGCGCCGCCCAGGACAGCCAGGAGGGAGTCCGCTCCCTCACCGCCGCGCTCGCCGCGGCCACCGCCCTCGACACCGCCTACACCTGCGCCAAGGACTGCATCCAGATCCTCGGCGGCACCGGCTTCACCTGGGAGCACGACGCCCACCTGCTGCTCCGCCGCGCGCTCGTCGCCCGCCAGCTCCTCGGCACCGGCGACCACCACCGGCTCGCCGCCCTGCGGCACGCCGCGGCCGGCGTCCGGCGGGGCCTCCGCCTCGACCTGCCGCCCGAGGCCGACACGTACCGCCGCGAGGCCCGCGAGGCCATCGCCCCCGCCGCCGGGCTCGACCCGGCCGCCGCCCGCCGCGCCCTCGCCCCCACCGGCTACGCGGCCCCGCACCTCCCGGAGCCGTACGGACTCGGCGCCGGCCCCCTCCAGCAGCTCGCCGTCCAACGGGAGCTGGACGAGGCCGGGATCACCGTCGCCGGACTCGGCATCGCCACCTGGGTCGTCCCCTCGCTCCTCGCCCACGGCACCCCCGGGCAGCAGGCCGAACACCTCGGCCCGACCCTGCGCGGCGAGCGCCTCTGGTGCCAGCTCTTCTCCGAGCCCGAAGCCGGCTCCGACCTCGCCTCCCTCCGTACCCGCGCCGAACGCACCGAGGACGGGCGCTGGCGGATCAACGGGCAGAAGGTGTGGACGAGCGCCGCCCAGTGGGCCCACCACGGCATCCTGCTCGCCCGTACCGACCCCACCGCGCCCAAGCACCAGGGGCTCACCTACTTCCTCGTCGACATGAAGAACACCCCCGGCATCGACATCCGGCCGCTCAAGGAGATCACCGGGGACTCCCTCTTCAGCGAGGTCTGGTTCGACGACGCCCTCCTCCCCGCCGACGCCGTCGTCGGCGAGGTGAACGACGGCTGGCGCGTCGCCCGCAACACCCTCGGCAACGAACGCGTCCACATGGCCGACCAGGTCGCCTTCGACACCGGCCTCGAAGCCGTCATCGACCGGGCGGACCGGGTCGACAGCTCCGTACGCGTACGGATCGGGGCGCTGCTCGCCGAGGCGCACGCGCTCGCGTGCATCGGACTGCGCACCACCCTGCTCCAGGTGTCCGGTCTCGAACCCGGCGCGGGCGCCAGCGTCCGCAAACTCGTCCAGACCCTCCACCAGCAGAAACTCGCCGAACTCACCCTCGAACTCCACGGCCCCGAGGGCGCCGTGCGCGAGGGCCCCGGCGAACGGGCCGTCCACGGCCTGCTCATGTCCCGCTGCCTCACCATCGCGGGCGGCACCACACAGGTACAGCTCAACGTGGTCGCCGAGCGTCTGCTCGGCCTCCCCAAGGACTGAGGGGGAACTCAGAATGGGCAAGGCGTACGTCGTCGGCGTCGGGATGACGAAGTTCGAGAAGCCGGAGACCCGCGACTGGCAGTACTGGGACATGGCGAAGGAGGCCGGCACGGCCGCCCTCGCCGACGCCGGCGTCCCCTACGCGCGCGTGGAGCAGGCCGCCGTCGGCTACTGCTTCCAGGCCTCCACCGCGGGACAGCGCGCCGTGTACGAGCTCGGGCTCACCGGCATCCCCGTCTACAACCTCAACAACAACTGCGCGACCGGCTCCACCGCCCTGATGACCGCCCGGCAGTTCGTCGAGGGCGGCATCGCCGACTGCGTCCTCGCCCTCGGCTTCGAGAAGATGGCCCGGGGCGCGCTCGGCGGGGGATCGGGGGCCGGTGCCCGCGGCGGAGCCGCTGATGTCGGGGGCAAGACCTCACCCGTCGCCCGGCACTACGGCATCATGGCCGCCGCCCACGGCTTCGAGATGTCCCCGCCCACCGCCCAGATCTTCGGCAACGCCGCCCGGGAACACATGGAGCGGTACGGGACGACCGAGGTGCAGCTCGCGGCCGTCGGCGCCAAGAACCACCAGCACTCGGCGAACAACCCGAACGCCCAGTTCCAGGACGTCTACACGGTCGACGAGATCCTCGCCGCGAAGACCGTCCACCGGCCGCTCACCAAGCTCCAGTGCTCGCCCACCTCCGACGGCGCGGCCGCCGCCGTCGTCGTCTCCGAACGCTTCGTCGACGAACACGGGCTGCGGGACCGGGCCGTGGAGATCGCCGGCCAGGCGATGACCACCGACACCGAGGAGTCCTTCGCCTCCGGCTCCTGCATCGACGCCGTCGGCCGCCCCATGTCCCGGGCCGCCGCCCGCCTCGCGTACGAGCGCTCCGGTCTCGGCATCGAGGACGTCGACGTCGTCGAACTCCACGACTGCTTCTCCATCAACGAGCTGCTGACGTACGAGGCGCTCGGCATGTGCGAGGAGGGCGCCTCCGGCAAGCTCGTCGAGTCCGGCGCCACCACCTACGGCGGGCGCTGGGTCGTGAACCCCTCCGGCGGCCTCATCTCCAAGGGCCACCCGCTCGGCGCGACCGGCCTCGCCCAGGCCGCCGAACTGGTCTGGCAGCTCCGGGGCGAGGCGGGCGCCCGGCAGGTCGCGGGGGCGCGGGTCGGGCTCGCCCACAACATCGGCCTGGGCGGCGCCGCGGTGGTGACGCTGCTGCGGAAGGCGTAGGTCCGCGGGGCGACTTCGCACGACGGCCGGAGGACCTACGGCGTATGTACGGGGCTGAACCGGTCTGCGACCATGACATCCATGCCGCAGACCGACTCCGCCACCACGACCACGCCCTCCGCGCCCTCACCCTCGTCCCGCGCCTGGACGGTCGTCCTGACCGCCTGCGCGGGGCAGTTCCTCGTCGTCCTCGACGTCTCCGTCGTGAACGTGGCACTGCCGTCGATGCGGTCCGACCTCGGGCTCTCGGCGGCCGGCCTGCAGTGGGTGATCAGCGCGTACGCGATCGCCTTCGCCGGCTTCATGCTGCTCGGCGGGCGGGCCGCCGACCTCTACGGGCGCAAGGCGATGTTCCTGCTCGGCCTCGGGCTCTTCACCGTCGCCTCGGTCGCGGGCGGCCTCGCCCAGGAGGGCTGGCAGCTCGTCGCGGGCCGCGCGGTCCAGGGCCTCGGCGCGGCCGTCCTCTCGCCGGCCACGCTGACCCTGGTCACCGGCGCCGTCGCGGCCGGACCCGCCAGGACCCGGGCCATCGCCACCTGGACGGCGGTCGGCGCGGCCGGCGGCGCGGCGGGCGGCTTCGTCGGCGGGCTCCTCGTCGACCTGCTGTCCTGGCGGTGGGTCCTCCTCGTCAACGTCCCCATCGGCGTCCTGGTCCTGGCGTGCGCCCTGCTCTGGCTCCGCGAGAGCCGCACCGGCACCGGCCGCCGCCTCGACCTGCCGGGCGCCGTCCTCGTCACCGCGGGCCTCGCCACCCTCGCGTACGGCATCGTCCAGACCGAGGAGGCCGGCTGGACCGCCCCGGCGACCCTCCTGACGCTCCTCGGCGGCCTGGTGCTCCTGGCCGTGTTCGTGACCGTGGAGGCCCGCACGGCGGCTCCGCTGATGCCGCTGAAGCTGTTCCGTACGCGGGCGGTGTCGGCGGCCAACGTGGGGATCCTGCTGAGCGGTTCGAGCTCCTTCGGCATGTGGTTCTTCATGACGACGTACGCGCAGACCGTCCTCGGCTACAGCCCGCTCCAGGCCGGTCTCGCACTCGTCCCCAGCTCCCTCAGCGTCATCCTGGGCTCGAAGCTGGCCCCGCGCCTCATGCCGACCGTCGGCGCCCGCAACCTCGCCGCGATCGGCGCGCTCATCGGGGCCACCGGCTTCGCCTGGCAGTCCACGATGACCGCCGACGGCAGCTTCCTGACGACGATCCTCGGCCCGGGGATCCTGATGATGGCCGGCATCGGCCTGGCCACCACCCCGCTGGCCACCCTCGCCACCTCCAGCGCGGCCCCCGGCGACGCGGGCCTCGTCTCCGGCCTCGTCAACACCTCCCGCACCATGGGCGGCGCCCTCGGCCTCGCGACCCTCACCACGCTCGCGACGGCCGTCGGCGGGGCGTCCCCGAGCCCCGCCGCCCTCACCTCCGGCTACGCGGCGTCCTTCCGCGTCTCGGCGGCCATCCTCGTCGGCGCGGCCCTCCTGATGCTGGTCTGGCTCCCGAAGGGCCCACCGGCAAGGACCGCCGCCAAGGCCTAGAGCCACCCCTGCTGACGCGCCGCCCGGACCGCCTCCATCCTGTTCCGGGTGCCCGTCTTGCCGATCGCGGAGGACAGGTAGTTCCGTACGGTGGACTCCGAGAGGTGCAGGGACGCGGCGATGTCCGCGATCGTCGCGCCGTCCACCGAGGCCGCCAGGGCGTCCCGCTCACGCCCCGTCAGGGGGTTCGGTCCCGCGCTCAGGGCTGCCGCCGCGAGCGCCGGGTCGATGACCGTCTCGCCCCGCAGCACCTGCCGGACCGCCTCGGCCAGGTCCTCCACGGGACCGTCCTTCACGAGGAAGCCCGCCGCCCCCGCCTCCATCGCCCGCCGCAGATACCCCGGCCGGCCGAAGGTCGTCAGGATCAGCACCCGGCACTCCGGCACCTCGTCCCGCAGGGCGGCCGCCGCGTCGAGGCCCGAGCGGCCCGGCAGTTCGATGTCGAGCAGGGCCACGTCCGGGCGCGCGAGGAGCGCGGCGTCGACGATCTCGTCGCCCCGCCCGACCTGCGCCACCACCTCGATGTCGTGCTCCATCCCGAGCAGCAGGGCCAGCGCCCCGCGCATCATGCCCTGGTCCTCGGCGAGCAGCAGTCTGATCATCCCGTGGGCTCCCCCCGGTGCTGTACGGAGGTCTCCACGGGGAGTTCCGCGGTGACCCGGAACCCGCCCCGCGGAGCGGGTCCCGAGTCAAGGGTGCCGCCTGCCGCGGCGAGCCGCTCGCGCAGACCCCGCAGGCCGCTGCCCGTGCCGCCCGGCTCCGTGGGGCCGCGGCCGTCGTCGGTGACCGTGAGGCGGACCCGTTCGGCGGTGCCGGAGAGGGTGATCTCGCAGTGGGCGGCGCCGCTGTGGCGGATCGCGTTGGTCGCGGACTCGCGGACCACCCAGCTCAGCAGGGCTTCCGTGGCGGGTTCGAGGAGCGGTCCCGAGCGGCGTACGACGGGTTCGATGCCGGCGGTGGAGAGCGCGTCGCGCGCCCGGTCGAGCTCGGTGGCGAGGCTGCCCTCGCGGTAGC
The DNA here is from genome assembly GCF_041053105.1 of Streptomyces sp. R44. NCBI lineage: Bacteria > Bacillati > Actinomycetota > Actinomycetes > Kitasatosporales > Streptomycetaceae > Streptomyces > Streptomyces sp. R44. Next base: position 2,640,843 of record NZ_CP163444.1, on the reverse strand, counting down.
CGGTGACCGCCTCGCGGATCTCGGTCAGCGCCTGGCGGCCGACGGACTCGATGTCCGCGACCTGTCCGAGGGCCGCGTCCAGGTCGCGCGGGGCGAGCCGCCGCACGAGCTCCGACTTCACGACGATCACCGACAGCGTGTGGCCGAGCAGGTCGTGCAGGTCCCGGGAGAACCGCAGGCGTTCCTTCTCCACCGCCGAACGGGCCAGCTCCTCGCGGGTCTCGCGCAGCTCCCGGACCGTCTCGTCCAGGGCGAGGATCGCCGCCGTCACCATGACGGAGATGAACGTCCCGTACACGACGCCGAAGGAGTCCCAGCCGTCGCGCCAGAAGGTCACCACCCCGACCGCCGCGACCAGCGGGAAGACGATGAACCGCAGCCGCTCCTTGCCCCGCACCACCGCCCCGACCGCGAGGCCCAGGAGCGGGAAGAGGAGCAGCCATTCGCGGCCGTAGCCGATGGCGAGGGCGAAGGTCAGCGCCCCGAGGGCGAGGAGGAGGCCCCAGGTGGCGGGCGACTCGCGGCGGCGCCGGTCGAAGGCGCGGAAGACGATCGCGATGTAGAGGGTGTTGAAGGCGAGCAGGCCGAGCCCGCCGAGCCAGGGGTTGGGGGCCTCGCCGCCGAGGAGGTGGGAGAGCGCGCCCAGGCCCATGAGCAGCCAGGGCAGGAGGCTCAGTCCGCTCGGCCCGCGTTCCCCGCGTTCCCCGCGGGCCGGGCGGGCCCGGCCGCGCGTCCGCTCCTTCGCGGCTCCGGTCCACACTTCCCAGACGTCCTTCATCCCCGTGCCCTTCATGTCCCCGGTTCCTGCTCGTTCACGTGGTCCGTGCCGAACGACGGTACGAGGTCGCCGCGTACGCCCCGAACAGTGCCGCCCAGACCACGATGACCGTGAGTGCCGCCGCGCCCGGGGCGTGTCCGTTCGTGACCGAGACGCCGATCTCGGCGAAGCGGTTGGTCGGGGTGTACTCGGAGAGGGAGCGCAGCCAGCCGGGGAAGAGGCTCACCGGGAACCACAGGCCGCCGAGGACCGCGAGTCCCAGGTTGCAGGCGATGTTCGCGACGCCCGTCGTCTGCGCGGTGAGGCGGTAGCCGTTGCCGAGGCCGAGGAGCGTGAAGGGGAGCGAGCCGAGCCAGAGGGTGAGCGTGACCACGGCCCACTGCCAGGCCGCGAGGTGGACGTCGTTGAACAGGCCGCCGGCGAGGAGGACGCCGAGGATCGACGGGAGCACCACCACGGAGCCGGTCAGGGCGCGGCCGGTGACGACCTGGCGCGGGGACATCGGGGTGATCCGCAGCTGCCGCAGCCAGCCGGACCCCTTGTCCTCGGCGACGCCGGTGCCGATCGACAGGGCGGCGCCGAGCGCGCCGTACGCCGCCATGCCGACCATGGAGGCGGCCTTCCACTCCGGTTCGTTCTGGCCGCCGAGGTTGGTGAAGAGGAGGTACATCATCACCGGGACGGCGATGGTGCCGATGGCGAAGCCGGTGTCGCGCAGGGTCCGGCGGACTTCGAGGCGTACGTACTCGGTGATCATCGGGTCGTCTCCAGGGCGGGGGCCTGCTCGGCCGGGGCGTGCGCGGTGAGGGTGAGGAAGGCGTCGTTGAGGGACACGGGGGCGACTTCGAGGCCCCGGATCGCGTTCCGGTCGGCGAGCGCGCGGACGGTCGCGTCGGAGTCGGCGGTGTGCAGCCGGGCGCGGTCGCCGCGGATCTCGACGGCGGTCACTCCGGGGAGCAGGGTCAGACCCTCGCTGGGGCCGCCGGCCAGGTCGAAGGAGACGAGGCTGCCGCCGGCCGCGCGCTTGAGCTGCTCGCTGGTGCCGTCGGCGAGGACGCGGCCGGAGTCGATGACGACGATCCGGTCGGCGCTGGCGTCGGCCTCCTCCAGGTAGTGGGTGGAGAAGAGGACCGTGTTGCCGCGCCGGGCGTAGCCCCGCATCGACTCCCAGAAGACCTCGCGGGCCTCGACGTCGAGGGCGGCGGTGGGCTCGTCGAGGACGATCAGCTCGGGGTTGCCGACGAGGGCGACGGCGAAGCGGACGCGCTGGACCTGGCCGCCGGAGAGCCGGTCGACGCGGCGGTCGGCGAGGTCGGTGAGGTCGGCGAGCGCGAGGGCCTCGGCGACCGGCATGGGTCGGGGGTAGGTGCGGGCGACGAAGGAGACGAGCTCGCGGACGGTGACCCGGGGGACCGGGCGGCCGTCCTGGAGCATCGCGCCGACCCGGCCGGCGGCGACGGCCCGGGCCGGGGTGCCGTCGAAGAGCCGCACCTCGCCGCCGTCGGGCTCGTCGAGGCCGAGGAGGAGGCCGATGGTGGTGGACTTGCCCGCGCCGTTGCGGCCGAGCAGGGCGACGGTCTCGCCGCGCCGGATGGTGAGGTCGATGCCGTCCACGGCGCGGACCGGACCGAAGGACCGGGTGACTCCGGTGAAGGCGACCGCTGTCTCGTTCTTCATGTCCCTGACGCTACGGAGCGGGGCCGGGGGTCCGGCAGGCGTGAATGTACGGACCCGGCCGTGACAAATGTCCTGGGGACCCTGGAAGGCACTCGTCTGACGTACCGTCAGGAGGGGTTCACAACCCCCCGCCCCTCCGCTATACATGGGTCACCGAACTGGAACGCGTTCTAGATCCGGCGCGTACGGGACGGTCCCCGCACGGCCTCGGTGCGGTCGACGGTGCGGACGGCCGCGCCGAGGTCTCCACCCGCCACAAGGAGCAGCAGCCCGATGCCCATCGACCCCGCAAAGGCCGTCGCCGCGGAACCCCGCAGCGCCGAGATCTCCTGGGACCACAAGGACGTCCAGCTCTACCACCTGGGCCTCGGGGCGGGCGTCCCCGCGACCGACCCCGACGAGCTCCGCTACACCCTGGAGTCCCGGCTCCACGTCCTGCCCAGCTTCGCCACCGTCGCGGGCGCCGGCATGGGGGTCGTCGGCGGGCTCTCCGCCCCCGGCATCGACATCGACCTCGCCGCCGTCCTGCACGGCGGCCAGTCGATCACCCTCCACCGCCCCCTGCCCACCGGCGGCCGCGCCGTCTCCACCTCCCGCGTCGCCGCCGTGTACGACAAGGGCAAGGCCGCCGTCCTCGTGCTGCGCTCCGAGGCCGCCGACGAGGACGGCCCGCTCTGGACCAGCGACGCCTCGATCTTCGTACGGGGCGAGGGCGGCTGGGGCGGCGACCGCGGACCCTCCGAGCGCCTCCCGGTCCCGGACCGCGCACCCGACGCCACCGTCGAGCGGCCGATCCGCGAGGAACAGGCCCTGCTCTACCGGCTCTCCGGCGACTGGAACCCGCTCCACGCCGACCCCGAGTTCGCCAAGCTCGCCGGCTTCGACCGGCCGATCCTGCACGGCCTCTGCTCGTACGGCATGACCCTCAAGGCGGTGGTGGACACGGTGCTCGGCGGGGACGTCACCCGGGTCCGCTCGTACCGCACCCGCTTCGCCGGGATCGTCTTCCCCGGCGAGACCCTGCGCATCCGGATGTGGGCCGGGGACGGCCGCGTCCAGGTGGCGGTGACGGCCGTGGAGCGCGACGACGCCCCGGTCCTCGCCGACACCCTCGTCGAACACTCGTAGATCCGTTCCGGAGGGAGCCGCACCATGCGCGCAGCCGTACTGCACGAGATCGGCCAGGACAAACTCGAAGTCCTCGACGACGTCGAGGCGGTGGGCTTCGGCCCGGGCAAGGTGCGGATCCGGGTGAGGGCCACCGGCCTGTGCCACTCCGACGTCTCCGCGATGAGCGGGGTCCTCCCGCAGCCCGCCCCCTTCATCCCGGGCCACGAGGGCGCCGGCGAGATCCTCGACGTCGGCGACGGCGTCACCGGCCTCAGCCAGGGGCAGCGGGTCCTGCTCTGCTGGCTGCCCGCCTGCGGCAGCTGTCCGGCCTGCCGGCGCGGCCAGACCCAGCTGTGCCTGGCCGGCTTCATGAACGCCGGCGTCCCCAACTTCAAGCGCCCCGGCGGTGACGTCTTCGGCTTCGCCGGCACCGGCACCTTCACCGAGGAGGTCGTCGTCGACGCGGGCTGCGCCGTCCCCATCCCCGACGACGTGCCCTTCGACATCGCCGCCCTCATCGGCTGCGGCGTCACCACCGGACTCGGCGCCGCGATCAACACGGCCAAGGTGGAGGCCGGTTCGTCGGTCGCCGTCATCGGCTGCGGAGGCGTCGGCATCTCCGCGATCCAGGGCGCCAAGCTCCAGGGCGCCGCCCAGATCGTCGCCGTCGACCCCGTCGAGTCCCGCCGCGAGGCCGCCCTGAAGTTCGGCGCCACCGAGGCGGTCGCCCCGGACGCGCTCGCCGACGCCAAGCAGCGGATCACCGGCGGCGAGGGCTTCGACTACGTCTTCGAGGTGGTCGGCAAGTCCGCCACCGCGCGCACCGCGTACGAGACGACCCGCCGCGGCGGCACCCTCTGCGTGGTCGGCGCGGGCGCCCTCGACGACTTCCTCCAGCTCAACATGTTCGAGCTGTTCTTCGACGAGAAGCGGATCCTGCCCTCGATGTACGGCGGCGGGGACGTGCTCCGTTCGTACGAGCGGGCCATCGCGCTCTGGCGGGCCGGCCGCATCGACCTGGAGTCGCTCATCACCCACCGGGTGCCGCTGGCGGGCATCAACGAGGCCCTGGAGCAGATGCGGACCGGCGCGGCCCTCCGTACCTGCATCGAGATCTGAGGAGACCCTGATGGCACTGCCTCTTGAGGGGCTGAGCGCGATCGTCACCGGCGCCGGGCGCGGCCTCGGCCGCGCCGAGGCCCTGGAACTGGCCCGGCTCGGCGCCGCCGTCGTCGTCAACGACTACGGGCAGCCCGGCCGCGACGGCTCGGGCGCGGCCTCCGCCGCCCCCGCCGAGGAGGTCGCGGAGGAGATCCGCGCGGCGGGCGGCCGGGCGGTCGCGCACCTCGGAGACGTCTCCGACTTCGAGACGGCGCGGGGCCTGGTCGACCTGGCGGTGGCCGAGTTCGGGAAGCTGGACGTCCTGGTCAACAACGCGGGCATCCTGCGGGACCGGATGGTCTTCTCGATGAGCGAGGACGAGTGGGACTCGGTCGTACGGGTCCACCTCAAGGGCCACTTCAACACCACCCACTTCGCGGCGGTGCACTGGCGGGGCCGCGCCAAGGCGGGCGAGACCGGCGTCTACGGCCGCATCGTCAACACCTCGTCCGAGGCCTTCCTCGCGGGCTCGGCCGGACAGCCCAACTACGCGGCGGCCAAGGGCGGCATCGTGGGCCTGACCACCTCGTCGGCGCTCGCGCTCGCCCGGTACGGCGTGACGGCCAACGCGATCTGCCCACGGGCCAGGACGCGGATGACGGAGGACGTCTTCGCCGGCTTCGGGGAACCGGGGGAGGGGGAGCTCGACCCGCTGTCCCCGGACCACGTGGCGCCGCTCGTCGGCTATCTGGCCTCCCCGGCGGCGGCCGGGGTCAACGGGCAGCTGCTCGTCGTGCACGGCGGGATGGTGGCGGTCCTGGACCGGCCGAAGGTGTCCGCCAAGTTCGACACGGCCAAGGAGGCGTTCACGTACGAGGAGCTGGACTCCCTCCTGACCCCGCACTACGCGTCCCGCCCGGCGGGCGAGACGTTCGCGGCGACGGAGGTGCTGGGTCTGAAGAAGGGCTGACGTCCGGGGGGACGGTGGGGAAGGAGCAGGGCCCCGGGGGAGACCCCGGGGCCCTGCTCGTTCCTCGTCTACTGCGCGTGGGCGTCGGCCTCGCGGCGGTGCCGGCCGTGCGGCGAGGACGTGGAGTCCTCCGCCGGCGAGGCCTGACCGCGGTGCTTCCCGGAGCCGTGCGACTCCGAACCCTGCGTGCTTGCTTCGGACATGCTGGAACTCACCCCGTGTGTCTTGCTCTTGCTGTGCGGCCGTGAGTCTAGCCAGCCGGTTTCCGGTCCGTCAGGGGAGCCTGCTGCAAAGGCACCGGACGGCACACCCGGGGCTCCTCGACGACCACCATCGGCTCGGGATCCGGCTCCGGCGGCAGCTCCAGGGCGGCGAGGCCGCACGGCACCTCGGCCGTCGCGTACGGCAGCCGCAGCAGGCCCTCGGCCGTCCACAGGCCCGCCCCCGCCAGCCAGCCCTGGGGTACGGCCAGTTGGGCCATCCGGCGGGACGAGGGCTGCCAGGTGCCCACCCAGCTGCCGCCGGCCGCGTCGATCCGCAGGGCCACCGCGCAGCTCTCCGGCATCAGGACCTGCCCCGGCTGCACCGCGAACGGCGTCACCGCCGCGTCGTCGAGCCGCAGGCACTCGGGGAACCGCACGGGCAGCAGGCTGCCGAGCACGCCCCAGCCGAGCCGGTCGTGCCCCGGGGACGGCGCGTCGGAGCGGATCAGGAGCAGCCCGCTGTCCGGGTCCGCGAGCAGCAGCCGGTCGTCGCTGCCCTCGGTGATCTGGAGCAGCGGCGTCACCTCCCCGCCCCGCTCCAGGTCCACGGCCACCGCCTTCACCGGACCGTCGTCGAGCCGCCGGTCGAGTGCGAGCATCCGGCCCGTGCGGTCGAGCCACACCCCGCCCGTGCAGCGGCCCCTGACCTCCGCCACCTGCTCCGGGCCGAAGGCCCCGCCCGCCACCAGCCACAGGGTGGTCGTGTCGGGGCCGACGCACATCGCGTACGCGCAGATGCCGTCGGGCGAGGGCGGGAGCAGCACCAGCCGCTCGGAGCCGGGCGCCTCCACCGCGCCGAGCCGGAGCTCGCCGGTGGCCGGGCCGGTGGGGTAGAGCAGCGAGAAGGTATTCCGCCGGCCGTCCACGCGGCGGGCGACGAGGACCCGGCCGTCGGCGAGGGGCAGCAGTTGGGTGCCCGCCTCCTCCGGCTGGTCGAGGGGGAGCGGGACGGCGTACGGCTCGGGGCCGTCGAGCGTCCACCGCTCCACGTACAGGGCGTCGCCGGCGCCCGCGAGCCTGGCCGCGTACGCGCCGTTGGCCGTGATCGTGAACCCCGCCGGCCAGGCCGCGCCGGGGTCGCGGTCGTCGCCCTCGGCCGTGGTCTCGATGGCACACACTGTCATCGACTCGTCACCTCCGGCCACGAAGCTAGTTTTCGCACTTCCAGCCGAACAACACGAGTGGGGTCACTTCACACATAAGGGTGGCCCTGCGGCGGTTCGGCTGAGGGGGCGGGGGCGGTTGTGCTGGAGTGGCCCGTGGTGAGTAAGGTAAGGCGAACCTAAGCGGAAGTTCCGCCTCCGGCCGATCGTGCCCGCATCCGTGCAAGTCCCCGCCAGGACGACCCGTACAGGAGCCTTCTCATGTCCCTCCGCCGCCGCGGCACCGCCGCCGTCGTCGCCCTCGCCGCCGCGCTCTCGCTCGCGGCCTGCGGAGGGGGCGACGGGTCCGCCGACCCCGCCAAGAAGGAGGACACGGGCAAGAAGAAGGACGTCGCCACCGGCGGCAAGGACTTCGGCGACGCCGCCGCCAAGACCGCGGCCATGGGCACCGACGCGAAGCCGGGCCAGTTCCCGCGCACCCTCACCCACGCCCTCGGCAGGACGGAACTCACGACCGCGCCCAAGCGGGTCGTCGTCCTCGACGTCGGCGAGCTCGACAACGTCGTCTCCCTCGGCGTCAAGCCCGTCGGCTACGCCCCCTCCGAGGGCGACGACGGCATCCCCGGCTACCTCGCGAAGGATGCCGGCACCCCGAAGTCCGTCGGCACCATCAACAACCTCAACCTGGAGGCCATCGCCAACCTCCAGCCCGACCTCATCCTCGGCAGCCAGCTCCGCGCCGCCGACAAGTACGACGAGCTGTCGAAGATCGCGCCGACCGTGTTCTCCATCCGCCCGGGCTTCACCTGGAAGGAGAACTACCTCCTCAACGCCGCCGCGCTCGACAGGACCGCCGAGGCGAAGGCGAAGCTCGCCGCGTACGAGACCAAGGCGAAGAAGCTCGGTGAGGACATCGGCACGGACAAGCCGACGATCTCGATGGTCCGCTACCTCCCCGGCAAGATCCGCCTCTACGCCAAGGCCTCCTTCATCGGCACCATCCTGGAGGACGCCGGCCTGCCCCGGCCCGAGAACCAGCAGATCGACGAGCTGGCGGCCGAGATCAGCCCCGAGAAGATCGACGAGGCCGACGCCGACTGGATCTTCACCGGCGTCTACGGCGACGCCAAGGCCACCAAGAAGGACACCGCCCAGGCCAACCCGCTCTGGAAGAACCTCAAGGCCGTCAAGGCCGGCCAGGCCAAGGACGTCCCGGACGAGACCTGGTACCTCGGCCTCGGCGTCACGGCCGCGAACAGCGTCCTCGACGACCTGCGCGCCGACCTCGTGAAGAAGTAGCCCCGGCTCCCGGAGTTGTCCACAGGCCAGAACAGCGGGGCGCGAGGAGCCAGGTAGCCTTTCCTCGTGCCCCGTCTGTCTGAAGTCATCGCCGAGCTCGACGCCCTCTGGCCTCCGGAGCGAGCCGAGTCGTGGGACGCCGTCGGCACCGTCTGCGGCGACCCCGACGCCGAGGTCACCCGTGTCCTCTTCGCCGTCGACCCCGTCCAGGAGATCGCCGACGAGGCGATCGCCCTCGGCGCCGACCTGATCGTCACCCACCACCCGCTCTATCTGCGCGGTACGACGACGGTCGCCGCCGGCCACTTCAAGGGCCGCGTCGTGCACACCCTCATCAAGAACGACATCGCCCTCCACGTGGCGCACACCAACGCCGACACCGCCGACCCCGGCGTCTCCGACGCCCTCGCCGGAGCGCTCGACCTCCGCGTCACCGGCCCCCTCGTCCCCGAGAACAACCTCGGCCGGATCTGCGAGCTCGACCACCCCGAGACCCTCGCCGAGTTCGCCGCCCGCGCCGCCAAGCGGCTGCCCGCCACCGCGCAGGGCATCCGCGTCGCCGGCGACCCCGGCATGACCGTCCGCCGCGTCGCCGTCAGCGGCGGCTCCGGCGACAGCCTCTTCGGCGCCGTCCGCGCCGCCGGCGTCGACGCCTTCCTCACCGCCGACCTGCGCCACCACCCGGTCTCCGAAGCGACGCAGCAGTCGCCGCTCGGCCTGGTCGACGCCGCCCACTGGGCCACCGAATGGCCCTGGTGCGAGCAGGCCGCCGCACAGCTCGACGAGATTTCCGACCGCCACGGCTGGGACCTCCGCGTCCACGTCTCGAAGACGGTCACCGACCCCTGGTCCTCCCACCACACCTCCCCTGGAGCCCCCAACTGAACGCCGCGCCCGCCGACCAGATCCGCCTCCTCGACGTCCAGGCCCTGGACGTCCGCCTCCAGCAGCTCGCGCACAAGCGCAAGTCGCTGCCCGAGCACGCCGAGATCGAGGCGCTGACCAAGGACCTCACCCAGCTGCGCGACCTGCTCGTCGCCGCGCAGACCGAGGAGAGCGACTGCGGCCGCGAGCAGACCAAGGCCGAGCAGGACGTCGACCAGGTCCGCCAGCGCGCCGCGCGCGACCAGCAGCGGCTCGACTCCGGCGCCGTCTCCTCCCCGAAGGACCTGGAGAACCTCCAGCGCGAGATCGTCTCCCTCGCCAAGCGCCAGGGCGACCTGGAGGAGATCGTCCTCGAGGTCATGGAGCGCCGCGAGTCCGTCCAGGAGCGCCTCGCCGAGCTGACCGAGCGGGTCGCCGCCGTGCAGACCAAGGTGGACGACGCCACCGCCCGCCGCGACGCCGCGCAGGCCGAGCTGGACAGCGAGTCCGCGACCGTCGCCAAGGAGCGCGAGCTCGTCGCCGGCGCCATCCCCGAGGACCTGCTCAAGCTGTACGACCGCCTGCGCGAGAAGCAGGGCGGCGTCGGCGCGGCCCGGCTCCACCAGCGGCGGTGCGAGGGCTGCCGCCTTGAGCTCGACATCACCGAGGTGAACGAGATCCGCGCCGCCGCGCCCGACAAGGTCGTCCGCTGCGAGAACTGCAGCCGCATCCTCGTCCGCACCTCGGAGTCCGGCCTGTAATGCGCGAACTCGTGGTCGAGGCGGACGGCGGCTCCCGGGGCAACCCGGGGCCCGCCGGCTACGGCGCGGTCGTCCTCGACCCGGCGACGGGGGAGACCCTCGCGGAGGCCGCCGAGTACATCGGTGTGGCCACGAACAACGTCGCCGAGTACAAGGGCCTGGTGGCGGGCCTGAAGGCGGCCCGGGAGCTGTTCCCGGACGCCACCGTCCACGTCCGGATGGACTCCAAGCTGGTCGTCGAGCAGATGTCCGGCCGCTGGAAGATCAAGCACCCGGACATGAAGCCGCTCGCGGCCGAGGCGGGGCGGATCTTCCCGCCCGGCCAGGTCCGCTACGAGTGGATCCCGCGCGAGCGGAACAAGCACGCGGACCGGCTCGCGAACGAGGCGATGGACGCGGGCAAGCGGGGCCGCCAGTGGGAGCCGTCCGCCTCCACGGCGGGCCTGGACGCCGCGGCCGCCCGCAATGCCGCGACCCCGCCCCCGGCGGGCCCGCCCGGTGACGCGACGGCGGGCGCGGCGCGGGCACGAGCGGCGCTGGCCGCTTCCGGATCGCCGGCCTCCGCGGGCGGTACGAGTACGGGTACGGCCGGGGGCGTCGTCGGTACGGGCTCCGGCGCCTGGCCGGGCGCCGTGACGCGCCCGACGGCCCCGGACGCGCGACCCGGTGCCGGACCGGACGACGGCCTGTTCGCCGCAGCGGACACCGGTCCGGACGACGGCCTGTTCGCCGTACCGGACACCGGACCGGACGACGGCCTGTTCGCCGCCGAGGAGGCCGTCGCGGCCTCGGTGGCCTCCGGGGACTTCGAGGCCGAGGCGGGCGCCCTGGCCCCGACGGGCCACGTGGCGCGCCTTCAGGCTCCGGCCGCTCCCGCCGCGCCCGCCGATGCCCCCGCTCCTGCGGCAGTGCGCACCGGGTCCGCGCCCGCGCAAGCCGCCCCCCGCCAGGGCTGGGCCGGCCCCGACATGGGGGCGCCCGCGACCTTCGTGCTGCTGCGGCACGGCGAGACCGCGCTCACGCCCGAGAAGCGGTTCTCCGGGAGCGGCGGGAGCGACCCCGAGCTGTCGGCCGTCGGGCTGCGCCAGGCCGAGGCCGTCGCCGAGGCGCTGGCCGCGCGCGGCACCATCCAGGAGATCGTCAGCTCGCCGCTCACCCGCTGCCGCCAGACCGCCGGTGCCGTCGCCGCCCGCCTCGGCCTCGACGTACGGATCGAGCAGGGCCTGCGCGAGACCGACTTCGGCGCCTGGGAGGGGCTGACGTTCGGCGAGGTCCGCGAGCGGTACCCGGCGGACCTCGACGCCTGGCTGGCCTCCCCGAAGGCCGCGCCGACCGGCGGGGGCGAGAGCTTCGCGACCGTCGCCCGGCGCGTCGCCGCGACCCGGGACCGGCTGACCGCCGCGTACGCGGGCCGGACGGTCCTTCTCGTCACCCACGTCACGCCGATCAAGACGCTCGTCCGGCTCGCCCTCGGCGCCCCGCCGGAGTCGCTGTTCCGGATGGAGCTGTCGGCCGCCTCCATCTCGGCCGTCGCCTACTACGCCGACGGGAACGCGTCCGTACGGCTCCTCAACGACACCTCGCACCTCAGATAGTTCGCAAACCGGTGGCGGCGGAGCCCGCCCCCGTACCACCATCACCCGCATGACGTGGTCCTTCACCGACAGCGCCGCCACCTTCCGAGCCGTCGCCGCAGCGCATCTCGCCGCCGATCCCGCCCGTAACACCGCCGTGCTCACGCTCATGGACACGGCCGGGCGGCTCGGCTGGTGGGAGGAGGCGGACGGCCGGGTCACCGGTGTGCTGGCCGTGGCACCGCCGGGCGTGCCCTCGTTCGGGGCCATGACCGAGGAGGCGGCCCGCGCGCTCGCCCCCGAGGTACTTCCCGGGGCCGAGGAGCCGACGGAGGTGCGCGGCGAGACCGCCGCCGTCGAGGCGTACGCGGAGGCCACCGGCCGCCCCTGGACGCCCACCGTCCGCATGCGGCTCTTCCGGCTCGGCGAGCTGACCCCGCCGGACCCGGCCCCGGCGGGCCGCGCCCGGCTCGCGGCCGCGGCCGACGTCCCGCTCGTCGCCGCCTGGACGCGGGAGTTCGCGGTGGCCATCGGGGACGAGCCCGCCGAGGACTACACCGGCTTCGTCACCGAGCGGATCACCGAAGGACGGCTGTGGCTCTGGGAAGCGCCCGACGGCCGCCCGGTCTCGATGGCCGCCGTCTCCCGCACGATCGAGGGCCAGGCGCGCGTCCACCTCGTCCACACCCCGCCCGCCGAGCGCGGCCGGGGGTACGCCACCGGTGCCACCGAGGCGGTCAGCCGCGCCGCGCTCGACGCCGGCGTCGCGCAGGTCCTGCTCTTCACGGACCTGGCCAACCCCACCAGCAACGCCCTCTACCGGCGCCTCGGCTACCGTCCCGTCACCGACCACCTCGGCGTGACGTTCACCGGCTGACCGGGACCCCCAGGTCCGCCGCCCCGCGCGCGAGGGACTCGACCCGCGCCCAGTCGCGGGCCGCGAGGGCGTCGGGCGGCAGCATCCACGTACCGCCGACGCAGCCGACGTTCGGGAGGGCGAGGTAGGCGGGGGCGGAGGCCGGGGAGATGCCGCCCGTGGGGCAGAAGCGGGCCCGGGGCAGCGGGCCCGCGAGGGACGTCAGATACGGGATGCCGCCCGCCGCCTCGGCCGGGAAGAACTTCATGTCCGACACCCCGCGTTCGAGGAGGGCCACGACCTCCGAGGCCGTCGAGACCCCCGGCAGGAACGGCACCCCCGAGTCCCGCATCGCGCCGAGCAGCCCCTCGGTCCACCCCGGACTCACCAGGAACCGCGCGCCCGCGCCGACCGCGTCCGCGACCCCGGCCGGCGAGACCACCGTGCCCGCGCCGACGACCGCCTCCGGCACCTCGGCCGCGATCGCGCGGACGGCGTCGAGCGCGGCCGGGGTGCGCAGGGTGACCTCGATCAGCGGCAGCCCGCCGGCCACCAGGGCCCGCGCCAGGGGCACGGCGTCGGCGGCGTCCTCGATCACGACGACGGGGACCACGGGGCATCCGGGGGCAAGGTCGAACACGCTCGTCGAGGACATGGCGTCATCCTGCCCAGGCCGAGCGCCACCCGCAACGAGCGTTGCGGAGGGTGCAACGAAGCGTCAGTGGATCTCGTCCACCAGCACGTCGAGCGCCCCCGCCTTCCCGCCCTCCTCCACCACGTACCCCAGGCCCCGCAGCGCCTCCGCCAGCTCCGCCGGCGAAGCCGGCTCCGCGCCCGCCTCCAGGAGGCTCCGCACGATCCGGCCCTTCGTCGCCTTGTTGAAGTGGCTGACCACCTTCCGGGTCGGCGCGTGCAGCACCCGCACCGTCGCCGTCCGGGCCGCGAGCTCCCCCTTCGGCTTCCACGCCGAGGCGTACGCCGAGGAGCGCAGGTCCAGGACGAGCCCGTCCCCGGCCGCCTCCGGCATCACCGAGGCCATCGCGCCCCGCCAGTGCGCGCCCAGCGCCCCCAGCCCCGGCAGCTTCACGCCCATCGAGCAGCGGTAGGACGGAATCCGGTCCGTCACCCTCACCGCGCCCCACAGGCCCGAGAACACCAGCAGCGAGCTCCCCGCCCGCTTCCGGGCCGCCGCGTCCAGCGTCGCCAGACCCAGCGCGTCGTACAGCACGCCCGTGTAGATCTCCCCGGCCGGACGCGCGCCCGCCGTCCGCAGCTCCGTGTTCTTCGCGACCTCGCCGCGCAGGCCCTCGCTCAGACCGAGCACCTCGCGCGCCTTCTCCTCGTCGGCGGCGCACAGCTCGACCAGCTCGTCCAGGACCGCCGCCCGCGCCTCCGCGAGCCCCGGCAGGGACAGCGACTCCGGCTTCAGCGGCGCCCCGCGCCCCGAGGAGGCCTTGCCTTCGGAGGGCGGCAACAGCACGAGCACGGTGGTTCTCCTTCGTCCGTACGGGGGTGGGGGGTGCGGCCCCGGTCGTCCAGCCTACGAGGTGCCGCACCCTGCCCCAGCTCATACGCTCGGTCCATGCCCCGCCGCCACATCCACGTGACCGGCGCAGCCGAGGCTCCGCTGCGGGCCGCCCTGCGCGCACTCCGTACCGAGCTCGCGATCCCCGAGGACTTCCCGCCCGCCGTCCTCGCCGAGGCCGAGGCGGCCGCGAAGAACCCCCGCCTCCCCTCGTACGACGCCACCGACATCCCCTTCTTCACGATCGACCCGCCCACCTCCACCGACCTCGACCAGGCCATGCACCTGGCCCGCCGCGCCGACGGCGGCTACCGCGTCCACTACGCCATCGCCGACGTCGCCGCCTTCGTCACCCCCGGCGGCGCGCTCGACGCCGAGGCCCACCGGCGGGTCCTCACCCTGTACTTCCCCGACGGCAGGGTCCCCCTCCACCCGCCCGTCCTCTCCGAGGGCGCCGCCAGCCTCCTCCCCGGCGACCCCCGCCCCGCCCTCCTCTGGCGCATCGACCTCGACGCCGACGGACAACGGGTCGCCACCGACGTCCGCCGCGCCCTCGTCCGCAGCCGCGCCAAACTCGACTACGAGGGCGTGCAGCGGCGGATCGAGGACGGGACGGCGGAAGAGCCCCTGGCCCTCCTCCGGGACATCGGCCGCCTCCGCGAGGCCCTCGAAGCCGGACGCGGCGGGATCTCCCTCAACGTCCCCGAGCAGGAGATCGTCGAGACCGACCACACCTACTCCCTCGCCTACCGGGCCCCGCTCCCCGCCGACGCCTGGAACGCCCAGATCTCCCTCCTCACCGGCATGGCCGCCGCCGACCTCATGACCGCCGCCGGCACCGGCATCCTCCGCACCCTCCCCACCGCGCCCGACGGCGCCGTCGCCCGGCTGCGCCGCTCCGCCCGGGCCCTCGGCGTCGACTGGCCGCACCACGTCTCGTACGCCGACGTCGTCCGCTCCGCCGACCCCACCAACCCGCGCCACGCCGCCTTCCTCCAGGAGTGCACCAGCCTCCTGCGCGGCGCCGGCTACACCGTCTTCACCGACGGCCACGTCCCCAGCCCCGCCGTCCACGCCGCCGTCGCCGACGAGTACACCCACTGCACCGCGCCGCTGCGCCGCCTCGTCGACCGGTACGCGGGCGAGCTGTGCGTGGCGGCGGTCGCCGGCGACGAGCCGCCCGAGTGGGTACGGGCCGCCCTGCCCGCCCTCCCCGACGAGATGGCCACCGGCGCCCGCCGCGCCAACACCGTCGAACGCGAGAGCGTCGACATCGTCGAGGCGGCGCTCCTGAAGGAACGCGTCGGCGAGATCTTCGACGCGTACGTCATCGACGTGAAGGAACGCGAACCCGCCGTCGGGACCGTCCACCTGGAGGACCCGGCGGTCGTCGCCCGCATCGAGGGCGGGACGGCGAAGCTGCCGCTGGGCGAGTGGCTGCGGGTCAGGCTGTCGGAAGCGGACCCGGGGACGGCGAAGGTCCTCTTCGCGCCCGCGTGAGTTCCCGTACGAGCGCCTGCGGGTCGTCGGCGTGCAGCCGGATCAGCCGTACGGGGCGGGGCGCGCCGAGCAGCCCGGGCGCGTCGACCGGCTCGGTCAGCTCGATCGTGACGGAGGTCCGGGAGCCGACGGCGAGGTTCAGCTCGCCGTCCTTCTTCTCGTGCGAGAAGAGGGACTCGCGCCGGACGGCCGCGATCCGCTCGACCGGGATCCGCACGTCGACGTGCGCGGCCTGCCGGACCCGCAGGACGCCGCCGGCGAGCGTGTGCGGCCGGGTGGCGGAGGCGGCGTGCAGCCCGAGGACGAAGAGCACGGTGTAGACGTCCAGGACGAGGAAGACGGCGTGGACGAAGGGCCAGTCGGCGAGCAGGTACGACATGCCGACCGTCTCGACCACGCACACGAACGCGAAGCCGTACATCAGCGCCGCCTGGTCCCGTGCGTGCGGGAACACGCCGTCCGCGCCCGCCACCCCGTGCGCCCGCCGCCCGACCCACCGCACGAGACTCCCCGTGAGCCGCCACTCGTGCCCGATCAGCCGCAGCACGACCTCGACCGGCCTGCGCATGGTGTCCCTCATCGCTCCGCCTCCCTACCTTCTGTCACCAGTTCCACCGCGCGCCGTACCGCCGCCGACTGGGCCGGGGCGAGGTCCGCGAAGAACGTGTCGGCGAGACCTCCGGCCCCCTCAGGGGGCAGCTCCACCGCCCTCCCGTCCGGCAGGACCGCGGCCAGCGCCCGGGCCGCCCCCTCCACCCGGGGGTCGTCCGCCTCCGCGTCGGCGAGGGCGTCCAGGAGCCCGTACAGCTCCCGCGCACCGCTCGCCGCGCCGTGCATCAGCTCCATCAGCCGGGCCCGTTCCGCCTCGGGGACGACGGTGTCGAGGAGGGCCAGGATCTCCCGGTCCTTCGCCGCCATCGGGGACTCGGGCAGCTCCCCGAGACCCGCGAGCAGCGCCGCCAGCTCCGGGGAGACGGGGCCCTCGGCGGCCAGGCGCCCGGCGCGGGCCTCGGCGAGGAGCGGGGCGAGGTTCTCCCGGCGCTCCCGGATCACAGCCTCCTGCCGGGCCAGGTCGTCCGCCAGCTCCTCCAGGACCTCCGCGAGCCCCCGCCCCTCGTCGCCGGCCAGCACGTCCCGCACCTCGTCCAGACCGAGCCCCAGCTCGGTCAGCCGCCGGATCCGGGCCAGCAGCACGGCGTCCCGGACCCCGTACTCCCGGTACCCGTTGGCCCGCCGCTCGGGCTCGGGCAGCAGTCCCGAATGGTGGTAGTGCCGCACGGCCCGGGGGGTGACCCCGACGAGCGCGGCGATCTCGCCGATACGCATGCGCCCAGTAGAAACCCTGACGCTGCGGCAGGGTCAAGGGATCGCTTTCGGAGGCCGTGGCCGATCATGTGCCACGATCGAGGGAACGACCCCCGGATCCGACGGACGGCAGGTGCCTCGATGCCCGAGCAAGGGCCTGGAGAAGGCGAGTGCCCTGGTGAGACCGAGGAACCACGTCATCCCCGACCTCTCGTTCGCCCCCGCCGAGGCCGACTTCCTCTGAATCGCCAGGTAGCATGGTCGGCACGGCAGACGAGCCGGGCGGACGGCCGCGTGGAGATCCTCGGATCTTCCCGAGGAACGTCCGGGCTCCACAGAGCAGGGTGGTGGCTAACGGCCACCCGGGGTGACCCGCGGGACAGTGCCACAGAAAACAGACCGCCGGGGACCTCGGTCCTCGGTAAGGGTGAAACGGTGGTGTAAGAGACCACCAGCGCCTGAGGTGACTCAGGCGGCTAGGTAAACCCCACTCGGAGCAAGGTCAAGAGGGGACACCTCGGTGTCCCTGCGCGGATGTTCGAGGGCTGCTCGCCCGAGTCCGCGGGTAGACCGCAGGAGGCCGGCGGCAACGCCGGTCCTAGATGGATGGCCGTCGCCCCGACGACCGTGAGGTCCCGGGGCACAGAACCCGGCGTACAGCCCGACTCGTCTGTCGGCCCACGTGAGAAGGGCCCCCGAACAGGTTTCCGCCTGATCAGGGGCCCTTTCGCTTTCTCGGCTCCGAGGATGTCAGGACGCGGGCGGCCCCGCCGGATACACTCAAGTCGCCCAAAAATTCCTGTAGTTCGTGAAGAGAGATCGGCCCTGATGAGGGCAGCCGGTTCGACAGCCCTTGCGTCGGGGGCCGGGGTGGCCGGCTCGGCGCCTTCGCCGAACCCTCTCTGAAAGGAGCTACATGGAGCTGGCGGGATGGGTGACCGTGGGTACAGCCGCGGTCGTAGGGGGCTTCACTGTCGTGGGGCACCTCTTCGACCAGGTTCCCGCGCTCGCCCAGAAGATGATCACTGCGATTCGGTCCGTTCGCGCGGTGCGCGACGAAGTCAGGGCCAAGCGCGAGTGATCAAGAGTCCCGCTGGGGAAAGCCCCGAGTCTCCAGCGGGACCTTCCCGGACTCGTCAGCCCGGCTCCGGGCCGCCGTGGCGGCGGAGCCAGGTCAGGACCGCGCGGACTCGGCGGTGGCCGCTGTCGCCGGCCGAGAGGCCGAGTTTGAGGAAGACGCTGCCGATGTGTTTGTGCACGGCGTTGTCGGTGACGAAGAGCCGCTGGGCGATGCCCGCGTTGTCGTGACCCTCGGCCATCAGCGCCAGGACCTCGCGCTCCCGGGGGGTGAGGGCGTCGACCGGATCGCCGCGGACGGCGAGGAGCTGGGCGATGACCTCCGGGTCCAGGGCGGTGCCGCCCGCCGCCACGCGGCGCAGTGCCTCGGTGAACTCCGCGATGCGGCTCACCCGGTCCTTGAGGAGGTAGCCGATGCCGCCGCCGGTGTCGGAGAGGAGGCGGCCCGCGTACTCCTGCTCGACGTACTGGGACAGGACCAGGACGGGAAGTCCGGGGTGGTCGCGGCGGGCCTGGAGGGCGGCGCGGATCCCCTCGTCGCGGAAGCCCGGCGGCAGCCGTACGTCCACGATGGTGACGTCCGGCCGGTGGGCCTCGACGGCGGCCAGGAAGCCGGGGGCGTCGTCCGCGATCGCGGCGACCTCGAAGCCCTGGGAGCCGAGGAGGAGTTCGAGTCCGGAGGCGAGCAGGACGTTGTCCTCGGCGATGACTACACGCACGGCAGCTCCACGGTGACGACGGTCGGCCCGCCCGGCGGGCTGCTGATCTTCATGGTGCCGTCCAGGGCGGCGGCGCGGCGACGGATTCCGTCCAGACCGCTGCCCCGCGACGCGTCCGCCCCGCCCGTCCCGTCGTCCGTGATCTCCGCGCGGAGCAGCGCGCCGTCGCGGTCGACGGAGACGGCGGCCTTCGTTGCCCGGCTGTGCCGGGCGACGTTCGCCAGCGCCTCGGTGACGGCGTAGTACGCGACCGCCTCGACCGCGGCGGGGACCTCGCCGAGCTCGCCGACGCCGATGCGGGTCGGGACACCGGCCCTGGTGCCCAGGGTGCCGAGCGCGCCCACGAGACCCTGGTCGGCCAGGACCGGGGGATAGATGGTGCGGATGACGGAACGCAGCTCGGTCATGGCCTCCTCGGTCTCGGCCCGCGCCTGCCGTACGAGCGCTGCGGCCGCGTCCGGGTCCCGGGGGAGGGTCTCGCCGGCCACGGCGAGCCGCAGGGCGATGGCCACGAGCCGGGCCTGGGTGCCGTCGTGCAAGTCCCGCTCGATCCGGCGGAGTTCCGCACCGTGCGCCCGCAGGACGTCCGCCCGCGTCCGGGTGAGCTCCGTGACGCGCGCGGCCAGCCGTTCCGCCGGAGACGGTGCCAGGACCGCCAGGCAGCACAGGGCGTGCACCCGGGCGAGCGGTGGCAGGGCGAGGGCCGCGAGCGCCGCGAGGGGCAGCAGCTGCACCAGATTGACCGTCAGGGCGGGGACCCACCCGTCGACACGGACGTCGAGCAGCAGCAGCCGTGGCGGATCCGACGCGGGGAAGGCCCACCACCCCACGGCGACCACGAGGGTGAGGAGCAGATTGCCCAGGCACAGCAGGGCGATCACTCCCGCGGGCAGACCGGTCGCCACCTGCACCACCAGCCAGGCCAGCTCGCGGCGGAGGGGCCGCGGGCCCGGCTCCACCGGTCGGCCGAGCAGCGCCCCGGCACGCCGGCGGTGGCGCTCCGCCCAGGCGGCCGCCGCCGACGGTACGCACAGGAGGGGCGCCGCCGCGAGCGTCACCGTCGCGGTCGCCAGGGTGCCGAGGAGATAGCGTCCGGCGCGCCCGGTCCGCAGCCACCACTGGTCCACCGGTCCGCCCCCGTCTGTCGTACGGGACCGGAGCCGGCCCCCGGAAGCGACCGTACGTGCCCGGCGGCCGGCACGGCACTACAGCCCGCTGTAGCTCACCACCGGCCCTCTGCGGCAGCGACGTGCCACTCGGCGCCTCCCTAGCGTGACCGGCATGACATCCACCACCCCGGCCTCAGCGCCGCAGAGCCACCCGTCCCCGAAGCGTCGCCGCCGGACCGGCCGCACATGGCCGGCCGTCGCGGTGGCGGCGGCACTCGCCACCGCGGGTGTGGCCGCGACCGTCCAGTCCTCGAACGGCGCGTCCGCGCCCTCCGCGCCCGGCTACCGGCAGGACGACCTGCGCCGGGACACCGAAGCCCTCCGGGCGCTGGGGATCACCGGCGTCCAGGCGCGGGTGACCACGGCCTCCGGGCGGGACCTGGTCGCCACCGCAGGCGTCGCCGAGGTGGGCACGAAGCGGCCGGTGCCCCGGGACGGCTACTTCCGGATCGCCAGCACCGGCAAGGCGCTCATGGCGACCGTGGTCCTGCAGCTGGTCGACGAGGGCAGGCTGTCGCTGGACGACACGGTGGAGCGCCGGCTGCCCGGTGTGATCGCCGGAAACGGCAACGACGGACGGAAGATGACCGTGCGTCAGCTGCTGCGGAACACCAGCGGCCTCCACGACGACCTGCCCGGCTTCGACACCCCGCAGCAGTACTACCAGCACCGTCACGACACGTACACCGCCGAACAGATCGTCGCCCGGGCGATGAGGCACCACCCGGACTTCGAGCCCGGCACCGGCTGGGGCTACTCCAACACCGGCTACGTCGTCCTCGGCATGATCGTCGAGAAGGTCGCCGGCCGCCCCTGGCAGGAGGAGGTCGAGAGCCGGATCCTGCGACCGCTCGGCATGCACCACACGTACCTCCCGGGCGCCACGCCCACCCTGCGCCGCCCGCACGCCGACGGCTACCAGGTCTTCGGCTCCGGCGAACGGATCGACGTCACCGAGCAGCTCGTCCCCGACCTCGGCGGCTACGTCTCCACCACGGCGGACGTGAACCGCTTCTTCCAGGGGCTGCTCGGCGGCGAGCTGCTGTCCGGGGCGCGCCTGGCCGAGATGCGGGACACGGTCCCGGTCCCCAAGGAGTTCGAGGTGTTCTGGCCGGGCGGACGCTACGGCCTCGGCCTCGTCGCCCGCCCCCTGAGCTGCGGCGGCAGCTACTGGAGCCATGAAGGGGGCGAAGCCGGCTACATCACCCTGAACGGCGCCACCGGTGACGGCCGCCGCACCGTCACCGTCTCCCTGACCACCAGCTTCAACGACCTCGGCAGGACGATCCGGCAGCAGAAGGCGGCCAGTGACCTGGTCGACCGCGCCCTGTGCGACACCGCCGGACGGTAGCCCTCAGGGGCGCCGGACCTCGAAGTGGAAGCAGCCGTACTCGACGGCACGGACGTGCACGAGGGCGACGGCCGGGTCGGCGAAGGCCTCGGCGAGGGCCTGGTCGAAGCCCTCGGCGGGGGTTTCGGGGAGCTCCAGGAGGCGGCCGCCGACGATCCTGCCGGCCGCGTCGTAGCGGCGCAGGGTGCGGAGCGCCCCGGCACGGGAGAAGGGGTACGCCTCCGAGGGCGCGGGGCCGCCGCAGTCCTCGGCGTGGACGAAGACGGGACCCTGCTCGTCGTACGCGCCGGGCTCGGCACCGGTCTCGGCGGCCCAGCGGCGCAGCGGCGCGTACGAGACGAGGGCGATCCGCTCGCCCGGCTCGGAGAGGCGCAGGCAGCAGCGGAGGGGATGGCCGCCGTCGGTGGCGGTGTACGGCACGCAGGCGCGGCCGGCGTCGTCCGTGACGCGCAGCCGGGCGAGGGCGGAGGGGGAGACGGGGCGGGCGAGGTAGGTGCTCATGCCGACAGGGTCGCGTGGGGCGGCACCGTACCGCTGGCGCAATTCGGACGCCGCGCTCGGGCCGGGTGTTCCGCCGGGCCGGTGTCAGTGGGCTCGGTTACGGTCGCCTCGCGAACCCGCTACGAACGGAGCCGTACGAATGAGCCGTCATTTCCAGGTCACCTTCGACGCGCACGACCCCCGGGCCCTGTCCTCCTTCTGGCGCGAGGCGCTGGGGTACGTCCACCCGGGGCCGCCCGGAGTGGAGTTGCCCGAGGGCGCCGACCCGCTGGCCGCCTGGGACGCGTTCCTCGCGCGGATCGGCGTGCCGGAGGACCAGCGCAACACGCGGTCGGCCATCGAGGACCCGGACGGCGAGGGTCCGCGCGTGTTCTTCCAGCAGGTGCCCGAGGACAAGGTCGCCAAGAACCGCGTCCACCTCGACGTGCGCGCCGCTCCCGGGCTCCAGGGGGAGGAGCGGATGGCGGCGCTCGAAGCCGAGTGCGACCGGCTCGTGGGGCTGGGGGCGAAGCGGGTGCGCCGCTTCGAGCCCGCCCCGCCGATGGGCAGCGGACACCTCGTGATGACCGACCCCGAGGGCAACGAGTTCTGCCTCGACTGACCGGGGGCCACCCTGGGCGCGGGCGGTGAACGCGCAGGTCATACCCTGTGTGCCGCCGAGACGTCGTCAGGGAGGGGCAGGGTCGGGTGGGCGTGTCGCCGGACAGGGGAGCCAAGGGGGACAAGGGGTCGGTGCGGGAGGAGTCGCGGTGGCGGCGGCCCGGGGCCGTCGTCTTCTGTCTGGTCCTGCTGCCTCCCCTGGGCATCGTCCTTGCCTGGCGCAGCCGTTGGTCGCCGGGGCGGAAGGTGCTCGCGACGGTGCTGTCCGCGCTCTGGTTCGTGGCCCTGGGCACGAGCGAGCCGCCGGCGTCCGAGCCCGCGGTGGCCGACGCCGCCGACGCCGAGCCGCGGGTGAGCGCGTTCCCGTCGTTCACTCCGTACACCCCGCCCACCCCCACGCCCACGCCGATCGTGCGCCGGGTCGTCGCCGACTACGTCGGCCAGAACCTGGAGACCGCGTCGCGGGCCGCGTACGAGGCGGGGTTCCGGGCGCGGTCACACGACGCGACCGAGGACGACAGGATGCAGCTCGTCGACGGCAACTGGAAGGTCTGCTTCCAGGAGCCGGCGGCCGGGAAGACCGCCGCGATCGAGGAAGGGCGGCGGATCGGCATCGAGTTCGCCGCCGTCGAGAAGTCGAGTCCCTGCCCGGCGCGGGACGGCGACGCCGTCGTCTTCCCCAAGGTGCCGAACGTCGTCGGCACGACCTTCGCGGCCGGCTCCGAGGTGCTCCGGAAGGCGGGCCTCAAGGAGATCCGCGGCGCCAGTGTGTACACGGACGTCGACCTGGCGGCCCGTCACGACGACTGGCGGATCTGCTTCCAGGACCCGGAGGCGGGCGAGGACATCGAGCGGCCGGAGTACATGACGGTCCGGCTCTCCCTCGCCCGGCCCGGCCTGTCCTGCCCCTCGGAGGACTACGCGCGACTGAACCCCGACCCGGACCCGGACCGCCACGGAAGCGGAAGCGGAAGCGGAAGCGGAAGCGGTTCGGGAGGCTCCGACGACGGCGGCGCCGCCTACTACAAGAACTGCGACGCCGTCCGCGCCGCCGGCAAGGCCCCCCTCTACGCCGGCCAACCCGGCTACCGCTCCGGCCTCGACCGCGACGGCGACGGCAAGGCCTGCGACTGGTCCTGACGGTTCCGGACCGCTGTCGGGGGGACCTCACGGCCGGGGCGCCCGGAGACGGGCGCCCCGCGGGTGTACGGGTGGGACATGACCATTCCCGTGAGTCAGCTCAGCAATCCGGTCGTGCGTGCCTTCGTCGCGGCCCTCAACGCCAACGACGAGGCGGCCATGGCCGACCTTCTCACCCCCGGCGCGACCATGTCCGACGACGGTTCCGACCGTGAGCTGCGGCAGTGGCTCGACCGCGAGGTGTTCGCCTCGCGGGGGCACATGGACGTCCAGTCCGAGGCCGACGAGGGGCTCGCGCTCGTCGCCGACTACCGCAACGACACCTGGGGCTCGATGCGCACCAAGTGGGTCTTCACCGTCGACGGCGGGAAGATCTCGCGGTTCGAGACCGGGCAGGCCTGATCCCCCGGCCGGGGGTGCCCCTCACCCCCGGCCGATGTACGGCATCGCCGTCGCCATCACCGTCGCGAACTGCACGTTCGCCTCCAGCGGCAGTGCCGCCATGTGCACCACCGTCGCCGCCACGTCCGCCGCGTCCATCACCGGCTCCACCGCCAGCTCGCCGTTGGCCTGGAGGATGCCGGTCTGCATGCGGGCCGTCATCTCCGTCGCCGCGTTGCCGATGTCGATCTGGCCGCAGGCGATCCGGTACGGGCGTCCGTCGAGCGACAGGGACTTCGTCAGGCCCGTCATCGCGTGCTTCGTCGCCGTGTACGCGATCGAGTGCGGGCGCGGCACGTGCGCGGAGATCGAGCCGTTGTTGATGATCCGGCCGCCCTGCGGGTCCTGCTCCTTCATGGCACGGAACGCCGCCTGGGCACACAGGAACGCGCCCGTCAGGTTCACGTCGACCACCGCGCGCCAGGTCGCCGGGTCCAGGTCCTCGACGGGGACGCCGCCGCCCGCGAACGTACCGGCGTTGTTGAAGAGCAGGTCCACCCGGCCGTAGCGGGCCCGGACCGAGGCGAAGAGGCTCGTGACCTCGTCCTCCGATGTGACGTCCGTCGGGACGGTCAGGAAGTCGCCCGTCGGCAGGGCCGCCGCCGTCTCCTCCAGGGCCTCCGCCCTGCGGCCCGCCAGGGCCACCGACCAGCCGGCCGCCGCGAGGGCCAGCGCCACGCTCCGGCCGATGCCCGAACCGGCTCCCGTCACCACTGCGATGCTCATGGGCGCGCAGCGTACGCGAGACGCGTGCCCCATGAACTCATCCGTCCAGCAGGTGGATGTTCTCCACGCCTGGCGGTGAGTCCTCGCATGAATGTTCCGGTATCGGATCGTGGGTCGATGATCGTACGTTGACCGACAGGCAGCTCCGGTACTCGTTTCGCATGTACCCGAATGGCCCGCAGCGCTCGGCGTTGGCGAAGGCGTTTGGGTGTGCGCGGGTGGTCTATGACGACGCGCTTCGCGCTCGTGAGAGTGCCCGCAGGACGGCGCCGACCGGCCCTCGAACCACGACAAGCTCATGCAGGCCAACCCGCACCTGCGGTTCTTCAACGGGCGGCGCGGCTATGTGACGGTCGCCCTCGGCGAGGGGAGCGCCCGCGCCGACTTCCGTACGGTGCCGTACGTGACCCGGCCGGGCGCTCCCGTCACCACCGCCGCCTCCTATGTCACGGAGGCGGGCAACCCGGGCCTCACACCCGCGTGAGCTCCTGCGGATAGCGGACGCCGACGCGGTCCCGTACCGCGTCGAGCGTCCGCATCACCGCGAGCGAACCGTCCAGGGGGACGAGCGGGGACTCCGTCTCGCCCGCCCGCAGGCAGCGCATGACCTCGGCGGCCTCGTGCCGGAAGGAGTGCGGGTCGTCCGCCGACACGAACTCCTCCGGCTCGTGGCCGTTCCGGCGCAGGGTGAACCGCTCGGGGAAGAAGAAGCCGCGCGGAACGTCGATCCGGCCCTCGGTGCCCGTCACCGAGGCCGTCAGCGGCGTGTCCGCCTCCAGGGAGCAGGACAGCAGCGCCGAGGCGCCCGAGTCCCAGCCCAGCAGCATGCCCGTGTTCAGGTCGACGCCCTCGGGCGAGATCCGCGCGTGTGCGTGGACCGCGGACGGCTCGCCGAGCAGCAGGTGCGCGAACGACACCGGGTACACGCCCAGGTCGAGCAGCGCCCCGCCGCCCACCGCCGGGTCGCGCAGCCGGTGGCCGGCGTCGAAGGGGCCCACGAGCCCGAAGTCCGCCTGGACCGTGCGGATCTCGCCGATCGCCCCGCCGCGGACCAGTTCCGCGATGCGCCGGATCAGCGGGTTGCAGTACATCCACATCGCTTCCATGAGGAAGAGGCCGCCGTCCCGGGCGAGAGCCACCAACTCCTCCGCCTCGCGGGCGTTGAGTGTGAGAGCCTTCTCGCAGAGCACCGCCTTGCCCGCCTCCAGGGCGAGGCCGGCGGCCGTGCGGTGCGCGTGATGCGGAGTCGCCACGTACACCACGTCGACGGATTCGTCGGCGAGGAGCCCGGCCCACTCCCCGTACGCCCGCGGAATCCCGAACCGGTCCGCGAAGGCCTTCGCCGACGCCTCCGTACGGGACGCCACCGCGACCACCTCGGCGCCGTCGAGCGCCATCAGGTCCGTGGTGAACCGCTCCGCTATCCCGCCCGTCGCCAGGATTCCCCAGCGCACTGTCCTGTTCGCGTCCATCTCCACCCCACAGGTCTCGACCATGCCGATCGAGCTGAGAGCATAGGTAAGGATTCAACGAAATGGAGCAGTCGATGCCGGAGAGCGGCCAGAAAACAACACAGGGACACATAAGCGAACCCGCCCCGGTCGTCACCGCCGCCCGGCGGACGGGGCTCCTCGTCACCCTCGTCCTGGGCGGACTCACCGCCCTCCCCCCGCTCTCCATGGACATGTACCTCCCGGCCCTCCCGGAGGTCACCGGCGCGCTGCGGGCCCCCGCCGCCACCGTCCAGCTCACCCTCACCGCCTGCCTCGCCGGCATGGCCCTCGGCCAGCTCGTCGTCGGCCCCATGAGCGACAAGTGGGGACGCCGCCGCCCGCTGCTCATCGGCATGGCCGTCTACGTCCTCGCCACCGCCGTCTGCGCCCTCGCGCCCAGCGCCGAACTCCTCATCGGCTTCCGGCTGCTCCAGGGCCTCGCCGGCGCCGCCGGCATCGTCATCGCCCGCGCCGTCGTCCGCGACCTCTACGACGGCGTCGAGATGGCCCGCTTCTTCTCCACCCTGATGCTGATCTCCGGCGTCGCCCCGATCATCGCCCCCCTCATCGGCGGCCAGATCCTCCGGCTCACCGACTGGCGGGGCGTCTTCCACGTCCTCACCGTGATCGGCGTCCTGCTCACCGTCGTCGTCTGGCGCTTCCTCCACGAGACGCTGCCCCCGGAGCGGCGGCACGAAGGCGGCGTCGGGCAGGCGCTGCGCACCATGCGGGGGCTCCTCGCCGACCGGGTCTTCACCGGCTACATGCTGACCGGCGGACTCGCCTTCGCCGCCCTCTTCGCGTACATCAGCGCTTCCCCCTTTGTAGTGCAGGAAATCTACGGCGCCTCCCCGCAGACCTTCAGCCTGCTCTTCGGCCTCAACTCGGTCGGGCTCGTCGCCGTCGGCCAGATCAACGGCAAGCTCCTCGTCGGCCGCGTCAGCCTCGACAAGGCGCTCGGCTTCGGCCTCGGCACCATCCTGCTCGCCGGCCTCGCGCTCACCCTCATGACCACCGGCGTCCTCGGCGAGGTCGGCCTCGCCCCGATCGCGGCCGGACTCTTCGTCCTGATGTCCGCGATGGGCCTGGCCATGCCCAACACCAACGCCCAGGCCCTCATGCGCACCCCGCACGCCGCCGGCTCCGCCTCCGCGCTCCTCGGCACCTCCTCCTTCCTCATCGGCGCCGTCGCCTCCCCGCTCGTCGGCATCGCCGGCGAGCACACCGCCGTCCCCATGGCGGTCGTCCAGCTGAGCTGCGCCGTCCTCGCCCTCGCCTGCTTCCTGGGCCTGTGTCGGCCCTGGCGCGCGACGGAGGCCCCGCGCGCGACGGAGGCCCCGCGCGCGACGGAACCCCGGACCGGCGGGCCCGCCTAGACTGTCTCGGTGAACGCCGTGTCCTCCCCCTCCGCCGACTCCCTGCGCGCCGCCCTCGCCGCGCTCCTCGACGGGCTGCCGCCCAGCCGGGCGGCGCAGGCCGTCGAGCGGCTGATCGCCAACTACCGGGGGACCACCCCGACCGACGCCCCCGTGCTGCGCGACCGCTCCGACGTCGCCGCGTACGCCGCGTACCGGATGCCGGCGACCTTCGAGGCGGTACGGGGCGCCCTCGGCGCCCTCCGGGCGGCCGCGCCCGACTGGGAGCCGCGCACCCACACCGACGTCG
The DNA here is from genome assembly GCF_041053105.1 of Streptomyces sp. R44. NCBI lineage: Bacteria > Bacillati > Actinomycetota > Actinomycetes > Kitasatosporales > Streptomycetaceae > Streptomyces > Streptomyces sp. R44. Next base: position 2,613,275 of record NZ_CP163444.1, on the reverse strand, counting down.
GCGGCGGGACGGGCGCGGCGAGCTGGGCCGTCGCCGAGGCCTGGGAGGAGCAGCCGCCCCGCACGGCCGTCCTGGACTGGGCGGAGCCCGCCCTCGCGCTCGGCCGCGAACTGGCCGCCGGGGTCTTCGAGGCCGAGTGGCGGCGCGAGCGGATCGGCGCCGCGCTGAGCCTGCCCGCATCCGACCTCGTCACCGTCTCGTACGTGCTCAAGGAACTGACCGAGGCCGACCGGGCGGCGCTCGTCACCGAGGCGGCCCGCGCCGCGCAGGCCGTCGTGATCGTCGAGCCCGGCACCCCCGACGGCTACGAGCGGATCATCGCGGCCCGCACGCGGCTGATCGACGCCGGCTTCACCGTCGCCGCGCCCTGCCCGCACAGCGGCGCCTGCCCGATCGTGCCCGGCACGGACTGGTGCCACTTCTCCGCCCGGGTCAGCCGCTCCTCGCTGCACCGGAAGGTGAAGGGCGGTTCGCTGCCGTACGAGGACGAGAAGTACGCGTACGTGGCCGCCGTCCGCTTCCCGGTGACCCCGGCGGCCTCCCGGATCACCCGCAGGCCGCAGATCCGCAAGGGCCAGGTCCTCCTGGAGCTCTGCGGTCCCGAGGGCCTCGGCCGCGACACCGTCACCAAGCGGCACGGGCCCCTGTACAAGCAGGCCCGTGACGCGGAGTGGGGCGACTCCTGGCCGCCGGAGGAGGAGCTCTAGGTGTATTGCCCTGTGAGGTTGGGGACGCGGCTGGCGGGTGGTTTGCCTGCGAGCGCGGTGTGTCCGCGGTGGTGATTGTAGGTGTGCAGCCAGCTGGGGAATGCGTCGCGTCGTTGCTGCTCTGAGTGGTAGGGGCGGGCGTAGGCCCACTCGTCGAGGAGGGTGCGGTTGAGGCGTTCGACCTTGCCGTTGGTCTGGGGTCGGTAGGGCCGGGTTCGCTTGTGGGTGATCCCGGCTGCCGTCAGGCTGTCGCGCCAGTCGCGGGAGCGGTAGCAGGAGCCGTTGTCGGTCAGGACGCGTTCCACGGTGATCCCGACGCTGGTGAAATAGGCGTGGGCCCGCTGCCAGAAGGCGGTGGCGGTCTCCTTCTTCTCGTCGGTGTGGATCTCGCTGTAGGCGAGGCGGGAGTGGTCGTCGACGGCGGTGTGGATGTAGCTGTAGCCGGCGTTCTTGCGGGTCTTGCGGCCGGCCTGGCGGCCCAGCACCCTGTGGCCGCCGCCGTCGGGGATGTTGCCGAGCTTCTTGATGTCCACGTGCACCAGTTCGCCGGGCTTCTCGCGTTCGTAGCGGCGTATGTTCCGGCCGGTTGCACGGTCCAGATGGGTCAGACGGGCCAGCCCGAACCGGGTCAGGACCCGGTGCACGGTTGAGGGCACCAGTCGCAGGTGGTGGGCGATGCGGGCCGGGCCCCAGCGCCGCAGGACACGGACCTTGATGATTCGCCGCTCGGTGCGGGTCGGGGTCCGCCCGGGACTGTGACGAGGGCGTGAGGATCGGTCGGTCATGCCCGCTTCGCCGTCGTGGCGGTAGCGGGCAGCCCACCGCTGGGCTGTGGTCGGTGAGACCTGGAAGCGTTCGGCGGCACGCCGCAGCGGCCAGCCGTCCTCAACCACACAGCGGGCCAGACGCAGGCGCCCGGTCTCGGTCAGGGGTGCATTACGGTGGGGCACGAGGGCCTTTCGGTCAGGTGTAGACGTCGCAATCCACACCGAACCGGAAGGCCCTCACCTGTTCAAGATCCCTCCACCGAGACCTGGCTCACCCGTCCACAACCTCCCAAGACAGAACATCTAGGGCGCGGCTACGGCCGCAGCTCCTGGGTGCAGCACTTCACGCTGCCGCCGCCCTTGAGGAGTTCGCCCAGGTCCATGCCGACCGGTTCGAAGCCGCGGGCGCGGAGCGGGCCGAAGAGGCCCACCGCGGCCTGCGGGAGCAGGACGTGCCGGCCGTCGCTGACCGCGTTGAGGCCGAGGGCCGCCGCGTCCTCGGCGGTCGCGATCAGGGCGTCCGGGAAGAGCCGGGCCAGGACCGCGCGGCTGCCGGGGGAGAAGGCGTCCGGGTAGTACATGACCTCGTCCCGGGCGTCGTCCAGGACGCACAGCGCCGTGTCCAGGTGGTAGTAGCGCGGGTCCACCAGCTCCAGGCCGATCACCGGGCGGCCGAAGAACTCCTGGGCCTCGTCGTGGGAGAGCGGGCTGGAGCGGAAGCCGCGGCCGGCGAGGATCCAGGAGGCGGTGACCGCGAAGTCGCCCTCGCCCTCGTTCACGTGCTCCGGGGCCCGCACGGCGTCGTCCGCCCAACCGTTCCTGCGGAACCAGGACAGATGGGCGTCGGCCTCGGCCGCGCGCTCCCGATGGGCGAACTTCGCGCCCAGGACCCGGCCGTCGACGACGGTCGCGCCGTTCGCCGCGAAGACCATGTCCGGCAGCGCCGGGTCGGGCCGCAGGAGCTCCACGGTGTGGCCGAGCGAGCGGTAGCGGTCGCGCAGGTCCTCCCACTGGGCGAGGGCGAGCGGCAGGTCGACCGGTTTCGTGGGGTCCATCCAGGGGTTGATGGAGTACGTCACCGTGAAGTGCGTGGGTGGGCACATCAGATAACGGCGGGGCGAGGACGTGCGCGGAGTGGAGCGCAATGAAGCCTCCTCACGGAGAACGGCGGTGATCGGTTGACGATCGGAGGACCCCATGGTCCGCTCTCGACGGCCTTCGCGCTGTGGACCGTTCGGGTGGTTCGGGCCCGTTCGAGTGGCGAGACGACCCGTCTCGCCTGCTGCTAGATTGAGGTCATGCCCGCTCCCGAGTCCCGTCCCGAGTCCGACGCCATGTCCGCCCCGAAGTCCGGCCCCATGTCCGAGGCGGCGTCCGCGCCCCGGCCCGCCAAGGCCGCCCCCGACGCCTCCCGCCGCAGCGAGCGCTCCCGCCGCGCCATCTTCGACGCCGCCCTCGCCCTCGTCTCCGAGACCGGCTACGCGAAGACCACCATCGAGGGCATCGCCGCCCGCGCCGGCGTCGGCAAGCAGACCATCTACCGCTGGTGGCCCTCCAAGGCGGCCGTCCTCCTCGACGCCTTCCTCGACCTCGCCGCCCGTGCCAACGAAGCGCTCGGTGGCGATGCCGACAGTGAGATCCCCGACACCGGAGACCTCGCCGCCGACCTCAAGTACGTCCTGCGCGCCACCGTCGACGAGATGACCGACCCCGCCTTCGAGGGCCCCACCCGCGCCCTCGCCGCCGAGGGCATCGTCGACCCCGAGCTCGGCGCCCGCTTCACCGAGGCCCTCCTCGAACCCCAGCTCCAGTACTACGTCCGCCGCATCGAGGCCGCCCAGGCCAAGGGCGACATCGACCCCGGCGTCGACCCCCGCGTCGCCGTCGAACTCCTCGTCGGACCCCTCCACCACCGCTGGATCCACCGCACCCTGCCGCTCACCCACGCCTACGCCGACACCCTCGTCGATCTCGCCCTGCGCGGCCTCGCCCCCCGCGCCTGACCCCGTGCCCGCCCCCGCTCCCGCCCGCTGTGACCACCCCGGTTCCGCACTCCGGTCACCCGGGGCGCAGGATGGTGGGACCATGGGCAGAGCCGAACGGGCGAGCATGAGGTGTGAGGGGATAGATGGGCGACGGCATCGGCCGCTACCGCGGCACGGAGAGCAAACTCGCACAGTGGCTGCGCAGGCGCCCCAAACGCACCGCGGCCGACGACGAGAACGACCGCGAGAAGCTGCTCCTGGCCACCGCCGCCGCCGGGCTGCCCCTGGCCCCCGCCGCGTACCCCGTCGGCTACAGCTGTTCCTGTGAGCGGATCGGCTGTCCCACCCCCGCCCGGCACCCCGTCTCCTTCGCCTGGCAGACCCAGTCGACCACCGACCGCGGCCAGATCGAGCGCTGGGCGCGGAACGCGCCCGAGGCGAACTTCATCACCGCCACCGGCATGGTCCACGACGTCCTCGACGTCCCCCTCGCCGCCGGCCGCGCCGCCCTGGAGCGGCTCCTCGACGAGGGCGTCGAGGTCGGGCCCGTCGCCGAGTCCGCCGACGTCGACACGGTCGGCGGACGGATGCTCTTCTTCACCGCCACCCGCGGCACCCCCGAGGACGAGGACGAGTGGTGGCCGTGCGAGCTGGACTGCCACCCCGAGACCATGGACGAGCACCCGGGGCTGCGCTGGCACTGCCGCGGCAGCTACGTCCTCGTCCCGCCCGCCCGGCTCCCCGGCGACGAGGACGCCCACCCGGTCGTCGCCTGGCTTCGCGGCCCCGAGCACCCGCTGCCCGACCCGCTGAACCTCCTGGAGGCCCTCCAGGACGCCTGCGCCCGCCACGTGGCCGAGCGCGAGGCGGACGGGGACGGGGAGCACCAGGCCCACGAGATCGCCTGGCCGCTGACGCGCTGAGCCCGGGGCGCCCGGCGCAGGGCTACGAGCCCTCCGCGCCCACCACGCCCTGGAGCCGGCCCGCGATCCTGACCCCGTCGCGGTCCGTGCCCGCCGGCTTCACGAGGACCGCCTGGCTGGACACCCACTCCCGGGTGACCGTGTTCTTGATCTCGCCGGTCAGCAGTGCCTTCGTGTCGGCGCCGACCTTCGGCCGGTAGCCCTTGGCCGTCGTCTGCCGCTCGAAGTACCGGATCGCGAAGAAGACCAGCGCGCCGCCGTCCCGGGTCCGCAGCGCGAGCGGCGCGAAGTCCCCCCGGTCCGCGACCTGGTCGATGTACTGGGTGGCGATGCCCGGCCGCTTGGCGGCCTTCTGCCGCTGCGCCCGCCACTCCGTGGTGTGCAGGCCCGGCGCGAACGGCCCCGGCTGCCCGTCCTTCAGATACGCCACGTACTTCTCGCCGAGCTCCCCGGGCGCGACCGCGACCGCGTCGCTGTCCGCGGCGACCGGCACCGCGTACCCCTCCTCCTCGGCGAACGCGGGGACGTCGCCCCGGGGGAGGATCGCGAGGTAGGCGGCCTCCCACAGCTGCTCGGGCCCGTTGCGCACGAAGACGAGGAGCCAGCGGTCGTCGCCTGAGCCCCGGTTGGAGGCGGTGTCCGCGACGAACCAGCGCGGCCAGCCCGCCTTGCGGGGCAGCACGAAGCGCGCGTCCGTCAGGGCGAGGGGCTTGTGGTCCGGGTTGCCGCCGGGCGTGTTGATCGACCGCGCGCGCAGGCCCGCCTGGTTGATCGCCCCGAGCGGACCGGTGACCCGGCCCGCGTCCAGGGCCGGGTCATAGGCCTTGTCGGCCTTGTTGTAGGCGGTGGTGAAGTCCGTGAGGGCCTGCGCGGCCTCGGCCTTCGTCGCCGGCGGCAGCAGCGCCAGCTCACCGTGCACGGTCACGCAGCCGCTCGCGGTCAGCGTCAGGACGGTCGCCGCCGCCGTCGCCGCGAGGAACCTCGCCGGCCGGCGGTCCCCGGAGGGCGACCACCGCTCAAGCGCTCGCCTCAGCCTCAGCCTTCTCATCGGTCGCCTTCTGCTTCTTCACCCGCACGGACGGACCCGACCCTATCGGGGCCAGGAAGAGCGCGAGCGTCGGGATCAGATACAGCGCCCACACCGTGACCTGAAGGACCGTCGGATCCGGCTGGAAGTTGAAGACGCCCTTGAGGAGCGTGCCGTACCAGCTGTCCGGCGGGATCGTCGCGGAGATGTCGAAGGCCTTGTCCGAGAGGCCGCCGAGGAAGCGGGCCTCCTGGAGGTCGTGCACGCCGTACGCGAGCACGCCCGCCGCCACCACGACCAGCATCCCGCCGGTCCAGGTGAAGAACTTCGCCAGGTTGATCTTCAGCGCGCCCCGGTAGAACAGCCAGCCGAGGAGGACGGCCGTGAGCAGGCCCAGGACGACGCCGATCAGCGGCGCGTACGAGCCGTCCGAGGAGGCCCGGACCGAGGCCCACACGAAGAGGGCCGTCTCCAGGCCCTCGCGGCCCACCGCGAGGAACGCGGTGGCGACCAGCGCGCCGGTGCCCATCTGGAGGGCCGCGTCCAGCTTGCCGTGCAGCTCCGTCTTCAGGTGCCGGGCGGTCCGGCGCATCCAGAAGACCATCCAGGTCACCAGACCCACGGCGAGGATCGACAGCGAGCCGCCGAGGGCCTCCTGCGCCTCGAAGGTCAGTTCCTGGGAGCCGAACTCCAGGCCGGCGCCGAAGGCCAGGGCCACGCCGACGGCCACGCCGATGCCGATCCAGATCGGCCTCAGCGCGTCCCGGCGCCCGGTCTTCACCAGGTACGCGATGAGGATGCAGACGACGAGACTGGCTTCGAGGCCCTCGCGGAGGCCGATCAGATAGTTTCCGAACACGTCGGTTCTTCCTCCTCCGTTATGCGAACAGCGCCCGGCCCCACCAGTCGTCCTTGTCACGGACGCCCGGCGGGACGGCGAACAGCGCCGAACCCACGTGCTGGATGTATTCGTTGAGGGCGTCGGACGCCAGCGAGGTCTGCACCGGGATGAAGCCGGTCCGGACGTCCTTCTGGTACGCCAGGAAGAACAGGCCCGTCTCCAGCCGGCCGAGGCCGTCCGTGCCGTCCGTGAAGGAGTAGCCGCGGCGCAGCAGCGTCGCGCCGTTGTTGCTGTCCGGGTGGGCGAGCCGGACGTGCGAGTCCGGCTTCATCGCCTTCAGGAACGGCTCGTCGTGCTCCTTGGCCTTGCCGACCGGGGCGCCTTCCTTCTTGTCCCGGCCGAAGATGTCCTCCTGCTCGGCGAGCGGAGTCCGGTCCCAGATCTCGACGTTCATGCGGATGCGGCGGGCGACGAGGTACGAGCCGCCGTCCATCCAGGCCGCGCCGCCCTCGGCGTCCTTGCCGGAGACCCACACGTGCTTCGCGAGCCGGTCGGTCTCGGTGCCCGCGATGTTGCGGGTGCCGTCCTTGAAGCCGAAGAGGTTGCGCGGGGTCTGGGCGTCCGGGGTCGTCGAGGACGTCTTGCCGAAGCCCAGCTGCGACCAGCGCACCGCGACCTTGCCGAAGCCGATCCGCGCGAGGTTGCGGATGGCGTGCACGGCGACCTGCGGGTCGTCCGCGCAGGCCTGCACGCAGATGTCGCCGCCGCTGCGCGCCGGATCCAGGTTGTCGCCCGGGAACTTGGGCAGGTCCACCAGGGCCCCGGGCCGCTTGTCCTTCAGCCCGAAGCGCCCGTCGAAGAGCGAGGGGCCGAAGCCGATCGTCAGGGTGAGACGGGAGGGCTTGAGACCGAGGGCCTCGCCCGTGTCGTCCGGCGGGGCCTCCGGCAGGCCGCCGTAGGCGCCCTCGCCGACCTCCGCGCCGGCCGTCATCCGCTCGGCGGCCCGCGTCCAGTCCTTGAGGAGCTGGATCAGCTCCGCGCGGTCCTTCGTCTTCACGTCGAAGGCGGCGAAGTGCAGCCGGTCCTGCACGGCGGTCGCGATGCCGGCCTGGTGCGGGCCGTGGAAGGGCACGGCCCCGCCGGTGTCGGCGACCGGGGCGGTGGTGTCCCCCTCGCGGGTCAGCGCGACGGCGCCGCCGGCCGCGGCGGCACCGAGCGCGAGCCCGGCACCGCCCCAGCCGATGACCGTGCGGCGGGAGGGCGCGGCAGGCTCGGCGGCCGCGGTCTGCTCCTGGGTGTCCTCGGACATGTCGGTGTTCCCGTCCCTGATGCTTCGACGACTACTTGACGACCGCGGCGGCGAGCTTGGAGAGCGGCTCGGCCAGCGCGTTGACGCCGTCGGAGAGTTCCTTGCGCTCGGTCTTGCCGACCTTGTCGTAGGAGGTGAAGACGTAGCCGCTCTTGTCCGCGCGGTACTTGTCGAGCAGCGTGTTCAGCGCGGCGAACTGCTTGTCGAGTTCGGCGACGAGCTTCGGGTCGTTCTTCGCGGCGACCGGCTTGAGCAGCTCGAAGGACTTCTGCGCGCCCTCGACGTTCGCCTTGAAGTCGACGAGGTCGGTGTGGGAGTAGCGCTCCTCCTCGCCGGTGACCTTGCCGCTGGAGACCTCGTCCAGGAGCTCCTTGGCGCCGTTGGCCATGGAGGTCGGGGTGATCTCGGCCTTGCCGACCCGCTTCACCCAGTCGGCGAGGTCCTTGTCGAGGAGGTCGGCGAGCTGCTTCTCGCGGTCGCCGATCTTCTTGTCCTGCCAGAGCGCCTTCTCCAGGCGGTGCCAGCCGGTCCAGTCCTTCGCCGGGTCCTGGCCGTCCTCCAGGCCGTCCTCGCGGACGTCGACCTTGGGGTCGATGTCGCCGAAGGACTCGGCGACCGGCTCGGTGCGCTCCCAGCCGATGCGGGAGTCGGCGTAGGCCTTCTTCGCGGCCTCGACGTCACCGGCGCGGACGGCGTCGGTGAAGACCTTCACCTTGGGGAGGGTCTCGTCGGCCTGCGCCTGGACGTACTGGCGGTAGGCGGCGACGGCCGCGTCCATCTCGGGGGAGCGCTTGGCGGTCGCGGCGCCCTTGCCGGTCGCCTTGACCTGCTGGCGGATGCCGTCGCCCTTCATGCCGGGCTTGCAGGCGATGGCGTAGTCGCCGGCCTTGATCTCGGCGGTGATGGTGGCCTTGGTGCCGGGGCCGATGTTCTCGCGCTCGGTGACGATCCGGTCGTCCGGGAAGAGGACGTAGACCTCGGTGATCTTGGAGCCGCGGTTCTCGACGGCCAGCTTCACGTGCCCGGCCGGGAACTCCTTCTTCGAGACCTCGCAGGAGTCGTCCTTGGCGACGACGGTGATCGCGCCGTCCTCCGCCTTGGAGTCGCTTTTCTCCGCGCAGCCCGTGACGGCGGTCAGAGCGGCCGCGGTCGCGGCGGCGGTGACGACGGAGAAGCGGACGGCTCGCATGAGGACTCCAGGAACGCGGGGGACGGTGCTGAGGCGGACCTAACTTAACCGAGGCTTACCTCAGCAATACCCACCCGTCCAGTGATTCAGCTCTCAGGCCGGGCGTATCGGACACGGTGGGGTCACGGAGTCTCCATGGCTGCCTCATGACTTGGTCAAGGACAGGTCAAGGGGGGTGGATTGTCCCGTTTCCGGTTACGCGTCAGTACGCGTACGGGGGAAGGGCGGTACGGCCCCGTCGGGGTGCGACGGGTGGTTGAATTCCGGCATGAACACGACCGCCACTGACATCGACGTCCTCCGGGTCTTCTGTGCGGGCGACGGCCGGCACGGCAACCGCCTCGGGGTCGTACGGGACGCCCGTACCCACCCCGACGAGTCCTCCCGGCAGGCGCTCGCCAAGGAGCTCGGATTCAGCGAGACGGTGTTCGTCGACGACCCGGAGCGCGGGATCGTCGACATCTACACCCCCGGCCTGCGGCTGCCGTTCGCCGGACACCCGCTCGTCGGCGCCGCCTGGCTCCTCGACCTGGAGGTCGTCCACCCGCCGGCCGGCGAGGTGTGGGTGCGCGGGGACGGCGAGTTCACCTGGATCGAGGCGCGCGCCGAGTGGGCGCCGCCCCGCACCCTGCGCCAGTACGGCTCCGTCGCCGAGGTGGACGCCCTCGACGTGCCCGAGCCGGGGGAGTGGATCTACGCCTGGGCCTGGGAGGAGGAGGCCGCCGGCCGCATCAGGGCGCGGGCCTTCCCGGGCCGCGGCGACGGCATCGACGAGGACGAGGCGACCGGCGCGGCGGCGCTGCTCCTCACGGCAAAGCTCGGGCGGGCCCTGAACATCACCCAGGGCCGGGGTTCGCAGCTGCTCACCGCCCCCGGCCCCGGCGGCATCGTGGAACTCGGCGGACGCGTCCGCCTGGAGGGGGTGATGACCCTCTGAGCGCTCATGCGCTCAGGGAGTACTCCCCGCCCAGCTCCCGGAAGACCGCGCTGTTGAAGTCGAAGGCGCGCTTGCACTCGTCGACGATCCGCTGCTTCTCCAGGTCGTCGGCGTTCACCCCGTCGAGCAGCTCCCGGTAGGCCCGCTTGAACGCCGCCGGGTTGGAGATCTCCTCGAAGACGTAGAAGCGGACGCCGTCGCCCTTGCGGTCGAAGCCCCAGGTCCGCTCCGCCTTGTCGCGGATGATCTGACCGCCCGACAGGTCGCCCAGGTAGCGCGTGTAGTGGTGGGCCACATAGCCGGCCGGCCAGTCACGGGCGCACTCGGCGACCCGCTCCGCGTAGGCGACGGTGGCGGGCAGCGGGGAGACCCCGTCCCGCCAGCCGGGGCCGCGCAGATGGGCGAGGTCCTGCTCCAGGGCGGCCGTGCGGAAGAGCTCGGGCTGTATGAAGGGCCCGGCGACCGGGTCCTCGCGCAGTGCGTCCGCGCCCTCCTCCAGGGCCCGGTACACGAACCAGAGCTGCTCGGTGTACCGGGCGTACGCGTCGACGGCCAGCCGTCCGCCCAGCAGGTCACCCATGAAGGACGAGGTCTCCGCCTCCGTGTGCTGCTCGTGCGAGGCCGTGCGGATGAGCGTCGAGAAGGGCGTGTCCAAGGCGTGCCTCCGAGACCGATGGGACGGGAACCAGTGACGATCCTGCCTAGTTAGGCTTACCTAAGTCAACTGGTTCCCGACGTCCTGTCGGTAAAACGGTACCCATTCCCGGGGTCAGGGCAACGTAAGGATTTCGGCCCCGCTCTCGGTCACCACGAGCGTGTGCTCGAACTGCGCCGTCCGCTTCCGGTCCTTGGTCACCACGGTCCAGCCGTCGTCCCACATGTCGTAGTCGTGCGTGCCGAGCGTCAGCATCGGCTCGATCGTGAACGTCATGCCGGTCTTGATCTCGGTGGTGTGGTGGGGCGAGTCGTAGTGCGGGACGATCAGGCCGGAGTGGAACGACGAGTTGATGCCGTGCCCGGTGAAGTCCCGAACGACGCCGTAGCCGAAGCGCTTGGCGTACGACTCGATGACCCGACCGATGATGTTGATCTGACGGCCCGGCTTCACCGCCTTGATGGCCCGGTTCAGGGATTCCCGGGTGCGCTCCACGAGCAGCCTCGACTCCTCGTCGACATCGCCGCAGAGGTACGTGGCGTTGTTGTCGCCGTGGACGCCGTTGATGAACGCGGTGACGTCCAGGTTCACGATGTCGCCGTCCCGCAGGACGGTGGAGTCCGGGATGCCGTGGCAGATGACCTCGTTGATCGAGGCGCACAGCGACTTCGGGAAGCCGCGGTAGCCCAGCGTGGACGGATAGGCGCCGTGGTCGCACATGTACTCGTGCGCGACCCGGTCGAGCTCGTCGGTGGTGACACCCGGGGCGATGTGCTTGGCGGCCTCCTCCATCGCCTGTGCGGCGATGCGGCCGGCGATCCGCATCCGTTCGATGGTGTCGGAATCCTGCACCTCGGGCCCGGTGTACGGGGCCGGTGCGGGCTTCCCGACGTACTCGGGGCGGCGGATGGAGCCCGGAACGGAGCGGTGGGGGGAGAGCTCCCCCGGTACGAGAAGCGACTGGCCAGACATGCCAGCGAGTCTAACGACCGGGTCTGGGGCAGCATGGTCCCGAAGGAAGGAGCCGAAGACGATGGCCCTGTTCAAGAAGCGCACGGTGGGCAAACCGGGCGAGTGGTACTACTGCCTGGAACACAAGAAGGTCGAGGAGGGCCCCGAGTGCCCGGCGAAGGACCGCTTCGGCCCGTACGCCAGCCGTGAGGAGGCCACCCACGCGATGGAGACCGCCCAGGAGCGGAACCTGGAGTGGGAGACGGATCCTCGCTGGCACGACGCCGGCGGGAAGGGCGGGACCCCGGAGGAGTAGGAGAGCCGGTGGCGCCCGGGCCCCGTGGGTCCGGGCACCGCGCAGCCCGGGCGCCGGGGGCTCGCAGGGCCTCCGGCGTCCCGGCCCCCGCGAGGGCGCCGGGCCCCGCGGGGCCGCTCAGGCGGCCTCCGCGGCCTCCCGCCGTGTCGCCTCCTGCTGGGCCTTGCGCCGCAGGGAGTCCTCGTCCGTCGTCGCGTCGTACGTGAGGAGCTTCGGCAGCGCCAGGCAGAGCAGGCCCACCGAGACGACGCCCGCCACGCCGCCCGTCCAGACGGACGCCCGGGTACCGGTCCAGCCGGCCATCGCACCCGCCCGGACCTGGCCCAGCTGCGGTCCCACGCTGTAGGAGAGCACCTCGATGCCGGCGAGCCGGCCGCGCAGCTCCTCCGGGATCGTCTGGTTCCAGATCGTGGCCCGGCCGAGCCCGCTCAGCATGTCGCCCGCGCCCGCGAAGGCCAGGCACAGCAGCACCAGCCACACGTTCCCGAACCAGCCGGCCGCCGCGATCGCCAGACTCCAGCCGGCCGCGCCCCCGGCCACGAGCAGCCCGTGCCGCCGCACCTTCGAGGTCCAGCCGCTGGTCAGGCCGAGGACGAGGGAGCCGACCGAGCCCGCCGCGTACATCAGACCGAGCGACCATTCCGCGTCCAGCTCGTCCGCGAGGAACGGGAAGATCGTGTTCGGGAAGGCGAAGAGCATCGCCGCCAGGTCGATCACGTACGTGCCGAGCAGCACCGGCCGCGACCAGGCGTACCGCGCCCCCTCCGCGATGCCCCGCAGCGAGGGCTTCTCCGCGTCGTGCGCGGGCGGCGCGGGGGCGAGACGGCGGCACATCAGGACCGAGACCGCGAAACAGGCGACCGTCGCCCCGTACGCGGTCGCGTGACCCGCGTACGCCACCACCAGACCCGCGACCGCCGGCCCCGCGATCGAGCCGATCTGCCAGCGCAGCGAGTTCAGCGCGGCCGCCGCCGTCTGCTGGTCGTGCGGCACGATCCGGGCGAGCAGCGAGTCGAGCGCCGGACGCTGGAGCCCCGCGAGCGCCGAGACCCCGGCCGCGACCACGTACAGCGGCCACAGCATCGGGTCCGGGAGCAGCGAGTTCAGCAGCAGGAGCGCGGCGAGCAGCCCGAGGCCCGCCTCCGTCCAGAGGATCACCTTCCGCCGGTCGACCGCGTCCGCGAGCGCCCCGCCGTACAGGCCGAACACCACGAGCGGCACCAGCTCGACCGCGCCCATCGCGCCCACCGCGAGCGGCGAATCCGTCAGCTCCTTGATCTGCAGCGGCAGGGCGATCATCGCCATCGCGCTGCCGAAGTACGTGACGAGCCCCTGCACCCACAGCAGCCGGAAGTCGGCGGAGGAACGCCACGGCGCGAGATCGGGAAGCAGGGCGGAGAGCCTGGAGAGAGGGGAGGACACGAGAGGTCATGCTCCGTCGGCCAGGTGTAGGGGGCAACCGAATTACGGGCTCGCGGCCGCTCCCGTACGGGTGGAAGCTCGCCGATCGGCCGCGCGCGGACCCCGGCTCGGGCAGGATGCGGGCCCATGGATGCCGTACGGGTCGCGTTGCTGCGGGAAGTGCTCGCCGGGACGGAATGGCCGGGGGCCGCCCGCCGGTTCGCGGGCGCGCTCCGGTCCTCCGTCGTGCCGCACCGGGGCGGACTCCTCCTCGTGGGCACGGCGGAGTACGAGCCCTGGCACCTGGCGGCGCACCTGGTCGACGAGTCCGCCTGGTCGGGCCTCCCGGAACTGGCGCCGACGCTGGTACGGCACCGGGTCCGGACCGGCGACCCGGCGCACCTGGCCGTCGGCCTCGGCCGCCTGGAGGCCGCGGGGCGCGGCGCGACGCTGCTCATGGTGGCGCCCGAGCGGCCGGACGCGGGGCTGCTCCAGCGGGTGCACGACGCCCGGCGCGCGGGGGCGACGGTGCTCACGCTCGACGGGGGCGACGAGGAGGTGCGGGGCCTCGCGCACGAGACGCTCACCGTGGCGGAGGACGCCGGGGTGGACCTGGACACCGTGCAGCACCTGGTGAGCGCGGCGGCCGGCGAGAACAGCCTGCCGTCCCCCCGCGGATCCCGCCGCTTCCGGGACCGCCTCTCGGACCTGGCGGACCGCCTGACGGCACCGCCACCGGCGCGCTGGTAGAGAGGCCGCGGTCGCGCCCGTCCCGGTGGGCCCGACCGGTCGGTAATGTCGGGGCCATGACTACGACTGAGAGCAAGCCCGCCCCCAAGGACCCCTGGGACCTCCCCGACGTCTCCGGTCTCGTCGTCGGCGTCCTCGGCGGCACCGGCGACCAGGGCCGCGGCCTCGCCTACCGGCTCGCCAGGGCCGGCCAGAAGGTGATCATCGGCTCCCGCGCCGCCGACCGCGCGCAGGGCGTCGCCGCGGAGATCGGCCACGGCGTCGAGGGCGCCGACAACGCCGAGACCGCCCGCCGCAGCGACGTCGTGATCGTCGCCGTGCCGTGGGACGGCCACGCCAAGACCCTGGAGTCCCTGCGCGAGGAGCTCCGCGGCAAGCTCGTCGTGGACTGCGTCAACCCGCTCGGCTTCGACAAGCAGGGCGCCTACGCCCTCAAGCCCGAGGAGGGCTCGGCCGCCGAGCAGGCCGCCGCGCTCCTCCCGGACTCCCGGGTCGCCGCCGCCTTCCACCACCTCTCCGCGGTCCTCCTCAAGGACACCTCCATCGAGGAGATCGACACGGACGTCATGGTCCTCGGCGAGGAGCGCGCCGACGTCGAGATCGTCCAGGCCCTCGCCGGCCGCATCGCCGGCATGCGCGGCGTCTTCGCCGGCCGGCTGCGCAACGCCCACCAGGTCGAGTCGCTCGTCGCCAACCTCATCTCGGTCAACCGCCGCTACAAGGCGCACGCGGGCCTGCGCGTCACGGACGTCTGAGCCGGTCCCGTCGCGGATCGGGGCATGGGGGACACTGGACGGGCACGAAACGCCGTACCCGGACCCTCAGGAGTCGACCCCCATGCCCCGCCTCGCCCTCTACGCCCTCGTGGTCTGCGCCCTGGCCGTCGCCGCGGCCGTCGTCTCCTTCGTCGAGGGCAGCTTCCTCGGCGTCGTCTGGGTCCTCCTGGCGGGCCTCTCCTCGAACATGGCCTGGTACTACATCCGCCGCGCGAAGGTCCAGGCCCGCGCCGAGGGCTAGGGCCGTGTGACCCTGGGCCCTAGACCTGGCAGAACTCCGGGGTCTCCTGCCAGAACCGGAACAGCTGCGAGCCGCAGTACCGGCTCAGCTCCGGCACCCCGAGGGCCTGCATCAGGGCGTCGATCGCGTCGAAGAAGGCGTTGTTGACCGCCGGCACGAACAGCAGCGCGATCACGATGAAGAAGCCGTACGGCGCGTACGGCTCGATCTGCCGCTTCACCTTGTACGACAGCCAGGGCTCCACCACCCCGTAGCCGTCGAGCCCCGGCACCGGCAGGAAGTTCAGGAGCGCCGCCGTCACCTGGAGGAACGCCAGGAACGCCAGCGCGTACTGGAACGCCGGCGGCACGCCGTCGAGCGCGCCCAGCCAGAACGGCGCCGTGCAGACCAGCGCGAACAGCACGTTGGCCAGCGGGCCCGCCGCCGAGATCAGGCTGTGCTTCCAGCGGCCCCTGATCCGGCCCTGCTCGATGAAGACCGCGCCGCCCGGCAGACCGATCCCGCCCATGATCACGAACAGCACCGGCAGGATGATGCTCAGCCACGCGTGCGTGTACGCGAGCGGGTTGAGCGTCAGATAGCCCTTGGCGCCCACCGTGATGTCGCCGCCGTGCAGGGCGGTCCGGGCGTGGGCGTACTCGTGCAGACAGAGCGACACCACCCAGGCCGAGGTCACGAAGAGGAACACCGCGAGGCCGGGCGAGGCGGCGAAGTCCGTCCACACCGCCCAGCCGGTGACGGCCATGACGGCGAGGATCGCCAGGAAGACGGGGCTGATCCGTCGTTCGTGGCGCCGGGTGGTGGCCGTGGTCATCTCGGGGGCTCCCAGGGGGACGAAGGTCAGATGCCCGAGAAACGTACCGACCCCGCCGCCGAGTTCCACCGGGCGGGCCCCCCGCCCGCCTCCGTGTGGGCCCGCGCCCGTCCTGGGCGGTGCCCCGCGCCCACCCCCGTGTGGGCAATCGTCCCGCTGGGGCGGGACGGGTGGGCACACGGGACGGCGCCCTCTGCGGCGCCTGCGCGTTCCGCGCCTGGACCCGCACCGTCTGCACCGAGCTGGTGATGCGGGTTCAGGCGCGGGAGCCTCTGGCGCCGGCAAGGCGCGGGTCCGTTGTGCCCACCCGTTCCGCCCTGCGGAACGATTGCCCACAACGGGGTGGGCGCCGTCCGGGCGGGTGGGCTCCGCCCCGGCGGAACGCATGCCCACAACGGGAGTGGGCTCCGCCCCGGCGGGACGCATGCCCACAACTGCGGCTCGCGGAGAATGGGGGGCGTGCGTTACTTCGTGCTTGGTTCGACACGCGTCCGTGAGGGCGACGGCCCCGACCTCCCCCTCGGCGGCCCCCGCGTCCGCGCGCTGCTCACCGTCCTCGCCCTGCGGGCCGGCCGGACCGTCCCCGTGGGCGACCTCGTCGACGAGGTGTGGCACGGCGACGAGCCGCCCGCCGACGCGCCCGCCGCGCTCCAGGCCCTCGTCGGCCGGCTCCGCAGGGCCCTCGGGCGGGACCGGGTGGTGTCCGCCGAGGGCGGCTACCGGCTCGACGCCCGGCCCGAGGACGTCGACGCCCGCCGTTTCGAGCGCCTCGCCGCAGAAGGCATGGCCGCCGCCGACCCCGCCCGCGCCGCCGCCCTCCTCGACGAGGCCCTCGGGCTCTGGCGCGGCCCGGCGCTCGCCGATCTGCCGGACCGGGACGCGGAGGCCGCCCGCTGGGAGGCCCGCCGGCTCGACGCCCGCCGGGCGAGGCTCGACGCCGCCCTCGCGCTCGGCGGGGCCGCCGGCGCCCTGCCCGAGCTCACCGCCCTCTGCGAGGCCCACCCCCTCGACGAACCGCTCCAGGCCCTCCGGATCCGCGCCCTGCGGGACACCGGCCGGGCGGCCGAGGCGCTCGCCGCGTACGAGTCGGTCCGCCGCGCCCTCGCCACCCGCCTCGGCACCGATCCGTCACCCGCCCTGCGCGCCCTCCACGCGGAGCTCCTGAACCCGGCGCCCGCCCCGGCACGGGGCAATCTGCGTGCCCGGCTCACCAGTTTCGTCGGGCGCGACGAGGAGATCGCCCTCGTCCGGGACGACCTGCGCGGGGCACGGCTCGTGACGCTGCTCGGGCCCGGCGGGGCCGGGAAGACCCGGCTGTCGCAGGAGGCGGCCGAGCGCGGCACCGGCGACTGGCCGGACGGCGTGTGGGTGGCGGAGCTCGCCCCCGTACGGGACCCGGAGGCCGTCCCCGAGGCGGTCCTCGCGGCCGTCGGCGCCCGCGAGACCGTGCTGCGCGGCGCCGGCGCCGAGGAGCTGCGCGGCGGCGGCGACCCGCTCGCCCGGCTCGTCGAGCACTGCGCCGGACGGCGGATGCTGCTCCTCCTCGACAACTGCGAGCACCTCGTGGCCGCGGCCGCCGAACTCGCCGAGACCCTCCTCGCCCGCTGCCCGGAGCTGCGGGTGCTCGCCACGAGCCGGGAGCCGCTCGGCGTCCCGGGCGAGGCGGTCCGTCCCCTCGGCCCGCTGCCGGAGGGGATGGCGCTGCGGCTGCTGGGGGAGCGGGGCGCGGCGGTCCGTCCGGACTTCCGCGTCGAGGACGACCCGGTCGCGGCGGGCGAGGTCGTGCGGCGCCTCGACGGCCTGCCGCTGGCCATCGAGCTGGCGGCGGCCCGGCTGCGGATGCTGACCCTGCGCCAGATCGCGGACCGGCTCGACGACCGCTTCCGGCTGCTGACCTCGGGCGCCCGGACCGTACTGCCCCGGCAGCAGACCCTGCGCGCGGTCGTCGACTGGTCCTGGGACCTCCTGGACGAGGCCGAGCGTGCCGTACTGCGCCGGCTGGCCGTCTTCACGGGCGGCTGCGACCTGGAGGCGGCCGAGGCGGTGTGCGACGGGGAGAAGACTCCCGTCCTGGACGTGCTCGGGGCCCTCGTCGACAAGTCCCTCGTCGTCGCCGCGCCCGCCGAGACCGGCATGCGCTACCGGCCCCTGGAGACCGTCGCCGAGTACGCCGCCGAGCGGCTCGACGAGGCCGGGGAGCGGACCGCCGCCGAGCGCCGGCACCTCACGTACTACCGCGAACTCGCCCGCCGCACCGACCCCGAGCTGCGTGGCTCCGGACAGGCCGGGGCCATCACCCGGTTCGGCACCGAGTACGGGAACATCCGCACCGCCCTGCGCCGGGCCGTCGACGCCCGGGAGGAGGACGAGGCGCTGGTCCTCGTGCACTCCCTGCTCTGGTACTGGCAGATGCGCGACCTGCGCGCCGACGCGCTGCACTGGGCGGAGTCCGTCGCCGCGCTCGGCCCCGACCCGTTCGGTACGCCCGCCGCCCCCGTCGTACCGCTGCACGAGCCGTGCACCGCCACGCCTCCGCCGCTCTCCGAGGAGCAGCGCTGGGAGGCCCGGCGCGGGGTGCGGCTGATCGAGCTGATCAACATGGACTACGAGACGGGCCGCTGGATGACCCCCGCCGGCGTCGAGCGGCTGCGGCGGATCAACACGATCTATCCGCCGGGGCTCCCGCAGACCTGTCGGCTGCCGGGCTCCTTCACGGTCTTCGCGGTCCTCCTCATGGGCGAACCGGGCCGCATGGGCGAGGCCCTGGAGGCGCACGTCGGCGCCTGCCGCCGCCACGGCGACGAGTGGGAGCTCGCCCACGCCCTCCAGCTGCGCGCCAACATGCTGGCCAACCGGGGCGACCTGGCCGAGCGGGCGAGCGCCGACGCGGAGGAGAGCCTGGAGATCTTCGTCCGCCTCGGGGACGCCTGGGGCGCGGCCGAGGCGCTGTCCTCGCGCGCCGAGGCCAGGGAGCGGCGGCTCGAGTTCGAGGGCGCGGCCCAGGACTTCGCCGACGCCATCGCGTACGCGGAGCGGATCGGCGCCCAGTCCCAGATGGCCCTGCTGCGCGCCCGCTACGCCGACATGCTGATCGAGACCGGCCGCGGCGAGGAGGCGGAGCGGATCCTGCGCCAGGTGGTGGAGGGCGAGCACGGGCGCGGCCACGAGCCGATGCTGGCCGGGCGGATCTTCCTGGGGCTGCTGCTGGGCCGGACCGGCCGGACGGCCGAGGCGCGCGAGCAACTGGAAAGGCTGCTCGACGAGTTCCGCTCCGACAGCCTCTTCAGCTCCGAGACGTTCTCCATCTTCGAGGGCTTCGCGCTCGGCAGCCTGGCCTGGGTGCACAACCTGGAGGAGCGGTACGACACGGCGTTCGAGCTGTCCCGGCGGGCGTACGAGCGCTCCCTGGGCGCCCTGTCGCTGATGGTCGCCCCGCAGATGCCGGCGATCCATCTGGTCACCGCGGCCTGGGCGCTCGCCGGGTTCGGCGGCCCCCGTGCCCGTACCGCCGCCGTCCTGCTCGGCGGGTACGAGGGGCTGCTGCCGCCGGGGCACCTGGCGCCGCCGATGGAGCGGGAGAACCTGGCGCGGGCGACGGAGCTGTGCCGGGCCGCGCTCGGCGACGAGGAGTTCACGGCGACATACGCGGAGGGCGGCGGCCTCTCCAAGGAAGAGGCCGCCGCCCTGCTCGGTCGCGCCGCCGACGCGATCAGTGAGCGCGCCGAGTCATGATCCCCCGGTCGGGACTCAGGTCTTCTTGCGGAACTTGGCGACCGCGAGCGGTGCCGTCACCAGGGTGATCAGCGCCGCCCAGCCGAGGGTCATCCACACCGAGTGGGCGACCGGGCCGCCGTTGATGAGGTGGCGGGCGGCGTCGGCGAGGTTGGACAGCGGGTTGTAGTCGGTGAAGGTCTGCAGCCAGCCGGGCATCGTCGTCGGCGGGGCGAAGATCGAGGAGCCGAACTGCAGCGGCATCAGGACGAGCATGGCCATGCCCTGGACGGCCTGGGCCGTCTTCATGGTGAGGCCGAGCAGGATGAAGATCCACATCAGGGCGGCGCCGAAGACCATCGAGAGACCGATCGCGGCGAGGAGGTGCAGGAACGAGGTGTGGATCGTCAGGCCGAGCAGGAAGCCCATGCCGAGCAGGATCGTGGTGGCGATGAGCATCCGGCCCACCTCGACGACGATCTTCGCGATGAGGACCGAGGAACGGGCGATCGGCATGGTCCGGAACCGGTCCATGACGCCCTTCTTGAAGTCGTCGTTGATGCCGGTGCCGACGCCCATCGCGATGTTCATGCCCATCATGGCCATCAGACCGGGCGTCACGTAGTTGACGTAGACGTCGTTGTTGCCCTTGCCCGCGATCGCGCCGCCGAAGACGTACACGAACAGCAGGATGAAGATGATCGGCATCAGGACGGCGTCGAACATCGACTCCGGGTCCTGCTTGATCTGGAGGGCGTTGCGCCGGGCGAGGGCGCCGATGTGGCGGAGGTTGGCCCGCAGGCCGATCCGGCCCTCCGCGACGGGTGCGGTGCGTGCCGCGGCCGGACCCGGATCCCGGGTGTCGGCGGGGGACTTGGTGACAGTGGTCGTGCTCACGCGGCGACCTCCTCGGTGATCGCGTCGGAAAGTTCGGCGTCGGCGGTCTTCTGGCCGGTGATCGCGAGGAACACCTCGTCCAGGCTGGGCAGATGGGTGCCGATGTGGGTGATGCCGAAGCCGCGGGCGCCGAGCAGGCCCACGACGGCCGTCAGCTGCTCGTCGGCCAGGATCGGCACGTAGAGGGCGCCCTCGTCGGGCACGACGGTCGAGCCGGCGACCCCGTCGAGACCGGTCTCGCGGAGCGCGGCGGCCATGGCGGACAGGTCGGCCGGGTCCGCGGGGCGGATCTTCAGGGTCCGGCCGCCGACCTTCGCCTTGAGCTCGTCGACTCCGCCCTTGGCGATGACCCTGCCCTTGTCGATGACGGTCAGCTCGTTCGCGAGCTGCTCCGCCTCCTCCATGTACTGGGTGGTGAGCAGGACGGTCGCGCCCTCGGAGACCATGCGCTGCACCTCGTCCCACACCTCGTTGCGGGTGCGGGGGTCGAGGCCGGTGGTCGGCTCGTCCAGGTAGAGGACGGCGGGCTGCCCGATCATCGAGGCGGCGAGGTCGAGGCGGCGCCGCATGCCGCCGGAGTAGTTCATGGCCGGGCGCTTGGCGGCGTCGGTGAGGGAGAAGCGCTCCAGCATCTCGTCGGCGCGGCGGCGGGCGTCGGCGCGGGAGAGGTCGAGCAGCCGCCCGATCATGTAGAGGTTCTCCCAGCCGGACAGCTTCTCGTCGACCGAGGCGTACTGACCGGTGAGGCCGATGGTGCGGCGCAGCTGGCGGGGGTGCTTCACCACGTCGTAGCCGGCGACGGTGGCGGTCCCGGCGTCCGGGACGAGGAGGGTGGACAGGCAGCGGACGAGGGTGGTCTTCCCGGCGCCGTTGGGCCCGAGGACCCCGAGGACGGTGCCTTCCCGGACGTCGAGGTCGACCCCGTCGAGGGCCTTCGTCGCGCCGAAGTGCTTCACGAGGCCCCGGACCTCGACGGCGTTGGTGTGTGATCGCGTCATGTCCACCATGGAACAGGGGCCCACCGACAATCCCCCTACAGACGACCGACAGCCCCACCGACATCGGTCGGTGGGGCTGTCGGTGGCCTGTCGGCCGCTTCCACGCCGGTCCGCGGGGGATCAGTGGAAGGTGTGCTCCTCGGCGGGGAACGACCCGCCGCTGACGTCCTCGGCGAAGGCGCGGGCGGCGTCGCCGAGCGTCTCGCGGAGGTTGGCGTACTGCTTGGTGAAGCGCGGCACCTTGCCGCCGGTCAGGCCGGCCATGTCGGTCCAGACGAGGACCTGCGCGTCGGTGCCGGCGCCGGCACCGATGCCGATGGTCGGGATGTGCAGGGAGCGGGTGACCTCGGCGGCCAGCTCGGCCGGGACGAGCTCCAGGACGACGGCGAAGGCGCCCGCGTCCTGCGCCGCCTTGGCGTCGCTGAGGAGCCGGTGGGCCGCCTCGTCGGAGCGGCCCTGCACGCGGTAGCCCATGGTGTTGACGGACTGCGGGGTGAGTCCCAGGTGGGACATGACGGGGATGCCGGCCTGGACGAGGAGCTCGGTCTGCGGCAGCGAGCGCTCGCCGCCCTCCAGCTTGATCGCTCCGACGCCGGCGTCCTTGACGAGCCGGGTGGCGTTGCGCAGGGCCTGGACGGGCCCTTCCTGGTACGAGCCGAACGGCAGGTCGCCGACGACGAGGGCGCGCTTGGTGCCCCGGACGACGGCGGCGGAGAGCAGGGTCATCTCGTCCATCGTGACCGGCACGGTGGTGTCGTAGCCGAGGTGACAGTTGCCCATCGAGTCGCCGACGAGGATCACCGGGATGCCGGCCTCGTCGAAGACGGAGGCGGTCATCGCGTCGTAGGCGGTGAGCATGGGCCACTTCTCGCCGCGGACCTTGGCGGCGGCGATGTCGTGGACGGTGATGCGGCGGGTGCCCTTCCCTCCGTACAGCGCCTTGCTGCTGTCGGCGGGCGGTTTCTGGGCAGCCTGAAGCGTCATGGTGAACGGCTCCTCTGTGTCATCTCGAGGCGCCCTGTGGCGTCCCCGGACCACATCCATGGTGGCACTTCGCCGGGCGGGCGGGGAAGTGGGCCGGAGTGGCGCTGTTCACACCGCCGTTCACACGGCCGCAACGTAAAGACTTGCCCAGTATTTTCGATACGAGACGGTCTCGTATCGAAATGGTCCTAGGGTGGTGGTCATGTCACAGCCGTCCACCGCACCCGCCGTACCCGCCGGGCCCCGCGTCCCCGAGGCCGTCCACCGGCGCCGCTGGGCCGTCCTCGGCGTCCTCATGCTCAGCCTGCTGATCGTCGTCCTCGACAACTCGATCCTCAACGTCGCCGTCAAGACGATCGCGGCCCCCGCGCCCACCGGCATCGGCGCCACCCAGAGCGAGCTGGAGTGGTCCATCAACTCCTACACGCTCGTCTTCGCCGGACTCCTCTTCACCTCCGGCCTCCTCGGCGACCGCCTCGGCCGCAAGAAGGTCCTCCTCTTCGGCATCACCGTCTTCGGCATCGGCTCCGCCCTCGCCGCCCTCTCCGGCTCCCCGGGCGAGCTCATCGCCTACCGGGCCGTCATGGGCCTCGGCGCCGCCTTCGTCATGCCCGCGACGCTCGCCGTCCTCATGAACGTCTTCGAGCGCGACGAGCAGCCCAAGGCCATCGGCATCTGGGCCGGCAGCGTCGGCCTCGCCATCGCCATCGGCCCCATCACCGGCGGCATCCTCCTCGAACACTTCTGGTGGGGCTCGATCTTCCTCGTCAACGTGCCCGTGGTGATCCTCGCCCTCGCCCTGATGCTGTGGCTCGTGCCCGACTCCCGGGACCCGAACCCCGGCCGCGTCGACATACCCGGAGTGCTGCTCT
The DNA here is from genome assembly GCF_041053105.1 of Streptomyces sp. R44. Taxonomy (NCBI): domain Bacteria; kingdom Bacillati; phylum Actinomycetota; class Actinomycetes; order Kitasatosporales; family Streptomycetaceae; genus Streptomyces; species Streptomyces sp. R44. Next base: position 2,590,224 of record NZ_CP163444.1, on the reverse strand, counting down.
CCGTCGTCGGACTCGTCCTCCTCGTGTACGGGATCATCCGCGGCGGCGAACTGGCGAGCTTCACCGACGTCACCGTCCTCGCGCCCGTCCTCGGCGGCCTCGCGGTCCTCGTCGTCTTCGTCCTCCACGAGCGGCGCAGCGACCACCCGGCCATCGACATGTCGTACTTCGGGAAGCCGGCGTTCTCGGCGGCCGTCGCCGCGATCGCGCTCGTCTTCTTCGCCCTCATGGGCGTGACCTTCTTCTCCGCCTTCTACCTGCAGAGCGTCCGCGGCTACAGCGCGCTGCAGTCCGGGCTGCTCATCCTGCCGCTCGCCGTCGCGCAGATGGTCTTCGCGCCCCGGGCGCGGCTCGTCGTCGAACGCTTCGGCGCGAGGGCGGTCTGCACCGCCGGCATGCTGCTGGTCGCCGCGGGCCTGGCGGCCTTCGCCTTCTTCGAGGCCGACACCCCCGTCTGGGTCCTGGAGGTCGTCTTCTTCCTCCAGGGCGCGGGCATGGCGCACATCATGCCGCCGGTCACGGTCGCGATCATGCAGGCGCTGCCCCGCGAGAAGGCGGGCTCCGGCTCCGCGATCAACAACACCTTCCGGCAGGTCGGCGGCGCGCTGGGCGTGGCCGTCCTCGGCTCGGTGCTCTCCTCCACGTACCGCGGCGAGATCGAGGGGCACCTGGGCGACGTCCCGGCGGCCCTCCGCGACACGGCGGGCGAGTCCGTCGAGGCGACGCTCGCGATCGCGGAGAAGCTCGGCCCGGCGGGCAAGGGCCTGGTCGGCCCGGCGTACACGGCCTTCCTGGACGCGATGCACGTCACGGCGGTCGCGTCGGCTGCGATCGGTCTCGCGGGCGCGGCGGTCGTCGCGACCTTCCTCCCGGGCCGGGTCCCGAGCGCCACGCCCCCGGTCGCGGGCCCGTCCCCGGACGAGACCCCGACCCCCCACGCCCGAGCCTCGACCCCGGCGAGCTAATCCCGACGCGTGCTGGAGCCCGGGGCCTGCCCCGCCCCGCGTGCGCCCGCGCCCGGCTGGGCGGTGCCCACGCGCCGTGTGGGCAATCGTCCCGCTGGGGCGGGACGGGTGGGCACACGGGACGGCGCCCTCTCGCGGCGCCTCCGCGTTCCGCGCCCTGGCCCGCACACCTTGCGCGGCGCACGACGTGGTGCGGGTCCAGGCGCGGAAGCCTCGGGCGCCGGCAAGGCGCGGGTCCGTTGTGCCCACCCTCCCCCAAGCTCTCGGCTTCGCTCGAGCAGGGGGGACCCCCATCGCCCCGGCGGAACGCCTGCCCACAACCCGGCCCGGCGAGGGCGCCGCCCACAATCCGGCCCGGCGGAGGGCGCCGGTACCCGAGGGGCAGGGGGCGCGGGAGAATTGGGGGACGACAAGGCAGTACCCGGACGAGAGACGGAGCGCACGTGTCCCTGCAGGACAGCGGGAACCCCGAACCCCAGCCCGACGGTCCGCCCCAGGCCGCCCCGGGCGCCCGGCGGGGGCGGCCCCGGTCCGAGGCCGTCGAGCAGGCGATCTTCGACGCCGTCGTGGGGCTCCTGGAGGAGGGCGTGCCGCTCACCGAGCTGTCCATCGAGCGGATCGCCCGCACCGCCGGCGTCGGCAAGGCGACCATCTACCGCCGCTGGCCCGGCAAGGAGGAGCTCTTCGTCGAGCTGCTCCGCTCCGTGGAGCCCCAGGACCCGGTGCTCACCGGCACCTCCGTCCGGGACGACCTCGTGATGCTCCTGGAGATGCTGCGCCAGCGCGGCCTCGCCAAGCGTTCCTCCGCCCTGCTGCACAACGTGTTCTCGCAGATGCAGGCCTATCCGAAGCTGTGGGAGGCCTACCAGAACACCGTCATCGAACCCCGCCGCCGCCTCGGCCTCGACACCGTGCGGCGCGGCATGGAGCTGGGGGAGATCCGTGACGACCTGGACGTCGAGTTCGTCAACGACCTGTTCACCGGCCCGCTGCTCCTGCGCACCGTCATCCGCCCCGGCGCCTCCCTGGACCCCGGTCTCGCCGAGCGGGTCGTCGACGCCGTCATGGAGGGCCTGCGCCCCCGCCCCTGATCCGTACGAATGTGCGCGTTCTGTCACAGCCTGCCCGCCCGCGCCACCTGCAGGAACCCGCCACGCGCCCATCTCGTCCCTGGGTGAGTACGACTGACCCGTCATCGCCTAGTGTCGACGTCGGGTCACGGAGCGGGACAGCAGTGCGGCAAGGCAGCAAGGCAGTGAGGACAGTGCGATGGCGCGGGTGGACATGACGGAGACCGACCACGGCGGAGCGGGGAGCGGACGTCCGCGGTCCCGGTTCCGGACCGCGCTCGACGGGCTCCGCCACGACCGGGGCATCTGGCGCCGGGGCATCCTGCTCGCCGTGACGGCGGTGGCGCTCACGCTGCTCATGGTGTTCCACTCGGACATCCCGAACCGGGTCGGCAACCTTGGCAGCCTCACCGAGACCTTCCTGCCCTGGCTCGGCCTGTTCGTGCCGCTCCTGCTCGTGCTCGCCCTCGTGCGCCGCTCCGCCACCGCGCTGATCGCCCTGCTGCTTCCGGCCGTGGTGTGGCTCAACCTGTTCGGCGGTCTCGTCGCCGACAAGTCGGCCCCGGGCGGCGACCTGACCGTCGCCACCCACAACGTGAACGCCGACAACCCCGACCCCGAGGGCACCGCCCGCGCGCTGGCCGCCTCCGGCGCCGACGTGCTGGCCCTGGAGGAGCTGAAGGGCGACATGGTCCCGGTGTACGAGAAGGGCCTCGCCGAGACTTACCCGTACCACTCGGTGCAGGGCACGGTCGGGCTCTGGAGCAAGCTGCCGCTGCGGGCCGCGCAGCCCGTCGACATCCACATGGGCTGGACCCGCGCCATGCGCGCCTCCGTCGTCACCCCGAAGGGCGAGGTGGCCGTGTACGTCGCCCACCTGCCCTCGGTCCGGGTCAAGATGAACGCCGGCTTCACCGCCAACCAGCGCGACTCCAGCGCCAACGCGCTCGGCGAGGCCATCTCCAAGGACCGGCACGAGCGGATCGTCCTCCTCGGCGACCTCAACGGCACCATGAACGACCGCGCGCTCAACGCCGTCACCTCCCAGCTGCGCTCCACCCAGGGCGCGGCGGGCGACGGCTTCGGCTTCAGCTGGCCGGCCTCGTTCCCGATGGCCCGCATCGACCAGATCATGGTCAAGGGCGTGGAGCCGATGTCCTCCTGGGCGCTGCCGGAGACGAACAGCGACCACCTCCCCGTCGCCGCCCGCGTGAAGCTCTGACCCGGAGTTCCGAAACCTCCCCTTCATCCTCCGGAAGCCGCCGGGAAGAAAACGTCTGAGACGCTTTGTTCCGTCGAAGAACTAACTTCCGGAAAGGCTCCACCCATGCCCCTGGCGCTGCTCGCGCTCGCCGTCTCCGCCTTCGGCATCGGCACCACCGAATTCGTGATGATGGGCCTGCTCCCGCAGGTCGCCGACGACCTCGGCACCTCCGTCCCGACCGCCGGGTACCTCGTCTCGGCGTACGCGATCGGCGTCGTCGTCGGCGCCCCGCTCCTCACGGCCCTCGGCTCCCGCGTCCCGCGCAAGCGGATGCTGCTCCTGCTGATGGCGCTCTTCACGGTCGGCAACCTCGCCTCCGCGCTCGCCCCCGGATTCGGCTGGCTCGTCGCGGGCCGGGTCCTCGCCGGGCTCCCGCACGGCGCGTTCTTCGGCCTCGGCGCGGTCGTCGCCGCCCGGCTGGTGCGCGAGGACCGGCAGGCGCGGGCGGTCGCCACGATGTTCCTCGGCCTCACCGTCGCCAACATCCTCGGCGTACCGGCCGCGACCCTGCTCGGCCAGCACCTCGGCTGGCGCGCCACCTTCCTGGTGGTCTCGGCGATCGGCCTGCTCGCCATGGCCACGCTCGCCCGCCTCGTGCCGTACGTCCCCGTCGACGAGCGGCAGGGCCTCGCCGGGGAGCTGCGCGCACTGCGCCGCCCGCAGGTGCTGCTCGGCCTGCTCACGGCCGTCTTCGGCTTCGCGGGCGTCTTCGCGGTCTACTCGTACCTCGCCTCGATGACGACCGAGGTGATGGGCTTCGGCGACTCCACGGTGACGATCGTCCTCGCCCTCTTCGGCCTCGGCATGACCGGCGGGGCGCTCGCCGCGGGCCCGCTGACCGACCGGGCGCTGCGCCCCACGCTGTACGGCTCGCTCGCGGCCCTCGTCCTCGCCCTGGTCGCCTTCCGCTTCACCGTCCACGTGCCCTGGCTCGCCCTGGTCACGGTGGTGGTGCTCGGCGCGGTCGGCTTCATGACGACGACCCCGCTCCAGATGCTGGTCATGAACAAGGCGAAGGACGCCCCGACGCTCGCCTCCGCCTCCAACCACTCCGCCTTCAACCTCGCCAACGCGGGCGGCGCCTGGGCCGGCGGGGCCGCCGTCGCCGCCGGCTGGGGCTGGACCTCCCCGGCCCTCGTCGGCGCGGGTCTCACCGCCGTCGGACTGGTGATCGCGGCCGTGGCGGGGCTGCTCGACCGGGGTACGGGGGAGGGGGCCTCCCGCGTTGTCACGGGAAGCCCCCTCACGGCGGAGGAACCGGCGGTCAGCCGGTCGTCGTCTCCCGCCAGCCGTTCGTGATCGGCAGCCGCCGGTCCTTGCCGAAGCCCTTCGCCGAGATCTTGGTCCCCGGCGGGTACTGGCGCCGCTTGTACTCCGCCGTGTCCACCATCCGCAGCGTCCGCGCCACGAGCGCCTCGTCGAACCCGGCCGCCACGATGGCGTCCCGGCCCTGGTCGCGGTCCACGTACAGCGCGAGGACCGCGTCCAGGACCTCGTAGTCCGGCAGCGAGTCCGTGTCGACCTGGCCCGGACGCAGTTCGGCGCTGGGCGGCTTGGTGATCGAGCTCTCCGGGATCGGCGGGGTCTGGCCGCGGTCCTCGGCCGCCCGGTTCCGCCAGCGCGCGAGGCGGAAGACGTCCGACTTGTAGACGTCCTTGATGGGCCCGAACGCGCCGACGGAGTCGCCGTACAGCGTCGAGTAGCCCACCGCCAGCTCCGACTTGTTGCCGGGCGCGAGGACGATGTGGCCCTCCTGGTTGGAGAGCGCCATCAGCATCGTGCCGCGCAGCCGCGACTGGAGGTTCTCCTCGGCGAGCCCGGTGAGCCCGAGCGCCCCCATGTACGCGTCGAACATCGGCTCGATCGACACCGTGCGGAAGTGCAGCCCGGTGCGGCGGGCCAGCTCGGCGGCGTCGCCGCGCGAGTGGTCGGAGGAGTACTTCGAGGGCATCGACACGCCGTAGACGTTGTCCGCGCCGAGCGCGTCGCAGGCGATCGAGGCGACGAGCGCCGAGTCGATGCCGCCGGACAGGCCGACCAGCACCGAGCGGAAACCGTTCTTCGCGACGTACGCCCGCAGTCCGATGACCAGCGCCGAGTACACCTCCTCGTCGTCGTCGAGCCGGTGCGCGTAACCGCCCGTCAGCTCCGGCTCGTACGCGGGCAGCGGCTCCTCGGAGAGCACCACCCGGTCGATCCGCAGCCCGTCGTCCACCAGGCCCTCGGGCGCGTCCGCGTCGGCCGCCGGCAGCTCCAGGTCGAGGATCACGCTGCCCTCCACGAACTGCGGGGCACGCGCGATCACTTCGCCGGCCGCGTCCACGACGATCGAGTCGCCGTCGAAGACCAGCTCGTCCTGGCCGCCCGTCATCGCCAGATAGGCGGTGACGCAGCCGGCCTCCTGGGCCCGCTTGCGGACCAGTTCGAGCCGGGTGTCGTCCTTGTTCCGCTCGTACGGCGAGGCGTTGACCGACAGCAGCAGCCCCGCGTGGGCGCTGCGCGCCGCCGGCACCCTGCCGCCCTCCTGCCAGAGGTCCTCGCAGATCGCCAGGGCGACGTCGACGCCGTGGACGCGGACCACCGGCAGGGTGTCGCCCTGCACGAAGTAGCGGTACTCGTCGAAGACGCCGTAGTTCGGCAGGTGGTGCTTGGCGAAGCGCAGCACCACCTCGCCGCCGTACAGGACGGCGGCGGCGTTCTCCGGGGAGCCGGCGGGCCGGCCGAGGCGCGGCTCGGCCCGCTCGGAGCGGTCGAGGTAGCCGACGACCACCGGCAGCCCGCCGAACCCCTCGTCCGCGAGGCGCCGGGCCAGCCCGCGCAGGGCCGTCCGGGACGCCTCGACGAAGGAGGAGCGCAGCGCGAGGTCCTCGACGGGATATCCGGTCAGCGCCATCTCGGGGAACGCGACGAGATGCGCGCCCTGCCCGGCGGCGTGCCGGGTCCAGTGCACGATCGCCTCGGCGTTCCCGGCGATGTCTCCGACGGTCGAGTCGATCTGATTCAGGGCGAGGCGTAGTTGAGGCACCCGCCCAGTGTAATCGTCACACCGACGCTATGTCCTGGGATCGGCGAGGGCGAGTCCCGCGCCGCCGACATGCGGGGCGGCCGCGCCCCGCTGATCATGGCCCCATGACGACCACTGACGAACCGGCAGAGTCGGCACGGCCCGCCGCGACCGACACGGCGGCCCCCCAGGACGACGGCACCAAGAGGCAGTTCATCAGCTGGCTGACGCTCGCCTTCATGACGACCGCGTCCGTCGCCAGCCTGCGGCCCTCGCCGTCCATGGCCATCTACGGACTCGCCGCGATCTTCCTCTACCTGCTCCCCGCCCTCGTCTTCCTGCTCCCCACCGCCCTCGTCGGCGCCGAGCTCGCCTCCGGCTGGTCCGGCGGCATCTACCGCTGGGTCAGCGAGGCCCTCGGCAAGCCCCTCGGCTTCCTCGCCGTCTGGTGCCAGTTCGCCATGACCATCGCGTACTACCCGAGCCTGCTCGCGTACGTCGCCTCGACCTTCGCGTACGTCATCGACCCCTCCCTCGCGGAGAACGGGCTCTACGTGGCGATCGTCATCATCGTCGTCTACTGGTCCGGGGTCTGGATCTCCGCGCGCGGCACGAAGACCATCGCCGGCCTCTCCTCCTTCGGCCTGATCGTCGGCACCCTCATCCCCGGCGTGCTCCTGGTCGTCCTCGGCATCGTCTTCCTCGGCCAGGGCAACCCATCCGCCCAGCCCATGAGCGCCGACCACTGGCTCCCGCCGTGGACCGGACTCGCCAGCCTGGTCCTCATCGTCAACAACTTCCTGTCCTACGCGGGCATGGAGATGAACGGCGTCCACGTCTCCTCGCTGCGCGAGCCCAAGCGCGAGTACCCGAAGTCGATGTTCCTGGCGACCGGCCTCGTCCTGCTGATCTTCATCCTTCCGGCCCTCGCCATCGCCTGGGTCATGCCCGCGGAGCAGCTCAGCCTCACCGCCGGTCTGATGCAGGCCTTCCAGGCCTTCTTCGACCACTTCTCCATCGGCTGGATGACCAAGGTCGTCGGCATCATGCTGGTCTGCGCCGCCCTCGGCGGCATGCTCACCTGGCTCGCCGGACCCGCCAAGGGCCTCGTCCTGCTCTCCCGGCAGGAGGGCTATCTGCCGCCCTCGCTGCAGAAGTTCAACAAGGACGGCGCCCCGCAGAACATCATGATCGCGCAGGGCGTCGTCACCACCCTGATCGGCGTCCTCTACGCCTTCAGCGACAACGTCTCCAGCGCGTACTGGATGTTCTCCGTCATCACCGTGCAGATCTACCTCATCGCCTACCTGCTGATGTTCGTCGCCGTCGTGAGGCTCCGCAGGACCCAGCCGGACGTCGACCGCGGCTTCCGCGTCCCCGCCGTCGCATGGGTCGCCGGCATCGGCTTCGTCGCCTCCGTCGCCGCGCTCGTCATCGGCTTCGTCCCGCCCGACCAGTTCGGCGACCAGCCGCTCTGGCGCTACCTCCTCATCGTCGGCGGCGGCCTGCTGCTCCTCGGCCTCGCCATCCCCGCCGCGCTCCTCAGGTACCGCAAGCCCGGCTGGGTCCACCCCGACCACCGGGAACCTTCGGCCACGCCCTGACGGCGCCTGCGTCCGGACCGGGCTCGACCCGGTCCGGACGTAGGGGGTGCCGTGCGGGTCGGACCGGACCGCCGCGCTGGTCCTCGTCGACTCCTCGGTGGAGGACCACCCCCGCCCGTCCAGGGTCTACGGCACCTCACGCGTGCTGCGCGGCACCCTCCTGGAGAACGCCCGCTACGGAGCCGTCGCCGCCGAACTCCTCGCCCTGCGCGAGCGGCGCCCCCTCCCGCCGGGCCTCCCCGTCACCGTCCTCGCCGCCCCCGGCGGCTCCGCCCGCTGGGAACGGCGCCAGTGCGCACTGGCCCGGCGGCTCGGCGCCCGCCACGAGGCGGCCGAACCGTCGGGCCATCTGGTCATGCCGGACCGCCCGGACGCGGTGGCCCGGGCGATCCCGCGTACCGGTCAGGAAGAGGAAGCGGAGTAGACGCTCATACAGAACGCCTTGATCTGCTCGTCCGACAGATGCTGGGCCAGGTCGGCCTCGCTGATCATGCCGACGAGCCGCTTGTCCTCGATGACGGGAAGCCGCCGGATCTGGTGGCTCTGCATCTCCTCCAGGACGGCGCCCACGTCCGCGTCCGACTCGACCCAGCGCGGGGTGCCCTGTGCCATCTCACCGCAGGTGATCTTCGACGGGTCGTGGCCCATCGCCACACAGCCGATCACGATGTCGCGGTCCGTGATGATGCCGCAGAGCCGTTCGTTCTCGTCGGCGATGGGCAGCGCGCCCACGTTCAGGTTGCGCATCAGCTGAGCTGCGCGGTCGAGCGTCTCGTGTGCCGGGATCCACTGGGCCCCGGTGTGCATGATGTCCTTCGCCGTGGTCATGGGGTACGTACCTTTCGTCGAACGTGTCGTACGAACTCCCCGAGCCCACCCATTGTCGGCGGACGACCCGGCCCCCGCGACCGCAGCCGGTCACGGGGGCCGTAGGCCTCACCGACAGGGGCCTCAGGCCCCGCGCTTCTTCAGCATGTCCGCCATCAGCGCCATCTCGGACCGCTGCGCGTCGACCATGCCCTGCGCCAGGTTCCGCTCGATCTCCACGCCGCACTTCTGGACACAGCCCTCGGCCATGTGGACCCCGCCCATGTGGTGCGCGGTCATGAGCTTCAGGTACAGCACCTCGGCCTCCCGGCCGCTCGCCCGGCGCAACTCGTCCAGCTGCGCGTTGGTCGCCATGCCCGGCATGAGCGCCCCGTCCAGGTCGCCCGTGTCGCCCGAGCCGCCCATGCCCATCCAGGCCATCGGCTCGACACCGGACTCGTTCTTGGGCAGCCCCCACAGGTCGAGCCAGCCGAGCATCATGCCCCGCTGGTTGGCCTGCGTGTTGGCGATGTCGTACGCGAGCCGCCGGACCTCCTCGTCCTTCGTCCGGTCCCGGACGATGAACGACATCTCGACGGCCTGCTGGTGGTGGACGGCCATGTCCCGGGCGAAGCCGGCGTCCGCGGACGAGGAGGCCGGGGTGCTCGGGGCCTCGTCACGGTCGGCGGAGGCGACGGTGACCGCGCCCCCGGCGAACAGCACGGCGAGGGCGACCGCGGTGACCGCCGCCCCCTGCGTGCGGTTGAGCCTCACTGACCCATCCCCGTACCGCCCTGACCGTCCGCGCCGATCCCGCCCGTGCAGGCGGCACCCGGCTCCGGGGTCTGCGGACCCTGCACGTACTTCGTGAAGAAGGCGTCGACGCGCGGGTCGTCCGCGTTGTCCACGGTCACCTGCTTGCCCCAGGCGGACAGCATGATCGCCCCGGCCTGGTCGTCCACGGGGCTCATCAGCGAGTACTTCGTCCTGCCGACCTTGTCGGCCAGCTTCTTCACGTCGCCCTGGGAGGCCTGCTTGTTGTACGTCACCCAGACGGCCCCGTGCTCCAGGGAGTGCACGGCGTTCACGTCGGCGATCTTCTTGTCGTAGACCACACCGTCGCAGTTCATCCAGACCGGGTTGTGGTCACCGCCCACCGGCGGCTTCATGTCGTACTTCACGGCCGTCGTGACGTGGTTGCGGCCGAGCTTCTTCGGGTCCCAGGTCTTCTCCGCCGCGATGGGGGCCTTGGCGGCGGCCTCCTCCTCCGCCTTCTTGTCGGAGGCCTTCACCAGCATGAAGGTGCCGAAGCCGACGAGGCTCAGCACGACGACGGACGAGATGCCGATGGTGAGGAGGCGGTTGCGGCGCTCACGTGCCTGCTCGGCGCGGCGCGCCGCCTCTATTCGGGCGCGGCGGTCGTTGGCGGCGGTGGCGGAGCGGTTGGCGGCCATGGTGATGTCGTCCTTCTTCAGGAGTGGGGTGGAGTTCGGGGGTGGACATGCGGGGGCGGGGTCCGCCTCGGGGCGGGGCGCCCGCCGCCGCTACGTCCGGAGAACTTGAAGGACGTGCAGGTCCGGCGCGCGCGGCCGGGCGTCCGAACGGCGCGCCGGCCCGTCACCCGAGGGCGGCGCGAGACGCGGCGGCCCGGACTCCGCGTGGAGCGGGGGGTCGAGCGGGGGCGCGCTGAGCACCGCGGGGGAGAGCGAGGGGAAGAGGGAGCAGCCGCCGCGGTCGTACGGACAGACGTACGCGCCGGTGACGGCGGTGGCGGCCGCGGCCACCGGACCCTCCGGATGGTGGGCCCGTTCCCCGTCCGGCCCCGTCCCCAGACAGAGGAAGAGCGCGGCGAGGAGCGTCGCCACGGCACTCGCCAGTGCCATGGGACGCGCGTGTCGGGACGGGCGTACGAGCCGTGGGGCCCCCATGGGCGCAGATCGTAGTGGGCGAGAGGCGCCCGTGGGCCGAACGGGGTACCACTCGGTACCGACGGGCGGCCGCCGGACGGACGAACAACCACCCCGTTCCGGCCGTTCCCCCGTTACCTGAGTCACACCCGAGCAGGCAGTATGGGTGTGCAACGTGCGCGAAACCATGTGGTGGGATGCTCAGGTGCCCCCCGATGCATCGGAGGCGGTGGGAGCAGGCGGCCTGACCAGCGAGGATGGGTGTGGAAATGGACAAGCAGCAGGAATTTGTGCTCCGTACGCTCGAGGAGCGCGACATCCGCTTCGTACGCCTGTGGTTCACCGATGTGCTGGGCTTCCTGAAGTCGGTGGCCGTGGCGCCCGCCGAGCTGGAGCAGGCCTTCGACGAGGGCATCGGCTTCGACGGCTCCGCGATCGAGGGCTTCGCCCGCGTCTACGAGTCCGACATGATCGCCAAGCCGGACCCGGGCACCTTCCAGATCCTGCCGTGGCGCGCCGAGGCCCCGGGCACGGCCCGGATGTTCTGCGACATCCTCATGCCCGACGGCTCGCCGTCCTTCGCCGACCCGCGCTATGTCCTGAAGCGCGCCCTTGCCAAGACCTCCGACCTCGGCTTCACCTTCTACACCCACCCCGAGATCGAGTTCTTCCTCCTGAAGGACAAGCCGCTCGACGGCACCCGGCCCACCCCGGCCGACAACTCGGGCTACTTCGACCACACCCCGCAGAACGTCGGGATGGACTTCCGCCGCCAGGCCATCACCATGCTCGAATCGATGGGCATCTCGGTGGAGTTCTCCCACCACGAGGGCGCGCCGGGCCAGCAGGAGATCGACCTCCGCTACGCCGACGCCCTGTCCACGGCGGACAACATCATGACCTTCCGCCTGGTCATGAAGCAGGTGGCCCTGGAGCAGGGCGTGCAGGCCACGTTCATGCCGAAGCCGTTCTCGGACTACCCGGGCTCGGGCATGCACACCCACCTGTCCCTCTTCGAGGGCGACCGGAACGCGTTCTACGAGTCGGGCGCCGAGTACCAGCTGTCGAAGGTGGGCCGCTCCTTCATCGCGGGCCTCCTGCGGCACGCGGGCGAGACCTCCGCCGTCACCAACCAGTGGGTCAACTCGTACAAGCGCATCTGGGGCGGCTCCTCCCGCACGGCCGGCTCGGGCGGCGAGGCCCCCTCGTACATCTGCTGGGGCCACAACAACCGCTCCGCCCTCATCCGTGTCCCCATGTACAAGCCGGGCAAGACGGGCTCGTCGCGGGTCGAGGTCCGCTCCATCGACTCCGGCGCCAACCCGTACCTGACCTACGCGGTCCTCCTCGCCGCCGGCCTCAAGGGCATCGAGGAGGGCTACGAGCTCCCGGCCGGCGCCGACGACGACGTCTGGGCCCTCTCCGACGCGGAGCGCCGCGCGATGGGCATCGAGCCGCTCCCGCAGAACCTGGGAGAGGCGATCGCCCTGATGGAGAAGAGCGAACTGGTCGCGGAGACGCTCGGCGAGCACGTCTTCGACTTCTTCCTGCGCAACAAGAAGCAGGAGTGGGAGGAGTACCGCTCCGAGGTCACCGCCTTCGAGCTCCGCAAGAACCTGCCGGTGCTGTAGGGATCGTGGACGTTCTGCTCCCGACGCTCGCCAACCGGGTGGCCAACACGACGCTCGGTCTCGCGTCCGCTCTCGGCTGTGTCCAGTACGGGGTGGAGGCCGGGACCGGGTGGCAGCGGGCGGCCGCGATGGTCGCCCTCCTGGGGTGCGGGACCCTCGCCGTGCGCGGGTACCGCGCCGGGGTCCGGTGCGAGGCGGAGCGGCTCGTGGTCCGCGGGTACGTGTGGACGCGGGTGATACCGCGCGCGGCCGTCACCGGCGTCACGGATTTCCCCGCCGTGCGCTGGACCTCGCCCCGGGGCCGGAGCCGGTGGACGCCGGTCGCGGTGTTCTCGACGCTCTCGGGGGAGACCGCCGGGGTGCGGGCGCGCAAGCGGAGCAACACGGCGCGGCTGCGGCGCTGGGCGGCACGGCGGTAAACCCGTTGCCCGGGTCCGCGGGACGGTTCAGACTGCCGCGGTGAAGATCGAACCTGTCGCCACCGCGCGGCTTGTACTGCACCCGCTGACCGCCGCCGCGGCCGAGCGCATCGTCGCCCGGGAGTCCGGGCCCGGGGACCTCTGGGGGGAGGGGTATCCCGGGGACGGGGACGTCCGCGCCAACACCGGGTTCCTGCGGGGCGTCGCCGAGCGCGGCGACCCGGGGGTGTTCCGGCCGTACGAGATACGGCTCGACGGCGTCGCCGTCGGCGGCATCGGGTTCCACGGGCCGCCGGACGAGATCGGCGTCGCGACCATCGGGTACGGACTCGTCCCCGCGGTACGGGGCAACGGGTACGCCTCCGAGGCCCTGCGGGCCGTCCTCGAACTGGCCCGGGTGGCCGGCGCCGCCGGGGTGAAGGGCGACGCCGACCTGGACAATCCGGCCTCGCACCGGGTGATGGAGGCCGCCGGGATGCCGTGCGTGGCGGAGGACGAGCAGCTCCGGCACTTCTACGTGGCGTTCTAGCGGGGGAAGCCGTGGCGGCGGGCCGCGCCCGCCGTCAGGACCGACACCGCGAGCAGCGCCGCCGCCGTCCACGGCAGGGCCGTCGTCCCCGCGCCCGTCAGGACCGCGCCGCCGACGAGCGAACCGCCCGCCATGGCGACGTTCCAACCCGTCACCCAGAGGGAGTTGGCCGTGTCCGGGTCCCGGGGCGCCGCCCGGACGCCCGCCGTCTGCATGAGCGTGGGGATGCCGCCGTGCGTCACGCCCCACAGGACCGCGGCGGCCAGGACCACCGCCGTGCTGCCGGCGAACAGGCCGAGCGCCACCAGGCAGAGGGCCGCCAGGGCCAGGAGCGCGAGGGTCGAGTGCCGGAGCCACCGGTCCGCCGTCGCCCCCGCGATCCACACGCCGGCCGTCGAGCCGAGCCCGAACACGAACAGCACCGTGCCGGTGGAGACCGCGAGGTCCGCCCGCTCCACGAAGGGCGCGATGTACGTGTAGAGGACGTAGAAGCCGAGCACCATCGCGATCGACGCCGTGTTGATCGCCGCGATCCCCGGTGTGCGGATCGTGGCCCACAGGCCTCGGCCGCCGTTCCGGACCTCTCCGGCCTGCCCCGCGAGCGCCGGCAGGCGCCACCGTGCCGCCGCCGCCAGGGCGAGCGCCAGGCCGGTCAGGGCCGCGAACACGCCCTGCCAGCCGACCAGCCCGCCGAGGGCCGTGCCCGCCGGGATGCCGAGCGAGAGACCGACCGTCATGCCCGCGAGCGCGGTGGCGATGGCCTTGCCGCTGCGGTGCGGCGCGAGCCGGGCCGCGTACGCGGGGACCATCGCCCACAGCATTCCGGCGAACACCCCGGAGAGGACCCGCGCCCCCAGGGTGAACGCGAAGCCGGTGGAGGCGGCCGTCACGGCGTTGGTGGCGGCGAAGCCGAGCAGGAGGGCGAGGAGCAGGGTGCGGCGGGGGAGCCGCAGGGCCCAGGCGGTCATCGGGATCGCGGTGACCGCCGCGGCCAGGGCGTAGACCGTCACCAGGAGTCCGGCGCGGGCCTCCGTCACGCCGAGGCCGGCGCTCATCGCCGGGAGGACGCCGGCCGGCAGCGCCTCGGTCAGGATCGTGACGAAGGCGGCGCCGGAGAGGGTGAGCAGGCCGCCGAGCGGCCAGGGGGGAGGGGGTGCGAGGGGGGAGGGAGCGGGAGTCGTCGCTGTCATGACCGGACGGTAGAACCCTCACGTTTACGTGAAGGTCAAGCCGGAGGCCGGGATCGGGCTCGGCGTCACACCCGGAGCGGGGCCGGGGCCGGGATCGGCGTCACACCCGGGCCGCCTTCCGTGCCGCCCTCAGATACGCGTCGAGCGCGTTCCGGTTCCGGACCAGGCAGTGGATCCGCCGGTCCAGCTGCTCGCGTTCGGCGGCCACCTGGTCGAGCATCTCCGCGCACGGCACCGGCGGCAGCAGATCGGCCGGCCCGTCCAGGTACGGCAGGATGTCGCGGATGATCCGGGTCGGCAGCCCGCAGTCGATCAGCCCCCGGATCTGCCGGACCACCTCGTCCGCGCCCTCGCAGTAGTCGCGGTAGCCGTTGCCGGAGCGGTCGGGGCGGATCAGGCCCTCCTCCTCGTAGTAGCGCAGCGCGCGCACGCTGACCCCCGTCAGCCGGGACAGTTCACCGATCTTCACCCGAATCCCTCTCGTCCGCGTGAGGGTCAACCCTAGATCCGCGCTAGCGTCTGGGCCCATGCCGGAAGTCGATCCCCGTGTCTGGTACGCCGCCTACGGCTCCAACACGCACCCCGAGCGCCTGCGGTACTACCTCGACGGCGGCTGCCCGCCCGGCGGCACGCGGGAGCTTCCCGGGTGCCGGGACCGGCGCCCGCCCGAGCGGTCCGTGCCGGTCGTGCTGCCCGGGCGCGTGTACTTCGCCACCGACTCGCCCGTGTGGGGCGGCGGCCGCGCCTTCTACGACCCGGTGGCGGGCGGCGACGCGTGGGGCGTCGCGCATCTGCTGACGGTCGGACAGTTCTCGGACATCGTCGCCCAGGAGATGTACCGCGAGCCCGGCGGCGACCTCGATCTGGCCGAGGCCCTCGCCACCGGGCGCCGCGTCCTCGGGACCGGGCGGTACGAGACGCTCGTCTGCCCCGGGCTCCTCGACGGGGTCCCGGTGATGACGTTCACCGCGCCCTGGCGGATGCCGGGCGACGGCGGGCTGCGCGCGCCCTCCGCCGCGTACCTCCGGCATCTGGCGGCGGGGCTCGGCCGGGCCGGGGCCTGGCGGCACGCCGAGGTCGCCGCCTATCTCGCCGGCTGCCCCGGCGCCGCCGGGCACTGGACGGCCGAGGCCGTGGCGGGGCTCAGCGTTCCGACAGCTCCGACGGTGCCTCCTGCACCACCCAGCCGTTGCCGTCCGGGTCCTGGAAGGTCATGAACGAGTTCCAGGTGTCGCCCTTGCCGTCCTCCCAGCCCGCCGCGCCGACGTGCATCACCGGTGAGACGTCGACGCCCCGGCCGACGAGCTCCGCCCGCGCCGCCTCGATGTCGGTGACGCACAGCTGGAGGCCGTGCAGGCCGCCCGGGCTCATCTCCTTCGTGCCCGGCATCTGCGGCATGCCGCTCTGCAGCGCGATCGAGCAGCGCGAGCCGGGCGGCGTCGCCTGGATGATCCTGACGCCGGGCGCGACCTCGGTGTCCAGGTCGAGGGTGAAGCCGCACTTCCCGCCGTAGAACTCCTTGGCCCGGTCCATGTCCGTGACGGGGACCAGGACGACTTCCAGTGTCCAGTTCATGAGGACCACGGTCCCGTACGGGACCGGCCCACGCACCCGGAACCGGCTCGTGTCACCCGGACGCGGTCAGCGGCCGGCCGGTGTCCAGTGCAGCCGGCCGTCCAGGCCGATGGCCGCCACCCCGTCCGTTCCGGCGTCCGGCGCGCCGGAGAACAGGAACTTCTCCAGCGTCCACACCGGCCGCGCTCCGGCCCGGCCGTGCGGCGCCGTCGCCAGGAAGCCGGTGCGGGACCGGACCGCGAGCAGGCCGTCGCCGCCGCTCACCGGGCCGAAGCCGGCGACGCCGGTGCCGGAGAGTTCGGTGACCGGGGAGACCGGGCCCGTACCGGAGAAGTCGGCGCTCCGCAGGTCGCCGGAGGCCGGCTTGCGGAACCAGAGCCGGACGCCCGCGCCGTCCGGCGCCGGGCTCGCGCTCAGCGCGAGGGTCGTGGGCGGCAGCCCGGTCGGCGCCGGTCCGGTCAGCGGCCCGCCGGGGGTCCGCTCGGCCCAGGCGAGGACGGTGCGCGGGGTGCTGGCGAAGACGTACCCCCGGCCGTTCGCGTCCGTCGCCGCCACCGGGTCGCCGTGCACCTCCGTGCCGCCCAGGGACCGCCACGGACCCCACCCGCCGCCGGCCCGCTGCTCACGGGCCGTCAGCCGGTGGCGGCTGTCGCGCACGATCACGGTGGCCCGGCCGTCGGGGGCCACCGTCACGGTGGGCGCGCTGATGTCGGAGGTCCCGTCGGCGTCGCTGCGCTCGGGCGTGCCGAGCGACTCCCAGGGGCCGAACACGCCGCCGGGCGCCGACTGGACGGTGGTGACCACCTCGCGCCGGTAGTCGGCGGCGTCGGTGCCGAGGGTCGTACGGATGCCGAAGACGGCTATGCGCCCGTCGGGCAGGGTCACGGAGGTGACCCCGCTGTCGAGGCCGCCGCCGGGCAGCAGCACCGGGCCCTGCCAGGCCACGGCGTCCGCGGGCTTCCGCCAGGCCGCGAGGCGCCCGTCGAGGACGGAGAAGGCGTGCAGTCCGCCGTCCCGGTCGCGCTGGACCCAGGAGGTGGAGGTGCCCCGGGCGTACCGCACGGTCTGTGTCCAGCCGCGGCCCCCGGGCCGTGCGGCCACCTTGAGGTCGCCGCATCCCGCGTCGGTCTCGCAGTCGTGGACGCCGTCCAGCCAGGCGTACGTCTTCAGGACGTTCAGCTTCGCGTCGGCCGCGGCGGGGTCGAGGGTGTGCGGCAGATAGCCGGTCGGATAGCCGAGGTAGTTCTGCACGCCGACGTGCGGGTGTCCGGGCAGCTCCGTGTACCGGGCGAGCGCGGCCTGCGTGAACCGCGCCCCGAACAGGTGGTCCTGGTGGTCCCGGAACTTCATGCTCTTCGGGTACAGGCCGGGGCTCGGGTCCTGCATCCGGACGAAGGTCGGTCGGAAGCGCTCCAGGAGCCCGGTCAGCGTGGCGACGACCTGGTCCTTCGTGTAGGTGAAGTCGGCGGCGACCGGGGTGCCGGAGGAGCGCTGCGATTCGAGCGCGGTGATCCGGCCGTCCCAGAGGCCGTGGAGGCTGTGCGGGCGGTTGCCGTTGATGGCACCGGCCTCGCGGAGCTGCAGCCACACCAGCTTGATCTCCGGCCGGGCGCGCAGGGTGTCCAGTTCGGCCCACCCGCCGCCGGCCGTGGGTATCGCCTCCCGGTCCCAGGCGCTGATCCGGTTGCCGGTCGCCATCTCGGCGTACGCGGCGCGTATGCCGTTCTGCCGGGCCTCGGCGTAGCCCGCCTTGTCGGGCGTGAGGCCCGGGGCGTCGTGCGGACGGGCGTTGACGCCGTCGGACTCGCCCGCCGTGAGGTAGACGGCGGTCAGGGGGCTGCCGGAGTGCAGGGACTGGGATATGTCCGGGTTCATGAAGAACAGGTCGTCGTCCGGGTGGGCGACGATCTGCACGACGGAGACGGGGGAGTCCGGCGTCCGGTCGGGAATGGCCCGGGCCTGGGTCTTCCGGGGCGCCGCCGAGGGTGCCTTCGCGTCGGGCGCCGTCGGCCCGGCCGTCGTCACCGAGAGGAGTACGGAGAAGGCACCGCCGACCAGGGTGGTCGCGATGGCGGCCGAAACGATCCTGCGGCGGGAGAGGCGGCGGGGGCGGTCAGACATGATCGGCGGCGCTTTCATGACGGGCGGTGCGGGGCGGGTGGGGCGGTGCAGGGCCGGACGGCGCGACACCCGGAGGAGGCGTCGCGTTCAACAAGACGGGCCTTCCAGATTCACGGTTCATTCGCCCGGACCACGATCCTTGTGGGCGATCTCACGTGTGATCCGGTGTGACCGACGGGCGGGGGAAGCCGTCGGCCCCCGCTCCCGATAGGCTCGGCCAGGGCCTGTCTGACGATTCCCGTCGGGTCCGGCCCTGGGGCCTGTCCGACCATTCCCGTCGGGTCCGGCCCGCCCGGCACGCACGCTCGCCGCACGGCCGAAACGCCCAAGTAGCTCCGCTACGAGGGCGTCCCGGCCGCACGCCGATCGCACGCACCGGACGACCCGGCCTGATCCGACGCGGATGGCCGGACAGGCCCCAGGGCTGACCTGCTCGGAGGGAGCGGCGGAATGACGGTGCCGGGACGCAGGAGCAGTACGTTCTCACGTCTGCTGCGGCACGGGTTCACCGACCCCTCGGGTGCCGAACGGCTCCTCGACGTGCCCGAACTGTCCGCGCTGCGCGACGACCCCGTCCTCCTCGACGCCCTCGGCGTCACCGCCGACCCCGACCTCGCCCTGCGCGGGCTGGTCCGGCTCGTCGAGGCGCAGCCCGAGACCGAGCGGCAGACCCTCACCACCACGCTGCTCTCCGCGAAGCCCTTCCGGGACCGGCTCCTCGGCGTCCTCGGCGCCTCCGAGGCGCTCGCCGACCACCTCGCCCGGCACCCCCGCGACTGGGAGTCCCTCGTCACGTACGAGGCGGCCGACCTCCACCCGGGGGTCGCCGAGTTCGAGCAGGGGCTCGCCGAGGCCACCGACGCCGTGTCGCTGCGGGTCGCCTACCGGCGCTGCCTCCTCGCCATCGCGGCCCGCGACGTGTGCGCGACCATCGACGTCGCCCAGACCGCCGCCGAGCTCGCCGACCTGGCGACGGCGACCCTGCGCGCCGCCCTCGCCATCGCCCGTTCGGCCGCGCCCGCCGACGCCGCCATGTGCCGGCTCGCGGTGATCGCGATGGGCAAGTGCGGCGGCCACGAACTGAACTACGTCTCCGACGTGGACGTGATCTTCGTCGGGGAACCGGCCGAGGGCGCCGACGAGGGCAAGGCGATCCAGGCCGCGACCCGGCTCGCCTCCCACCTCATGCGGATCTGCTCCGAGACCACCGTCGAGGGCACCATCTGGCCGGTCGACGCCAATCTGCGCCCCGAGGGCCGCAACGGCCCCCTCGTCCGCACCCTCTCCTCCCACCTCGCCTACTACCAGCGGTGGGCGAAGACCTGGGAGTTCCAAGCCCTTCTCAAGGCCCGCGCGGTCGCCGGCGACCTGGAGCTCGGCGCCCAGTACATCGACGCCGTCTCCCCGCTCGTCTGGCAGGCCGCCGAGCGCGAGAACTTCGTCCCCGACGTGCAGAAGATGCGCCGCCGGGTCGTCGACAACATCCCCGCCGCCCAGGTCGAGCGCGAGCTCAAACTCGGCCCCGGCGGCCTCAGGGACGTCGAGTTCGCCGTCCAGCTCCTCCAGCTCGTGCACGGCCGCAGCGACGCCGGCCTGCACAGCGGCACCACCCTCGACGCGCTCGCCGCCCTCGCCGCCGGCGGCTACGTCGGCCGCGCCGACGCCTCCCAGCTCGACGAGGCCTACCGCTTCCTGCGCGCCATGGAGCACCGCATCCAGCTCTACCGGCTGCGTCGCACCCACCTCGTCCCCGAGGACGAGGCCGACCTGCGCCGCCTCGGCCGCTCCCTCGGACTGCGCACCGACCCGGTCGCCGAGCTCAACAAGGAGTGGAAGCGGCACGCCGCCGTCGTCCGCCGGCTGCACGAGAAGCTCTTCTACCGGCCACTGCTCGACGCCGTCGCCCAGCTCGCCCCCGGCGAGATCCGGCTCAGCCCCAAGGCCGCCGGACAGCGCCTCGAAGCCCTCGGATACGCGGACCCCGCCGCCGCCCTGCGCCACCTGGAGGCCCTGGCCTCCGGCGTCACCCGCAAGGCGGCGATCCAGCGGACCCTGCTCCCGGTGCTGCTCGGCTGGTTCGCCGACTCGGCCGACCCGGACGCCGGACTCCTCGGCTTCCGCAAGGTCTCCGACGCCCTCGGCAAGACCCCCTGGTACCTGCGGCTGCTCCGCGACGAGGGCGCCGCCGCCGAGAACCTCGCGCGCGTCCTCTCCGCCGGCCGCCTCGCCCCCGACCTGCTGCTCCGCGCCCCCGAGGCCGTCGCGATCCTCGGCGACCCGGAAGGTCTGAAGCCGCGCGGCCGGGACCATCTGGAGCAGGAGGTCCTGGCGGCCGTGGGCCGCGCGGACGACGCCGAGCACGCCGTCGCGGCGGCCCGCGGGGTGCGCCGCCGCGAGCTGTTCCGTACCGCCGCGGCCGATCTCATCGGTTCGTACGGCACCGAGGACAACCCCCGCGAGCAGGACCCCGGCGCGCTCGTCGACGTGGTGGGGGAGGCCGTCACCGACCTCAACGCGGCGACGATCGCCGGCGCCCTGCGGGCCGCCGTGCGCGCCGAGTGGGGCGAGGAGCTGCCGACCCGGTTCGCGGTCATCGGCATGGGCCGCTTCGGCGGCCACGAGCTGGGGTACGGCTCCGACGCCGACGTGCTGTTCGTGCACGAGCCGCGCGAGGGCGTCGACGAGCAGGAGGCGGCCAAGGCCGCGAACCGGGTGGTCGCGGAGATGCGACGGCTGCTCCAACTGCCCACCGCCGACCCGCCGTTGCTGATCGACGCGGACCTGCGTCCGGAGGGCAAGAGCGGCCCCCTGGTGCGCACCCTGAAGTCGTACGAGGCCTACTACCGCCGGTGGTCGCTCGTCTGGGAGAGCCAGGCGCTGCTGCGCGCCGCACCCATGGCCGGCGACCTCGAGTTGGCCGACCGGTTCATCGAACTCGTCGACCCGCTGCGGTATCCGATGGAGGGCCTCGGCGAGGACGCGGTCCGCGAGATCCGCCGCCTCAAGGCGCGGATGGAGTCCGAGCGGCTGCCGCGCGGCGCCGACCCGACCCTCCACGCCAAGCTCGGGCGCGGCGGCCTCAGCGACGTCGAGTGGACGGTCCAGCTGCTCCAGATGCGGCACGGCTGGGCGGAACCGGGCCTGCGGACGACCCGAACCCGCGAGGCCCTGGCCGCCGCCCACGCCGCGGGGCTGATCCCGACGGAGGAGGCGCAGACCCTCGACGAGGCCTGGGTCCTCG
This sequence comes from Streptomyces sp. R44, assembly GCF_041053105.1. NCBI lineage: Bacteria > Bacillati > Actinomycetota > Actinomycetes > Kitasatosporales > Streptomycetaceae > Streptomyces > Streptomyces sp. R44. The sequence continues at coordinate 2,568,897 of NZ_CP163444.1, read as the reverse complement.
CCACCCGGGTGCGCAACGCGGTGATGCTGGTCCGCGGCCGCCCCGGTGACACCTTCCCCTCGGTTCCGCGGGAACTCGCCGCGGTGGGGCGGTACTTGGGATACGAGTCGGGTCACGTCGGCGAGATGGTCGACGACTACCGCCGTATCACCCGCCGGGCTCGCGCAGTGGTGGAGGAGCTTTTCTACGGGGCCTAGAGCCCTTCGTGCACCCGGAGCAACAGGCCCTGGAGCAGGTTCCGTTCCCGCGGGTCCAGGGGGGCGAGCAGCTCGTCCTGGACGGCCCGCGCCTCGGCGTCGAGCTCCGCGAGGAGCTCCCGGCCGGCCGGGGCGAGGCTGACGGAGACGCGCCTGCGGTCCTCGGGGTCGCGGGCCCGCTCGACGTATCCGCCGCCGGCCAGCTGCTCGACCACCTTGGCCATGTCGCTGGGGTCGACGCCGAGCCGGACGACCAGGTCGCGCTGGGCGTGCGGCCCGAAGTCGGAGAGGGCGGCGAGGACCGCCATGTCCCAGAGCCGAAGGCCGCGTTCGGCCAGCCGGTCGGCCAGTCTGCCCCGGGCCGTCTTGCCGATCCGGGAGAGCAGGTAGGTGCTGAGGCCGAGCAGGGCGGGCGGGGTGGATCGCGCGGAAGGCATGACCGAATTCTAAGGTCCGCTCCTATAGTGGGTGCGGACCTACTATTTTTCGAGGAGCCCGCCGTGGACGTCCTGTACCCCCGTCTGCTCGTCAGCCGCTTCGCCGACTGCTTCCGGTTCTACGCCGCGGTCCTGCCGCCACTGACCGGCGCCGGCCTCGACAAGGGGGTCCCGGACGGGCCGTACGCCAACTGGGAGGTCGACGGGCGGGCCGTCCTGGTGCTCTTCGACCGCGGCGCGATGGCCTCCGTCCTCGGCACCGGGGCCCTCCCGGCCGCGCCGGCGCCGGCCCAGGACGCCGCGATGCTCGTCCTGCGGGTCGCCGACGTCGACAAGGCCCTCGCCCTCTGCCTGGAGTCCGGCGGGGTCGCCGCACTCGGCGCGGCCGACCGCCCGGAGTGGGGGCCCGGCCTGCGGACCGCCCATCTCCGCGACCCGGAGGGGTACTTGATCGAGCTCCAGTCCTACAGCTGATCCGTGTCGAGCAGCCCCCGGACATGGCTCAGATAGCCGGTGAGCGCCAGCTCGAAGGCCTGGTCGGTACGGCCCTCCGGGACCGCGCCGAGGGCGCGGGCCAGCCGGGGTGTGGCCGTCTCGTCGGCCAGCTCCCACATCGCCTCGGGGGCGGCCATGTCGAGGGCCGACCCGAGGACGATGTTCTCCAGGGCGATGATCACCGGCATGACGTCCGGCAGGGCGAAGCCCGCGTCGAGCAGCCGGCCCACGGCGTGCTCGTACTGGCCGAGGACCTTCGGCGCGCGCACCGGTGAGGTGGTGAGCAGCGGGATCGTGCGCGGGTGGGCGGCGAAGGCGGCCCGGTAGGAGCGGGCCCAGGCGGCCATGGCGGCGTCCCAGGGCTCCTGGTCGAGGGTCGCGCCGTCGATGGCGGCGGCCACCCGCTCGCGCAGCAGCTCGACGATGCCGTCCCTGCCGTCCACGTGGTGGTAGACGGAGGCCGTCTGCACCCCGAGCCGCCTGGCGATCTGCGGGACGCTGAACTCGCCCAGCTCGTCGACGATCTCGAGCGCCGTGGTGGTGATCCGCTCCCGGTCGAGGAGGGGTCTGCGCGGCCGGCCCATGAGTCGTCACTCCCTGTTCGGTTGCCCGTCGGGTCTTCCCGAACGGTCGAGGCCGAGGCTACATTGCGCAAACCGAAAGCCTTTAGGTTTCCTGTCGCGGAAAGGCTTCCCCCGCCATGTCCTCACCCACCTCCGACGAACCCCCAGGACTGAGAACCGGCACCCTCACCACCGCCGACATCTCCTTCTTCGTCGTCTCCGCCGCCGCCCCGCTCACCGTCATGGCCGGCGTCGCCCCCGTCGCCATCCTGCTCGGCGGCATCGGCGCCCCCGTCGGCTATCTCCTCGCCGGCCTCACCCTCGCGGTCTTCGCCGTCGGCTTCACCACCATGAGCCGCCACGTCCGCAGCGCCGGCGCCTTCTACGCCTACATCACCCGCGGCCTCGGCAAGCCCGTCGGCATCGCCGCCGCCCTCGTCGCCATGCTCGGCTACAACGGCATGGAGATCGGCGTCTACGGACTCCTCGGCTCCGCCACCTCCGACACCGCCGCCTCCCTCGGCCACCACATCCCCTGGCTGCCCGTCTCCCTCGCCGGGCTCCTGCTCATCTGGTACGGCGGCTACCGCTCCATCGACTTCGGCGCCAAGGTGCTCGGCGTCCTCCTCGTCGCCGAGACCGGCATCCTCGTCCTCCTCGCCGGCGGCGTCCTCCTCGACGGCGGCGCCGACGGCCTCTCCGTCGGCGGCCTCGCCCCCGCCCACGTCCTCACCGGTGGCACCGCCGCCGTCCTGGCCTTCGCCTTCGCCGCCTTCACCGGCTTCGAGTCGACCGTGATCTACCGGCGCGAGGCGCGGAACCCCGACCGCACCATCCCCCGCGCCACCTACATCGCGGTCGCCTTCCTCGGCCTCTTCTACGCCTTCGTCGTCTGGACCGTGATCCAGGCCTTCGGCGAGGACAAGGTCGTCCAGGCCGCCGCCGACGACCCCGGCGGCCTCTTCTTCGCCGCCATCACCACCTACGTCGGAGCCTGGGCCGCCGACCTGATGCACCTGCTCATCATCACCAGCGTCCTCGCCTCCCTCCTCGCCTTCCACAACGCCATCAACCGCTACACCCTCTCCCTCTCCGAGGAAGGCGTCCTGCCGAAGGCGCTCGGCCGGATCCACCCCCGCCACCGCTCCCCGTACCTCGCCGGAGCCGCCCAGACCGTGCTCGGCGCCGTCGTGGTCCTCGCCTTCGCGCTCGCCGGGGCCGACCCGTACCAGCAGCTCCTGCTCTGGGTGAACACGCCCGGGATGATCGGCCTGATGCTCCTCCAGCTGCTCGCCGCGCTCGCCGTGCCCTGCTTCTTCCGGCGGATCGACCACACCGAGGGCGTGCTCCGCACCGTCGTCGCCCCCATCGCCGCGTTCCTGCTGCTCGCCGGGGCGATCGGCCTGGTCACCGCCCACGTCGACCTCTTCACCGGGGCCTCGACCACCGTCAACACCGTGCTCGTCTCCCTCACCCCCGCCGTCTTCCTCCTCGGGCTCCTCCTCGCGTACCGGCTCCGCCGCACCCGCCCCGAGACCTACGCCCGCTTCGCCGCCGAACCCGACTCCGAAGGAGCAGACCCCTCGTGTCCGCACCCGACCTCGTCCTCGTCAACGCCCGAGTCCGCGACCCCGAGCTCACCGGCCACACGGCCGTCGCCGTCCATGGCGGACTGATCACCGCGCTGGGCACCGACGCCGAGGCCCGCACCTGGGCGGGACCCGGCACCGAGACCGTCGACCTCGCCGGCGCCACCCTCACCCCCGGCCTCACCGACGCCCACAGCCACCCCGTCTGGGGCCTGGAGATGTTCACCGGCACCGACCTGTCCGGCGTCACCGACCTCGAAGGACTCCGCGCCGCCCTCCGCGGCGCCGAACGCCGCGACGGCTGGATCATCGGCTTCGGCCTCGACCACAACGTCTTCGGCGGCCGCCCCGTCCACCGCGACCTCGTCGAGGACGTCCTCGACGGCACCCCCGCCTTCCTGCGCCTCTACGACGGACACTCGGCCCTCGCCAGCGCCACCGCCCTCAAGGCCGCCGGCATCGAAGGACCCCGCGCCTTCGCCCAGCACTCCGAGATCGTCTGCGAGGCCGGCGGCCGCCCCACCGGACACCTCGTCGAGCACGCCGCCATGGACCTGATGACCCCGGTCCTGCCGACCCAGTCGTACGGCGAGCGCCGCGACCGGCTCGTCGAGCTGCTCTCCGGCATGGCCGCCACCGGCCTCACCGCCGCCCACGTCATGGACCTCGGCGGACACGACGTCCCCGGACTCCTCACCGCCGTCGAGGAGGACGGCGACCTGCCGGTCCGTCTCCGCCTCGCCCCCTGGTGCATGCCCGGCGCCACCGCCGAGGAGCTCGACGGACTCGTACGGCTCCAGGAACGGGCCGGACGCCTGTGGGCGATCGGCGGCGTGAAGTTCTTCATGGACGGCACCGTCGAGGGCGGCACCGCCTGGCTGGAGCACGCCGACTGCCACGGCCAGGGCACCGCCGCCTTCTGGCCCGACCCCGCCGCGTACTCCGCCGCCGTCCGCCACCTCCACCGCGCCGGCGTCGGCACCGCCACCCACGCCATCGGCGACGCGGCGGTACGGCACGTCCTCGACACCGTGGAAGCCCTCGGTACGGGCGGTCCCCGCCACCGGATCGAGCACATCGAGACCGTCCCCGACGACCAGCTCGGCCGCTTCGCCGCGCTCGGCGTCGTCGCCTCCATGCAGCCCCCGCACACCGCGTACACCCGCGCCGACCACACCGACGAGTGGTCCAAGCGGCTCGGCGAGGAGCGGGCCGCCCGCGCCTGGCGCTGCCGCGACCTGCGGGACGCCGGCGCGCACCTCGCGCTCGGCTCCGACTGGCCCATCGCCCACTACGACGCCCGGCAGGTCCTCGCGACCGCGCAGGCCCCGCGCGGCGCGGCCTCGGCCCACCGCGGCCTGACCGGCCTGATGGCCCTGGAGGGAATGACCACGCACGCGGCGGTCGCCGCGGGGGAGGAGACGGTCGCCGGCCGGATCGCCCCGGGCCTCCGGGCCGACCTCGCCGCCTTCGCCGTGGACCCGGTGGAGGCCCCGGCGGACGAGACGGCCGAGGCCCCGGTCCGGCTGACGGTCGCGGGCGGCCGTGTCACCTACCGGAGCTGACCGGCGGGATCACCGGTGGGAGCCGACCTGCTCCTCGGACTCTTCCTCTGCGCGGTCCGTCCCCTTCACCGGGGGCGGGCCGCTCCGCCGCGGGGTCGACGCCGCCGGCTCCACCAGCCTGGGCAGCCGGTGCGGGCGGGAGCCGTACCAGAAGTAGGAGACGGCGAAGCCGAAGGAGAGGCAGAGCATGCCGCCGACCGCGTCCATCCAGAAGTGGTTGGCGGTGGCGACGATGACGACCAGGGTCGCCGCCGGGTAGAGCAGGCCGAGGATCCTCGCCCAGGGCGCCCGGGCGAGCAGGAAGATGGTGACTCCGCACCAGAGCGACCAGCCGATGTGCATCGACGGCATCGCCGCGTACTGGTTCGACACGTGCTTCAGGTTGCCCGAGGCCATCGAGCCCCAGGTGTGGTGGACGAGCACCGTGTCGACGAAGTTCTGGCCGGTCATCAGCCGCGGCGGCGCGAGCGGGTACAGGTAGTAACCGACCAGCGCCACGGCGGTGGTGGCGAACAGAACGGTACGGAACGCCGCGTAACGGCCCGGATGCCCCCGGTACAGCCACACCAGCACACCGATGGTCACGACGAAGTGCAGCGTGGCGTAGTAGTAGTTCATCGAGACGATCAGCCACGTCACCGAGTTCACGGCATGGTTGACGGCGTGCTCGAAGGCGAGACCGAGGGACTCCTCGGTCTTCCAGATCCAGTCGGCGTTCCTGAGCGCCTCGGCCTTCTGCTCCGGCACGGCGTTGCGGATGAGCGAGTACGTCCAGTAACTCACCGCGATGAGCAGGATCTCGAACCAGATCGTGGGACGCCGGGGCGTGTGCGCGCGCAGCCGCGCGAACCTGCCCTCGTCGGCCGCGATGGGTGACGACGGGGTCGTCCGGCTGTCCAAGCTCTTCACGGTCGTTTCACCCATAGCGAGAGAGTCTGCCAGATCCCGTCCCCCCGACCGATCATCCCTCGGTCGGGTTCGGGGTGCACCCGCTCCACCTCAGGAAGGAGTGCGCGCGGGCGCCGGAGCCGATGCGGTCGAGCCGCGAACGACCAGCTCAGGCATGAAGACGAACTCGGAGTGCGGGGCCGGGGTGCCCCCCACCTCCTCCAGGAGCGCGCGGACCGCGGCCTGTCCCATCGCCTGCACCGGCTGCCGGATGGTGGTCAGCGGCGGATCGGTGAAGGCTATGAGCGGAGAGTCGTCGAAACCGACCACCGAGACGTCCCGGGGGACGTCCAGACCCTGCTGCCGGGCCGCCCGGATCGCGCCGAGCGCCATCATGTCGCTCGCGCAGACGACCGCCGTGCAGCCGCGGGAGATCAGCGCCCCCGCCGCCGCCTGGCCGCCCTCCAGGGTGTAGAGCGAGTGCTGGATCAGCGCCTCGGACTCCTCCGGGGCCAGACCGAGCCGCTCCTGCATGCCCTGCTGGAAGCCCTCTATCTTGCGCAGCACCGGCACGAACCGCTTCGGGCCGACGGCCAGACCGATCCGGGTGTGGCCGAGCGCGGCCAGGTGCGTCACGGCGAGCCGCATCGCCGCCCGGTCGTCGGGCGAGACGAAGGGGGCCTGGACCTTGGGGGAGAAGCCGTTGAGCAGGACGTAGGGGACGCCCTTGCCGCGCAGCTGGTCGTAGCGCGTCATGTCGGCGGTGGTGTCGGCGTGCAGGCCGGAGACGAAGATGATGCCGGCCACCCCCCGCTCCACCAGCATGTCGGTGAGCTCGTCCTCGGTGGACCCGCCGGGGGTCTGGGTGGCGAGGACCGGCGTGTACCCCTGCCGGGTCAGGGCCTGCCCGATGACCTGGGCGAGGGCGGGGAAGATCGGGTTGTCCAGCTCGGGGGTGATGAGGCCGACGAGCCCCGCGCTGCGCTGGCGCAGCCGTACGGGACGCTCGTAGCCGAGCACGTCGAGCGCGGCAAGGACGGACTCGCGGGTGGCGGCGGCCACGCCCGGCTTGCCGTTGAGCACGCGGCTGACTGTGGCCTCACTGACCCCCGCCTGGGCTGCGATGTCTGAGAGCCGCGCGGTCATGAAGGTGGACTGTACCGGTCACAGGGCGTATTGCCCACCGCTGCCTCAGGGGCTGTTGCGGCGCGACTCTTGCGCAAGGTCTTGCAGTCCTTGCGGGCTCCTTGCGGGGGCATTCGGGCGGGAAAGGGGGCCGACCGCCCCTGTCAAGCGATCCTTCGGCAACCTTCGGGACACGCGCATGTAACGATCGGCGGGTCTTGCAGAAAGTTCTCGCAAGGTCTTTCGGCGCGTTTTCATCCCTGTTACGTTCCTGGCAACCCGGAGCGCCGCGAGGGAGCGGTCGCAATGAGGAAGGTTCCAGCCCCTCGTCTCCCCCGGGATCATTGAAGGAGTTCACATGCGGCGTGGCATAGCGGCCACCGCGCTGGTCGCGGCCCTGGGCGTGACCCTGGCGGCGTGCGGCGGAAGCGACAGCGGTTCCAACGGCGGCTCGAAGGGCTCGGGCGAGCTCTCCGGCACGGTGACCTGGTGGGACACCTCGACGGTCGGCTCCGAGGACAAGGTCTTCAAGAAGATCGCCGAGGAGTTCACGAAGAAGCACCCCAAGGTCACCGTCAAGTACGTGAACGTGCCGTTCGGCGAGGCGCAGAACAAGTTCAAGAACGCCGCGCAGTCCGGCTCCGGCGCGCCCGACGTCATCCGCTCCGAGGTCGCCTGGACCCCCGACTTCGCCAGCCTCGGCTACCTCGCCCCGCTGGACGGGACCGCCGCCCTCAAGGACTCCGACGACTTCCTGAAGCAGGCCACCGCCTCGACGAAGTTCGACGGCAAGACCTACGCGGTCCCGCAGGTCATCGACTCCATGGGCATCTTCTACAACAAGAAGATCTTCAAGGACGCCGGCGTCGAGGTCCCCAAGAGCATCGACGAGCTCAAGTCCGTCTCCGCCAAGATCAAGCAGAAGACCGGCAAGACCGGCCTCTACCTGCGCGGCGACGACCCGTACTGGTTCCTCTCGTTCCTGTACGGCGAGGGCGGCGACATGGTCGACGCCGAGAAGAAGACCGTCACGATCGACAACGCCCAGGGCGTCAAGGCGCTCGCGACCGTGAAGGACCTGGTCGACTCCAAGGCGGCGATCACCGACGCCACCAACGGCTGGGACAACATGCAGGCGTCCTTCAAGGACGGCAAGGTCGCCATGATGATCAACGGCCCGTGGGCCGTCACCGACACCTACGCGGGCAAGGAGTTCGCCGACAAGGCGAACCTGGGCATCGCCCCCGTCCCGGCCGGCTCGGCCGGCCAGGGCGCCCCGCAGGGCGGCCACAACCTCGCGGTCTACGCGGGCTCCAAGAACCTGGACGCCTCGTACGCCTTCACCGAGTACATGACCTCGGTCGAGACCCAGACGCGGATTGCCAAGGAGCTCAGCCTGCTCCCGACCCGCCAGTCCGTCTACATCAAGCCGGACGTCGCGACCAACGAGATGATCGCCTTCTTCAAGCCGGTCGTCGACAAGGCCGTCGAGCGCCCCTGGATCCCGGAGGGCGGCAGCCTCTTCGAGCCGATCAAGGTCGAGTACACCAAGGTCCTCACCGGCCAGACCACCCCGGACGCCGGCGCCAAGGCGATCGGTGACTCGTACCGCAAGCTCCTGAAGGACTGGAAGTAAGAAAGAAGGCAGGCCGGCTCATGGCTGTGGACAGTCCCAGCCAGTCGGTGGCGAAGGCCGCGGGCGACCACGTCGCCCGCGGCCGGAGCCGCGGAACTGGTACACCGCGCCGCGCGGCGAAGCGCTCCCTCTCCACCCACTGGTACGCCTGGGCCATGGTCGCCCCCGTGGTGATCGTGATCGGCGTGATCATCGGCTATCCGCTGGTCCGCGGCATCTACCTGTCGTTCACCGACGCCAACGAGCGGAACGTCGCACGGTCGATCGGCGTCAACGAGATCCCGGCCAGCTACGAGTTCGTGGGCCTGGACAACTACACCGACGCGATCACGGGGAGCCAGTTCCTCGGCACCCTCGGCTGGACGATCGTCTGGACCGTGTCCTGCGTGGCCCTGACCTTCGCCCTCGGCCTCGGCCTCGCCAACATCCTCAACCGCAGGATCGCCGGCCGCTCCGTCTACCGGATGCTGCTCATCCTGCCCTGGGCCGTTCCCGGCTTCGTCTCCGTCTTCGCCTGGCGCTTCCTGTACGACGAGCGCCGCGGCATCCTCAACAAGATCCTCGCGGGCGGCGGCATCGACGCCGTCCCGTGGCTCAACGACCCCACGTGGGCCAAGCTCTCGGTCATCGCGACCAACGTCTGGCTCGGCGTGCCGTTCATGATGGTCGCCCTCCTCGGCGGACTCCAGTCCATCCCCGGCGAGCTGTACGAGGCCGCCGAGATGGACGGCGCCAACCCCTGGCAGCGCTTCCGGCACATCACCATGCCGGGGCTGCGGTCCGTCAGCACCACCGTGATCCTGCTGAGCACGATCTGGACCTTCAACATGTTCCCGGTGATCTTCCTGCTCACCCGGGGCGGGCCCGGCGAGGCCACCCAGATCCTCGTCACCCAGGCCTACAAGTTCTCCTTCGAGGTCAGCCCGCGCGACTTCGCCCAGTCGTCCACGTGGGGCGTGCTCATCCTGGTCCTCCTGATGGTCTTCGCCGCGTTCTACCAGCGCGTGCTCCGCAAGCAGGGAGAAGTCTGGTGACCACCACGACCCCCACGCCCCCGGCGATGAACGCCCCGGTCCGCGGCCGCCGTTCGCCGCTCGCCTCGGTCGGCCTGCACGCCACCCTGATCGTGGCGTCCGTGATCGCCGTCTTCCCCGTCCTGTGGGTGCTGCTGACCTCGCTGAAGCCGGCGGCGTACGCGACGACCACGGACTTCTTCAAAGAGACGACCTTCGAGAACTACACGAACCTGCTGAACGACACCCCGTTCCTCACCTGGTTCGGCAACTCGCTGCTCGTCGCGGGACTCACCACCGTCGTCGGCGTCTTCATCTCCGCCACCACGGGCTACGCCGTCAGCCGCTTCCGGTTCCCCGGCAAGCGCGGCCTGATGTGGACGCTGCTCGTCACCCAGATGTTCCCGGTCGCCGTCCTGATCGTGCCGATCTACAACATCATGGCGTCGATGGGCCTGCTCAACCAGCCGGCCGGCCTGGTCATCACGTACCTGACCATCGCCGTCCCGTTCTGCGCCTGGATGATGAAGGGCTTCTTCGACACCATCCCGCGCGAGATCGACGAGTCCGGCTACGTCGACGGCCTCACCCCCTTCGGCACCTTCTGGCGGCTCATCCTGCCGCTCGCCAAGCCGGGCATCGCCGTCACCGCCTTCTACTCCTTCATCACCGCCTGGGGCGAGGTCGCCTACGCCTCCGCCTTCATGGTCGGCGACGAGAACCTCACGCTCGCCGGCGGACTCCAGAAGTTCGTCAACCAGTACGGCGCCCAGTGGGGCCCGATGGCCGCGGCCTCCGTGCTCATCGCCGTCCCCGCCGCCCTGGTGTTCCTCTTCGCCCAGCGTCACCTGGTCACCGGCATGTCCGCCGGTGCCGTCAAGGGCTGACGGTTGAACGCCCCACCTGTACGCCCCTTACCTCCCAGGGAAGACATGACCCAGCATCTCGCCACCCCGGCCGACGCCCACACCACCGGCACGCACACGGGCTGGTGGAGAGACGCCGTGATCTACCAGGTCTACCCGCGCTCCTTCGCCGACGGAAACGGCGACGGCATGGGCGACCTGGAGGGCATCCGCAGCCGGCTGCCGTACCTCAAGGACCTCGGCGTCGACGCCGTCTGGCTCTCCCCGTTCTACGCCTCGCCGCAGGCCGACGCCGGCTACGACGTCGCCGACTACCGGGCCATCGACCCCATGTTCGGCTCGCTGCTCGACGCCGACGCCGTGATCCGCGAGGCCCACGAACTGGGCCTGCGCATCATCGTCGACCTGGTCCCCAACCACTCCTCCGACCAGCACGAGTGGTTCCAGCGCGCCCTGCGCGAGGGCCCCGGCTCGGTGCTCCGCGAGCGCTACCACTTCCGCCCCGGCCAGGGCGAGAACGGCGAACTCCCGCCCAACGACTGGGAGTCCATCTTCGGCGGCCCCGCCTGGACCCGTACGGAGAACCCGGACGGCACCCCCGGCGACTGGTACCTCCACCTCTTCGCCCCGGAGCAGCCCGACTTCAACTGGGAACACCCCGCCGTACGCGACGAGTTCCGCTCCATCCTGCGCTTCTGGCTCGACATGGGCGTCGACGGCTTCCGCGTCGACGTCGCCCACGGCCTCGTCAAGGCCGCGGGCCTGCCCGACATCGGCGCCCACGACCAGCTGAAGCTGCTCGGCAACGACGTCATGCCCTTCTTCGACCAGGACGGCGTCCACGAGATCTACCGCAGCTGGCGGCAGATCCTCGCCGAGTACGACGGGGAGCGCATCCTCGTCGCCGAGGCCTGGACCCCGACCGTCGACCGCACCGCGAACTACGTGCGCCCCGACGAGATGCACCAGGCCTTCAACTTCCAGTACCTGGGCACCCACTGGGACGCCACCGAGCTCCGCACGGTCATCGACGCCTCCCTCGACGCCATGCGCCCGGTCGGCGCCCCCACCACCTGGGTGCTGTCCAACCACGACGTCACCCGGCACGCCACCCGCTTCGCCAACCCGGCGGGCCTCGGCACCCAGCTCCGCGAGGCCGGCGACCGCGAGCTCGGCCTGCGCCGCGCCCGCGCCGCGACCCTCCTCATGCTGGCCCTGCCCGGCTCCGCGTACGTCTACCAGGGCGAGGAGCTCGGCCTGCCCGACGTCACCGACCTGCCCGACGAGGTCCGCCAGGACCCGTCGTTCTGGCGGGCCAGCGGCCAGGACGGCTTCCGCGACGGCTGCCGGGTGCCGATCCCGTGGACGGCCGAGGGCTCCTCGTACGGCTTCGGCGACGGCGGCTCCTGGCTGCCGCAGCCCGCGACCTGGGGCGCCCTGAGCGTCGAGGCGCAGACCGGCGACCCCGGCTCCACCCTGGAGCTCTACCGCAGCGCGCTCGCCGTCCGGCGTGAGCGCCCCGAACTCGGTGCGGGCGACGCCGTCGAGTGGCTGGAGGCACCCGAGGGTGTGCTCTCCTTCCGCCGCGACGGCTTCGTCTGCACCGCCAACACCACCGGCCGGGCCATCACCGTCCCGCTGCCCGGCCGGTATCTCCTCTCCAACGAGGAAGTCCGCACCGTCGACGACGAGGCCGAAGTGCCCGCCGACACCACCGTCTGGTGGGCGGTGTGACGATCCCCCTGCCGCGGGGCGCCGGGAACGGCGCCCCGCGGCTCGCGGACATCGCGGCCCAGTCCGGGGTCAGCGAGGCCACCGTCAGCCGTGTCCTCAACGGCAAGGCGGGGGTGGCCGGCGCGACCCGGCACAAGGTGCTCGCGGCCCTCGACGTGCTCGGCTACGAGCGTCCCGTACGGCTCAGACGCCGCAGCGCGGGCCTCGTCGGGCTCGTCGTGCCCGAGCTGACCAACCCGATCTTCCCGGCCTTCGCGCAGGTCGTCGAACAGGTCCTCGCCGGGCACGGCTACACCCCGGTGCTCTGCACTCAGATGCCCGGCGGCGCCACCGAGGACGAGCTCGTCGACCAGCTCGTGGAGCGCGGCGTGGCCGGCATCGTCTTCCTCTCCGGGCTGCACGCCGACGCCACCGCCGACCCCGCGCGCTACGCCCGGCTGACCGAGCGCGGCGTCCCGTACGTCCTCATCAACGGCTACAACGAGCACATCGACGCCAACTTCGTCTCCCCGGACGACCGGGCCGCGGCCCGGATGGCCGTCCGGCACCTGGTCGAGCTGGGCCACGAGCGGATCGGCCTCGCCATCGGCCCCACCCGGTACGTGCCCTCGCGCCGCAAGGCCGAGGGCTTCACCGCCGAGCTGTACGAGCTCCTCGGCGTCGACCGCACCGAGGCCGAACGGTTCATCAGGCCCACGCTCTTCGGCGTCGAGGGCGGCCACGCGGCCGCCGACATCCTGCTCCGCGAGGGCTGTACGGGCATCGTCTGCGGCTCCGACCTGATGGCGCTCGGCGTGATCCGCGCCGTCCGTGCCCGTGGCCTCGACGTGCCCGGCGACGTCTCCGTCGTCGGCTTCGACGACTCCCCGCTCATCGCCTTCACCAGCCCGCCGCTCTCCACCGTGCGCCAGCCCGTGCAGGCCATGGCGACGGCGGCCGTCGGCGCGCTCCTGGAGGAGATCGAGGGGAACCCGGTGCAGCGCACGGAGTTCGTCTTCCAGCCCGAGCTGGTGGTGCGCGGCTCCACCGCGCAGCCGCCCGGCCGGCTCCCGCAAGTCCTTTCGTAACAAGTTGCGTCGGGGCGCCCGGAGGGTTGACCGGGCGCCGGGGCACTCGTACGGTCACGGCTGAAAACAGTTGCTGAACCTTTCGGCAACTTCTTGCGACAGTGAAGTCAGCAGGAGGAAACATGGCCAGGAAGACCGTGGCCGCTGCACTCGCCCTCGTGGCGGGAGCCGCTGTGGCCGTCACGGGCAACGCCCCGGCGCAGGCCGCCCCGCCCGGCGAGAAGGACGTCACCGCGGTGATGTTCGAATGGAACTTCGCCTCCGTCGCCCGGGAGTGCACCGACCGCATCGGCCCCGCCGGATACGGATACGTCCAGGTCTCGCCGCCCCAGGAACACCTCCAGGGCGGCCAGTGGTGGACCTCGTACCAGCCGGTCAGCTACAAGATCGCCGGACGTCTCGGCGACCGCACCGCCTTCAAGAACATGATCGACACCTGCCACGCGGCGGGCGTCAAGGTCGTCGCCGACTCCGTCGTCAACCACATGGCGAACGGGTCGGGCACGGGAACGGGCGGGACCCCGTTCTCCAAGTACGACTACCCCGGCCTCTACTCGGGCGCCGACATGGACGACTGCCGGTCCGCGATCTCCAACTACCAGGACCGCGCGAACGTCCAGAACTGCGAACTGGTCCAACTCCCCGACCTCGACACGGGCGAGGACTACGTCCGCGGGAAGATAGCCGGCTACCTCAACGACCTGGCCTCCCTGGGCGTCGACGGCTTCCGCATCGACGCCGCCAAGCACATGCCGGCCGCCGACCTCGCGAACATCAAGTCGCGCCTGACGAACCCGAACGTCTTCTGGAAGCAGGAGGCCATCTACGGCGCCGGCGAGGCGGTCTCCCCGAGCGAGTACCTCGGCAACGGCGACGTCCAGGAGTTCCGCTACGCCCGCGACCTCAAGCGGGTCCTGCAGAACGAGAAGCTCGCCTACCTCAAGAACTTCGGCGAGGCCTGGGGCTACATGCCCTCCGCCCAGTCCGGCGTCTTCGTCGACAACCACGACACCGAGCGCGGCGGCGACACCCTGAACTACAAGGACGGCGCGAACTACACCCTCGCCTCCGTCTTCATGCTCGCCTGGCCCTACGGCTCCCCGGACGTCCACTCCGGCTACGAGTGGACCGACAAGGACGCCGGACCGCCCAACAACGGCCAGGTGAACGCCTGTTACAGCGGCGGATGGAAGTGCCAGCACGCCTGGCGCGAGATCTCCTCCATGGTGGCCCTCCGCAACACCGCCCGCGGGCAGGCCGTCACGAACTGGTGGGACAACGGCGGCAACGCGATCGCGTTCGGCCGCGGCTCCAAGGCGTACGTGGCGATCAACCACGAGTCCTCGGCCCTGACCCGCACCTTCCAGACCTCCCTCGCCGCCGGCACCTACTGCGACGTGCAGTCCGACACCGCCGTCACGGTGAACTCCTCGGGCCAGTTCACGGCCAGCCTCGCCGCGAACACCGCCCTCGCCCTGCACACCGGGGCCATGAGCTGCGGCACCCAGCCGGTCACCGCCGGAGCCTCCTTCAACGTCAACGCCACCACGGTCACCGGCCAGAACATCTACGTCACCGGCAACCGCACCGAGCTCGGCAACTGGGCCCCCGCCTCCGCCCTCAAGCTCGACCCGGCCTCGTACCCCGTCTGGAAGCTGACGGTCAACCTGCCCGCCGGAACCGCCTTCGAGTACAAGTACCTCCGCAAGGACGCGGCCGGGAACGTGACCTGGGAGTCCGGCGCCAACCGCACCGCGACCGTCCCCGCCTCGGGCCAGATCGTCCTGAACGACACCTTCCGCAACTGAGCCTCCCCCTCACGCCAGGGCCGCCCCACCGGACGGCCCTCTCTTCCCGTACCTCCAGGGAGCACCCCCGTGATACGCAAGAGAACGGCGGTCGCGCTGGCCGCCGCCCTGTGCGCCGCCCTCGTGCCGGCCGTCCCCGCGACGGCGGCACCCCGGCCGCCGGCACCGCCCTCCGACAAGGCCCTCGCCGCCCAGCCCGCCCGCCAGGACCTCACCCGCGAGCAGTTCTACTTCGTCCTGCCCGACCGCTTCGCCAACGGCGACACCGCGAACGACCGCGGCGGCCTCACCGGCAGCCGCACGCAGACCGGCTTCGACCCGAGCGACAAGGGCTTCTACCAGGGCGGCGACCTCAAGGGCCTCACCGAGCGGCTCGACTACATCAAGGGCCTCGGCACCACCGCCATCTGGATGGCGCCGATCTTCAAGAACCGGCCCGTGCAGGGCACCGGCAAGGACGCCTCCGCCGGCTACCACGGCTACTGGATCACCGACTTCACCCAGGTCGACCCGCACTTCGGGACCAACGAGGACCTGGAGAAGCTGATCGCCGCCGCCCACGCCAAGGGCATGAAGGTCTTCTTCGACGTCATCACCAACCACACCGCCGACACCGTCGACTACGCGGAGAAGAAGTACGGCTACCGCCCCAAGGGCGCCTACCCGTACCTCGACGCCTCGGGCCGCCCCTTCGACGACCGGTCGGGCCTCCCGGCGAAGGTGGACGCCGACGCGTTCCCCTACACGCCGACGACGACCGGCGGGAAGGTCCCGTCCTGGCTCGACGACCCGACGATGTACCACAACCGGGGCGACTCCACCTGGGCCGGGGAGTCCGCCGAGTACGGCGACTTCGTCGGCCTCGACGACCTGTGGACCGAGCGTCCCGAGGTCGTCGAGGGCATGAAGAAGATCTACGAGACGTGGGTCCGCGACTTCGACATCGACGGCTTCCGCATCGACACCGTCAAGCACGTGGACCTGGACTTCTGGACCCAGTGGGCCACCGCCCTCGACGCGTACGCGAAGACGCAGGGCCGCGCGGACTTCTTCATGTTCGGCGAGGTCTACTCCGCCGACACCGCCGTCACCTCCCCGTACGTCACCCGGGGCCGGCTCGACGCCACCCTCGACTTCCCCTTCCAGGACGCCGCCCGCGCCTTCGCCTCCCAGGGCGCCGGAGCCGACCGCCTCGCCAAGGTCTTCGCCGAGGACTACCGGTACACCACCGACAAGGCCAACGCCTACGAGCAGGTGACCTTCCTCGGCAACCACGACATGGGCCGCATCGGCACCTTCCTCAAGCAGGACAACCCCGACGCCTCCGACGAGGAGCTCGTCCGCCGCGACCGGCTCGCCAACGAGCTGATGCTCCTGTCCCGCGGCAACCCGGTGGTCTACTACGGCGACGAGCAGGGCTTCACCGGCCCCGGCGGCGACAAGGACGCCCGCCAGACCCTCTTCGCCTCGAAGGCCGCCGACTACCTCGACGACGACCAGCTCGGCACCGACCGGACGCACGCCTCCGACGCGTACGACACCGGCCACCCCGTCTACAGGTCGATCGCCGAGCTGTCCCGCCTGACGAAGAACCACCCGGCCCTCCGCGACGGCGTCCAGCAGGAACGGTACGCCGAGGGCTCCGTCTACGCCTTCACCCGTACCGACGTGAAGACGCGCACCGAGTACCTGGTCGCCACGAACAGCGCCACCACGCCGAAGACCGTCACCGTCCCCGTCGACTCCACCGCCTTCCGCGCCCTGTACGGGGGTCAGGGCGCCGTCGCGGCCTCCCACGGCAAGGTGACCGTCACCGTCCCGGCCCTCTCCTCCCTGGTCCTCAGGGCCGACACGCCGCTCCCGGCCCCGGCCACCGCGCCCACCGTCTCCCTGAAGGCCCCGGCCGCCGGCTCCACCGGCACCGTCGAGCTCTCCGCCGACGTCACCGGCGGACAGCTCAACCGCGTCGTCTTCGCCGCCCAGGTCGGCGACGGCCGCTGGCAGACCCTCGGCACCGCCGACCACGCCCCCTACAAGGTCACCCAGCACATCACCGCCCCCGCCGGCACCGCCCTGCGCTACAAGGCCGTCGTCGTCGACGCCGCGGGCCGCACCGCGAGCACCCTCGCCGCCACCACGGCCGGCGCACCCCCGGCCCCCGAGAAGCCGGTCGCCGTCGAGCGGGCCTACGCCGTCGTCCACTACACGCGCGAGGACGGGAACTACGACGGCTGGACCCTGAAGGCCGCCGGCCAGGAAGCCGCCTTCACCGGACGCGACGCCCACGGCGCCTTCGCCTGGGTCAAGGTCCCCGAAGGCGCCTCCACCGTCACGTACGCCGTCGAGAAGGACGGGACCCCCGACGGCCCGCAGCGCAGCATCAACCTCGGCCGCACCGGCGAGGTCTGGATCACGCAGGGCGCCGACGGCCAGTCCGACACCGACCCGGCACCGGTGACCCCGGACAGGACGAAGGCCGTCATCCACTACAAGCGGGCCGACGGCGACTACGACGGCTGGGGCCTCCACACCTGGACCGGCGCCGCCCAGCCCACCGACTGGTCCCGGCCCCTCATGCCGGTCCGCGTCGACGCGTACGGCGCGGTCTACGAGGTCCCGCTCACCGAGGGCGCGAGCTCCCTCTCGTACATCCTCCACAAGGGCGACGAGAAGGACCTGCCCACCGACCAGTCCCTCGACCTCGGCACCTACGGCCACGAGGTCTGGCTCCTCTCCGGCCAGCCCAAGTACCTCCTGCCCACCACCGGCGGCGCCCCGAACCTCGACCTCGGCAAGGCCGAGGCCCAGTGGATCGACCGGAACACCGTCGTCTGGAAGGTGAAGACCACCGACGCCACCAGCCAGCAGCTGGTGTACGCCGAGGACGGCGGGATCACCGTCACCGACGGGGCCCTGAGCGACGAGGGCCGCTGGCTCCGCCTCACCCCGTCCGCGTTGAGCGACGCCCAGAAGGCGAAGTTCCCGCACCTCGCCGCGTACCCGGCCTTCACCGTCGACCCGCGTGACGCCGACCGGGTACGGGACTCCCTGCGCGGCCAGCTGATCGCCACCCAGCGCGCCGCCAACGGCGCCCTGCTCGCCGCCACCGGCGTCCAGACCGCCGGAATCCTCGACGACCTGTACGCGGCGAAGGCCACACGGGCCGACCTCGGCCCGGTCTTCCGGAACGGCCGCCCCACCCTCTCCCTCTGGGCCCCCACCGCCCGGTCCGTCTCCCTCGAACTCGACGGGAAGACCGTGCCCATGCGGCGCGACGCCGGCTCCGGCGTCTGGTCGGTCACCGGCCCCCGCACCTGGGCGGGCAAGCCGTACCGGTACGTCGTGAAGGTCTGGGCGCCCAGCGTCCAGAAGGTCGTCGAGAACCGGGTCACCGACCCCTACTCCACCGCCCTCACCACCGACTCCGCCCGCAGCCTCGCCGTCGACCTCACCGACCCGGCCCTGGCACCCAAGGGCTGGAAGGAGCTGAAGAAGCCCGCCGCCGTGCCACTGCGGGACGCCCAGATCCAGGAGCTCCACATCCGGGACTTCTCGATCGCGGACGGCTCGGCCGAGGCGGACCACCGCGGCACCTACCTCGCCTTCACCGACAAGAACAGCAAGGGCTCGCAGCACCTGCGCGAGCTCGCCGCCTCCGGCACCTCCTACGTCCACCTCCTCCCCGCCTTCGACATCGGCACCATCCCCGAGAAGAAGTCCGCGCAGACCACCCCCGCCTGCGACCTGAAGGTCTACGCCCCCGACTCCGAGGAGCAGCAGGCCTGCGTCGCCGCGGCCGCCGCGAAGGACGCCTACAACTGGGGCTACGACCCCCTGCACTACACCGTCCCCGAGGGCTCCTACTCCACCGACCCGAACGGCACCCGCCGCACGGTCGAGTTCCGGCAGATGGTCCAGGCCCTCAACGGCGACGGACTGCGCACCGTCATGGACGTCGTCTACAACCACACCGTCGCCGCCGGACAGTCCGACAAGTCCGTCCTCGACAAGATCGTGCCCGGCTACTACCAGCGCCTCCAGGCCGACGGCTCCGTCGCCACCTCCACCTGCTGCGCCAACACCGCGCCCGAGAACGCCATGATGGGCAAGCTCGTCGTCGACTCGGTCGTCACCTGGGCCAAGCAGTACAAGGTGGACGGCTTCCGCTTCGACCTCATGGGCCACCACCCGAAGGCCAACATCCTGGCGGTACGCCACGCCCTGGACGCACTGACGCCGGCGAAGGACGGCGTCGACGGAAAGTCGATCGTGCTCTACGGCGAGGGCTGGAACTTCGGCGAGATCGCCGACGACGCCCGCTTCGTCCAGGCCACCCAGAAGAACATGGCCGGCACCGGCATCGCGACCTTCTCCGACCGGGCCCGCGACGCCGTCCGCGGCGGCGGCCCCTTCGACGAGGACCCCGGCGTCCAGGGCTTCGCGAGCGGCCTCTACACCGACCCGAACACGTCGACGGCCAACGGCGGCCCGGCCGAGCAGAAGGCCCGCCTCCTGCACTACCAGGACCTCATCAAGGTCGGCCTGACCGGCAACCTCGCCGACTACACCTTCACCGACACCTCGGGCCGTACGGTCAAGGGCAGCCAGGTCGACTACAACGGCGCCCCCGCCGGATACGCCGCCGCCCCCGGCGACGCCCTCGCCTACGCCGACGCCCACGACAACGAGTCCCTGTACGACGCGCTCGCCTTCAAGCTCCCGCCGTCGACGTCGGCCGCCGACCGCGCCCGGATGCAGGTCCTCGCCATGGCCACGGCCACCCTCTCGCAGGGCCCGGCGCTCTCCCAGGCGGGCAGCGACCTGCTCCGTTCGAAGTCGCTGGACCGCAACTCCTTCGACAGCGGCGACTGGTTCAACGCGATCCACTGGGACTGCCGCGACGGCAACGGCTTCGGCCGGGGCCTGCCGCCGGCCGCCGACAACAAGGCCAAGTGGTCCTACGGCAAGCCGCTCCTGGTGAACCCGGCCCTCACGGTCGGCTGCGCCCAGATCGACGGCGCCTCCGCCGCGTACCGGGACCTCCAGAAGATCCGCACCACCGAGCCGGTGTTCTCCCTGGCCACGACGGGCCGGGTCCAGGAAGCCCTGTCCTTCCCGCTCTCCGGCCGCGACGAGACCCCGGGCGTGATCACGATGCGCCTGGGCGACCTGGTGATCGTCCTCAACGCGACGCCGTCGAGCACGTCCCAGAAGGTCGCCGACCTGGCGGGCAAGGGCTACGCCCTCCACCCGACCCAGGCCGCCGGCGCGGACCAGGTGGTGAAGTCGTCCACGTACGACCGGACCTCGGGCACCTTCACGGTCCCGGCGAGGACGGTGGCGATCTTCAAGACGAACTGACCGCGCCCCGCCGTTGTGGGCAGGCGTTCCGCAAGGGGCGGAACGGGTGGGCACAACGGACGGCGCCCTTGCCGGCGCCAGAGGCTCCCGAGCCCGGACCCGCACCCCGTGCGCAGTGCATCGGGGTGCGGGTCAGGGCGCGGAACGCGGAGGCGCCGCGACAGGGCGCCGTCCCGTGTGCCCACCCGTCCCGCCCTGCGGGACGATTGCCCACACGGGCGTGTGGCACCGCCCCGCCGGGCGCGGGGCCACACGGGCGGTGAGCCAGGGCACCCGGCACCTCAGGCCAGCGTCTTCTCCATCAGCCGCACCGCGTACCGCCGCCCGTCCGCCCCCACCTTCTCCAGATCCGGCCCGACGCCCGCGTACCCCGCCCCCTCGTAGTACGCCCCCAGCACCGCGTTCCCCACCTCGCAGTCCAGCCGAGCGAGCCCCCGCCCCGACGCCGAGATCCGCTCCTCCGCGTGCGCGAGCAGCACCCGCCCCGCCCCGGCGGGCGCCGTCTCCCGGTCGGTCATCAGCCGGTGTACGTACCCGGCCACCGGAGGCTGCGCCCCCCAGACGTCCCGGTCCTCCCACCACAGCTCGTACGCCCCCACGGGCCGCCCCGCCCGCTCGGCGATCCAGACCTCGCCCTCGGCGATCCGCGCGCGGAAGTGCTCGCGGCCGCGGGCCCCCGGCTTCCACTGGTCGATCCCGCTGCGCACCATCCAGTGCGCCACCCCGTCGAACAACCCCACCAGAAGGTCGAGATCGCGGTCGTCCGCCTGCCGGAAGGTCACTTGTGTCGTCATGGCGATCACCGTAAAGGTGTGGCCAGACATCCGTTTCACCAGGAGTGACCCATGCCGCAGATCACCGTCGACTACTCCGCGCCCCTCGACCGGCGCGGCTTCGCCCTCGCCCTGCACCCGATCGTCGTGGAGACGGTCGACGCCACGCTCGACGCGTGCAAGACCCGGTTCCGGGAGGTCGAGGAGCTGGTCGTCGGCGACGGAGCGGCCGACGACCACATCGTGCACGTCGACATCGCCCTGCTGGCCGGCCGTACGGAGCAGGCCAAGGCCCGCCTCTCGGAGGCCGTCCTCGCCCTGCTGCCCGCCTACCTCAAGGCGAAGGAGGGCGTCCACCTCTCCGTCGAGGTCCACGACCTCGACGGGTCCTACCGCAAGGGCTGACCGGGCACGCCGGGCGCGAGCGCCGAGAGCCTGGCCACGAGCTCCCCGAAGGGCCCGTCGGCCGGCTCGTCCGAGAGGATCCGGACGAGGATCTCCGCCATGCCCGGGTCGTACGCGGCGCTCACCGCGGCCAGCGCCGCGAAGTCGTGCACGAGCTGGAGCTCCAGCTCCGCGCGCGGGACCCGGCGGCCGTCCAGCCAGAGCAGCGCCGTCGACTCGGCGAGCGACACCCAGGAACGGACGACGAGTTCGAGCCGGGCGGAGGGCTTCTCGACGTCCAGATGGGCCAGGATCTGCTCGTACGCGGCCTGCCGGACCTCGTCGATCATCGCGTTCGTCGTGGACGAGCCCACGGCGGGACCGCCGCGCATCAGCGCCGCGAAGCCGGGCCCGTGCTCGTCGACGAAGTCGAAGAACCGGCCCATGACCCGTAGCAGCCGGGCCCCGAGCGGCCCCCGCGGCGGCTCCACGAACCGGGCGGCCAGCTCGTCCGCCGCGCGCCGCAGCGCCGCCTCGTAGAGGCTCTGCTTGCCGGGGAAGTAGTGGTAGACCAGCGGCCGCGAGATGCCCGCGGCCGCGGCGATCTCGTCGATGGAGACCTCGTCGGGAGAGCGGTGGCCGAAGAGTTCGAGGGCCACCCCGATCAACTGCTGCTTGCGCTCCTCGACGCCCATCCTGCGGCGCACCCCGGTCGTCATACGAACAGCCTAACCGCGTCCGTTACGCTCCTGCCCCATGAGCGCTTCCGACCAGGACACACCGACGGCCGAGGCCCCGGAGACCGAAGAGCCCCGGGAGGCCGAAGAGGCC
This sequence comes from Streptomyces sp. R44, assembly GCF_041053105.1. Lineage (NCBI taxonomy): Bacteria > Bacillati > Actinomycetota > Actinomycetes > Kitasatosporales > Streptomycetaceae > Streptomyces > Streptomyces sp. R44. The sequence goes on along the minus strand of NZ_CP163444.1, from coordinate 2,546,565 downwards.
GAGGAAACCCCCGACTCCCTTGCCCCGGAAGGCGAAGAGGAGTCCGCGGAGTCCGAGACGGAGGAGCCCTCGGCGTCCTCGGAGCCTGCCGAGTCCTCGGAGTCCTCGGAGTCCGGGACGTCGGCCGGCGGGCTCACCCCGAAGCAGGCGCGGCGGCTCCGCGTCGCCGCCGCGTCCGTGCTCCTGGTCGCCCTGGCCGTGGTGCTGGTCGTCCGGCTCGCGAGCCGCACGTCCGTCCTGGTCGTCGGCGTGTACGGACTCGCCATGATCCTCTGCGGGATCGTGATCGAGCTCTCCCGCAACGGCCGCACGCGACTCGGCACCTGGCTCCTGGTCGGCGGCCTCCTCACCGCACTGGCCCTGGACTGGCTCGTCCTGCCGTGACCGCTAGAGGTCGAGGACGAGCCGCTTCCCCGCGCACCGCGAGACGCAGATCAGCATCGAGTCCTCCCGCTCGTCGTCGGTGAGCAGTTCGTCCCGGTGGTCGATCTCGCCCTCCAGGACCCGCTGTTGGCAGGTTCCGCAGAACCCCTGCCGGCAGGAGTACATGATGCCCGGCAGCTCCTCGCGGACCGCCGACAGGAGCGACTGGTCGGCCGCCACCGTCAACGTCCGCCCGGAACGGCGCAGTTCGACCTCGAAGGCGGTGCCGGTGGCCGCGGCGGAGGTGAAGCGCTCCAGGCGCGGCGCCCGGCCCTCGGGCATGGCCGCGCTCACGGCGTCCATCAGGCCGTCGGGCCCGCAGCAGTACACGAGCGTCTCGGCGGGCACGTGCGCGAGGAACTCCAGCTCGGGGAAGCCGGATTCGTCCTCGGCGACGACGGTAACGCGGTCGCCGCCGCCCAGCCGCTCGATCTCGTCCAGATAGGGCATGGTGGCCCGGCTCCGCCCGCAGTACACGAGCCGCCAGTCCGCCCCGGCCGTCTCGGCGGCGCGCACCATGGGCAGGACCGGGGTGATGCCGATGCCGCCGGCGACGAAGACGTACGCGGGGGCGTCGACGAGCGGGAACCGGTTGCGGGGCCCGCGGATCTCGATCTCCGCGCCCTCGTGGAGCCGCTCGTGCACTTCGCGCGAGCCCCCGCGCCCGTCCTCGATGAGACGGGTGGCGACGGTGTACGTGTCGGCGGCGGCCGGATCCCCGCAGAGCGAGTACTGCCGGACCAGCCCGGAGGGCAGGACGAGGTCGACGTGGGCGCCCGGCTGCCAGGCGGGCAGCCCGTCACCCTCCAGGCGCAGCTCGACGACGCCCTCGGCGGGCGTGGCACGGCCGGTGACGAGGACCTTGCGGGGGACGGTGCTGCCCCGGCCGTACCCGGAGACGGGGGTGTCGAGGGCGGGCATCGGCCAGAGCGGCGCCGTGGACATGCGGCTGCGGACGGCGCGGCGGACGAGCAGCGCGGCCCCGGCGACGAGGGCGACGGTGGTGAACCGGGGCATCAGTGGCCTCCGTTGGCGCCGGGGGAGGAGGCCAGGTAGGCCATGGCCTGCGCGGTGTTCCCCTCCTGGGAGGGGTGGTAGGCGTGGCTGAGGTAGCGGGGTATGGAGCGGAGCATGGCGGGGGTGGAGGGCAGCAGGCCCTGCCGTCCCTTGCGGACGAAGTCGGAGAAGGAGGCCTTCGGGTCGAGCAGGCTCGGATCGTTCTCCATGAAGAAGCGGATCCCGCGCTGCCAGAGGAACACGAGCGCGGAGAAGGCGAGCGCCCAGGTGCGGGCGCGGCGCCGGTAGCCGCCGTCGAGGTGCATGAAGAGCTCGAAGGCGACCGCGCGGTGCTCGACCTCCTCGGCGCCGTGCCAGCGCAGCAGGTCCAGCATGGTCGGGTCGGCGCCGACCCGGTCGAGCGCGTCGGCGTTGAGGACCCAGTCGCCGAGGAAGGCGGTGTAGTGCTCGATGGCGGCGATCAGCGCGACCCGCTCCATGAGCCACCAGCGGCGGGGACGGCCGGGCGGCAGGGTCCGGTCCCCGAGGAGCTTCTCGAAGAACCAGTCGACCTGGGCGGTGTACGGGGTGGGGTCGAGGCCCAGCTTCCGCAGGTGGGGGAGGACGTCGTCGTGGGCCTGGGAGTGGATGGCCTCCTGGCCGATGAAGCCGATGACGTCCTCGCGCAGCCGGTCGTCGGTGATGTACGGCAGCGCCTGCTTGTAGACGTGGACGAACCAGCGTTCGCCGGCCGGGAGCAGCAGGTGCAGCACGTTGATGGTGTGCGTGGTGAAGGGGTCGCCCGGTACCCAGTGGAGCGGTGTCTCTTCCCAGTCGAAGGAGACCTTGCGGGCCTTGAGCTCGACGTGCTCCGACGCCACCGGTGCAGGCTGCGTATTAGACATGACGTCAATGTACTGAGGGGTAGGGCGGTGGCAACAGGCTTGTGCGGGGTCTTTTTGAGCCGCCCGGCCAGCCGCCCCGCCAGCCGGCCGCCCGTCAGCGGAGGGCGGCCCTCCGTGTCCCGTCCGGCAGGGTGCCGTCCAGGTCGGCCCGCGCCCCCGCCTCCGCCCGTACCGTGAGCAGCGGACCGTCCGAACGCCCCTTCACCCCACCGGAGGTCTCCAGGGACGTGAAGTCCGGGCTGCCCGCCGCCAGGACGAACCAGGCGCCGCCCGGCGCCTTCCACAGCACGCCCGCGAGCACCCGGGGATCCCGCACCCCGCAGGCCGGCGAGCCCTCGGAGCGGGCCGCGAGCGCGGCCGGGACCTCGGGCGAGGGGACGAGGAACTGGGCGAGGACCCGGCTGCCGGTACCCCGCCAGGTCTCCGCGCGCGTGCACACCCAGGTGGCCTGCCCGGCGCCCTCGGGCAGCGGCTGACGGGCGAACCGCCAGGCGTTCACCGACCGCACGCCGTGCGCCCGTACGGCCGTCAGCTGGCACGCGGTCCGGGCCCAGGCCTTCCGGGCCTCCGTCCCCGTCGCGTCCGAGGCCGCGGAGGGCGGCCCCCACAGCAGCCGGGCGGGCGCCTCCTCACCGAGGTCGGTGAGGAGGCGCAGCCCTTCGCGGTCCCGTACCTGGAGGGCGTTCCAGCGGGTGCACGCGCCGGCCGGCGCGGGAGTGGGCAGGGGATCGGTCACCCCGTCGGCATCCCGCCCGAGCGGCCGAGGACCCTTGGCGGGGGCGAGGAGATCCCGTACGGCGGTCTCCCGTACCCAAGGGGCCATCAGGTAACGGACGTTGCCCGAGGCGCGGGAGACGACGAGCGCGGCCGCGCCGACGGTGTCGGCCGCGTCCGTGCGCGCGAAGTCGAGGGCGGCGCCCGCCGTCCCCTCGACGGGCTCGGCGTACCGGACGGCCCGCAGCCCGTCGTGGAACAGCACGACGCGCATGGCGTCGACCCGCCCGGCGAACAGCAGCTGCGGCGGCCCCATGGGAGGCCCGACGGGAGTGCCGGGCGTGGCGGAGGACTGTACGGACCCACCGGGCCGGGCCCACACGGCGAGCGCCCGCCGCAGCAGCGCGCTGTCGCCGGTCAGTCCGCCGCGCGCGGGCCACACGGAGAAGTCCTGCCGGGTGGCCGCCGGCCAGGCCGCCGGATCCGCCTTCTTCACCGCAGCGGGGTCGAGGGCGGCCTCGGCGGCGGGATTACGGGCGTACGAGGGCGCAGCAGCACCGTTTCTGCCCCAGCCGTCCCCGGGCAGCCCGAGCAGGGTCCCGCAGACGACGAGCGCGACGAGGGCGACGAACGCGGCCCGGGCGTGCTGGCGCCGGCGCATGAGATCGGTGGGCCGCGCCTGCAGGGCACACGGATCGAACTCGTCGGACTCGAGCAGAGCGGCCCCGCTGAGACGCCGGGGGAGGGCGGGGCCTCCGGGCGCGACGGCCGCGGAACCGCCGTGGCCGTCCTGATCGCGGGCCCCGGTCCTCCCCGGGCCGCCCTGCTCACCGACCCTGGCGGGGCCGTCCTGCTGGGGCTCCGTGCCGTCGGCGGGGATCGCGGGCCCCGCCGGCGCCGGGTCCTCCAGTGCGTCCGCCTCCGCCAGGGCCGCCGCCGGGTCCTCGACGCCCGCCGCCGCCAGGACCCGCAGGACCTCCGGGTCGCCCTGGCGTTCCAGGCCGCGGAGGACGTACGCCGCGCGGCCCGCGCCGGAGAGACGGGACAGCTGCTGGTCCAGGGCCAGTTCGTCGGCGCCGCCCACCCGGGGGAAGAGGCGCAGCCCCCACACGTGCGGAAGCAGCGGCGGGAACTGCGCCCGGTGCGGCAGCGCGAGCCGCCGGAGCGGCAGCCCCGCGACCAGCGCCTGCCGCAGCACCTCGCCCCGCACGTACGCGTAGCCGGGATCCACCGCGTCCTCCGCCCGCCGCGGCCCGGGCACGTCAGGCCCCGGGACCCGGCGGCGCGGCAGCGACCGCTGGACGAGGGCGTGCGCGGTCAGCACCCGGCGGTTGCGGCCGAACGACGGCGGCAGGACGAGATAGGCGATGCGGACGAGCCGCGGATACCGCTCGACGAGCGCGGCCTCGGCCTGCTCGACGTCGACGGGGCCCACGGGCGAGGGAACGAGATCCTGGGTGCTCACGTTCAGCAGAACGAGCGATTCTTCCGATGGTCACCCCGGCGCCCCTCGGGCGCTCAGGCCGCCGAGACCGTCAGCCGCTCGCGGATCAGGTCCGTCACCTCGTCCGGGACGCCGAGCCCCTCCCGTACGTACTTCTCCATCGACCCGTGCCGGACCGACACCTCGTCGAGCGCCGCGTCCAGGTACTCCGGCAGCACCCCGATCAGTTCGAGCGCGAGCTCGGGGTCGCCGCCCTGGGCCGTGAACCCCTCGATCATCGGCGCGAACGCCAGCCGTACCGCCGGGTTGACCGACAGGTACTCCGCCCGCACCGTCTCCTCGTCCGCGCCGAGCAGCGACAGGACGACCGTCGCCGCCCAGCCGGTGCGGTCCTTGCCCGCCGAGCAGTGGAAGAGCAGCGGCCCCGCGCCGGGGGTGCCCAGCTCGCCGAGCAGGGCGCGGTAGGAGGCGCGGGCGGAGTCGCCGGAGACGAAGGTGCGGTACGTCCGGGCGAAGGCCGCCCGGACCCGGCCCCCGCCGAGGTGCTCCTCGGCGAGCGCGGGGTCGGAGAGGAGGGACTTGAGGCGGGCGGCGGGCGGCAGTCCGCTGCCCGCCAGGTAGTCGGCGAGCACGTCCGCGACGAGCAGCCGGGCGCCGGCGGGAAGCCGGTCGGGCCGGTCGCCCCGCTCGGTCTCGGTCCGGAAGTCGACGACGGTACGGATGCCCAGACCGGCCACGACGGCCTCGGCGGGGTCGAGCCGGTCGAGCTGCGCGGAACGGAGGACGAGACCGTGCCGGACGGAACGCCCGTCACCGAGCGGCAGACCGCCGAGATCGCGGAGGTTGGCGACGGAGGTGGCGGGGATGGCGGGCATGACGTCGACTCCTCCGATGCGTGCGGGTTCCTCGACGGTAGTGGATCGCCCCGATTCGGGCAGGTTCGCCCGCGCGGGCGGCACCCACCGCCACCTCCGTGTGGGCAATCGTCCCGCTGGGGCGGGACGGGTGGGCACACGGGACGGCGCGCCCAGCGGCGCCTCCGCGTTCCGAGCCTGGACCCGCACCGCGTGCACCGAGCAGGTGGTGCGGGTTCAGGCGCGGGAGCCTCTGGCGCCGGCAAGGGCGCCGTCCCGTTGTGCCCACCCGTTCCGCCCCTTGCGGAACGCCTGCCCACAACGGGGAGGGGCCCGTGACTCACCCCTTCGCCAGCGCCTCCAGCACCTCCGCCTCCCGCTCCGGCGTCAGGCCGGCGCCCTGGCGGTCCGGGCGTTGGGGTGCGACCCCGCCCAGGGACTCCAGCCACGCCCACGTGTCCGCGACCGTCTCCTCCACCGGGCGGCAGCGCAGCCCCGCCGCGAGTGCCCGGGACACGTCCGCCGTGTGCATCGCGTCGTACATCTCGCCCGGCGGCAGCCACACCGGCAGCTCCGTCCACGGCGCCGCCCCCGCCGCGAGGAGCGCCTCCGGCTCCGTCCAGCGCAGTTCGGCCCCGGCCCCCGCCCCGGTCGCCCGCACGCACGCGTCGAGCAGCCCGCCCATCGTGGTGTGCCCGGACGGCGAGACCAGGTTGTACGGCCCCGAGAGCCCCGCCGCCACCGCGTCGAGCGTCCAGGCGGCGAGGTCGCGGACGTCGATGTACTGGACCGGCATCGTGCGCGGCCCGGGCGCCAGGACCGGCCCGCCGCGCGCGATCCGGGCCAGCCACCACGGGAGCCGGCCCACGTTCTCGTACGGCCCGAGGATCAGGCCCGCCCGCACGAGCAGCGTCCGGTCGGCCCCGAAGGCCTCCCCGACGGCGAGCTCGCCGCCCCGCTTGGCCTCCGCGTACGGCACGTCCCCGTCGTCCGGGGAGCCCTCCACCAGCGGCCCGTCCTCCGCGAGCCCGGCGGCGGGCGGCCAGGCGTACACGGAACGGCTCGACACGTACGCGAACCGCCCGACCCGGTCCGCGAGCAGCCGGGCCGCGTCCCGGACCGCCGACGGCGCGGCCGACCAGGTGTCCACGACGGCGTCCCAGGAACCGGTGGCGAGGGCGGCGAGACCGCCGGGGGCGGTGCGGTCCCCGATCAGCGACGCGGCTCCCGCCGGAGCGGCATGGCGGCCCCGGTGGAAGACCGTCACCTCCCAGCCCCGTTCGAGCGCGGCCTCGACGATCGCGCGGCCGACGAACTCCGTACCTCCGAGCATCAGCAGTTTCATGGCCCGAGCCTGCCCGGCGGGGACGGCGAGGGCCAGGAGTTTCCGCTCCCGGAGGATTCCGCCAGGGGAGGAACGAACGGGCGGCGAGAGGCGGTCTGTCGGCCATGTGGCCGGGATGACACCATGGCGGCGATGACGGATGCCCGGTCGCCCCTGCGCGCCCTGCGAGCCGCACTCTTCGCGGTCGTATGCGTGACTCTGGCCGCCGTGGGGCATTCGTCCATGTCTGCGCACCAGCTCCCGGCGACCCTGCTGCTCGGCGCCTTCGCCGCGACGGCGGCGGTCGCCTGGGCCGCGGCCGGACGACGCCGGGGTGCGCCCACGATCGCGGGGGCCCTGCTGCTCCTCCAGGGCGCGCTCCACCTGCTGTTCTCGACGACGGGTCGGCACGCGCAGGGGATGCGTCACGCCATGCCGGGGACGGACGACCTGCACACCGTGCCCGGCATGGAGAACATGCAGGCCATGCCGGGCATGGAGGCCATGGACATGGACCCCATGGACGCCATGACCATGGCCACCACCCCCATGACCTCCGGCTCCGGCGCCGGCATGCTCGCCGTCCACCTCCTCGCCGCCCTCCTCTGCGGCCTCTGGCTCGCCCACGGCGAGGCCGCGTTCTTCACGCTCGCCCGCGCCGCCCTCGCGTGCGCCTTCACGCCGCTCCGCCTGCTCCGCGCCGCCCTCGTCCCCGTCCAGGAGTCCCCGCGCCGCCCGGTCCGCCGGGCGCGGCGGAACGCCCGCCGCCCGCACACCGTCGTCCTCGCGCACACCCTGTCCCGGCGCGGCCCGCCCCGGCTGTCCACACCCCGCGCCACGGCCCTCGGAGCACACGTCTGACCCGGGGGTCGCTTCCCCCTGTCGACATACCGACTCCAAGGACAGTCAGTCATCATGACGATCGACGATCTCGCACGCCCGGAATCTCCGGAGAGCCCGAAAACCCCGAAATCTGCCGATTCTCCGGAATCCTCCGCATCCGAAGCGCCACCCTCACCCGCCCCCTCCCGCCCCGGCACCTGGAGCGCCCTGCGCCCCCTCGTCCTGCGCCTCCACTTCTACGCGGGCGTCCTCGTCGCTCCGTTCCTCCTCGTGGCCGCCGTCAGCGGGCTGCTCTACGCGCTCTCCTTCCAGGCGGAGAAGGTCGTGTACGCGCACGAGCTGGAGGTCCCCGTCGGCGACACCACCCTGCCGCTCTCCCGGCAGGTGGACATCGCCCGCAAGGTCAACCCGAACGGCACCGTCACCGCCGTCTGGCCCGGCGCCGAACCCGGCGCGACCACCCGGGTCCTGATGGCCGACCCCGACGTCCCCGAGGGCACCTCGCTCGCCGTCTTCGTCGACCCGTACACCGGTGACGTACGCGGACAGCTGCCCAGCTACGGCGGCTCCGGCGCCCTCCCGCTGCGCACCTGGATCGACGGCCTCCACGCCGATCTGCACCTCGGTGAACTCGGCCGCAACTACAGCGAACTCGCCGCGAGCTGGCTGTGGGTGATCGCGCTCGGCGGCGTGCTGCTCTGGGTCGGCCGGCGCCGGAAGAACCGCCGCGCCCTCGTCCTGCCGGAGCGGGGCCCGAAGTCCCGTCGCCGCACGCTCTCCTGGCACGGCTCGGTCGGCCTGTGGGCGGCGGTCGGCCTGGTCCTGCTCTCCGCGACCGGCCTGACGTGGTCGCGGTACGCGGGCGAGAACATCGGCACCGTGCAGGACGGTCTCGGCGGCGCGACGCCCACGCTGTCGGCGGGAGCGGCGCCGTCCTCGGAGCACGAGGGCCACGGCGGCGCCCACCACGGCGGTACGGCCCCGAAGGGCACGGACATAGGCCTCGACAGAGCACTGGCGGCGGCCCGCGCGGCCGGCATCGACAGCCCCAGGATCTCGGTCGTGCTGCCCGCCGAGGGCAAGGGGTACGTGGTCAAGGAGACCGACACGCAGTTCCCGGTCCAGCTGGACTCGGTGGCGCTGGACCCGGCGGACGGCACGGTCCTCGACCGGCTGCGCTTCAGCGACTATCCGCTGCTCGCGAAGCTGACCCGGATCGGGATCGACGCGCACACGGGCGTGTTCCTCGGCCTGTTCAACCAGCTGGCGCTCGCGGCCCTCGCGCTCGCCCTCATCCTGCTGATCCTCTGGGGCTACCGCATGTGGTGGCTGCGCCGCCCCGGCCGCCCGGTGGCGCGCGGCACCTGGCGGAGGGTCCCGGTGACGCTGCTCCTGCCGCTCGCGGCGGCGACGGCGCTCGTCGGCTGGTTCGTCCCGCTGCTCGGCCTGAGCCTGCTGCTGTTCCTCGGGGTGGACCTCACCCTGGCGCTGGTCGCCCGAGTGAGGCCCCGTACAACCGCCTGATCAGGGGGTGTACTTGTAGCCGACCCGCCGCACGGTCTGGATCGTGTGGCGGTGCTCGGCGCCCAGCTTGCGGCGCAGCCGGGCCACGTGCACGTCGACCGTCCGGCCGTCGCCCACGTGCCCGTACCCCCACACCGTCGTGACCAACTGGTCGCGGGTGTGCACCCGGTGGGGGTGTGCCACCAGGTGGGCGAGCAGCTCGAATTCGAGGTATGTCAGGTCGAGCGCCTCGCCGTCGACGAGAGCGATCCGCTGGACGCCGTCGATGGTCACCGGCCCCTGCTCCTCCGCCGCGACGGGCGCCGCCGGCGCGGGGACGGGGGCCGCGGGCAGGTGCGGCTGCTGGTCGGCCGGGACGAGGACGAGGTACCCGACCATCGGCGGGCGCCCCGGCAGCGTCGGCAGCGCGTGCTGCGGCGCGGGCAGCAGGGTGGCGCCGGGCGGCAGGAAGTCCGCCACCTGGGAGAAGTCGACGACCTCGTTCGGATCGACGGCACGCAGTCGGTGCCGGCCGGGACGGACGGCCGTGAGGGAAGCGGTCTGGGTGTGGGCCATGGCAGCTCAGCTCTTTCGCGCGGGGAACGGACGGAGAGGTCTCGTACGTCGTGCGCGTGCGGCCGAAGGCCGGGATCGGAACCGTACCGATCGGGGCGTTAGAGGGCCGACGCGTTCCTCACGCGTCGACAGCACCGGTCGAAGTCGTGGTGCTGCCGGGAAGGCCAGAACGGCTCGAGGTCGTGGCGACCCGTCGCGGTGTCGTTCTGCATGATGGCCATATCCCTAGTCTACTACTCGGGAATCGGATTGGACCCCCGGGTTTGCGGCTCGGGTCGTCTGTGGCTCAGACGTGGCGAGTTGCCGGAAAGACCAGGAGTGCAGTCGGGCGCGTTGGGGCTTGCGTAGCCGTACCCGCTCGCGGATGCCCGTGAGGTCCTCCCGGGCGATGCCGCGACCGGTGCGTTGAGCCTCCGCCACGATGCGCTTACTGATCTTGTGGTTGATGTCGCGGGCCCGGCGGGCCTCCCTGCCCGCATGTCGCTTCGCCCGCCGCCTGGCGGACTTCGTGCCCTTCTCCTGCAGCTTCGCGCGTAGGAGGCGGTCGGCCTCACGGCGCCGGTTGAGACGACGGCCGCTGATCCGTCCGGACGTCGTCCAGATCGACACGGTGCGCTCGTCCAACTGCCAGGAGAGGCACCGATCGTCGAACGGCTGCCCCGCATGCGATCGGAACGTGACCGGTTTGTCGGCCGCCTGGCCGTACCGCCTCGAACCGGGCCTCCTGAGGTTTCCGGCCTTCAGGTTCGCCGTCAGCGCGGCGACAGAAAGGCGCCCACCGTGTGAAACGGTGGGCGCCTCTCGTGAAGCGGGGCGGATCAGACCTGGCCGGCCTTCTCCAGGGCCTCGCAGCAGGTGTCCACGATGAGGCGGGTCACCACGTACGGGTCCACGTTCGCGTTCGGGCGGCGGTCCTCGATGTAGCCCTTCTGGTCCTGCTCGACCTGCCACGGGATGCGGACCGAGGCGCCGCGGTCCGAGACGCCGTAGGAGTACTCGTCCCACGGGGCGGTCTCGTGCAGGCCCGTCAGGCGCTCGTCGATGCCGGCGCCGTAGTTCTTGACGTGGTCGAGCGGCTTCGAGCCCTGGCCGAGGGACTCGCACGCGGTGATGATCGCGTCGTAGCCCTCGCGCATCGCCTTCGTGGAGAAGTTGGTGTGCGCGCCCGCGCCGTTCCAGTCGCCCTTCACCGGCTTCGGGTCGAGCGTCGCGGAGACGTTGAAGTCCTCGGCCGTGCGGTAGAGCAGCCAGCGGGCGATCCACAGCTGGTCCGAGACCTCGAGCGGGGACAGCGGGCCGACCTGGAACTCCCACTGGCCGGGCATGACCTCGGCGTTGATGCCGGAGATGCCGAGACCGGCCTTGAGGCAGTTCTCCAGGTGCGCCTCGACGATCGGGCGGCCGTGGATCTCGTCCACGCCGACGCCGCAGTAGTAGCCGCCCTGCGGGGCCGGGAAGCCGTTGACCGGGAAGCCGAGCGGGCGGGTGCCGTCGAAGAAGGTGTACTCCTGCTCGATGCCGAAGATCGACTCCTGGGAGGCGTACTTCGCGGCGACCTCGGCCAGCGCGGCACGCGTGTTGGACTCGTGCGGCGTCATGTCCGTGTTGAGGACCTCGCACAGCACCAGGACGTCGTTGCCGCCGCGGATCGGGTCCGGGCAGGAGAAGACCGGCTTGAGGACGCGGTCCGAGGCGTGGCCCTTGGCCTGGTTCGTGCTGGAACCGTCGAAGCCCCAGATCGGCAGCTCGTCGAGGGCGAGGCCCTCACCGGCGATGATCTTCGTCTTGGAGCGAAGCTTCGCGGTCGGCTCGGTGCCGTCGATCCAGATGTACTCAGCCTTGAAGGTCACGGGTCTCATCCTTTGGCGTGCTGCTGCGGGCTTCCGCTGCGGCTCGCGGCACTGCGAGAAGCTGCGGTCTCTGCGCTGACTGCGCGGTTTGTGTTCGACCGCAGCTTGGCAACACGGGGTTTCCCGTCGGTTGCCCGTTTGTGAACCCCGTGTTACTCAGCTTTCCTGATCTTCGCGCAGCCGCCGTGCGACGACGTGTGCGTCGAGGAGCGATCCGAGCCCCGCCCCCCGCACCCGCCGCACCACCTCGGCGTACGAGGTCCCCAACGCCTCCGCCGTCCGCCCGAGGTGCCAGTCGCAGTCCGCGAGCCGGTTCAGGAGGTACCCCTTCCGGATCTGGTTCTCGGAGAGCCGGAAGGTCTTCAGATAGGCCGCCCGCCCCTTCCGGTCGGTGATCACCTCGCCGATGTGCTGCTCCCGGCCGCCCCGCTCGAACGGCGGCAGGAACCGGTACAGATCGAACGCCCCCATCCGCTGCACCCGCTCGAAGGAGTACGAGGTCTCCAGGAGGTCCCGCGCCATCAGCCCGTCGTGCGCCGCCGCCCAGACCCGCTCCTGCTCCAGGGCCGCCGCCCGCAGATCCGCGAGGCCCCGGATGCCGCCGGCGCCGTCCCTGATCCGCGCCGTGAACTCGGGCACGGGGGCGCCGTAGTACGCGTACTGGTGGACCAGCTCCCCGTACAGGTCCTCCACCAGCGTCGGGTGCAGCCGCCGGTAGTCGTCCGGGTGCGGCACCACGAAGGCCGCGGCCAGCGCGTCGGCCACGTACAGGAGCAGCCCGCACTGCCCCGGATGCAGCTCGAAGATCCGCAGCGCCTCCCCGAGCCCGGGCACCGTCCACCCCGCGTACGCCGCCTCGGCCCGCGGCGAGAGCCCGCGCCGCAGCGCCTCCCGGGACCAGTCGTCCCACACCACGGTCGGTCCGCCGAAGTGCAGCGAGAGGTATCCCTCCAGGGCGAGGTGCAGCGGCAGGAACCGCAGCCGCCGCTCGGCGCGCCCGTCCTTGTCCCGCCGGCGCTTGGCCAGCCGGTGGAGCCGGCGGACGGGCACGGCCGCCGGCTCCCCTTCACCTCCGAGCCGCGTCCCGTACGCGGCGGCCTCCGCGCCCGCCCCCGTCCAGTCGGCGACGAAGCCGTGCGGGATGTACGAGGTGTACGTGGTCCGGTCGCCGAGCTCGACGGAGGCCGGACCCCACCCCTCGTACACCTCCCGGCGCAGCCGCAGTCCCGGCACCGGTTCGTCCCGCACGAGCGGCACGATCCGCACCCCGCCCCACACCTGCGCGGGCCGCACGCGCAGCCCGCCGAGATCGATCCGGGTCATCCCTCCGCCCCCTTCAGGAACAGCTCCACCCGCCGGTCCAGATAGGCCCGCAGCTCCGCGAAGCCCGTCCGCCCCTCCGCGAACTGGGCGATCTCCACCAGGGCCGCGAGATCCTCCGCGTCCCTGACCCCCGCCGTCGGCACGCTCGGCGCCAGTCGGCGCACGTCGAAGCCCTCCGCGTCGTATACGGGGTTCAGGTGCACCACGCTCGTCCGCCGCTCCGGGTCCAGTCGCGTGCGCCACACCCGCAGCACCTCGCCCGCGAGTCCCGGAGGGGCGTTGTCCCAGCCGTCGGAGACGATCACCAGACGCTCAGGACCGGTCTCCAGGGCGTCCAGGACGCGCAGGCCGAGCGGGGTCGGTCCGTGAGGGTGGACGAGCAGGGGATCGTCCCGGCCCGAGGTCCACAGCGGGGTGTACGCCCCCGGGGAGGCGAGGGCCTCCAGGAGGAAGTGGCAGCCGAGGGCCACGGCCAGCGGACGGCGTCGCTTCACCGCCGAGCCGGAGGAGGAGAAGCTGTCGTCGAGCACGGCCGCCACCCGGCCCCATGTCCCGGCGTACGGCCCCGCCGCGCGCCGGGCAGCCGCCCGCAGCGCGGCCGTCAGCTCGGCCCGCCGCTCCACCCGCTCGGCGAACGGGAGCGCGAGGACGTACAGGGCGAGCCGGGTCAGCGGCATGACCGACAGATCGGCGGCCCGGTCCGTGCGCAGCCGTTCGAGCCGGGTCATCCGGGGCGCGATCCGCTCCAGGAACACCGCGCGGGGTATCCCGTGCTTCGCGGCGAAGCCCTCCGCGACCGTGAACGGCAGCTCGTACAGCGCGCCCTGCTCGTAGTGGGCCCGCCGGTGCGCGTCGAGCGCGGCGTTCTCGTACCGGACCCGGCGGCCCGGCGCGAAGAGGAAGTCACCGGTCTCCGGGTCGGCCGGCCGCCCGTGGACGTGCCGGAGCGCGGCCTTGAGACCGGTCCGGTACTTCACCGCGTCCAGGGCCGGGTCGGGGCGGGCCGCGAGCCACGCGCGCACGATCGCGCGCGTGCGGCGGTTGTTGACCCCGGCGTCGCGCAGCGCGCCGAAGAGCCGGTAGACCCGCTGCGGCGGCATCAGCGCGAGGCGCGCGGCGATCAGCCGGCCCTCGCCCGGCTCCGCCTCCTTCGGGGTGCGGAGCAGGTGCTCGATGACGAGCGCGGCGTTGTGGTCGTTGATGTCGAGCGCGAGGGCGGCGGCGTACACGGGCCGGTAGTTGACCCGTACGTACTCGTGGAGGAAGGCGAGCGAGAAGCGCTGCTCGGCGGCCGAGGAGCGGAACTCGCGCTGGCCGGTGGCGGTCACGGCGGCGTTGACGAAGAGGAGCACGTCCTCGGCGGCGACGAGCTCGGACACGGCGCTTTCCCTTCCCTGCACGTGGATGCCGGCCGGGGAATGGGGGCGCGAACAGCGAAGACGTTGCTTCAGAGGCAGGTTCCGGAAGTCGCACCGGAGTCCCGCGGCCGGCGCAGGAACGCTAACACCGGGCCGGGGGAGGACCGCCAGCGGATTTCGGGCCGTCGCCGGTGGACGGGCGGCGTTCGTTGTCGGTGGCGCCCGGCAGACTGGGGGCATGGCGAAGCTCCTGGGTGTGAAGCCCCGTATCGGACTCCTCGGCACCGGCCCCTGGGCCGCCCGTACGCACGCGCCTGCCCTCGCCGGGCATCCGGGCGTCGAGTTCAGCGGGGTGTGGGGCAGACGCCCCGAGGCGGCCGCCGAGCTCGCCGCCGCGTCCGGCACGCGCGCGTACGAGGACCTGGATGCCCTCTTCGCCGCCAGCGACGCCGTCGCCCTGGCCCTGCCGCCGGACGTCCAGGCCCCGCTCGCCGTCCGGGCCGCGGCCGCCGGCTGTCATGTGCTGCTCGACAAGCCGGTCGCGACGACGGTGGCGCTCGCCCGTGAGGTGACCGAGGCGGTCGAGGCGGCCGGTGTCGCCTCGGTGGTCTTCTGCACCCTCCGGTTCGCGGAGCCGACGGCCCGCTGGATCGACGAGCAGACGGCGGCGGGCGGCTGGTTCCTCGGCGAGGCCCACTGGCTGGGCTCGCTCTACGGCCCCGGCTCCACCAGCGCGTACGCGGCCTCGCCCTGGCGGCGGGAGAAGGGCGGCCTGTGGGACGTCGGCCCGCATGTCCTCTCCGTCCTCCTGCCGGTCCTCGGCGACGTCACCGACGTCACCGCAGTCCCGGGTCCCGACGACACCCACCACCTCGTGCTGCGCCACGCCTCGGGCGCGAGCAGCACGGCCACGCTCACGCTGAGCGCGCCTCCGGAGGCGGCGGAGGCGGCCCTCGCCCTGTACGGCACCGGGGGCCGCGCCGAACTGCCCCGCTGGAATGGCGCGGTGGGGGCGTTCGCCACCGCCGTCGACGCCCTCGTCACCGCGGCCCGGACCGGCGAACCCCACGCCTGCGACGCCCGCTTCGGCCTGCGCCTCACGGAGATCCTGACGGAGGCGGAGGCCCGTGCGGCCCGCGGCTGACGACCCCGGGGTGCAGGGGCCACGGTCTCGCCGCCCGCCTGATCGCGTCCGTCGAGACCTGGGCGCACGACACCGGAGCGGGGGCGATCCGGCTCTCCGTGCCGGCGGCCGACGCCCCGGCGATCGCGCTGTACGAGCGCCTCGGGTACGCGCCGGACGGCCGCGCGGGTCAGGAACGGGTCATGACGAAGCGTCTGCCGCCCGCGAGCTGAGCGTCTCCGCCAGCGCCCCGCACAAGGCGTCGAGGGCCGCCCCGTACAGCCGTTCCGGCGGGGTCGCGTAGCCGACGACCAGGCCGTCCGGGTGGGCGGGGCCGTGGGCGTCGGGGTGGCGGTAGGAGGCGAGGCCCTCCGTGGCGACCCCGTGCCGGGCGGCCGCGGCGAGCGCCGCCCGTTCCGTGCCCGGGGGCAGTTCCAGGACGGCGTGCAGACCGGCGGCGATGCCCGTCACCCGTACCTCCGGCACCCGTTCGGCGAGTGCGGCGGCCAGCCGGTCGCGCCGCTCCCGGTGGCGGCGGCGCATGCCCCGGACGTGCCGGTCGTACGCGCCGGAGCCGAGGAAGTCGGCGAGGGTGAGCTGGTCCAGGGCGGAGGCGTACGGCTCGCGTTCGCCCTTCGCGGCGGCGACGGCGTCCACGAGCGCCGCCGGCAGGCACATCCAGCCGAGCCGCAGCGCGGGGGAGAGGCTCTTGCTGACGGAGCCGAGGAGGACGGTCCGTTCGGGGTCGAGGCCCTGGACGGCGCCGACGGGACGCCGGTCGTACCGGAACTCCCCGTCGTAGTCGTCCTCCACGACGAGCCCGCCGGAGCGCCGCGCCCACTCCAGGACGGCGGTCCGGCGCTCGGGGTGCAGCGGCCCGCCGGTGGGGAACTGGTGGGCGGGCGTGAGCAGCACGGCGCCTGCCCCGGGCGGGATCTCCCCGGTCCTGGCCCCGTCGCCGTCGACCGCCACGGGCACGGTACGGACGCCTGCCTCGCCGAGGAGGCCCCGGTGGAAGGGGAGCCCGTACGCCTCGACGGCCCAGGGGCGTTCCGTGCCGAGCGCCCGGGCGAGCAGCCGCAGGGCGTGGGCGGCGCCGGAGCAGACGACGATCCGGTCGGGGCCGGTGCGCACGCCCCTGACGCGGGCGAGGTACTCGGCGAGGGCCCGGCGCAGTTCGACGCGGCCGTGCGGGTCGCGGGTCCCGAAGGCCTCGTGCGGCGCGTCGGTCAGGGCCCGCCGGGCCGCCGCCAGCCAGGGGCCGCGCGGGAAGGAGCCGGGGTCGGGTCTGCCCTGGACGAGGTCGTACGGGAGCGGTGGCGGCGCGGCCGGGCGTACGGGCCCGGGGGCGGGCGCGGCGACCCGGTCGGCGACGCGGGTGCCGGAGCCCTGGCGGGAGGTGAGCCAGCCTTCGGCGACCAGCTCGGCGTACGCGTCGGCGACGGTGTTGCGGGCGATCCCGAGGTCGGCGGCGAGCGAGCGGTAGGGCGGCAGCCGGGTGCCGGGGGCGAGCCGCCCCTCGCGCACGGCCTCGCGCAGGGCCCGGATGAGCGCGGCCCGGCGGCTGCCGCCGGCCCCGAGGTCGAGATGCAGATCGTTCCCGAGCGCGCCGGTGCCGCTCACCGCTCCTCGCCGTCGTCCATGAGGTCCCGTACCCCGGTCAGGAACCGCCGTACGGCCCCGGTCTCGTCCTCGGTGAAGCCGCCGAGCAGCGCGACCGTCCCGTCGATGAGCGGTCCGAAGTGCGCGCGGCCCAGTTCCTTCGCGCGGTCCTCCACGGTCAGCAGGACGCGGCGCCGGTCCCGGGCGTCGCGGGCCCGGGCGACGTGGCCGAGCCGTTCGAGCCGGTCGACGACGGCGGTCGTGCCGGCCGAGTTGAGTCCGAGGCGCTCGCCGAGCCATCCGGCGGTGGCGTCCGTGCCGGCGCGCTCGGCGTCGAGGAGGCAGATCAGGGCCCGTACGTCCGTCGGGTGCATGCCGTTGCGGGCGGCGAACTCGTTCTGGCGCAGGCCGTATTCGACGGTGACCTCGCGCAGCAGATGAAAGATCTGCATCTCCGGTGACGCAGCCACGACATCCTCCTATGATCCAGATATCTCGCTGAGCGAGATGGTCGCCGAACGAGATTATTGCCGAACGAGAGGACACGTGTGATGCCGCAGGCCGAGACCACCGTCGGCACCTTCGCCAGGGCCTACGAGGACGTCCTCGCCACGTGGCCCCGTCCCACCACCACCTCGGAACTCCGCACACCCCACGGCACCACCCACGTCCTCCACCACGGCCCCGAGGACGGCCGGCCGCTCCTCCTCCTGCCCGGCGGCGGGGCCACCGCCTGCTCCTGGCGGACGGCGGCGGCCGCGCTCGGCGCGACGCACCGGGTCCACGCCGTGGACCTCGTCGGCGGACCGGGCCGCAGCCGGGCGGACGGCCGCCCGATCCGTACCGCCGCCGACCTCACGGCCTGGCTCGACGCCGTGCTCGACGGCCTGGGGCTGACGTCGGCGTCGTTCTGCGGCCACTCGTACGGCGGGTGGATCGCGCTCCGGTACGCCCTGGCGGCACCCGACCGGACCGACCGCCTCGCCCTCCTCGACCCGACCGGCTGCTTCGCCGGCTTCCGCCCCGGCTACCTCCTGCGCGCGCTGCCCCTGCTGCTGCGTCCGACGGCCGCGCGGGCGGAGGCCCTGCTCGCCTGGGAGACCGGCGGGGCGGAGCAGGACCCGGGGGTGCGGCGCCTGGACGCCCTGGCGGCGGAGCTGCCCCGGCACCGCCCGGTCACCGGCCCCCGCCCGACCCGCGCCGAACTGGCCGCCCTGCGGCCCCCGACGCTGCTGCTCACGGCCGGGCGGAGCCGGGTGCACGACGCGGCCCGGATCGCGGAGCGGGCCCGGGCGGCGATCCCCGGGATCGTGACGGAGACCCTGCCGACGGCGACCCACCACACGCTCCCGGCGGACCTGCCGCCGTCCGCGCTGTCGGCGCTCAGGGCCTTCCTGTCGGTCTGAGCCCAACGGAACGGGGGCTCAGCGGGACGGCGGCTCAGCGGAACAAGGCGTCCCCCTCTCAGCGGGACAAGGCGTCCCGCACGGCCTCCTCGGTCCGGCCGACGACGGCCGTGCCGTCCTCGGCCGTGATGATGGGCCGCTGGATCAGCTTGGGGTGCGCGGAGAGCGCCTCGATCCACCGCTCCCGGTTCGCCTCGTCCCGGGGCCACTCCTTCACCCCGAGCTCCTTGGCGACGGCCTCCCCGGTCCGCGTGATGTCCCAGGGCTCCAGGCCGAGCCGCTTGAGGACAGCGCGGATCTCCTCCGGCGACGGCACGTCCTCCAGGTAGCGGCGCACGGTGTAGTCGGCGCCCTCCGCGTCGAGCAGGGTGAGGGCGCTGCGGCACTTGGAACAGGCGGGATTGATCCAGATCTCCATGCCCCACACGGTACCCGTACCGGCACCCCCCAAGCCCCCCTCCAGCACCCCCCAAACCCCATCTGGCCAGGGGCGATTGTCAGTGGGGGTCTCTAAAATAGGGGGTGAAGGTGAGGGTCCCGGGGAGGGCCCCCACCCCACCGTTCGCCAGGAGGTAGCCCATGGCTCTCGCCGTGATCCGGACGCCGTCCCTCGAACCCTGGAAGCCGCTCCAGAAGAAGCCGCTCCCCGCGGGCCGCCCCCGCGAGTGGTACGTGTCGCACAACCGCCGACTGAAGGCCATGCGCCTCGCGATCGCCCTCCTCGACGCCGGCGTCTACGTCCCGTCGAAGGCGACGAACGCGACGATACGCACGACGGCCGAGACCATCGGCATCCACCCGCCCTCGGACACCACCTGCCGCATGGTGCGGGCACTCATCCGCTACGGCCGCTGACATCCGAGGGGCGCTGCCCGGCCGGAGCCGGGCAGCGCCGTCGTCGGATCCCGTCCGCTACCAGGCCACCGGCAGTCGTTCGGGGAGCCGCTTCATGAAGTTGGTGCGCCACACCAGCTGTTCGACCGGCACCGCGAGCCGCAACCCCGGCAGCCGGTCGAGGAGCGTCTCCAGGGCGATCTCGGCGTGCCGCTTGCCGAGCGCCGTCGCCGGGCAGTAGTGCGATCCGCCGCCGAAGGAGAGGTGGTCGGAGGCGTTCTCGCGGTCCGGCCGGAAGGCCAGCGGGTCCGGGAAGTGCTCCGGATCGTGGTTCGCGGCCTCCACGAGCACCAGGACGAGCTCACCGGCCCGCACCAGCGTGTCCCCGAGCCGTACGTCCTCCAGGGCGAGCCGCGGCAGTCCGTCCCCGATGGACAGGTTGACCCGCAGCAGTTCGTCCATCGCCCCCGCGACCCGGCCACCGCCACCGGTCAGCGCCTCCCGCACATCGGGCCTGGTCAGTACCGACACCAGCGCCATCGTCAGGAAACCGGCGGTGGAGATCACCCCCGCGCCGAACAGCGTCACGCCGACCGTCGCCAGCATCTCGTCCGTCAGATGCGCGTAGTCGGGATCCTCGCGCAGCGCCGCGAGCTCCGCGACCAGCCCGCCCGTCGCCGGATCGTCCAGGCGCTCGGTCATGTAGGCGATGTCCCGGTCCCAGTTGAGCCCGGCCGCCTCGATCGCGCGCGGTGCGTTCATGAAGGCCACGTCCAGGCTGCGCAGCAGCCGGGGCCCGTCCTCCTCCGGGATGCCCAGCATCCGGCAGTGCAGCCCCGCCGAGTACGGATCGGCGTAGGCGCCCCGCAGCTCACCGGGCGCCCCCTCGGCGACCAGCGCGTCCACCAGGGCCCCGGCCCGCGTCCGCAGCCACTCCTCCAGGCCGGGTGCCTTCGGGTTGATCGCCTTCATGACGGCCTTGCGCAGCCCGGCGCCGGTGATGTTGCCCATGTTGTTCACCACGTGCGGCGGGATCGTCAGCGCGTACTGGCGCGGCGCTCCCGGGGCCGAGGTGTCCTTCAGGCTGAACCTCGGGTCCTCCAGGACCTGCCGGCACAGCTCGTACGAGGAGACCAGCCAGGCCTCGGCCCCGGCGATCGTGCGGACCCTGCGGACCGGTTCGGCGCGCAGCGCGTCGATCTCGGCGGGCAGCCGGGTCCCGTCCCAGTCGAAGGGGAAGGCGGGCGGTTCGTTCGTCGTGACCGTGGTCATCGCGCGTCTCCTTCGACAGGCGTGAGGATGCCGTGCCCCTGGTTGCGGGAGGCACGCAGCCCGGTACCCCGGGCGTAGAGCAGATCGGCGAGGGGCAGGGCCTGGTGGTAGCAGTTGAGCGAGGACGGCACCCCGAGGATCGCGGGGGTGTCCAGGAACAGCGGCACCTCGGCGCTGATGTACGCCCGGCACACGTCCTTCTGGAGCGCGCTCGCCTCCTGCCCCGGCGTCAGCTTCCCCGCCAGGAAGATCCCGGTGAGCGCGTCGCAGGTCTCCCGCACCACGGGATCCCCGTCGACGGCCGCCACGACCTGGCGGTGCAGCTCCTGGTACGCGGGCAGGGCCTGGAACTCCGACATCCCGCGGGCCCGCACCCGTGTCCCCGTGGGGTCGGCCTCGGCCACGGCCGCCCCGACCTTGGCCCGGACCCCCCGCAGGTTCTTCACGGCCTTCCGCCGCGCCTCGTCGACCCCGTACCCCAGCGCCTCGTACATGTTCGCGACATGCAGATCGGTGTAGACGAGATCGACCTGATCGAAATGGTCCAAGCCCCAGCGCGTCAGCTCGCGCAGCCGCTGGGCGGTGAAATAACTGTTCCCCGGTGAGACGCCGATGACCACGTGCGCGCCCTCGTCGGCGATGACGCGGCAGTGATCGGTGTACGGCTGGAGTCTGAGCGTCTCTGCAGGGGCGAAAGCCGCCTGAGTCACGTAGGCAGTCCTCATCGCGCCAGCTAGTCCCGGCGGAGCCCTGTGCTCCGGGTGTGGCGGCAGCGACGACGACACGCTATCGACCGGTCGCGGAGCGTGAACCCCTTACTCGCAGGTACGGAGGGGAGTTCGTCAGCTGTTCACACTTCCGTGATCTTGGCCGGAAAACGGCGAGGCCCGCCGCCCCCTCCAAAGGGGGCGACGGGCCTCGTCAGGGTGCAGCCTCGGCTTAGAGGTCGAAGTAGAGCTCGAACTCGTGCGGGTGCGGGCGGAGCTGGATCGGCGCGATCTCGTGGGTGCGCTTGTAGTCGATCCAGGTCTCGATCAGGTCGGAGGTGAAGACGCCGCCGGCCTGGAGGTACTCGTTGTCGTCCTCGAGCGCGTTGAGGACGGCCTCCAGGTTGGTCGGGACCTGCTGGACGTTCGCGTGCTCCTCGGGAGCCAGCTCGTACAGGTCCTTGTCGATCGGCTCGGCCGGCTCGATCTTGTTCTTGATGCCGTCGAGGCCCGCGAGGAGCAGCGCCGAGAAGGCGAGGTACGGGTTCGAGGACGGGTCCGGCGCGCGGAACTCGACGCGCTTGGCCTTCGGGTTCGAGCCCGTGATCGGGATGCGCATGGCGGCGGAGCGGTTGCGCTGCGAGTACACCATGTTGACCGGGGCCTCGAAGCCCGGGACCAGGCGGTGGTACGAGTTCACCGTCGGGTTGGTGAAGGCGAGCAGCGACGGGGCGTGCTTGAGGATGCCGCCGATGTAGTAGCGGGCGGTGTCCGAGAGGCCGGCGTAGCCCGTCTCGTCGTAGAACAGCGGGTCGCCGTTCGCCCACAGCGACTGGTGGACGTGCATGCCCGAGCCGTTGTCGCCGAAGATCGGCTTCGGCATGAAGGTCGCGGTCTTGTTGTTGCGCCAGGCGACGTTCTTCACGATGTACTTGAAGAGCATCAGGTCGTCGGCCGCCGCGAGCAGCGTGTTGAACTTGTAGTTGATCTCGGCCTGGCCGGCGGTGCCGACCTCGTGGTGCTGGCGCTCGACCTGGAGGCCGACGTTCTCCAGCTCCAGGGAGATCTCGGAGCGCAGGTCGGCGAAGTGGTCGACCGGCGGGGCCGGGAAGTAGCCGCCCTTGTAGCGGACCTTGTAGCCGCGGTTGTTCTCCTCCGCACCGGTGTTCCAGGCGCCGGCCTCGGAGTCGATGTGGTAGAAGCCCTGGTTCGCGGAGGTCTCGAACCGCACCGAGTCGAAGACGTAGAACTCGGCCTCGGGGCCGAAGTAGGCGGTGTCGGCGATGCCGGTGGAGGCGAGGTACGCCTCGGCCTTCTTCGCGATGTTCCGCGGGTCACGGCTGTACTGCTCGCCCGTGATCGGGTCGTGGATGAAGAAGTTGATGTTCAGCGTCTTGTCGCGGCGGAAGGGGTCCACGCGGGCCGTCGACAGGTCGGCGCGGAGCGCCATGTCGGACTCGTGGATGGCCTGGAAACCGCGGATCGACGAGCCGTCGAACGCGAGCTCCTCGGACGGGTCGAAGGCCGTCGCCGGGATCGTGAAGTGCTGCATCACACCCGGAAGGTCGCAGAACCGGACGTCGACCATCTTGACGTCGTTGTCCTTGATGAACTTCTGGACCTCGTCGGCGTTCTGGAACCCGTTGGTCTGGGACATCCCACTCCTCCTACTCCCGGCCCGGGGAGGGGCGGGGTTTGCAGCGGTCGTGCGGCCAGTGCGGTGGCACACGCTGGACCCGACCATAGGCAGCCGGGATTTCTCAAGCATGACCCATTTGTTTCGTCGAAGTTAACCGGGCTGGGTGCTCCCCGGCCGCACCGGGGCCGTACGCACACCCGGGCCGAAGTGATCAAAAACGGGCACAGTACCGTGGTCGGGTGGACAACAGGCAAGCACTCGGATCTTGGCTCTCCGGCCCCCGCGCGGCGGCCGAGGACGCAGGCGTCGACTTCGGCTACCGCGGTCAGCAGCTCGGGCTGCCCGAGGAAGGCCCCGGCTCGATCGCCCGCCCCGGGCGGCGCCTCGGCGCCCTCGCCCTCGACTGGGCCCTCTGCATCCTGATCGCATACGGCTTGATCACCGACGGCTACAACCAGGCGACGGGCAACTGGGCCCTGGTCATCCTGTTCGTACTGAGCGTCCTGACGGTCGGCACCGTCGGCTCGACGCCCGGCAAGCGGCTCTTCGGCCTGCGCGTCGTCTCCGCGAACGGCGGGCGCCTCGGCCTGTTCCGGGTGGCGCTGCGCTCCCTGCTCGTCTGCCTGGCGATCCCGGCCCTCATCTGGGACCGTGACGGCCGCGGCCTCCACGACCGCCTCTCCGGCGCCGTCCAGGTCCGCATCTGAACCGGTGAGACGAGAAAGGCCCCGGACCGCGAGGTCCGGGGCCTTTCTCGTCAGGTCGGGGGTCAGCGCGTCTTTCCGCCGCGCGGCATCCGCATGCCCTTGGGCATCGGGCCCTTCGGCAGCGGCATGTTGCTCATCAGGTCGCCCATCGCCCGCAGCCGGTCGTTGGCCGCGGTCACCTGCGGGCCGGTGAGCACGCGGGGCATCTTGAGCATGGTCGTACGGATCTTCTTCAGGGGCACCTGGCCCTCGCCGTCGCCGACGATGAGGTCGTGCACCGGCACGTCCACCACGACGCGGCTCATCCGCTTCTTCTCGGCCGCGAGCAGGGTCTTGACCCGGTTCGGGTTGCCCTCGGCCACCAGCACGATGCCGGCCCGGCCGACCGCGCGGTGCACGACGTCCTGGCTGCGGTTCATCGCGACCGCGGGGGTCGTCGTCCAGCCGCGCCCGACGTTCTGCAGCACCGCCGCGGCCGCGCCCGGCTGGCCCTCCATCTGCCCGAAGGCCGCGCGCTCGGCACGCCGTCCGAAGACGATGGCCGCCGCCAGGAGCCCCAGGACGAAGCCCAGGATGCCCAGGTAGACCGGATGACCGATGAGGAAGCCGATCCCGAGGAGGACACCGAGTACGACGATGCCCACGCCCGCGACGACCAGACCGACCTTCGGGTCCGCCTTCCGGGTCATCTGGTACGTGAGGGCGATCTGCTTCAGTCGCCCGGGGTTCGCAGCGTCAGCGCTGCCCGTGTTTGCACTCCTCGCCATGTCCTGAAGTTTACGTGGCCCGGGAAGCCCGGCCCGACGCGACCTCCATCACGTGCTGGGCCTCCACCCGGTCCTTCGCGCGGCGGCGGTCCTCCAGGACGGAGTTCCAGGCGTTGCGCCGTGCGGTGCGCTGTCCTGCGCCCAGGAGCAGGGCCTCGACGGCCTTCAGGGCGTCGGTGACGGACGGGATCGCGGTGACGCGGACGTGCGTCGATGCGGCCGGCATGCGGGTCCTCCCTCGATTGCGGGTGAGACGAGGTGGGGGGTGTGAGCGGGTGGTGGCGGTGAGTGAAACCAGACTCACAGATCGGTGTTACCAGGGCGTGACCCGGTGGTCAAACACTGATGAAACGTTGATGCGGCCGGTCGGGCGAGCGGACCGACGACAGTGCGGCCCGTCCGCCCCGCTGAGCTGCGGGGTCGTACGGACCGCACCGGATCCGGCCACTACCGGCCGGTAACTACTTGTGCGCCGATTCACACGGCGGGGGCGAGGCTCAGACGGCCTGCGTGGCGTTGTCGACCGCGCCGCGCTTCTCGATCGCCTGCTGGTACAGCCGGCCCGCGCGGTACGAGGAACGGACCAGCGGGCCCGACATCACACCGGAGAAACCGATCTCGTCGGCCTCCTCCTTCAGCTCCACGAACTCCTGCGGCTTCACCCAGCGCTCCACGGGGTGGTGCCGGACCGAGGGGCGCAGGTACTGCGTGATCGTGATGAGCTCGCAGCCCGCGTCGTGCAGCTGCTGCAGCGCCTCGCTGATCTCCTCACGGGTCTCGCCCATGCCGAGGATCAGGTTCGACTTCGTGACCAGACCGTAGTCGCGGGCCTGGGTGATGACGTCCAGGGAGCGCTCGTAGCGGAAGCCCGGACGGATCCGCTTGAAGATCCGCGGGACGGTCTCGACGTTGTGCGCGAAGACCTCGGGACGGGAGTCGAAGACCTCCTTGAGGAGCTCCGGCACCGCGTTGAAGTCGGGGGCGAGCAGCTCGACCTTGGTCCGGCCGTCGGCGCGGTCCGCGGTCTGCTGGTGGATCTGGCGCACGGTCTCCGCGTACAGCCAGGCGCCGCCGTCCTCCAGGTCGTCGCGCGCGACGCCCGTGATGGTGGCGTAGTTCAGGTCCATCGTGACGACCGACTCGCCCACGCGGCGCGGCTCGTCACGGTCGAGGGCCTCGGGCTTGCCCGTGTCGATCTGGCAGAAGTCGCAGCGCCGGGTGCACTGGTCACCGCCGATGAGGAAGGTCGCCTCGCGGTCCTCCCAGCACTCGAAGATGTTGGGACAGCCCGCCTCCTGGCAGACCGTGTGCAGGCCCTCGCTCTTCACGAGGCCCTGCATCTTCGTGTACTCGGGCCCCATCTTCGCGCGGGTCTTGATCCACTCGGGCTTGCGCTCGATGGGGGTCTGGGCGTTCCGGACCTCCAGGCGCAGCATCTTGCGTCCGTCGGGTGCGACTGCGGACACATCGGCTCCTGTAGCTTCGATTCTTCGGCGCACACCAGGGTACGCCCGTTGCTTCCATGCCTTGCCTACGTCTGGCCAACCTCTGGCCAGAGCCGGGCATTCCTCAGGCCGAGGCGGGCTCCGGGGCCCGCTCCTCCGCGCGCTCGTCCGTGCCCGCGCTCGCGCGCTCGACGGTCCGCGGCTTCAGCTCCGCGTGCTCCAGGACGTCCCGCAGGTGCTTCTCCACGACCGGGAGCACCTCCTCGATGGTGACGTCCCGGCCGAGCTCGTCGGCCAGCGAGGCCACGCCGGCGTCCCGGATGCCGCACGGGATGATCTTGTCGAACCAGGTGTTGTCCGGGTTCACGTTGAGGGCGAAGCCGTGCATCGTGACGCCCTTGGCGACCCGGATGCCGATGGCGGCGAGCTTCCGGTCCTCGCGGCGCTGGCCGGCGTTGGACGGGGCGTACTCGGGGCCGTTCAGGCGCGGGTCGAACTCCTCGTCGGTCAGACGCGGGTCGAAGTCGAGGGAGAGCCCGCCGAGGGAGGGCCGCTGCTCGACGGGGTCGCCCAGGACCCACACCCCGCTGCGTCCCTCGATCCGCGTCGTCTCCACGCCGAACTCGGCGGCCGTACGGATCAGGGCCTCCTCCAGGCGGCGCACATGCGCGACGACGTCCACCGGGCGGGGCAGCTTCATGATCGGGTAGCCCACCAGCTGGCCGGGGCCGTGCCAGGTGATCTTGCCGCCGCGGTCCACGTCCACCACCGGCGTCCCGTCCAGCGGCCGCTCGCTCTCCTGAGTGCGCCGTCCGGCCGTGTAGACCGGCGGGTGCTCGACGAGCAGACAGGTGTCGTCGATCTCGTCGGCGAACCGCGCGGCGTGCACGTCGCGCTGCTTGTCCCAGGCCACCCGGTACTCGACGGCTTCCTCGCCGAACCCAAGGCGGACGAATCGCAGCTCACTCACGGCCATGCCTCCTCCTGGGTGCCGGTTCCGGGGACCGGGGATCATCCCGGGCCGGCGCGGCACCATGCGTCATTCGCGCCCATGCCACTGTACGGCGGCGCCGGGGACACCCCTCCGGCAGGTGGACGGGGGCGCCTACGTCAGCGGTGCCGTCAATCCTCACACGATCGGATGAATGTGGGGCGAAGGTGGCGGTACGGGCCGTGAGGACCGCTAAATTCGCGCCGTTCCATGAGGGTCCGACGGGGCTGCCGCCCGGACCCGGAAGGCAGGAGACCGCACAGCTGATGACGGAACGACCACCGCAGCGCATCCCGAACCGCCAGCTCGCCGCGCTCATCGCCGAAGCCGGGTTCTCCAACGCGGGGCTCGCCAGACGGGTCGACCAGCTCGGTCTGGAACACGGGCTCGACCTGCGGTACGACAAGACCTCCGTGACCCGCTGGCTCCGCGGTCAGCAGCCGCGCGGCACCACCCCCGCCCTCATCGCCGAGGTCTTCACCCGCCGCCTCGGCCGCCGCCTCTCCGCCCAGGACCTCGGCCTCGACGCCTGCGCCCCCGTCTACGCGGGCCTGGAGTTCGCCGCCACCCCCGAGGAGGCCGTCGACATCGTCAGCGGCCTGTGGCGCAAGGACTCCGGCAGCCACGCCGAGCTCCGCAAGATCGCCTTCACCCCGGCCGGTCTCGTCGTCCCCAGCCGCGACTGGCTCATCGGCCGCGCCGACGACCGGGTCGCCCGCGGCGAGCCCTCCTCCCCGGCGGCGCCCCCGCACGACCCCCGCGTCCCCTCCCAGGGACGGTTCTCGGTGCCCCGCCAGCGCGGTACGGACCGGGGGCCCGGACAGCGGGTCTCCAGCGGCGACATCGCCGCCCTCCGCTCGGTCGGCGAGCTCTTCCGCACCCTCGACCACGCCTACGGCGGCGGGCACGCCCGGCAGGCCCTCGTGCGCTACCTGGAGCACGAGGCCGAGCCGATGCTGCGCGGCACGTACGGGGAGAACACGGGCCGCCGCCTCTTCGCCGCCGCCGCCGACCTCACCCGGCTCGCGGGCTGGACCTCGTACGACATCGCCGCCCACGGCCTCGCGCAGCGGTACTTCGTCCAGGCGCTGCGGCTCGCCCAGGCGGCCGGGGACCGGGCGTACGGCTCGTACGTGCTCCTCACCATGAGCTGCCAGGCCGTCTACCTCGGCCACGGGCGCGAGGCCGTCCAGCTCGCCCGGGTCGCCCAGCAGGGCGTCGGGCCCGCCGCGCCGCCCGTCGTCCAGGCGATGCTGCACGCGGTCGAGGCGCGGGGCCACGCGGTCCTCGGCGAGGCGCGAGCCTGCAGCGCCTCCCTGGTCCGGGCGGAGCGGGCCCTGGAGGCGGCCCGGCCCGGCGACGAGGTCCCCTACTGGGCCCGCCACTTCGACGAGGCGCAGCTCGCCGACGAACTCGGACACTGCCACCGGGACCTCCAGCAGTACCGCCCGGCCGCGCAGCACGCCGAGCGCGCGCTCCAGCTCCGGGCGCCCGGCTTCGCCCGCAGCCGCCTCTTCTGCCGGGTGGTCCTGGCGACGTCCCGGCTGGCCCTGGGGGAACTGGACCAGGCCTGCGCGCTGGGCGCGGAGGCGGCGCAGCAGGCCTCGGAGATGCGGTCGGCGCGGGCGGTCGAATACGTCCGGGACTTCGAACGCCGCCTGGAGCCGTACCGCGACGCGGCCGCGGCCCGCACGTACCGCGACCGCGTGGCCGCGATCGGCTGACGACCCCGCGTGCGGGCCCGCGCCCGGCTGGGCGGTGCTCCCCGCCCCCGGTGTGGGGCCCGCACCCGTACCGGGCGGTGCCCCCGCCCGTGTGGCCCGCGCCCTGCGGGGCGGTGCCCCCGCCCCCCCGTGTGGGCAAT
This sequence comes from Streptomyces sp. R44, assembly GCF_041053105.1. Taxonomy (NCBI): domain Bacteria; kingdom Bacillati; phylum Actinomycetota; class Actinomycetes; order Kitasatosporales; family Streptomycetaceae; genus Streptomyces; species Streptomyces sp. R44. Next base: position 2,518,095 of record NZ_CP163444.1, on the reverse strand, counting down.
CGTCCCGCAGGGCGGGACGGGTGGGCACACGGGACGGCGCGCCCAGCGGCGCCTCCGCGTTCCGCGCCTGGACCCGCACCACGAGCGGCGGGGCACATCCGGTGCGGGTCAGGACGCGAAAGCCTCTGGCGCCGGCAAGGGCGCCGTCCGTTGTGCCCACCCGTTCCGCCCCTTGCGGAACGCCTGCCCACAACGGGGACGGCGCCGCTCCGTTGCGGGCGGGCACCGCCCCGGCGGAACGCCTGCCCACAACGGCCGGGCGCAGGCCCGCAACGGCCGCGTCAGGCCGCTGCGCCCGGTTCCGTCGAGGGGCGGCGGACGCCCAGGTCCGTCAGGAGGGACCTCGTCGCGCGGTCGGCCGAGGTCAGGGCGCCGCCGATCGTGCTCGTGTCACGGTGGTCGCCGCACACGTACAGGCCCGCGAGCAGCCGGACCGAGCGGTGCGCGTCGTGCGGGGGTCGCATGGAGGGGACCGCCTCCGGGGTGTGGTGGAGGGCCAGGAGTTCCCAGTCGTCCGTCGACGTGCCGTACAGCGTGGCGAGGTGTTTGCGGACCCGGCGTTCCGTGTCGTCCGGGGGAGTGCCCAGGACCGTGGAAGTGATCAGGGGCCGGCCGCCCGGCGCCCGCGTCGGGTCCACCGCGCTCATCACCGCCGTGTGCGCCACCGGCCCGCCGGGGTCCGACTCCAGGAGCAGGGTCGGGTCCCCGCACGGCGCCACGGGAGCCGTGTGGTGGAGGACCGTGACCGGGTGGAAGGCGGGGACCCGCAGCCCGGGCAGCAGCCCGGCGGCCGTACGCGCCCCCGTCGCCAGGAGCACCGAGCGGCAGCCGATGGCCCCGTGCTCGGCCGTCGTGACCCGGGAGACGGACACGTCCGTGACCCGGACGCCCGTCCGGACCGTGCCGGGCGGCAGCGAGGCGGCCAGCAGCGAGGGCAGGGCCGCCGAACCGCCCTCGGGGACGGCCGGCCGCCCCCGGGCGAAGGCCCGCAGCGCCAGGTCCGCCTGACGGCTCGACAGGGAGAGGTCCGGGTCGGCGAGGAGCGCGGCGAGCAGCGGCCGCAGCACCCCCTGGACGGTACGGGCGGGCAGCCGGGCCGTCAGGGCCTCCCGGGCGGTCCGCTCGGGCCGGGCGAGCAGCCGCTGCGTCGGTGTCGCGGCGAGCCGGACGAGGGACGCGCCGAGCCGCGCCTGGTCGAGCGAGGCGGCCGGATTCCGGGGGGCGCTCGCGAGGGCGCGCGCCATGCTGAACGCTCCCCCCACGCCCCGGTGGACCCCGCCGCCCCGGTGGCCGGCCGCCCGGCGCGGGTGCGGGACGCCCCAGCGTGCGTACCGCCCGTCGCTGTGGACGAGCACTCCGGGGGCGAACGGGCGCAGCGCGAGCCCGGAAAGGCCCGGCGTGGCCCGCAGTTCCTCGGGCGAGAGGGTGAGCAGCGGGCCCACCCGGTCGAGCAGGAAGCCGTCCACGCGGTCGGTGGCCAGCCGGCCGCCGACCCGCGGCTCCGCCTCCAGGACGGCGACGGAGAGCCCCGCGCCGGTGAGCCGGTGCGCGGCCGCGAGCCCCGCGATCCCGGCTCCTACGATGACGACGTCGACGGCCTCCACGACGTCCCTGTGCTGTGCGCTGATTGCGGTACTGAGCACGTGCCCCTCCCCAGGTCGGCGCGCCGGTGGGAGGCCTTATGCCCCCAACGGGCCCCCGGAATGCCCGAGTTCGCGTCCGTATCGAACGGTGGTCGTCGAACGGTGGTCTCGAACCTTGGTCATCGAGCGGTGGGCGTCGAGCCTAGGCAGCGGCCGTGCGGAAGTCGGCCCGCGCGCGGCGGGGTGCACGCAGCACGGGGGAGCACGCGCCGAAGAAGGGACGTCAGCGCAGTGCCGCCCGGATCGCCTCGTCGATCGTCGGGAAGGCGAAATCGAATCCGGTCTCCAACAGCCGCCCGGGCAGCACCCGCTGACTGCCCAGCACGTCCTGGGCGAAGTCGCCGAGGACCACCTTCAGGGCGGGCGCGGGGACGGTGAAGAGGGTCGGGCGGTGCAGCACCCGGCCCATCGCCGCCGTCACCTCGCGGTTGGTGACGGGCTCGGGGGCGGTCAGGTTCACCGGACCCGAGACGGACGGGGTGTCGACGAGGTGGCGCAGGGCGGCCACCTCGTCGTGCAGGGAGATGTGCGACCAGTACTGGCGGCCGTCGCCCATCCGCCCGCCGAGCCCGGCGCGGAAGACGGGGAAGAGCCGTCCCCAGGCGCCGCCCTGGCGGGCCACGACCAGGCCCGTGCGGGCGTAGGTGACCCGGATGCCGGCCTCCTCGGCGGGGGCGGCCGCGGCCTCCCACTCCACGCAGACCGAGGGCAGGAAGCCGGTCCCGGCGGGGGCGCTCTCGTCCACCGCGCGCGTGCCGGTGTCCCCGTACCAGCCGAGTGCCGTGCCGCAGACCAGTGCCTCCGGGGGGTCGGCGAGCGAGGCGAGCGCCTGGGCGATCGCGGTCGTGCCGAGGACCCGGCTGTCCCGGATCTCCTTCTTGTACGCCTCGTTCCAGCGGCGCTCGCCGACGCCGGCGCCCGCCAGGTGGACGACGGCGTCGACGCCGACGAGCCCGGCGGCGTCCACGTACAGCCGCTTGGGGTCCCATTCGACCTCGTCGGCGGTCCGGGCGGGGCGGCGGACGAGGCGGAGGACGTCGTGGCCGTCGGCGCGCAGGGAACGGACCAGGGCCGAGCCGATGAGGCCGGAGGCGCCGGTGACGGCGACGCGCTTGCGGGTGGCGGAACGCTGCATGGCCCCATCCTGCCCTTCCCGCCCCCGCCGTGGCACAGTGGCCTTCATGCTCGTGCCGGAGTTCGCGATACGCACTGCCGCCCCCGGGGACGACCGGTTCCTCGCCGCGCTCGACCGGAACACCTGGTCGACCCTCCACGCCGTGCAGCCCCGGCCGGAGCCGGGCACCCCCTTCTTCGACGAGCGCCACCGGCCCGAGGACTACCTCGTGGCGGTGGGCGAGGGGGAGGTCGTCGGCGGGGCGGCCCTCCTCGGCTACGTCCGGGTGGCGCCGCCGACCCCGCTCGCCGTCACCGCCCACGTCCGCCAGATCCAGGGCCTCGCCGTCGCCGAGGCGGCGCGGCGTCTGGGGATCGCGCGGGCGCTGCTGCGGGCCGCCGTGGACCGGGCCAGGGCGGAGGGCGCGGTCCGGATCACCCTGCGGGTCCTCGGGCACAACGCCCCGGCCCGCGCGCTCTACGCCTCGGAGGGCTTCGCGGTCGAGGGCGTGCTGCCGGGGGAGATCTTCCTCGACGGCGCGTACGTGGACGACGTCCTCATGGGCCGGTCCCTCGGTCCCTGACGCCCGGGCCGGCCGCTACTCGCCCGAGCCGTCCCTCAACAGCCGCATCCCGCCCATCAGTTCCCGCAGGCAGCGCACCGCGAGCGCGGCCGGCGCGCCCTCCCCGCGCTCCGGGGCGTCCGTCTCCGCCCAGCTCTCCAGGGCGATCCGGATGGCGTCGGTGGCCGCAGCCGCCGCGAGCCGTACCTCCAGCGGGTCGGCGTCCGGTCCGGCGAGCCCGGCCACGACCTCGCGCAGCCGCTCCTCGGACTCCTGGTTGACCCGGTACCAGACGGCCCGGAGGGCGGGGTCCTCGGCGGCGGCCCGCAGCAGCCCGCGCGTCCAGCGCAGGCCCTCGGCCTCCGCGTCGGTCTCCGGGGTGAGCGAGTCGGCGATCGAGCGCTCCAGGGCCTCGGGCACGCCCGCGCCGGGGCCCGACGCGGCGAGGCGTTCCCGCCAGCGGTCGGCGCCGCCCGCGAGGAGCGGGGCGACGGCGTCCTGCTTGGAGCGGAAGTAGCGGTAGAAGGTGCGCAGGGCGACGCCGGCCCGCTGGGCGATCTCCTCGGCCGTGGTGCCGTCGGGGCCGCGCTCGGTGAAGAGCTCGGCGGCGGCGCGGGCGATGTCCAGCTGGGTGGCGGCCTTGCGGCGCTCCGTCAGTGAGGGGAGCGAGGGGGTGGGGGGCGCGGCGCCCTCGGGCTTGGTGCTCACCCACGAAGCCTACGCCTGCGACTGCCGAAGGTGCATGACGTGCAGGTGTGGCAAAACGTGCCACTCCGGCGTACGGTGGCAGCATTTCCCGGAAAGCTTGACATCGAGAGGTTGCCGACATGAACCAGCTGACCCGTTACGAAGGACGCCGCGCCCTCATCACCGGCGGCGGCTCCGGCATCGGCCAGGCCACCGTCCTGCGCCTGCTCGCCGAGGGCGGCCGGGTCGTCGCCGCCGACATCAGCGAGGACGGCCTGAAGGACACCGTCGCCAAGGCCGGCGACGCCGCCGACCGCCTCACCACCCTCGTCGTGAACATCGCCGACGAGGCCTCCGTACGGGCCGGCGTCGCCGCCGCCGTCGAGGCGCTCGGCGGTCTGGACGTCCTCGTCAACGCCGCCGGCATCCTGCGCTCCTCGCACACCCACGAGACCAGCCTGGACGCCTTCGAGCAGGTGATCCGGATCAACCTCACCGGCACCTTCCTCGTGATCCGCGAGTCGATCCCCGCCCTCCTGGAGGGCAACGACGCCGCAGTCGTCAACTTCTCCTCCACCTCCGCGCTCTTCGCCCACCCCTACATGTCCGCCTACGCGGCCAGCAAGGGCGGCATCCAGTCCATGACCCACGCCCTCGCCGCCGAGTACGCCAAGCAGGGCATCCGCTTCACCGCCGTCCAGCCCGGCTCCATCTCCTCCGGCATGACCGACGGCTCCGGCGCCAGCAAGCAGTCCGCCGGCCCCGGCCTGCCCGAGGACACCGACTGGTCCCTCTTCGCCAAGCTCGCCCCCGCCCTCGGCCAGGGCTTCGCCGGCCCCGAGACCGTCGCCGGCGTCGTCGCGATGCTCGCCTCCGAGGACGGCAGGTTCATCACCGGCACCGAGGTGCGCATCGACGGCGGGACCCACTTCTGATGACCGCCGCCGAGGTCTTCGGCGGTCGCACGGCCGTCATCACCGGCGCCTCCTCCGGGATCGGCGCCGGCCTCGCCCGGCACGCCGCCGGGCTCGGCATGAAACTGGTCCTCGCCGACATCGCCGCCGAACGGCTCGCCGAGTTCGCGGGCGAGCTGTCCGCCACCGGCGCCGAGGTCACCGCCGTCGTCACCGACGTCGCCGACCCCGCCTCCGTCGAGGCCCTCGCCGACACCGCGTACACCCGGTTCGGCACGGTCGACCTGCTGGTGAACAACGCCGGGATCATGGCCATGGGCTACTCCTGGGAGATCCCGGCGGAGCGCTGGGACGCCATGCTCCGGATCAACATCGGCGGGTACGTCAACGGCATCCGGGCCTTCGTCCCGCGCATGCTGGAGCGCGGCGAGAAGGCCTGGGTGGTCAACGTCTCGTCGATCGGCGGCCTCCTGCCGAGCCCGCTGATGGCCCCGTACAGCGTCACCAAGTTCGGCACGCTCGCCCTCACCGAGTCGCTGCACTACGAGATGCAGATGAAGGGCGCCCCGATCCAGGTGTCCGTCGTGACGCCCGGCTCGGTCAGGAGCGAGATCTTCAGGGCCGCCAGGCCCGGAGAGACCGACCCGCCGGAGATCGCGGCCTTCAACGAACGGCTGCAGGCGATGGCCGACGAGCACGGGCTCACGCCCGAGGAGCACGCCGAGAGGGTCTTCGAGATGGTCGCGGAGGGCAGGTACTGGGCGATCCCCCAGCCCGAACAGCTCTTCCCGGCCCTCCAGCCCAGGACCGACATGATCCTCGGCCGGGAGAACCCCCGGCTCCAGCTCGGCTGAGACTTCCGGGGGTGCGGATCCGCCCTCCGCACCCCCGAGTCACTACACCGTCCCGAAGCGCTCCCACAGCCGGGGGAAGCGGGCCGCGAGCACGTCGTCGTCCTCCAGGTCGAAGGGGGCGCCGAGCGGCTCCCCGCCCGGCATCGGAATGCCCAGGTCGGGAGTCTCGGCCCCGGTCAGCGCCTCGTACGCCTCGTCCGCCGCGAAGCCGATCTCCTCGCCGTCCCCGTCGATCTCCACGTCGAAGTCGCCGATCAGCTCCGCCAGCGCGTCCGGATCGTGCACGCCCCCCTCGTACACCTCCCGGCCCTGGCCGATCAGCCAGCAGCGGAACGAGTCGAAGGTCTCCTCGCCCGCCCCGTCGAACAGCACCGCCGCCGCACCCCACAGATCCCAGAGGTACGCGCGGTTGAAACGGGCCTCGAAATGGCGCGCGTAGTCGAGCACCGAGTCGGGGTCAAGCCGGGTCAGCCGCTCCACGAGCAGATCCGCCTGCTCCTCGGGGTCGCCCTCGGCTTCCTCGCGGGTGGCGTCGATCAGCTCCCAGAACTCGGTCTCGTCCATCACGGCACCAGCATCGTGGCTCGGAGAGTCCGACGCACCCGGAAAGCCCGAAATGAATCCGGACAGAAGATGTCGGGCTTTCCTGCCAGTCTGGTCCCCATGACGACTGAGACCACACCCCTGCGCGGACGGATCTGCCTGGTCGCCGGTGCCACCCGGGGCGCCGGCCGGGCCATCGCCGTCCAGCTCGGCGCCGCCGGAGCCACCGTGTACGTCACGGGCCGCACGACCCGCGAGAAGGTCAGCGAGGTCGGCCGCGCCACGGAGACCATCGAGGAGACCGCCGAACTGGTGACGGCCGCCGGCGGCGAGGGCATCGCCGTCCCCACCGACCACCTGGAACCCGAGCAGGTCCGCGCCCTCGTCGACCGGATCGACCGCGAGCGGGGCCGGCTCGACGTCCTCGTCAACGACGTGTGGGGCGGCGAGCACCTCGTCACCTTCGGGAAGAAGACCTGGGAGATGGACCTCGACGGAGGTCTGAGGATGCTCGAACTCGGGGTGAAGACGCACGTCATCACCTCCCACGCGGTCCTGCCGCTGCTCACCCGCAACCCCGGCGGGCTCGTCGTCGAGGTCACCGACGGCACCGCCGCGTACAACGGCACCCGCTTCCGCGAGAACCTCTTCTACGACCTCGCCAAGAACGCCCCCGTCCGGATGGCCTTCGGCCTCGCGAAGGAGCTGGCGGAGTACGGCGGGACGGCCGTCGCCGTCACCCCCGGCTGGCTCCGGTCGGAGCAGATGCTCGCCGGCTTCGGCGTCACCGAGGAGAACTGGCGCGACGCCACCGAGAAGATCCCCGACTTCGGCGTCTCCGAGTCCCCGGTGTACGTCGGCCGGGCCGTCGCCGCCCTCGCCGCCGACCCCGACCGGAACCGCTGGACCGGACAGTCGCTCTCCAGCGGCGAGCTGGCGAAGGAGTACGGCTTCACGGACGCGGACGGCTCACGGCCGGACGCCTGGGGCTTCATCGTCGCGAGCGAGACCGGGAAGCCGGACCTCGCCGACTACCGGTAGCACCCGACCGGTGGAGCCGCGCCGGGCCGCCTACCGGTAGCGCTCCGCCATGCCCCGGGCCGCCTCCGCGAACCGCTCCCGGAGCGCGGCCGGGGCGAGGACCTCCACCTCCGGGCCGAGACCGAGCAGTTGACCGAAGGCCACCTCCTCGCTCTCCACCCGGAGGACCACCCGCACCAGGCCGTCCTCGGCGGTCCCCGTCGCCAGGGCCTCCCCGGCCGCGGCCCGGTCCGTCACGTACGGCAGCCTGCGCGCCCCCGTCTCCGTCAGCCGTACGACGACCTCGGCGCGCAGGATCGACCGGGCGAACTCCGCCGCCCGCTCCTCCCAGAAGGAGGACAGGTCGAAGTCCGGGTCCCGCTCGAAGCGTTCCTCGCCGACGGCCACCGCCGTGAACCGGTCCACCCGGTACGTACGGAAGGAGGAACCCGAGCGGGCGCACACGTACCAGACCCCCGCCTTCAGGACGAGGCCGTACGGCTGGAGCTCCCGCTCCACCTCCTCGCCGTCCCCGCGCCGGTAGCGGGCCGACACCCACCGGTCGTCCCACACCGCCTCCGCCACCGGCGCGAGCAGCTCCGGGGTCTCCGGCTCCTGGTACCAGCCGGGCGCGTCCAGATGGAAGCGCCGCGCCGCCGACTCGGGCGCGTCCCGCAGCGAGGGCAGCAGCGCCGCCGACACCTTGAGCCGGGCCGCCGAGGCCGCGTCCTCCAGGCCCATGTCCCGCAGCGCGCCCGGCAGTCCCGACAGGAACAGGGCCTCCGCCTCGCCGCGCGCGAGCCCCGTGAGTCGCGTCCGGTACCCGCCGACGAGCCGGTAGCCGCCGGCCCGGCCCCGGTCCGCGTACACCGGCACCCCCGCCTCCGACAGGGCGAGCGCGTCCCGGGTGACGGTCCGCTCCGACACCTCCAGCTCGGCGGCGAGTTCGGCGGCGGTCATGGACGGCCGGTTCTGGAGGAGCAGGACCATTTTGATGAGTCGGGCGGCACGCATCCCACCAGACTGCCGTACGCGTGCCCACCCGACGGCCGTACGTACGCGCCGAGGGGCCGCCTCCGTATGTGCGTACGGAAGCGACCCCTCGGACGGATGGGAGGCCTTACAGGCCGTAGCGCTCGCGCGCCTCCTTCACGGCCGTCGCCTGGACCTCGCCGCGGCGGGCCAGCTGGGCCAGGGCCGCGACGACGATCGACTGGGCGTCGACGCCGAAGTGGCGGCGGGCCGCGTCGCGGGTGTCCGAGAGACCGAAGCCGTCGGCGCCCAGCGAGGTGTAGTCCTGCTCGACCCACTGCGCGATCTGGTCGGGGACCTGGCGCATGTAGTCGGAGACGGCGAGGACCGGGGAGTCGACGCCCTCCAGGGCCTTGCGGATGTACGGCACCTGCTCCTCGCCGCGCAGGAGGGCCGCGTCGGCCTCCAGCGCGTCGCGGCGCAGCTCCGTCCAGGAGGTCGCGGACCACACGTCGGCGGCCACGCCCCACTCGGCGGCGAGCAGCTTCTGCGCCTCCAGGGCCCAGTGGATGGCCGTGCCGGAGGAGAGCAGCTGGATCCGCGAGGCGTTCGCCGGCAGGTCGAGACCGGCCGACTCCGCCGTGTTGAAGCGGTAGAGGCCCTTGACGATGCCCTCGTCGATGCCGGACGGCTTGGCCGGCTGCGGCATCGGCTCGTTGTAGACCGTCAGGTAGTAGAAGACGTTCTGGTCCTCGCCCTCGGCGGCCTCGCCGTACATCCGGCGCAGACCCTCCTTGACGATGACCGCGACCTCGTACGCGAACGCCGGGTCGTACGTCAGCGCCGCCGGGTTCGTCGCCGCGATCACCGGCGAGTGGCCGTCGGCGTGCTGGAGGCCCTCACCGGTCAGGGTCGTGCGGCCGGCCGTCGCGCCGACGAGGAAGCCGCGGCCGAGCTGGTCGCCGAGCTGCCACATCTGGTCGGCGGTCCGCTGCCAGCCGAACATCGAGTAGAAGATGTAGAAGGGGATCATCGCTTCGCCGTGCGTGGAGTACGCGGTGGACGCGGCGATGAAGTCGGCCATCGAGCCGGCCTCGGTGATGCCCTCGTTCAGGATCTGGCCGTTGACGGCCTCCTTGTAGTACATCAGCTGGTCGCGGTCGACCGGCTCGTACGTCTGGCCCTTCGGCGAGTAGATGCCGAGCGACGGGAACAGCGACTCCATACCGAAGGTACGGGCCTCGTCCGGGACGATCGGGACCCAGCGCTTGCCGGTCTCCTTGTCGCGGATCAGGTCCTTGATCAGTCGCACGAACGCCATCGTCGTGGCCATCGACTGCGAGCCGGAGCCCTTGTCGAACGCGGCGAACGCCTTGTCGGCCGGGGCCGGCAGCGGGGCGAGCGCGTGGGTGCGGCGGGCCGGGGCCGGGCCGCCGAGCGCCGCGCGGCGCTCCTGGAGGTAGCGGACCTCGGGGGAGTCGGCGCCGGGGTGGCCGTAGGGGACCACGCCGTCGACGAACTGCGCGTCCGAGATGGGCAGTTCAAGAAGGTCACGCATGTTCTTGAACTCGTCCGTCGTCAGCTTCTTCATCTGGTGGTTCGCGTTCTTCGACGCGAAGCCCTCACCCAGGGTGAAGCCCTTGACGGTCTGCGCCAGGATGACCGTCGGCGCGCCCTTGAACTCCAGGGCGGCCTTGTACGCGGCGTACACCTTGCGCGGCTCGTGGCCACCGCGGGAGAGGTGGAAACACTCGAGGATCTTGTCGTCGGACAGCAGCTGCGCCATCGCGACGAGCGCCGGGTCCTTGCCGAAGAAGTCCTGGCGGATGTAGGCGGCGTCGCGGGTCTGGTACGTCTGGACCTGCGCGTCCGGGACCTCGCGGAGGCGGCGGACGAGGGCGCCGGTGGTGTCGAGCGCGAACAGCTCGTCCCAGGCGTTGCCCCACAGCGACTTCACGACGTTCCAGCCGGCGCCGCGGAACTGGGCCTCCAGCTCCTGCACGATCTTGAAGTTGGCGCGGACCGGGCCGTCGAGGCGCTGCAGGTTGCAGTTGATGACGAAGGTCAGGTTGTCCAGACCCTCGCGGGCCGCCAGGGCGAGGGCCGCGGTCGACTCGGGCTCGTCCATCTCGCCGTCACCGAGGAACGCCCACACGTGCGAGGCGGAGACGTCCTTGATGGAGCGGTTGGTCAGGTAGCGGTTGAAGCGCGCCTGGTAGATCGCGGAGAGCGGGCCCAGACCCATGGAGACGGTGGGGAACTCCCACAGCCAGGGGAGGCGGCGCGGGTGCGGGTAGGAGGGCAGGCCGTTGCCGCCGGACTCCTGCCGGAAGTTGTCGAGGTGGGCCTCGTTCAGGCGGCCGTCGAGGAAGGCGCGGGCGTAGATGCCGGGGGAGGCGTGGCCCTGGATGTAGAGCTGGTCGCCGGAACCGTCGGCTTCCTTGCCCTTGAAGAAGTGGTTGAAGCCCGTCTCGTAGAGCCAGGCCGCGGAGGCGAAGGTGGCGATGTGGCCGCCGACGCCGTGCTTGGAGCCGCGGGTGACCATCGCGGCCGCGTTCCAGCGGTTCCACGCGGTGATCTTCCGCTCCATCTCCTCGTCGCCGCCGGTCTCGGTGACCGAGGGCTCGGCGGAGGTGGGGATGGTGTTGACGTAGTCCGTCTCCAGGAGCTTGGGCAGGGCCAGGCCCGCACCCTCGGCGTGCTGGAGGGTACGGCGCATCAGGTAGGCGGCCCGGTGGGGGCCGGCGGCCTTGGTGACGGCGTCCAGGGAGGCCGCCCACTCGGCGGTCTCCTCGGTGTCACGGTCCGGGAGCTGGTCGAGCTCGCTCGGAATCTTGCCTACGGGATCGGTCATGATCGCCGCCTTCCGGACAGGTGGGGGTGGAGATAAGGGGGCCTTGTCTGGCAGGACAGGGCGAAGGGCCGGGTGACGGCCCGCCGAAGACTGTAAACCGGCGATCGATGATCGATCAAAGGGTTGATGGGGAAAACCTCTTCAGATCGAGAAAGTCGGCACAGGGTGCCAAGGAAACGGGCACCCGGTGCCTTGTTTTCTGTCCTGTTTTCGCAGGTGGGGCCGGTTGTCTGAGGGTGTGCGCGCACGAATGAGCGGGCCCGCCGACAGGACGGACCCGCTCACCGTACGTAAAGCATTGGGCTCAGGCTCGCGGCGCGCAGCCCAGAACATGCGCCTTCACGAGCGCACCGATGTTCGGGTCGCCCCGCCGGAAGGCCTCCACCAGCTCCTGGTGCTCCTCCGCGTACGACTTCTGGACCGTGCCCAGCCAGCGGATCGACAGGGCCGTGAAGACCTCGATGCCGAGCGTCTCCCAGGTGTGCAGCAGGACGCCGTTCCCGGCCGCCTTCACCAGCTCCCGGTGGAAGGCCACCGTGTGCCGCACCTGCGCCGTACCGTCCGAGGTCGCGTCCGCCTCGTACAGGGCCGCCACGTGCGGCTCCAGGGCCGAGCAGTCGGCCGCGAGCCGCCCGGCCGCCAGCTCGGCCGCGATCTGCTCCAGACCGGCGCGTACGGGGTAGCTCTCCTCCAGGTCGGCCGCGGTGAGGTTGCGGACCCGGACGCCCTTGTTGGGCGCCGACTCGATCAGCCGCAGCGACTCCAGCTCGCGCAGCGCCTCGCGGACCGGGGTCTGGGAGACCTCCAGCTCCGTCGCGATCCGGCGCTCCACGATGCGCTCGCCCGGCTTCCAGCGGCCGCTGACGATCCCCTCCACGATGTGCTCGCGGATCTGCTCGCGCAGCGAGTGGACGACGGGGACGGTCATGAAGCGGCTCCTCGGGGAGTGTTGACCCTTAGACAATACGGCGGCGCCCCCGTCCGGAAACACTTCCGGGCGGGGGCGCCGCAGGTGAGGCTCGTTACGTTGCCTTTCGGCGACGCTCCTTGCCGTTCGCCTTACAGACCGAGGTCGACCTCGAACTCGCCGGCCTCCAGGATCGCCTTGACGGCCGTCAGGTAGCGGGCGGCGTCGGCGCCGTCCACCAGACGGTGGTCGTAGGAGAGCGTCAGGTAGGTCATGTCGCGGACGCCGATGACGGTGCCCTCGGCGGTCTCGATGACGGCCGGACGCTTGACCGTGGCACCGATGCCCAGGATGGCGACCTGGTTCGGCGGGACGATGATCGTGTCGAACAGCGCACCGCGCGAGCCGGTGTTGCTGATGGTGAAGGTCGCACCGGACAGCTCGTCCGGCGTGATCTTGCTGGCGCGGACCTTGCCGGCCAGCTCGGCCGTGGCCTTGGAGATGCCGGCGATGTTCAGGTCGCCCGCACCCTTGATGACCGGCGTCATCAGACCCTTCTCGGAGTCCACGGCGATGCCGATGTTCTCCGAGTCGAAGTACGTGATGGTGCCCTCGTCCTCGTTGATCCGGGCGTTGATGACCGGGTGGGCCTTCAGCGCCTGGGCCGCCGCCTTCACGAAGAACGGCATCGGGGAGAGCTTGACGCCCTCGCGGGCCGCGAACGCGTCCTTGGCGCGGGCGCGCAGCTTCATCAGCTTGGTGATGTCGACCTCGACGACCGAGGACAGCTGGGCCTGGCCGTGCAGCGCCTTCATCATGTTGTCGCCGATGACCTTGCGCATGCGGGTCATCTTGACCGTCTGGCCACGCAGCGGGGAGACCTCCAGGGCGGGGGCCTTCGCGGCGGCGGCCGGGGCGGCGGCGACGGGTGCGGCAGCGGCGGCCTTCTTGGCCTCGGCGGCCGCGAGGACGTCCTGCTTGCGGATGCGGCCGCCGACGCCGGAGCCCTTGACGGACGCCAGGTCGACACCGTTCTCGGTGGCGAGCTTGCGGACCAGCGGGGTCACGTAGGCGCCGTCCTCCGCCGGCTGTGCGGCGGCGGGGGCGGCCGGGACCGGGGTGACCACGGCCGGGGCGATCGACGGGGCGGCGGCGACCGGAGCCGGGGCGGCGACCGGAGCGGCCGGGGCGACCGGCGCGGGGGCCGGAGCCGGGGCGGCCGGAGCCGGGGCAGCGGCGGGGGCCGGGGCAGCCGCGGCGGGGGCCGGGGCGGCCGGGGCCGGAGCGGCGGCGGGAGCGGCACCCGCGGCGCCGATGACGGCCAGCTTGGCGCCGACCTCGGCGGTCTCGTCCTCGCCGACGACGATCTCCAGGAGAACGCCGGAGGCGGGGGCGGGGATCTCGGTGTCGACCTTGTCCGTGGAGACCTCGAGCAGCGGCTCGTCGGCCTCGACGGTCTCGCCGACCGACTTCAGCCAGCGGGTGACGGTGCCCTCGGTGACGGACTCGCCGAGCGCCGGCAGCACGACGTCGGTGCCCTGGGCGGCACCGGCGGGGGCGGCGGCCGGAGCCTCGGCGACCGGCGCCGGAGCGGCGGGGGCCTCGGCCACGGGGGCCGGAGCGGCGGCCGGAGCCGGGGCGGCCTCGGCGGCCGGGGCCGGAGCGGCGGCCGGGGCGCCCGTGCCGTCGTCGATGATGGCGAGCTCGGCGCCCACCTCGACCGTCTCGTCCTCGGCGACCTTGATGGAGGCCAGGATGCCGGAGGCGGGGGCGGGGATCTCGGTGTCGACCTTGTCGGTCGAGACCTCGAGCAGCGGCTCGTCGGCCTCGACACGCTCACCCTCGGCCTTGAGCCAGCGGGTGACGGTGCCCTCGGTGACGCTCTCGCCGAGCGCCGGCAGGGTTACGGAAACCGACATGGTTTCAGTTGCTCCTAACGAATTGCGGAAAGTGGTCGTCGCGCCCTGTGATGACGTGAGCGTCAGTCGTGGGAGTGCAGAGGCTTGCCGGCCAGGGCCAGGTGGGCCTCGCCGAGCGCCTCGTTCTGCGTCGGGTGGGCGTGGATGAGCTGCGCGACCTCGGCCGGCAGCGCCTCCCAGTTGTAGATCAGCTGCGCTTCGCCGACCTGCTCGCCCATGCGGTCACCGACCATGTGGACGCCGACCACGGCACCGTCCTTGACCTGGACGAGCTTGATCTCGCCCGCGGTCTTGAGGATCTTGCTCTTGCCGTTGCCCGCGAGGTTGTACTTCAGGGCGACGACCTTGTCCGCGCCGTAGATCTCCTTGGCCTTGGCCTCGGTGATGCCGACGGAGGCGACCTCGGGGTGGCAGTACGTCACCCGGGGCACACCGTCGTAGTCGATCGGGACGGTCTTCAGACCGGCCAGGCGCTCCGCGACGAGGATGCCCTCGGCGAAGCCGACGTGCGCGAGCTGGAGCGTGGGGACGAGGTCGCCCACGGCCGAGATCGTCGGCACGTTGGTACGCATGTACTCGTCGACCAGGACGTAGCCGCGGTCCATCGCGACGCCCTGCTCCTCGTAGCCGAGACCGGCGGAGACCGGGCCGCGGCCGATGGCGACCAGGAGGACCTCGGCCTCGAAGGTCTTGCCGTCGGCCAGGGTGACCTTGACGCCGTTGTCGGTGTACTCGGCGGACTGGAAGAAGGTGCCGAGGTTGAACTTGATGCCGCGCTTGCGGAACGCGCGCTCAAGAAGCTTCGAGCTGTTCTCGTCCTCGACCGGGACCAGGTGCTTCAGGCCCTCGATGACCGTGACGTCGGTGCCGAAGGACTTCCACGCCGAGGCGAACTCGACGCCGATGACGCCGCCGCCGAGGATGATCGCGGACTCCGGGACCCGGTCCAGGGTCAGCGCGTGGTCCGAGGAGATGATCCGGTTGCCGTCGATCTCCAGGCCGGGCAGGGACTTCGGCACGGAACCGGTGGCCAGGAGGATGTGACGACCCTCGACGCGACGGCCGTCCACGTCGACGGAGGTCGGGGAGGACAGGTGGCCGGTGCCCTCGATGTAGGTCACCTTGCGGGAGGCGACGAGACCCTGCAGGCCCTTGTACAGGCCCGAGATCACGTCGTCCTTGTACTTGTGCACGGCCTTGATGTCGATGCCCTCGAAAGAGGCCTTGACACCGAACTGCTCCGCCTCGCGCGCCTGGTCGGCGACCTCGCCGGCGTGGAGCAGGGCCTTCGTCGGGATGCAGCCGTTGTGCAGGCAGGTGCCGCCGAGCTTGTTCTTCTCGATCAGTGCGACGTCCAGGCCCAGCTGCGCTCCGCGCAGCGCCGCGGCGTAACCGCCGCTACCGCCGCCGAGGATCACTAGGTCGAAAACGGTGCTGGCGTCGTTCGCCACGTCACGTCCTCCATGCATGTGCGCTCGTCGCCGGTCGTCGACGACCTGGCGGCGGCTGGTGTCCGGCCGCTTTATTTCGGCCCTGTGGTGGGGGCCCTGTCCTGCCGAGAACCCATCTTCGCACTTGTTGACGGACGACGGGACGCGGGGCCGTGCTCTGAGACGGCCGATCGTCCGTACGGCGGGCTCACGGGCACGGACGAACCTACGGATTTCGTCGTCGGCGAACAGGGACGGCCCCGGGCACGGAGCCCGGGGCCGTCCCTGTCACGGGTGTGCTCAGAGCTCGCCGGCCGCCGTGCGCTCGGCCAGCTTCACCAGGGTGCGGACCGCGGAGCCGGTGCCGCCCTTGGGGGTGTAGCCGTACGGGGCGCCCTCGTGGAAGGCGGGGCCCGCGATGTCCAGGTGGGCCCAGGTGATGCCCTCGCCCACGAACTCCTGCAGGAAGAGACCGGCGACCAGGCCGCCGCCCATCCGGACACCCATGTTCGCCATGTCGGCGGTGGGGGAGTCCATGGTCTTGCGCAGGTCCGCGGGGAGCGGCATCGGCCAGGACTGCTCGCCGACCTCCTCGGCGATCTCGTGGATCGCGGTCCGGTAGTCGTCGTCGTTGGCCATGATGCCGAAGGTGCGGTCACCGAGGGCCAGGACCATGGCGCCGGTCAGGGTGGCCACGTCGACGATCGCGTCCGGGTGCTCCTCGGAGGCCTTGGTGATCGCGTCGGCGAGGACGAGCCGGCCCTCGGCGTCGGTGTTCAGGACCTCGACGGTCTTGCCGCTGTACATGTTCAGGACGTCACCCGGGCGGGTGGCGGAGCCGGACGGCATGTTCTCCGCGAGGGCGAGCCAGCCCGTGACGTTGACCTCCAGGCCGAGGCGGGCCGCGGCGACGACGGTGGAGAACACGGCGGCGGCGCCGGCCATGTCGCACTTCATCGTCTCGTTGTGGCCGGCCGGCTTCAGGGAGATGCCGCCCGAGTCGTAGGTGATGCCCTTGCCGACCAGGGCGAGGGTCTTCTCCGCCTTCGGGTGGGTGTAGGCGACGCGGACCAGGCGCGGCGGGTTCACGGAGCCGTTGCCGACGCCGAGGATGCCGCCGTAGCCGCCCTTGGTGAGCGCCTTCTCGTCGAGGACCTGGACCTTGAGGCCGTGCTCCTTGCCGGCGGCCTGGACGGCGGCGGCGAAGGTGGCCGGGTAGAGGTCGTTCGGCGGCTGGTTGATCAGGTCGCGGGCGCGGTTGATCTCCTCGGCCACGGCCTGGGCGCGCTCGGCGGCGGCCTTGTGGGCCTTGTCGCGCGGCTTGGCACCGAGCAGGGCCACCTCGGCGAGGGGCTTCTTCGCGTCCTTGCCGTTCTCCTGGTACGCGGTGTAGGCGTACGCGCCGAGCAGGGCGCCCTCCGCGATGGCGGCGGCGTCGTCGGCGGTGGCGATCGGCAGCGCGAACGCGGCCTTCTTCGAGCCGGTCAGGGTGCGGGCGGCGGTGCCGGCGGCGCGGCGCAGGATCTCCGCGCCGAAGGACTCGCCGTCCTCGGGCGCCGCGCCCAGGCCGACGGCCAGGACGACGGGGGCCTTGAGACCGGCGGGGGCGGGCAGCTTCGTCGCCTCACCTTCGGCACCCGAGGCGCCCAGGGTCTCCAGGACGGCGGCGAGCCGGCCGTCGAAGGCCTTGTCGACGGCCTCGGCGCCCGGGGCGACGACCAGCGTCTTCCCGGACTTCGCGACGCCGACGACGAGGGCGTCGGCGCGCAGCGTCGCCGCGCCGGCAGTGCTGAGAGTGAGAGCAGTCACGGTGGTGAAATCTCGCTTCCATTGAGTTCTGTGGCGGTCGAGGGATGGGCCGACCGTGCCCGCCGCATCGTATTTCGGCCCGGAGAGCGCCGAGAACGAGCCTACGCTCGCTCGCCCGGTTCGCTCACGGCGGCGGGGATTCACTCATCCGTGGTGTCTCTTTCATGTTTACCCTTCCGGCCTCTGTCGCCCGGTCACACTCGCCTCATTCACGCAAGGACGACACACCGTTCTTCGCCTCATCTGCGACATCTCCACGCGTTCCGCCGGTTCGGGCGGGGCCCGTCGAGGGGGGACACCAGCCATGGACTCCGGCCGAATCCGTACGCCCAGAACCGCACGCCGCACCGCCGCCGGCGCCCGCACCGCGCCCCGCGGCGGTTCCCGTACCGGTCCTCGTACGGGAAGGATCGCGGCCCTCGCCGCCGCCGCGCTGCTCGCCACCGTCGTCCCCTCCGCGCAGGCGGCCGCCGCGACCGCGCCCCGGGTGGACCTCACCGTCCTCGTCGTCGACGACGGCGGCAGCGCGGTCGGGGCGATCACCGCCGAGCTGAAGGGCTCCGGCGTCCCGTACCGCAGGATCGACCTCAACGACCCGAACCGGCCCGTCGTCGACACGGCCTTCCTGAGCGACAGCGTCGACGGGCGGCCCCGCGCCAAGTACCAGGGCGTCGTCCTGCCCCACGAGAGCGCCTTCGGCCCCGACTCCGCCGAGGCCACCGCCCTCCGGACGTACGAGCGGACCTTCGGGATCCCGCAGGTCGACGCCTACACCTGGTCGCACCCCGGCGTCGGCCTCGACTACACCGACCAGGGCGGCTGGTCCGGCGTCCTCGACGGCACCACCGCCGGCGTCACCGCCGCCGGGCAGGCGGGGCCCTTCCGCTACCTCGCCGGGGCGCTCACCTTCGAGGACAACGACCCCACGATCTCCGAGAGCTACGGCTACGCGGGCCGCCCCCGGGCCGGCTACACCAGCTACCTCGACGTGCCCGTCGACAGCGCCGCCGGCGGCGGCCGGGCCAGCCTCGTCGGCGAGTACGCCGCCGACGGGCGCCGCGAACTCGTCGTCACCTTCGCCTACAACCAGTACCAGCGGCAGTTCCGGGCCCTCGCCCGCGGCATCGTCGACTGGCTCACCCAGGGCGTCCACCTCGGCCAGAGCCGCAACTACCTCTCCGTCCACGTCGACGACGTCTTCGCCCCCGACGCCCGCTGGGACCGGACGCTCGACTGCACCCCCGGCGACTTCGACTGCGTCGGCGACGACGGCGAGGGCGTCGACCCGATCCGCATGACCGTCGCCGACGCCCAGTACGCCGCCGCCTGGCAGAAGGCCTCCGGCTTCACGCTCGACATGGTCTACAACGGCGGCCAGGGCGAGCAGTGGAAGACCGAGCACGGCGGCACCGACGCGCTCACCGACCGGCTCGTCGCCGACCGCGCCCAGTACCGGTGGATCAATCACACCTACACCCACCCCTTCCTCGGCTGCGTCCAGGACAACAGCGTCGTGCCCTGGCAGTGCGCCAAGGACACCGCGGGCAACACCCTCTGGGTGAGCCGCTCCGAGCTCTCCGGCCAGATCCGCGACAACCACAACTGGGCCGTCGGCAAGGGCATCTCCGTCGACCGCTCCGAACTCGTCACCGGCGAGCACTCCGGCCTCAAGACCCTGCCCCAGCAGCCCGTCGACAACCCCAACCTCGCCGGCGCCCTCGCCGACAACGGCGTGAAGTGGACCGCGAGCGACAACTCCCGCGAGCCCCAGCAGCGTCCCGTCGGGACCGGCGCCGCGAAGACCGTGCCCCGCCACCCGATGAACGTGTACTACAACGTGGGCACCGCCGCCGAGATGGCCGATGAGTACAACTGGATCTACACCTCCCGCGCCGACGGCGGCAGCGGGATCTGCGAGTCCAACCCGGCCTCCACCTGCCTGCCCGCCCCGCTCCCCACGGCCACCGGCTACGCCGACCACATCGTGCCGCAGGAGGCCCGCACCGCCCTCTCCCACGTCCTGGGCAACGACCCCCGGCCGCACTACGTCCACCAGTCGAACCTCGCCGAGGAGCGGCTCCTCTACCCGGTCCTCGACCGCGTACTCGCCGACTACCGGGCCCTGTTCGCGGCGAACGCGCCCCTGGTGAACCCGGCCCAGAAGGACGTCGGCACCGAACTGGGCCGCCGCGCCGCCTGGGACCAGGCCGTCGCCGCCGGAAAGGTCACCGCCTACCGCATCGGCACCACGGTCACCGTCAAGGCGCCCTCCGGCGTCACCGTGCCCGTCACCGCCCCCGAGGGCACGCGGAAGAAGCTCCTGCTCGGCAGCACCGCCTTCGGGACGGCCTACGCGGGCACCCGCTCCGCCTGGACCACACCCGAACCGCTCCAGACCGCCGTCACCCTCACGCTCCCGACCGCCTGACGCCTGACCAGCACGTCCTGGGGGGAACCCGCTCATGCCGAGCAGTGGCCGTCACGTCACCATGCTCACCGAAGGCACCTACCCGCATGTCCACGGCGGCGTCAGCACCTGGTGCGACCAGCTCGTCCGTGGCATGCCGGAGGTCGACTTCGAGATCCTCGCCCTCACCGGCAGCGGCCGCGAACCCGTCACCTGGGAGCTGCCGCCCAACGTCACCCGGCACACCGCGTACCCCCTGTGGGGACCTCCGCAGGGACCGGCCGTGCGCCGGCCCCTGCGGGGGCGCGAACGCCGCCGCTTCCTCGACGCGTACGAGCGCCTCCTGCTCGCCCTCCTCGACCCCGAGGCGGGCTGCGACTTCGGCACCGGCCTGTACGAACTCGCCGAACTCGCCCGGCAGGGACGGCTGACCGCCGCCCTCCGCTCCGAGCCGGCCCTGCGCTCCCTCATGTGGATCTGGACCATGCCGCACCTGCCCACGCTCGCGGCCCGGCCCACCGTCCACGACGCGCTCACCGCCACCGACCTGCTCGAACACGCCCTGCGTCCGCTCGCCGCCCGGATAGCCTGCGGCGGCGTGGCGCACGCCGTCTCCAGCGGTCTCGCCACGCTGCCCGCCCTCGCCGCGCAGCACTTCGAAGGGGTGCCCTTCCTGCTCACCGAACACGGCATCTACCTCCGCGAGCGCTACCTCGGCTACCGCAGCGAAGCGCAACGCTGGCCCGTCAAGGCCCTCATGCTCGGCTTCTACCGCGAACTCAACACCCTCGGCTACCGCAAGGCCGACCTCATCACCCCCTGCAACCAGTACAACCGGCGCTGGGAGGAGCGCGGCGGAGCCCCCGCCGACCGCATCCGCACGGTCTACAACGGCGTCGACCCCGCCCTCTTCCCCGAGGCCGGACCCGAACCCGAGACCCCCACCCTCAGCTGGTGCGGCCGCGTCGACCCCATCAAGGACCTGGAGACCCTGATCCGGGCGTACGCGATCTGCCGGGCCGAACTCCCCTCGCTCAGGCTCCGGTTGTTCGGCCCGGTCCCCGCCGGGAACGAGGACTACCTGACCCGCCTGGAGAAGCTCGCCGCCGAGCTGGGCGTCACCGACGGGGTGTCCTTCGAGGGCCGGATCAGCGACGTCCCCTCGGCCTACGCGGCCGGCAGCGTCGTCATGCTCTCCTCCATCAGCGAGGGCTTCCCCTTCTCCCTCATCGAGGCCATGTCCTGCGGCCGCGCCACCGTCTCCACCGACGTCGGAGGCGTACGGGAGGCCGTCGGCGACACCGGGATCGTCGTCCCGCCCCGCGAACCGGCCGTCATGGCCGCCGCCGTCTCCGCCCTCCTCCGGGACGGCACCCGCCGCGCCGAACTCGGCCGCCGCGCCCGGCAGCGGGTCATCGACGAGTTCACCCTGCACCGCTCGGTGGACGGCTTCCGCCAGATCTACCGCGAACTGGCGGGCGCCCGCCCGGCGCGCCCGGTCCCGCTGCCCCAGGAACCCCTGCGCCTCCGCATCCCCGCCCCCCGCCGTACCACCGCGGCCCTCGCCACAGGAGGCACCCGGGCATGAGCGGCTCCCTCTGGCTGACACCCCCGAAGACGGAGACCCCGCTTCCGGCGATCCCGCGCCCGCGCCGGCCGGCCGAGCCCGCCCGCACCCCCGACGGCGGCGGCCTCGCCGACGATCCGCTCGACGAACTCGCCCGGCGGCTCGACGGGTTCGTCGCCGTCGCCGTACACCCGGACGAGATCGCCGCGCTCCTCGAGTCCGACGGCATGACCGACGAGCACATCCGGCTCACCTACGGCCGCGCCGACTCCTTCTCCCTCGCCGAGGACCTCTACGCGCGCGTGGAGCGGCGCCACCCCGAACCGGCGGCACCACCCTCCGGCGCCTGGTACGGCGAGCTCGCCGGCTGTCTGCTGCGCGGCCTCGTCTTCGCGCTCCCCGGCCTCGCGTACGTCCTCGCCGCACCGCTGCTCGCCGGCGGGCACGGCCGGTTCGGGCTCCCCGCCGGGACCGTCCCCCTGCTCGCCGGTGCCGTCACCGGCTGGGTCTGGAACCAGGCCCTCTCCCACCGCGCGTACACCTGGCTCGGGCTCGGCGACCGGCCCGCCGCCGCCCGCGCCCTGCTCACCGGCGCCCCGGCCGGCGCCCTCGCCGGGACGGCCGTCGCCCTCGCGACCGCCGCGCCCGGCGAGACCCCCGCCGCCGTCTTCGCCGCAGGACAGTCGCTCTACCTCGCCGCCGCGACCGTGCTCCTCGTCCTCGGCCGCGAACGGGCCCTGCTCTGCGCCCTGCTGCCGCTCACCGGCGCCGCCGCCGCCTTCCGCTGGGACCTGCCGGACGCCCTGCGCGCCGGGCTCCTCCTCGCCTCGCTCACCGCCTCCGTCGCCTTCGCCGCGCTCGTCCTGCGCCCCGGCCTCCGCCGGGACGCGGGCGGCCGCGGCGGACCCCCGCGCGCCGCCTCCCTCCCGTACGGCCTCTTCGGCCTCGGCAGCGGCCTGCTCGTCCTCCACGCGGGCGTGGGGGACACCAGGGTGAGCGGCGCGGGGGCGGTCATCGCCCTCACCCTCTCCATGGGGCCGGCGGAATGGCTGCTGTACCGCTTCCGGGACGGCAGCCTGACCCGGCTGCGGACCCTCACCACCGCCCGCGAGTTCCGCCGGGCCGTCACCGGCACCCTCGTGCTCTGCCTCGGCGGCTACCTCACCGTCCTCCTCGCCCTCGCGCTCGCCGCGACCCTCGCCTGGCCCGGGGTCCCGTGGCCGACGCTCCCGCGCCTGCTCACCCTGCTCCTGATCGGGACCGTGCTCTGGCTCGGGCTGCTGCTCCAGGCCTTCGGCGCGGTGCTCAGCGCCGCCACCGTCTGCCTGCTCGCGGCGGCGGCGCAGACCGTGGAATCGGTGGCGGGCCCGGTGGCCGCCGGGGGAGCGGCCGCGGTGCTCGCCGCCCTGACCTGTGCCCTCCTGGTACGACCGACCGCCCACCGCGCTTAGGGACGCCATGACCAACCCCTCCCTCCTGGTGCCGTACTACGAGCACCCGGCCGAACGCCCCGAGGCCTGGTCGGCGCTCGTCGACGCGGCGCCGACCCTGTACGGCGTCGTCCTCAACCCGGCGAGCGGCGCCGGTGCCGCGCCCGACCCGGCGTTCGCCGAGGCCGCCGCACGGCTGCGGGCCGCCGGGGTCCGGGTCCTCGGCTACGTGGACACCGCCTACGGCCGCCGCCCGCACGCCGAGGCCGTCGCCGAACTGCTCCGCCACCGCGACTGGTACGGCGCCGACGGCGCCTTCCTGGACCAGGTGGCGACCGCGCCCGCCGCCCTCGCCCACTACCGCCGCATCGCGGTCGCCGCCCGGGCCGCCGGGGCCGCGACCCTCGTCTTCAACCACGGCGCCCACCCGGACCCGGGCTACGAGGCCCAGGCCGACCTCCTCGTCACCTTCGAGGGCCCCTGGGACACGTACCGGACCCTCGACCTGCCGGTCGCCGCCCACTACTGCCACCTCGTGTACGCCGCCCCCGCGGGCTTCCGCCCGGCCACCCCGGTGCACTGCGCCGTCCCCGGCACCGGCGCCCACCCCTGGGGCACCCTTCCGCACCTCCTGGAGCCCGCCCGATGAGACGACCGCTGCCGCCGCTCGTGGGGCTCCTCCTGCTCGCCACGGCCTGTACGGCGGCCCCCGGCCCCGACCCCGCCCCCGACCCGAAGACCACCGGGGAGCAGCGCTGGCGGCCCGCCCCCGGTCTCGCCTGGCAGTGGCAGCTCAGCGGCCGGCTCGACCCGGCCGTCGACGTCCCGGTGTACGACATCGACGGCTTCGACCACCCCGCGTCGACCGTCGCCGACCTCCACCGCCGCGGCCGCAAGGTCATCTGCTATCTGTCCACGGGCGCCTGGGAGGACTTCCGCCCCGACGCCGACGACTTCCCGAAGGGCCTCCTCGGCGAGGGCAACGGCTGGGACGGCGAGCGCTGGCTCGACATCCGCCGCACCGACCTCCTCGGACCGCTCATGGCGAAGCGCCTCGACATGTGCCGGGACAAGGGCTTCGACGCCGTCGAACCCGACAACATGGACGGCTACAAGAACCGCACGGGATTCCCCCTCACCGCCGCCGACCAGCTCCGCTACAACCGCCTCATCGCGACCATGGCCCACGACCGGGGCCTCGCGGTCGGCCTCAAGAACGACCTGGACCAGATCCCGAAGCTGCTCCCGGACTTCGACTTCGCGGTCAACGAGCAGTGCGCCGAGTACGACGAGTGCGGCCGTCTCGCGCCGTTCGTGGCGGCGGGCAAGGCCGTCTTCCACGTCGAGTACGAACGGACGACCGACCAGTTCTGCCCCCAGGCGAGGAAGCTGGGCCTCAGCTCGATGCGGAAGCGGTACGCGCTCGACGCGTGGCGCGAGCCCTGCCGGTCCGGCGGTTAACCCAGCGTCAGCGCGATCAGCGCCGCCGTGGCCGCCGTCTCCTCCACCGCGCCGAACACATCGCCCGTCACCCCGCCGAAGCGCCGCACGCACCGCCGGAGCAGCACCGCCGCCGCACCGAGGCCCGCACCGGCCGCGAGGACCGAGCGGACGGCGTCGTACGGGGAGAGCAGGAGGCCCGCCGTGGCGCAGAGGACCAGGACCAGGGCGGTCGTGAGGGTCGCGGACCGGGTCGGGACCGTCTCGGCGACGATCGCGCCGAGGCCCTCGGGGCGGGCGGCCGGGACGCCGTGCCGGGAGGCGTGGGTGAGGGCGAGGCGGGCGACGGTGGCGGCGAGGGCGGCGGCGACGGTGCCGTGCGCCCAGCCCTCCCCGTACAGCTCGTACAGCGCGGCGACCTGGGCGAGCAGCACGAGGACGAGGGCGATGACGCCGAACGGGCCGATGTCCGACTGCTTCATGATGCGCAGCGCGTCCTCGGCCGGCTTGGCGCTGCCGAGGCCGTCGGCGGTGTCCGCGAGGCCGTCGAGGTGCAGGCCCCGGGTGAGCAGGGCGGGGACGGCGGTGGCGGCGACGGCCGCGAGCAGCGGGCCCGAGCCGAGCAGCAGGAAGAGACCGCCGGCCGCGGCGGAGCAGAGCCCGACGGCCAGGCCGGCGAGCGGGGCCGAGAGCATGCCGGCGCGCGCCGCGTCCCGGTCCCAGCGGGTGATGCGGGCGGGGAACACGGTGAGGGTCCCGAAGGCGAAACGCAGGCCGTCCATCCGGGCAGGGTAATCGCCGCCCCGGGACGGTAGATTGCGCATACCGCGCATATCGGAACGGGGTGGCATGGGTCACTGGTTCTCCCGCAACATCGTCGAGCCGGGCAAGCTTCCGATGCTGCTCGCTCTGACCTCCTTCGTCCTGACATTCCTGGTCACCCGCACCGTCACCCGGCTCATCCGGGCGGGGAAGGGGCCCTTCCGGAACGTCTCCTCCGGAGGCGTCCACATCCATCACGTCGTGCCGGGCGTCGTCCTCACGATCCTCGGCGGCTTCGGCGCCGTGGCCAGCGACCGGCACGGCGCCGGCGGGGCGATCTTCGCGGTCGTGTTCGGGATCGGCGCGGGGCTCGTCCTGGACGAGTTCGCGCTCATCCTCCATCTCGACGACGTGTACTGGTCGGAGGACGGCCGCAAGAGCGTCGAGGTGGTCGTGCTCACCACCGCCCTCGTGGGGCTCACGCTCAGCGGTTTCTCGCCGCTCGGCGTCAACGACATGACCGCCGAGGAGCAGCAGGACCGGGTCACCTTCATCCTGACCCTCGCGCTGAACTTCCTCCTCATCCTGGTCACCCTGGTGAAGGGGAAGTTCCGGATGGCCGTGTTCGGGGCCCTCGTCCCGTTCGTGGCGATCGTCGGCGCCGTCCGGCTGGCCCGCCCGGGCTCCTGGTGGTCCAGGCGCTTCTACCGGAACCGCCACCGGGCCAGGGCCCGCTCCCGGATCCGTACGTACCGCCACGACAGGCGCTGGACCAAGGTCCGGCGCCGCGTTCAGGACCTGATCGGCGGCTTCCAGGAGCGCGTCCCCGGGCGCGGCTCGACCCCGCCGTCCTGACCGCGTCCGCGCCGGGCCTCGACCGCGATCAGGACGAGGACGGCGGCGATCGCCGCCAGGTGCTCCTTGCCCGCCAGGTTCGTCTTGACGATCACCTCGACGACCATCGCGACGACCACGAGCCCGCCGGTCCAGTACGCCCGGTAGCGCCAGCACACGTACACGGCGAGGCCCACCACCGCCGCCGAGGGGCCGGTGTCCACCACCAGCGCGTCCGAGGCGGGCAGCCCGAACGGGCTGTCCGGGCCGAGCGCGATGCCCACGCGCGCGTAGAGCGTGCCGACGACGGTGGCGAGGTACGCGATGCCGAGCGTCCGCCACCGCCCCACGCAGATCTCGGCGATCCCGAAGACCAGCAGGACCTGCGCCAGGGCGCCCCACACGGGCAGGTCGAGCGCGGGCACGA